>NZ_JBIWLQ010000014.1:0-219512 GCF_044766265.1 Streptomyces sp. NPDC102283
CGCCAGGATATGCAGGCGGGGCCCCCCGCCCGGGCCGGGGGGGGGGGGCGGGCGCCGGGGGGCGCCGGGGGGCGGGGGGGGGGCGGGGGGGGGGGGGGGGGGGGGGGGGGGGGGGGGCGCCCCGCGGGGGGGGGGGGGGGGGGGGGGGGGGGCCCCCCCCCCCCCCCCCGACGCTCACGTACGGGACGTCATCGGCGGTGGGTCACCCGCTGATGACCGGGGACTTGCCCGTCGCCGCGTTCACGATGGTGTACAGCCCCTGGAAGCTGGCGGTGGTGCCGACGATGCCGCAGCCGCCGCCGACCTTGTTGGCGATGGCGAGGGTGAGCCCGCCGCCGGCGGTGTTCAGCGTGCCGTTGCTCCCGTTCAGGGTCGGGTTGTTGTACTTGGCAGCGACCTTGCCGGTCACGTCGAAGGTGCACGGGCCGAGGACGCTGTTCCCGGACACCTTCGCCTTGATCGCTCTGATCTCACCGGTCACCTGGCCCGTGGAGTTGGTGCCGGCGCCCGCCGTGTAGTCCAGGCCCCAGATCTCCCACGGCGGCGTGGTGGTCACCGTCCACGTCGAGCTGAACGGCCCGGTGCACGGCGAGTTGAACGAGATCCCCGAGATGGACGCGAGCTTGGCCGGGCTCCCGGCGACCGGGGAGGTCGGCGCCGAGCCCGAGGCCGCGGAGGTCGCACACTGGATCTTGTTGCCGTTGTTGTCGGTCAGGACGGTCACCCCGGCGCTGCCGTTGAAGGCGCCGGTCGGGCTGATCGTCCAGCTGGTCGGCGCGGCGACGGCCGACGGGGCGGCCAGGACGACGGATGCCGCGGCGGCACCGATCGCGGTCAGGACACCGGTTCGCTTGAACATGGGGGTACTCCCTTTTCTCGTCCCGTTGGGGATTCGACTGAACGTGACTGGAGAGGCGCTTTGCTCAGTTGCTCGCCGTGCCGGACGGTGCGGCGCTCGGCGGGTCCACGTCACCGGCTCGTGTCGAGGTGCGCGGACACGGACTGGGGGGCGGGTCGCGCATCACCTCCTCGTACTCGGGTCGGGGCGGGCGGGTCCGGCGGATCGGGAGCGGGGCCTACCGCTTCGCGGAGTGCCAGAATTCGGACAGCTTCCTGCCCTCGTTCGGCGCGAGGCCGGCGGGGTCGTAGGGGCTGCCGAAGTACGTCGTGGTGGCGTCGAGCGTCACGCTGTTCTTTCCGGCGGCGGACGGGAGACCGGTCTTGAGGTTCACCGCCCAGTCCAGGAGGCCGGCACCGCAGCCGCTGGCCCCGGGAACGGCGAACGTGGCGTCACCCTGGTCGGCGCCGGCGAAGGTGTAGCGCCCCATCTCGCCCTCGTCGTCGTTCGGCGTGCCGTCGGCCGAGAACCGCTGGAGCGAGAGGCTCGGCGCCGTCACGTTCTGCGGCTTCAGGAGCACCGGGTTGGACGTGGTCCCGATGTAGCACTTGTCACCGAGGAACGGATTCTTGAGGTGGATGCGGACCGGAATGGTGAGAATGGGCTCACCGGTGGAGAATGCCGCGCTCATATTGAAGTCGCGCGGCGCTCCGGCCGGTTCGATGGTGGCCGTCACACGGTTGAGATTGTTGTCCGTCAGCTGGCGGCAGATTCCCGATACGAGAGGAATTCCGCTGGGGCACATGAGCCCGATCAGCCCACCGGGGATCTCCGCCGGGTCCGCGGTCAGCGCCCCTTCGGGCGGGGCCACCAGCGAGGCGGCGCCGTCGGGTCGCTGGATGACACCGAGCTGCAGATCGGTGTTGCCGGTGGAGACCTTCGTCTTGCCCAGCGTGATGGTTCCGGTGGCCGAACTCGACGCTATGCAGGTCGCGATGGTGTTGACACCGTCCGCGGCCAGCATGGCGGGCGCGTCGACCGGGCAGCGGTCGAAGGGCGCCCAGTCGCCGTTGAGCTGGGTGGCGGCGGTGGCCGAGCCGGTGGAGAGCACAGCGCTGAATGCCGTGAACGCCGCGAGAAGACCTACGCGGGTTCGATTGGAAACGGATCTCATGTCGTCCCCTCTGTCGGCCGCCGTGGCGCGGCCTCGTGCACGAAGTTGACCGGTTCTGCAACGCGAGCCCGCACCGCGACGATTTCTCGACGGTGATGGAGCCTCGGGTGGGCCCGGGGGCGGAGGATCGGAGCATCAAATTTCGGGCAGATTTCGTGACCGAATTGATCGAGGCGTGATGTTACTCGCGGGAAACAGGGCGACACAATCCGTCCGTCTAAGATTCTTTGCACCACACTCTTTTTGATCCGGAAATGAGCATCGGGGCGCCGCTTCCTTGTCAAGGAATGCGCACCCCGGGGCAGGGAATCGCGCACCGACGACCGGAACCCCGCGTGCTGTGCGCACGCTGCGCCGCGGGGGCAGGGGCCGCGGAGGTTCCGCTTCCACTCCCGCGCGAATGGTGCGCGAATCAGCCATGCGGCCGAAAGTATCCGACCACGAGAGAACGCCCGTTCACATTCGTCATGGTGAACCGCCTGCGAGCCCCTCCGCCCCGCGGTTCGACCGACGTAGCGCGCACCCCATCGGGAACACTTCGGGGCGGCGGAAGGGCTTTGTTGTCATCGCCGGAGCAGGCGGCCGAAATTCATTGTCCGAAAGCGCGCAGCACCGCCCGACCTGCACGGAAGTCGCACAGTGCGGCCAGGATGTGTGCCCCCTGCACTTCGATCTTGTCCAAGTGGTGTGCAGTGCCTGTTCGTTGGTCTATCTTCGTCGCGAACTTGGTACGCACCTGTCGGTTCGTGGGAGCGCTTTCCCCCACCGCCTCACCCCACCACCGGGCGCCGAGAGCAAGGGGACTTGTCATGTCACATCTCATACAGCCGTTGGATACCGAGGACCCGCTGGGGCCGCTCCCGCAGGAATTCGCGGCGATCATGCGACCGGAACTGCCCAGCCTCATCAAGGAAATCGGCGTCGAGGTGACCCGGGCCTATCCGGAATACGCCCGACTGCTCGACGGTCCGACCGGGCAGGCCATCCGGGTGGGCGTGGAGCAGAGCCTCGCCTCCTTCGTCGACCTGGTGGCCGAGCCCTCCTCCTCCACCACGCTCCGGGACGACATGTGCCGGCGCTTCGGACGGTTCGAGGCGTACGAGGGCCGGAGCATGGACACCCTCCAGGGGGCCTACCGGCTGGGCGCACGAGTGGCCCTGCGGCGGGCGAAGAAGGTCGGACAGAGCTATCACCTGTCCCCGACCCTGATGCTGAGCTTCGCCGACGCGCTCTTCGCCTACGTCGACGAACTGGAATCGCTTTCCCGCGAGGGATTCCAGGAGGTGCACTCCCAGTCGGGCGAGCACAGCGAGGCGCTGCGCCGCCGCCTGCTCCACCTCATCCTCGCCGGACGCCCGGCGCCCGGCAGCGCCATCGCCGATCTGTGCGAACAGGTCGGGTGGGCGCTTCCGGAGGAGGTCACCCTGGTCGCCGTCCGCGCCCCGGCGGAGCTGGACCGGCTCAGCGCGGACCGCGACCTCCTCGTCGACCTCAGCGCCCCGCAGCCGCATCTGCTGATCCCCGGGACACTGGACGACGCACGAAGATCGATGCTGGAACAGGCCCTGCCGGCCGGCCGCGCGGCGATCGGGCTGACCGTTCCCGCGGCGCTGGCCTGCGAGTCGATCCGCTGGGCCCGCCGGGTCCTGGAGCTGGTCGACTCCGGCGTGATCGACGACGCACCGCTGATCCGCTGCGAGGACCACCTCACCACCCTGTGGCTGCTGTCCGACCCCGCCCTGCTGGACCAGCTCGCACAGCGGGAGCTGGCCGCCGTCGCGGGTATCAGCGCCACCCGCCGCGACCGGCTGGTCGAGACGCTGCGGATCTGGCTCGACACCCGGGGCACCGCGGCCCAGATGGGCGCACTGCTGGATGTCCACCCGCAGACCGTGCGCTACCGCATGCGGAGCCTGGAGACCATCTTCGGTGACCAACTCGTCGATCCCGAGAGCCGTTTCGCCACCGAGGCGGTGCTGCGCGCGCTGCGGCTGCGCTCCCGCGCCTCGGGCACATCCCCCTGATCCGGATCACGTTCGGCGCGGCGGGTCAACTTACCGGCGCGTAAGGCGAAATAGACGGTCAGTCCCAAACGGTTGCGACACGGAGACGTATCCGACGAGAAACCCGGAACCGCGTCCCGTACACAGGAAGGAACCTGCCGCCCATCAAGCGGCAGGCCCGTGCACCGCCTCCTGGCCAACCATCCGAGAGGGAACGTCCCATGACCGCCTCGCACCTCCTCGTCCCCGTGCCGATCCCGGACCGGGTCGCCGCGCTGATCGGTTCGTGCATTCCGCCGCACATCCTCCAGGCGGAGTTCGACGCCGACTGCGCGGCCCGCGAGGTACGCAGGTTCCGCGGCCCCCGGCTCGGCGTCGAGGACCAGGCCGACCGCGAACAGGCCCTGTCCGACCTGGCCCGCGCCAACAAGGTGCTGGCCTCACACCACCCCGGACTCGCCGTGCTGCCCGGTTCGCCCTTCTGACCGCCCCGCACCCCCCGCCTCCCGCCCGCTCCTCTCACCGCGACCTGCCCCGGACCGGCCTTGCGGGGCTTCGCCGCTCCCCTTACCTTACTCAAAAGTAAGTTTACTTTGGAGTAAGGAACTGGCGTGGACGGAACCAGCAGCGGCAACCTCACCGACGACCTGTCCGGGCTCGACTTCGCGGCGGTCGCGCCCGAGGAGTTCGCCCGGATCGTCAAGAACCTGTCCGCGAAGCAGCTCGCCGAGGTCATGCGGGGCGAGCTGCGCACCCGGATACTCGGCGAGGTCTTCGGCCGGATGAGGCAGCAGTTCCGGCCCGAGGCGGCCGGCGGCCTCACCGCGCTGATCCGCTGGAAGATCACCGGGGAGAGCGACGCCGTCTACGAGACCGCGATAGCCGACGGAGCCTGCCGGGTCACCCCCGGCCGGTCGGACGCCGAACCGCGCACCACGCTGGTGATGGGCGACGCGGAGTTCCTCAAGCTCGTCTCCGGCAACGGCAATCCCGTCACCATGTTCATGACCCGCAAGCTCAAGGTCGCCGGTGACGTCGGCCTCGCCTCCGGCCTGACCCGCTACTTCGACATCCCGAAGGCGTGAGCGCATGAGCTTCTTCTCCCTCGCCCTGACCGAGGAGCAGCGCGACCTGCGCGACTGGGTCCACGGCTTCGCCGCCCAGGTGGTACGCCCGGCCGCCGCCGAGTGGGACGCCCGGGAGGAAACCCCCTGGCCGGTGATCCAGGAGGCCGCACGGATCGGGCTGTACGGATTCGAGTCGCTCGCCGACCTGTACGGGGACCCCACGGGGCTTTCCCTCCAGATCGCCAACGAGGAGTTGTTCTGGGGCGACGCGGGCATCGGCATGGCCCTGTTCGGCACCTCGCTCGCGGTCGCCGGAATCTTCGCCTCCGGCACCCCGGACCAGCTCGCCGAGTGGGTCCCCCAGTGCTACGGCGACGAGGACGATCCGAAGGTCGCCGCCTTCTGCGTCTCCGAACCGGGAGCCGGATCCGACGTCTCCGCGATGACGACGAAGGCCAGCTACATCGAGGCGAGCGACTCCTGGGTGATCTCCGGTCAGAAGGCGTGGATCACCAACGGCGGCATCGCCGAGGTCCACGTCGTCGTCGCCTCGGTCGATCCGGCACTGGGGTCCCGCGGACAGGCCGCGTTCATCGTGCCGCCCGGCACGAAGGGCCTGACGGCCGGCCGTACGGTCAAGAAGCTGGGGCTGCGCGCCTCGCACACCGCGGATCTCTTCCTCGACGAGGTGACCGTACCGGGGCACTGCCTGCTGGGCGGGAAGGAGAAGCTGGACGCCCGCCTCGCCAGGGCGCGCGGGGGCGGCACCGCCAAGGGCCAGGCGGCGATGGCGACTTTCGAGGTCAGCCGCCCGACCGTGGCGGCGCAAGCGCTCGGGATCGCCCGTGCGGCCTACGAGTACGCCCTGGAATACGCCGGTGAGCGCGAGGCGTTCGGCAGGCCGATCATCGAGAACCAGTCGATCGCCTTCGCCCTGGCCGATATACGCACCGAGATCGAAGCCGTACGCCTGCTGATCTGGCAGGCCGCCTGGATGGCCCGCAACGACCGGACCTTCGACGCGGGCCAGGGCTCCATGTCGAAGCTGCGGGCCGGCGAACTCGCGGTCGCGGCAACGGAGAAGGCGGTCCAGATCCTCGGCGGCGCGGGCTACAGCAGGGAGCATCCGGTGGAGCGGATGTACCGCGACGCCAAGATCTACACCATCTTCGAGGGCACCAGCGAGATCCAGCGCCTCGTCATCGCGCGGGCGATCTCTGGTCGGCACATCCGCTGAGGAGAGGGTGGGGGCGACGGTCGCCGCGGCGGCGGCGGCGAAGGGTTGGGGCCGGCGTCGCGAGGGCCGGTGGGGCGAACGGACCGCCCCACCGGCCGACCCTCCGGCCGCCGAAGCGCCCGTCCATCCCGCTGAATCCGCCCCCGATCCGGGCCCGATCCGCTCCGGATCCGTGTGATTCTCGTCGCCCCGAACGCGGACGCCGACGTGGAACGGAGCCGTGAAAATCTTCGTCGGGCCGGGCCGGACGGAGATCGTCACCGAGCGCGTCGAGGTGTGTACGCGACTGCGCCGAGGCCCCACCACACACCGCCGACGTGCGACAACAGGCTTCGGATCGCCCCGTCGTGACGATCCGCGGCGATCGGTGACGACGGTGTGGAGGGCGTCGCGGCACGGGACGACAGCGTCTCGGCGCCGCTCCGGAGACGACGGCGAACGGTGCCCGTGGTGGGCCCCACACGTTTGACCGGTGCCTCTCCGGCCTCCCTGCCACTAGCCTCTTCACATGACCTCCACTTCGACCGAGCCGACGCCTGCCCGCCCGATGGTTGAACTGAACGCGGAGATCCGCGCTCTGGTCGCCGACGGTGGTGTGGTGTCGCCCGAGGGCCGCCGGGAGTACGAGCGGCTGCTCGTGGAGTGGGTGGCGGCCGTACGGGGCGGGTCCACGGAAGCCGGCTGACCGCGCAGCGGCGGGGCCCGCCGCGAGCGGTGAGCCCCCGGACTCGAGGGATGCGGACTTGGGGGATACAGGCGCGAGGGATCCGGGCGCGAGAGGAACCACCCCCTCCGCGAGGCCGTCCGGGCGTCGGCGATAGTGATCGTCCGTCCGCGTCCTCATCCCGGGAGAGCCTCATGACCGCCGCGTCACCCGTCGGCGCACGCCGCACGTCGCTCCTACTCGTCACCGATCTCGCGTACGAGGCCCGTGGCCGCCGCTACTGCGACGAGGACATCCACCTCGGCTCCCGGCTGCGCGAGTCGTTCGATGTCGCGCTCTGCCACCCCCGGGACGCGGCCGCGCTGCTGGAGGGCTTCGACACCGTGCTCATCCGCAACAGCGGGCCGGTGCTGCACTACCGGGAGGCGTACGACGCTTTCTGCTCCCGGGCCAGGGAGCTGCGGACGCCGGTCTACAACCCGCTGGGCGGGCGCGGTGACATGGCGGGCAAGGAGTATCTGGTCGAGATGAGCCGGGCCGGCCTCCCCGTCATCCCCACGGTGGACCGGGCGGCGGATCTGCCGGAGCTGCCCGACGTCCCCGCCTACGTCGTCAAGCCGAAGCTGGGAGCCGACTCGGTCGGGCTGCGGTTCGTCACAGCGGCGCAGGCGGCCACCGAGCTGGAGCGGGCGGCCGAGGGCTCGCTCCTGGTCCAGCCGCGGATCGACTTCCGCCACGAGGTGTCCTTCTACTTCGTCGACGACGACTTCCGGTACGCGCTGTACGCGCCGGACCCGGAGCGGCGCTGGGCGCTGGAGCCGTACGCGGCGAGCGCGGAGGACCTGGAATTCGCCCGGCGCTTCATCGCCTGGAACTCCCTCGACCACGGGATCCAGCGGGTCGACGCCTGCCGGGCGAAGGACGGCGCGCTGCTGCTCGTCGAGCTGGAGGACCTCAACCCGTATCTGTCGCTCGACCGGGTCGGCGAGGACGTCCGGGAGGCGTTCGTGGCGCGGCTGAAGACGTCGATCGCCTCGCTGCCCCGCTGACCACCCCCGTCCGGCCCGCCCCCGCATGCGGGGGTCCTGAGCCGGTGTGAGGGTGCAGGGGTGACCACTGCCAGCGAGCAAGCCCCCGCCGCGCAGAGTGCAGCCGCGCCGCCGCCCGTCCTCGACCGGCGGCGGCGGAACATCGTCTTCGCCACGATCGTGCTGGGCATGCTGCTCGCGGCACTGGACCAGACGATCGTGGGTACGGCCCTGCCGACGATCGTCTCGGACCTGGGCGGGGCCGCGCACATGTCGTGGGTGGTCACCGCCTATCTGCTGGCGGAGACGGTGGCGACCGTCCTGGTCGGCAAGTTCGGCGACCTGTTCGGGCGGAAGCTGGTCTTCCAGGTCTCGGCGATCATCTTCATCACGGGTTCGTTCCTGTGCGGCCTCGCGTCGGACATGCTGCTGCTGATCATCTGGCGCGGTATGCAGGGCATCGGCGCGGGCGGACTCATGGTCACGTCGATGGCGCTGATCGCGGATGTGATCCCGCTGCGCGAACGGGGCAAGTACCAGGGCGCGATCGGGGCGGTCTTCGGCATCTCGACCGTGATCGGGCCGCTGCTCGGCGGACTCTTCACCGACCATCTGACCTGGCGCTGGGCGTTCTACGTCAATGTGCCGATCGCCATCGTGGTGGTGATCGCCGCCGCCCGGAACATCCCGTCGGTGAAGGCCGCCGGCCGGCCGGTCATCGACTACTCCGGGATCGCGCTGGTCACCGTCGGGGCGAGCGCGCTGATCCTGGCGACCAGCTGGGGCGGGAACGAGTACGGCTGGGGCTCGCCCATGATCATCGGGCTGTTCGTCGGCGGGCTGATCGCCCTGGCGCTGTTCTGCGTGGTGGAGAAGCGGGCGAAGGAACCGATGCTGCCGATGCGGCTGTTCCGGAACCCGGTGTTCACGGTCTGCTCGATCCTCAGCTTCATCGTGGGCTTCGCGATGCTCGGCTCGATGATCTTCCTGCCGACCTATCTCCAGTACGTGGACGGGGACTCGGCGACCCTGTCGGGGGTGCGGACGCTGCCGCTGGTCGTCGGTCTGCTGGTCGCCTCGATCTTCAGCGGCAACGTGGTGAGCAAGACGGGCCGCTACCGGGTGTTCCCGATCGTGGGGACCCTGGTCATGGCGGCCGGGCTGTTCCTCCTGTCCCGGATGGGGCCGGGGACAGGCGTCTGGCTGGAGTCGCTCTACATGGTGGTGCTGGGGCTCGGCATCGGCCTGGCCATGCAGGTGCTGACGATCGCCGTGCAGAACACCGTCGACTACGAGGACCTGGGCACGGCCACGTCGGGGGTGACGTTCTTCCGCACCCTGGGCAGCGCCTTCGGCACCGCGGTGTTCGGCACCATCTACGCCAACGCGCTGAAGCCCAACCTCACCGACGGCGTCGCGCGGGCGGTGGCGGCGGGCGGCGACCCGGCGGCCCTGGCCCGTGCCTCGCAGAACCCGCAGGCCCTGCACGCGCTGCCCGCCGCCCAGTCGGAACCGCTGGCACTGGCGTACGCGGACACCCTGCACACCGTGTTCCTGTGGACGGTGCCCGTCGCGCTGATCGGCTTCGTCGTCGCGCTGTTCCTGAAGGAGGTGAAGCTGCGGGACTCGGCCCGGCTCGGGTCGACGGACATGGGCGAGGGCTTCGCCCAGCCGGGCACCGGGGACTCGGCGAAGGTCCTGGAGTTCTCCGTGGCCGCGATCCTGCACGGCGCGGGCCCGGACGCCGCCCGGCGGATCACCGCCGAGTCCGACACCCGGCTCGACATGGCGGGGGCCTGGGCGGTGATGCAGGTGGACCTGTTCACCAGGATGGTCGGCCACGCGGGCCTCGGGCTGATCGCGGCCCGGCACCGCATCCCGCCGGAGGTGCTGGTGCCGGTCTTCGACCGGATGATCGAGGAGGGCTATCTGACGGGCGACGGCCGGATCTTCTCGCACACGGCGGCGGGGCGGCGCGAGGCCGCGGTGATCTCCGACGCCTGGGGCCGCTGGCTCAACGACCGCCTGGCCGAGGACGGCGCCCGCCCCGACGACCGTCGGCTCCGGGCCACCGTGGACGTGATCGCCAAGCGGCTGCTGGCGGAGGACCTGGCCCAGGAGCTGTCCCCGGCGGCCGGTCCCGGCGGTTCGAGGCGGGTGGGGGCCCCGGTCTGAGGCCCGGGCCCGCTCCCGGTCGCTGCCCGGCCACCGGCCCGCGGGCGGGCTCAGTCGACGAAGACCGCCGTCGTGTAGACCCAGGCGCCCTCCTGCCGGACGAAGCGGCTCTTCTCGTGGAGGGAGTCGGGGCGGCCGTCGTCGGCGTAGTGGGCGCGGAAGGTGACCGTTCCGGTGGAGTGGAAGGCGCTGCCCTCGGTGGTGTCCAGGATGTCCAGCCCCGTCCAGCGCATCGCGGGGTCGAAGTCGACGCCGGGCGGCCGGGTCCCGGGGTGCCAGGTGCGCAGCAGGTACGCCGCGTCCCGGACGACGAAGGCCGCGTACCGGGAGCGCATCAGCGCCTCGCAGGTCGGCGCGGCGGCGCTCCCGGAGTGGAAGCGGCCGCAGCACTCCCCGTAGGCGGCGGGCAGGCCGCAGGGGCACGGGGAGGCGGGGGTGATCCGCGCGGCGGCGGGCCCCCGCGGCCGGGAGGTGCGTCGTGACATGGGTCCATTGTGACGCGTGGCGGCGGGCTCAGGGTTTGCGGGCCACGGCGGCGTAGCCGGGGATCGGCTCGTCGCCCGGGACGCCGATGACCTCACCGAGCTCCGGGTGCCACTCGGCGGAGAGCGAGACTCCGGGCTCGACCAGTTCGAGACCGTCGAAGAACGCCGTGAGTTCGGCGCGGCTGCGGGGACGCAGCGTCATCCCGCGCGCCTTGTACATGGCCCGTGCCTGCGCGGCGCCCTCCGGGTTGAAGTCGCCGGTGGTGTGCGAGAGCACCAGATAGCTGCCGGAGGGGAGCTGCTCGACCAGCTTGTCGACCAGGTCGCCGGCACCGTCCTCGTCGTCGATGAAGTGCAGCAGGGCCAGCAGCGACAGGGCGATCGGCTCGTCGAAGTCCAGGACCTCGGCGGCCTGAGCCAGAATGGTCTCCGGCTTGCGGGCGTCCGCCTGGATGTACTCGGTGGCGCCCTGGGGCGTGGAGCGCAGCAGCGCCGCCGCGTGGGCGAGCACGATCGGGTCGTTGTCGCAGTAGACGACGCGCGCGTCGGGGGCGGCCTGCTGGGCGATCTGGTGGAGGTTCGGCGCGGTGGGTATGCCGGTGCCGATGTCCAGGAACTGGCGCACGCCGTTCTCGGCGAGCCAGCGGGTGGCCCGGTGCATGAACGCCCGGTTGACCCGCGCCATGTCGCGGCCCCGCGCGTCCACGGCGAGCAGTTGTCGCGCCATCTGTTCGTCGACCGGGTAGTTGTCCTTGCCGCCGAGGAACCAGTCGTACATCCGGGCCGGATGCGGCTTGCTGGTGTCGATCTCGATGGAGTGGGGATCTTGCCCGGTCATGGCACGCTCCGTGGTCAGGGGTCCGTACGTCGGCGATGGGGGAACGAACGAAGGTGTCGCGGGGTGCGGTCTCAGGTGAGGAGGAAGTCCGCCTGGCCGGCCTTGGCGCCCTGGATGAAGGCGGCGATCTCTCCGTTGGAGTAGATGAGAGCGGGGCCTTCCGGGTCGGCGGACTGGCGTACGGCGACCCGGCCGTCGGCGAGCTTCATGGCCTCGACGCAGTTGCCGCCGTTCCCGCCGCTCCACGGCTTGTACCAGCCTTCGGAGCCGAGGTCACCGGCAGGCATGCCGTTGTATATGTGGTTCATCACAGCTCCTTGCGGAAGTCCCGGAGGATTTCCTTCGTGCGTTGTGCAGTCGCGGCCTGAGCCGCCATGCGGTCCATGACTTCGAGGTAGGAGGCCACCTCGGGGCGGGCGTCGAAGTAGACGGCGCCGGTCAGGTACTCGCTGTAGACCATGTCGGGGAGTTCGGGGACGGCGAACCGGAAGAGGACGAACGGTCCGTAGGTTCCCGGGTGGTGGCCGGTGGCGAACTCCGCGATCTGAAGCGTGACGTGGGGGAGCTCCGTGGATGCGAGCAGCTTGTCGATCTGCCCGCGCATCACCCCGGCGCCGCCGACGGGCCGCCGCAGGACGGTCTCGTCCATGATCGCCCACAGTCTGGGGGCGTCGTCCTTGGCCAGCAGGGACTGGCGCTCCATCCGCAGCGCCACGTGGCGCTCTATGTCCTCGGGCCGGGTCTGGCCGACCGCCCCGGTCCGCATCACGGAACGTGCGTAGTCCTCGGTCTGGAGGAGTCCGGGCACGAAGTGCGGCTCGTACATGCGCAGCAGGCTCGCCGCGCCCTCCAGGCTGACGTACATGCTGAACCAGTCGGGCAGGACGTCGTGGAAACGCTGCCACCAGCCCGGTTTGTTCGCCTCCTCGGCCAGGTCGACGAAGGCGTCGGCCTCCTGGTCGGCGATGCCGTACGCCTTCAGCAGCAGCTGGACGTAGGGGATCTTCAGCCCGACCTCGGCCGTTTCCATTCTGCGTATCGTCGCCGGTGCGACCCTCAGCACCTTCGCCGCCTGGTCACGGGTCAGGCCGACACGCTCGCGCAGATCCTGCAGGCGCTTGCCGAGAACGACCTGGCCCACGGTCGGGGCGGACCGCGGTTCGCTCACTTCAGACCTCCCCATGCGCTGTTTTGCCAGCAGTGTGCCATGCGTGCGCCCCCAACGACACAGTCACTCTGGAAATTTCAGAGTGCCCCTTGCCAAGTGTCATCGTCAGGGGGAGAGTTGACTCCCGAACCAGTTCGCTCAGTCGCGCCTGCCCCCGTTCACCCGGGAAACGAAGCGTGACGCAGCCCCCACTGTGAGGAATCGGTCGTGGCACCTGGCAGTGCGCTCATCCCCCGGCTCATGGACCTCAGCCCCGGGACGGAGACGCTTCGTTACTGCTTCGCGCTGCCGGCGCACCCCGAGTCGGTGGCCGGTGCGCGCGAGCTGACGCGAGCACGGCTCGACAGCTGGGAGCTGGGCCGCGACGCCTGTGACGCGGCCGTCCTCATCGTCTCCGAGCTGGTGACCAACGCCGTCGTGCACACCGCGAGCACCCGGGTGGTGTGCGAGCTGAGCCGCATCGGCAGACGACTGCGGATAGCCGTGCAGGACCAGGGGCACCAGCCCGGCGGCCCGCGGCTGCGCCGCTCGTCCGACGACGAGCACGGCCGCGGTCTGCTCCTGGTCGACGCGATGAGCAGCGCCTGGGGTTCGCACGACGCCGGGGACGCCTCCGGGCGCATCGTCTGGGCGGAGCTGCCGCACGGCGCGGAGCAGCTGCCCGGCACGGAGCAGCCATGCTGAGGAACGCGCTGACCAGGCTGCGCGCGGCACATCGGGCCCTGAAGCCCGAGCAGACCCGTGGCGGCGGGGTGCGGCTGGTCCTGCCGGCCTCGATGTCGGCCAGCCTGGGCTGCGACGCGGTCGGGGTGCCCGCCCGGCACGGCTTCCGCCTCATGTCCCACCTGCCGCGCACCGGATGCGTCTTCGCCGACGCGGACCGCTGGTGGTGGATCGTCCCGGCCGGTTCCGACCTGGATCTCGACTGGCCCGAGCAGGTGACGTACGCGCGTGACGCGGACGTGCCCGGCGGGCGGCCCCGGCTGATCCACTCTCCGGACGGCCTCACTCCGTACACCCCGCCCATCCCGCTGTTCCTGATGGTCTGCCAGGTGACCGGGGTGGCGCCGAGCTGGGCCGCGGCGGGCAGGCCGAGCGTCGTGTCCGCTCCGTAGTCTCTCTGGCGGCCGGGCGGCGGGGCCCGCGTCGGAACGAGCCGGGCCCGGTCAGGTCGGGCCCGTATCGTTCCGACGCGGGCCCCACGGGGTCAGGGTCCTTCGAGGTACGCGAGACCGGGGTGGACCTCGGCGTACCGGTCGAGCAGCCGCCGGGCAACCGCCACGGAGTCGACCAGCGGGTGCAGCGCGAACGCCTGGACGGCGGCCGCCCGGGACCCGCTCTCCGCCGCGTCCAGCACCGCCCGTTCCACGGCCTTCACGGCGGTGACGAGGCCGACGGCGTGGTTCGGGAGAGGTGAGACGGCCACCGGGTGGGCCCCGTTGGCGTCGACGAGGCAGGGCACCTCGACGACGGCGTCCGCGTCGAGGGCCGAAAGGGTGCTGCGATTGCGGACGTTGAGGATCAGGGAGGTGCGTTCGTTGCGGGCGACGGCCCTCATCAGGGCGAGCGCGACCCGTTCGTAGCCGCCGGACTCCAGATCGCTCTCCTCCCGCTCCCCCGCCCCGGCGACCTCGCGGTTCTCCGCCATGTACGTCGCCTCGCGTTCGGCGCGGGTGCGGTCCCAGGTGGCCAGGGCCGGGGTGCCGGGCTCCCGCATACGGGCGTAGAAGCCCTCCTGCTGGTCCTGGAGAAAGGTGCCCCGGGTCTGTTCGGCCTCCTGGTAGGCGCGTACGGCTTCCCGGTTGAAGTAGTAGTAGTGCAGGTATTCGTTGGGGATCGCGCCCAGCGACCGGAGCAGCTCAGCGCCGAAGAGGCGGCCCTCCTCGAAGGATTCGAGAAGCTTCGGGTCGGCGAGCAGCCGGGGCAGTTCGTCCCGCCCGTCCACGTACAGCCCCCGCACCCACCCGAGGTGGTTGAGCCCGGCGTAGTCGATCCAGGCCCGGTCCGGGTCGGCGCCCAGGACGCGGGCGATGCGCCGCCCCAGCCCGACCGGCGAGTCGCAGATCCCGATGACCCGGTCGCCCAGGTGCCGGGACATCGCCTCGGTGACGAGGCCCGCCGGGTTGGTGAAGTTGATGACCCAGGCATGCGGGGCGAGCCGGGCGACGCGGCGGGCGAGGTCGAGGGCGACGGGGACGGTGCGCAGCCCGTACGCGATGCCGCCGGCGCCGACGGTCTCCTGGCCGAGGACGCCTTCGTCGAGGGCCACCCGTTCGTCGGCCGCGCGTCCGGCCAGGCCGCCGACCCGGATGGCGGAGAAGACGAAGTCGGCGCCGCGCAGCGCCTCGTCGAGCTCCGTGGTGGCGACGACGGCGGGGGCGTCCGCGATGCCCCGCCCCTGTTCCGCCAGGACGCGGGCGACGGCGGTGAGCCGGTCGGCGTCGGTGTCGTACAGCGTGACCCGGGAGACGCGGCCCTCGGCGTGATCGCCGAGGAGGGCCCCGTAGACGAGAGGCACCCGGAATCCGCCACCGCCAAGAATTGTCAGCTTCACGCTGCTCGATGGTACGGGCAGGTCCGGGCTCGCACGCTCCGCCCGCGCCGCCCGCCGGCCCGAAACGCGACGCGGCGGCCCCGGGCCCGTGGGCGTGATCCGGGGCCGCCGCGGCCGGACGGGGCGACGGTGGGTCAGTAGCCGCTCCACCAGCGGGCTACCGCCTGCCAGAGCCGGGCCGGGGCGGCCGGGCGGCGCTGCTGCGGGATCGTCGCCACCGGAGCGGCTTCGGGGGAAGGAGCCGGTTCGGGCACGAGGGGTGCGGCCGGGGCGGGTACGGCCGGGGCCGGGGCGGGGGCGGCCGGGGCCGGGGCCGGGGCGGCCGGGGCGGGGGCGGCGCCCGGGGCGTGGGCGGGCTGCGCCACGGCTGCCTCGGGCCTGGGCTCGGGGACGGGCGTGGCCGGGGAGGAGATCTCCCAGGCGTCGGCCGGGCGGGCGACGCGGGCCATCACCGAGAGCGGATCCGCGTCCAGCTTCTGCTGGGGGCTGGGGGCGAACTTCACCGGCAGCTCGACCAGGTGGCGGGACATGATGTTGCCGACCCAGCGCAGCTCGCTCTCCCCGACGCCGAGCTCCAGGTCCGGCAGGCGCATCAGGAGCGCGTCGACACCGACGTCGGCGATGGCCCGCCCGATGTCCTGCCCCGGGCACTCGTGGGGGCCGCCGCTGAAGGCGAGGTGGGCGCGGTTGCCGCTCATGTCGGCGCCCAGGTCCGGGCGGACGGTGGGGTCGGTGTTGGCCGGGGCGATCCCGACGAGCAGGGCGTCGCCCGCCTTGATCTGCTGGCCGCCCAGCTCGGTGTCGCCGACCGCCCAGCGGCCGAACACCGCGGTGAACGGCGGCTCGTCCCAGAGGGTCTGCTCGACCGCCTCGGGCACCGTCATGTGACCGCCGCTGAGCCGGGCGCGGAAGCGCGGGTCGAGCAGGACCATGCGCAGCACGTTGGCGATGAGGTTGGCGGTGGACTCGTAGGCGGCGATCATGATGAGGCGCAGATGCTCGATGACCTCGGTGTCGGTCATCGTCGCGGGGTGCTCGACGAGCCAGGAGGCCAGGTCCGGCGCGGATTCGGCGCGGCGGCGCTCGACCAGGCGCGTCAGCACGGTCACGATGTGCGCGTTGCTGGCGACGGCGGTCTCGGTGCCGCGTGTCATGTCCCGGGCCGCCTGGACGAGGCGCTCGTCGTACTCGTCCGGCATGCCGAAGATCGCGCACACCACCATCATCGGCAGATGCTCCGCGAACTGGCTGACCAGGTCGGCGGTGCCCTTCTCGCAGAAGTCGTTGACGAGCCGGTTACTGAAGCGGTTGATGTGGCGGCGCACCCCGCGGGTGTCGATGCGCTCCATGCTGTCGGTGACCGCGCCGCGCTGCCGCTCGTGCTTGGCGCCGTCGGCGAAGACGCAGACGGGCTGCCAGGTGAAGATCGGGGCGAGCGGGTGGTCCGGGGCGACGCTGCCGTCCTGGAGGGCCCGCCAGCGCCGCGAGTCCCGGGAGAACTGGGAGGGCGTACGGGTGACGTGGAGGTTCTCGCTGTGGCCGAGGACGAGCCAGGCGGGCACGTCGCCGTGGAGCAGGATCGGGGCGACCGTGCCGTGTTCGGCGCGGAGCTTGTCGTAGAGGCCCGCCGGGTTGTTCTCCGCCTCGGGGCCGTAGAGCCGGCGCAGTCCGCCGGGGCCGACGTCGAGGTTGTGGGCCGGGCACTGGGGCGGGGGCACGGCGCCGGGTTCGTGGTGGAAGGGGCTTGTCACAGGGGCTCCAGGGATCAGGATTCCAGGGCTGGTGCACGAGCGGGCGGGACGGGACGGTGAACGCGGACCGGTCCGGGGGCATGCGCCGCGGGATGGCGCGTGCCCCCGGTCGTGGGATCCGGTCGTGGGATCCGGTCGTGGATCGGCTGGACCGGGGGTGTCCCGGCGGCGGTTCGGTGTCAGGCGAGCGGGACGGCCAGGCTGTGCAGATAGCGCATCAAGGTCATCAGCACATCGCGGCTGGAGGCCCGCAGCCGGGCGTCGCAGTCGACCATCGGGACCTCGTCCGGCAGGTCGAGGGCTCTGCGCAGGTTCTCGACCGGATGGTGCGGCGCGTCGGGGAAGGTGTTCACGGCCACCACGAACGGCACTCCGCGCTCCTCCAGCCGGCCGATGACGTCGAAGCTGACTTCGAGGCGTCTCGTGTCGATGAGGACGACCGCGCCGAGGGCGCCCTCGAAGAGGCCGTTCCAGAGGAACCAGAAGCGTTCCTGGCCGGGGGTGCCGAACAGGTAGAGGATCAGTTCCTCGCTGAGGCTGATCCGTCCGAAGTCCATGGCGACCGTGGTGGCGGTCTTCGTCTCCACCCCGGCGTTGTCGTCCACGCCGACGCCCGCCTGGGTCATGGTCTCTTCGGTCGTCAGCGGCCGGATCTCGCTCACCGAGCCGACCATGGTCGTCTTGCCGACGCCGAACCCGCCGACGATCACGACCTTCACCGCGGCGGTGGCCGTGGTGGGAAGGACGTCCTCGCTGCGAGGTCCGGTGATCGTGTCAGAGCTTCTGAAGTCCATGCATCACCGCTTCGAGAAGGGACCTGTCGGGGAGCGTGGCGCGGACGATCGGCGCACGCGACTCGATGAGTTCGGTCGCGAGGAGATCGCTCAGGAGCGAGGTGACCACGCTGAACGGCAGGCTGAGGTAGGCCGAGATCTCGGCGACGGACAACGGCGCCTGGCAGAGCCGCAGGATGGCCGCCTGCTCGGGCTGGAAGGTCGGCGAGGGCTCCGCCTGCGCGACGACCATCGTGACCAGGTCGAGCGCGGACCGTTCGCTGTCGTCGAGATCGCCGGTGATCACGTACAGCCGTTCCGGATCGTGCAGGTCCGGATCGGCCTTGCGGCGTTCTCGTCGAGGACCACTCATCCGGACTGCCCGCCGTGGCGGGGCGGGCTGGTCAGGTGGGCTCCGATCCGCACGACCATGTCCCGCATCCGGGCCCCGACGAGTCCGGCGTCGACGGTCTCGCCGGCCAGGACAGCGAGATAGGCACCGGTCCCGGCCGCCATCAGGTAGAAGAACCCGCCCGTCACCTCGATGACCACGAGCTTCATGAGGCCGTCGCTGTACGGGATCTCGGTGGCCACGGCGGCGGCCAGGCTCTGCAGTCCGGCGCAGGCCGCCGCGAGCCGGTCGGCGACGTCGGGGTCGCCGCCGTGCATCGCGATGCGCAGGCCGTCCGACGAGAGCACCACGATCTGGTGGATGCTCGGAACGTCCTCGGCCAGTTCCTTGAGCATCCAGTCCATGTTTCCCCGCTGCTGGATCACTTCAGGTCTCCCTTGTCCCACGCGTCATCGGAGTCTTCGCCGTGCTTTCGTTCCTGCGGTACGCCGTTGACGGCCTTGGTGAAGGCCTCCAGCCACAGGCCGGGGGGCTTCTCCTCGCCGCGTCCGCCGTCCGCGCCCTCGTCCGCTCCGGGCTGGAACCCGTTGGCGGGGGCGGGGGCGGGGGGCGGTGGGGGCTGCTGCGGGAGGTTGTGCGAGCCGAGCGGGGCGCGGCCCCGGCTGCGGCGCTGCGGCAGCCCGTTCTCGGTCCACTCGGTGACCACGGGAAGGTCGTCCTCCATGGCTGCCGCGGCAGAGGCCGGGTGCGACGTGGCCGCGGGGGCTCCGGAGGAGACCGGTGCGGCCATGGACGGCACGGGGCCGGTGGCGGCGGGTTTGGGCTTGCGCTTGCCGGGCGGCGGCACCACATGCTGGAGCTGCGACATGTCCAGGGAGCTGGTGGGCCGCGAGGTGGCGCCGATGCCGTGGGCGATGCCCGGGGCGGGCCCGGTGGTGATCATGTCGCGCGGCACGATGAGGACGGCGCGGACGCCGCCGTACGCCGACTGACGCAGCGACACCTGGAGCTGGTACATCCGGGAGAGCCGGCCGACGACGGCCATGCCGAGGCGCGGGGACTCCCCGAGGTCGTTCATGTTGATGCCGGCCTGCGCCTGGGCGAGCATGTTCTCGGCGCGGGCGCGGGCCTCCTCGCTGAGGCTGACGCCGCCGTCCTCGATCTCGATGGCGATGCCGGTCTGCACCTCGACCGCGGTGACGTGCACCCGGGTCTGGGGCGGTGAGTAGCGTGTCGCGTTGTCGAGGAGTTCGGCGCAGGCGTGGATGAGCGGTTCGACGGAGGTGCCGACGATGGCGACCTTCGCGATCGAGTGCAGATCGACGCGCTGGTACTCCAGGATGCGGGACATCGCGCCGCGCAACACGCTGAACAGCGGTACGGGCTTGGGCCACTGGCGGCTCGGGCGGGCGCCGCCGAGCACGGCGATGGAGTCGGCGAGGCGGCCGATCAGCGCGGTGCCGTGGTCGATGCGCAGCAGGTCGTCGAAGACCTCTGGGTTGCGCCCGTAGTGGTTCTCCATCTCCCGCAGTTCGCTGGCCTGGCGGTGCACGATCGCCTGGACGCGGCGGGCGACGCTGACGAAGGCGCGCTGAGCGGAGTCACGCCGCGCCTCCTCGTTGTCGATGACTTCGAGGACCTGGTAGATCTGCTCGCGCAGCGCCCCCGGCAGATGGCGGTTGGCCACGTCCGCGTCGACGATGTCGCGCATCACTTCTTCGGGTGAATTGCCCACGCGCAGCCGCCGGATCGCGGCGGGCATGACTTCCTTGGTGAGCCGTACCGTCTCGGCGTCGTGCGAGAGGATGCGGTGTTCCAGGTAGGCGATGCGCTGTTCGTACTCCGCGCGCTGGACGCGCATGGCGCGTCGGCGGCGGTGCAGCGCCACGGTGAGTACGGCGACCACGAGTGTGGCGATCGCGCCGCACACGGCGACTGGTATCCGCGCGGCCGGTGCGACCAGGGCCGAGCCGGCGGCAGTGGCGCCGAGGAGCAGGGCCACGGGCGGCAGGACTACGCGGACGACGGGAATTTCTCTGTCGGTCGGCGGTGATTCAACACGGACCATCTAAAACCCTCTGGCGGTTGATTCCGGGATGTATGCACACATGAGCGGAGACCTAGGAACAAGTGCTCGAATTCATCTCAACTCGACTTCACTGCGCGTGAGCTTAGCCAGATCAGAACAGTGCTTCGGCATATTCACCCAACCCTCTGCGGAAGCTCGCCGAGAGGAATACACTCGCCAGTTTTTGCACGCAGCGCTTTGAGGCGTGCGCGGGGAGTGATCGTGACTGAAAATCGCCCCCTTTGGGGGCTGTCGCACCGGAAGAACCGGAGCGACGGGCGGCAAATAACGCCCATACCCGAATAAATTGCCCGCACATGGGCGCCCTTCACCCTGTAGATCAGGACAACGGCACAGGTGATCGAACCGGATCGAAAGGTGCAGATTCCTGACCAACGGGCGAGTGAAGCGCGAAAACGCCGCACTGACGCGCCTGCGAAGACCCTTCGCAGGGCCGCCGGATCAGCGCCGGGCCCCGCCGAGCCGCCCCTCCAGCTGGACGAGCAACTCGCCCAGCCTGGAGCTGAGTTCATCGCGCGCCCCCTCGCCCAGACCGGCGAGCACCGCGCGTTCGTAGGCGAGCTGTTCGGGCAGGATCCGGTCGACGAGAGCCCGGCCCTCGTCGGTGAGCCGGACATGGGCGACCCTCCGGTCGCGGGCGTCGCCCCGGCGCTCGACCAGGGCGCGATCCTGGAGGGCGCGCAGCCGCTTGGTCACGGCGGCCCCGGAGGAGAAGGTCTCGCGGGCCAGCTCGCCGGGGGTCAGCTCCCGGTCCGTCCTGCGTACGGCGCCGAGGAGGTCGAATTCGGCGCGGGTCAGTCCGGCGGAGCGCAAGGGGGCGTCCTCCGCCTGCTGGAGCAGGGCGGCGCAGCGGTTGATCCGGCCGATGATCTCCATCGGCCCGGTGTCGAGCCCGGGGTTGACGGCCTGCCACTGCCGGACCACCGAGGCAACGATGTCGTCTCTCACTCCGCTCCGATCGAAGAGGCGTGGACCGTGGGAGGCGTGTCGCCCCCGGGCCCCCGCCGTTGTGCTGTCGCGGCGAGCGTACGGTGTCCGGCCTGCTCGGCCGCGAGAAGACGCTGCTCGGGCAGGGCGCGCTGCCACCATTCGCCCGCGGCGGTGTCGCCGGCCTCGCGCAGTTCGACGAGGCTGGCGGTGAGCGTCCGGCGCGCCCGGTCCCGCGTCGCGGGCGCGGCCCCGGGGTCGGCGCCGGTCCGTTCGGCGTCGGCGCGGGCCCGGCCGGTGGCGTCGAGCGCCCGCTCGACCCGCCCGGCCGCCCGCCGGTTGGTGACGAGCGTCGCGGCCAGGAACCCGGCGACCGCGCCGAGGACGGTGTCCAGGACCCGGTCGCCGATCAGCTCCCCGGCCGGATGGGAGCCGCCGAACTCCAGGACCAGCAGGGCCATCGGGGTCACCGCGACGGAGCCGAGCCAGTAGTTGCGGGTGATGAGCGCCTCGGCGGCGAAGCCGAAGAAGAGACAGCAGCAGACGAGGGCGAGCGGGCCGGTCCGGGACACCGGCAGGACGGCGGCGAAGACGAGCACACCCAGGAGGTTGCCGAGGGTGCGCTGGAGGGCCCGGTTCCACGACAGGGTGATGTTGGCCTGGTAGAGGGAGGCGGCGGTGACGATCGCCCAGTAGGGGCGGCCGACGCCGAGCGCGGCGCAGAGGTATCCGGCGAGCGCGCAGCCCGCCAGGGTGCGGACGGCGACCGGCAGCAGCGGCGAGCCGGGGCCGAGCCGGCGCAGCAGGGTGCGGCGGGCCGCGCGGCGTCCCTCGGGGGCTCGCACCGCGGCGCGCTCCGCGTCGATCCCGTAGAGCTCGTCGGCGGTGCCGGGGGCCGGCGGCGGCCCGGGCACCGGGCCCCGGGCCCGGGTCAGGGCGGCCCAGGCGCGCAGCCGGTCCGGATCCGCGACTCCGCCCCCGGGTCGCGGGGCGGCGAAGGCCGCTTCGGCGTGCACCACCAGGCGTTCCAGCGACCGGCGTACGGGGGTGGCGCGGCCGGAGGCGAGCAGGCACTGCCAGGCGGCGTGCACGGCGGCGGCCGCCGCGTTGCGGGTACGGGGGCCGGGGTCGGCGGCGCACTCGGCCGCGACCTCCAGGGCGCGGGCGACGGCCCGGCGTTCGGGGCCCTCGCGGCGGACCAGCGCGGGCGCGAGCACGACCAGCCAGGCGAACGCGCCCGCACCGAGGGTCAGGGCGAGGTGGCCGGGGATCTGTTCCGGGCGCTGCGGGGCGAAGAGGGCGGCGGAACTGACGAAGGTGAAGATCACATGGCCGGGCGGTCCGATCCGGGTGGCGTCGCACAGGACCTTCTGGGCGGCGGCGAGCAGCGCCCCGACCGCGATGAGCACGGCGGTCGATCCGGTGAGCGACGCGGTGACCAGGGAGACGGCGAGCGAGGCCGTCATGCCGAGCACCACGCCCGCGACGGCCCCGGCCCGTCGGGCGTACGGCAGGCCGTGGCCGTAGAGCGCGCAGAGCGAACCGGCCATGGTGTACATCACGAGGTCCAGCCGGTCGATGGCCAGGAGCGTCAGCTGGGGTGCGGCGGAGGCGACGACCACGCTGAGGGCGGGCTTGAACCAGGTGTCCGACGGCCGCGAGAGCCGGAGGGCCGAGGCCAGCGGGAGACTCCGGACGGAGGGCCGCCCCGAGCGGAAAGGTGTACCAGTCACGCATATACGTTAACAGGTATTACACCGGTAAAATATTTGGGCTCTGTTCGAGCGCCGACGACTCGGGCACACTGTCCCGCGGACAGCGCGACCCATATTCTTTGAATCTTCATGCACCCACTACGATGACGGGCGATGACCAGGGTGAGCACGCGGACCGACCGGCAGCGGTACCGCTCCCGCACGCCCCTCGCCCTGGGCTGGGTGTTCTTCCTGCTGGCCATGCTCTTCTGCTGCTCGGTCACCACCTCGTCCGCCGGCGCCCCGGTCGCGACGGGCCCTGCCGGGGCGAGTGCCGTCCGTGCCTTCACCCCGACGCCCGACGCCGCCTTCGAACCGGTCGTCCTGGCCTCCCCGGCGGACCGCGGGCTCGGGACCTCGTGCCACGGCGGCTCGACCCACACGGCTGCGGTCGTGCTTCCGGCGTCGTCCGCCCCCGTCGCCTTCCCCTCGCCCGTGACCTTCGTCCCCGCCACCCCGCTCACCGGCGCGGCGGCCATCCGGGGTCCCGCGCACGACGGTGTGCGTTCCGTCGATCAACTACGCCTTCAGGTCCAGCGGATCTAGGGGCCGGGTCCGCTCTCCCGCCGCGCCCCGGCGCCGGTTCACCGGGAGCGGACTCTCGCATGCCCCGCATCCTTTCCCCTCCCCCTTCATGCATCGCCCGTATGCATCGGTTGAACGACGAGGACTCCCCATGGCTTCCGCCAAGAACCCGAACAACCCGGCCTCAGCGCGTCGCGCCAAGCTCGAAGAGGCGCGCCGCAAGGAACGCGCCCGCGAGCGACGGGTCCGCATCATCACCATCGGCGCGTCGGTGGCCGTGGTCGCCGCCCTGGTCGCCGGGGGCGGCTATCTGATGTCGCAGGCGAACGAGAAGGAGGAGAAGGAGAACCAGGCCAAGACCTCGCCGGTCACCGGTGAGCGCAGCTGGGACGAGCTGGGGCGGGAGCACGTGACGACCAAGGTCGACTACCCGATGAACCCGCCGGTCGGTGGCGACCACAACCAGGTCTGGATGAACTGCAACGCCGACGTCTACACCGATGAGATACCGAAGGAGAACGCCGTGCACTCGCTGGAGCACGGCGCGGTCTGGGTCACGTACAACGACAAGGCATCGGACGCCGACATCGAGGCGCTCACGAAGAAGGTCAAGTCGACCCCGTACTCCCTGATGAGTCCGGTCAAGGACCAGAAGGACCCGCTGATGCTCAGCGCGTGGGGCAAGCAGGTGACGATCAAGAACGCCACGGACGACCGCGTCGCGCAGTTCTTCACCAAGTACGTGCAGGGCCCGCAGACCCCTGAGCCGGGGGCCGCCTGCACCGGCGGGCTGGACAAGTGACCGCCCTGGCGCCTTCCGGCTCCACCCGGCGGATGGTCCTCGCGGGGGCCGCCGTGCTGCTCGTGGCCCTGGGGCTGGTGGCGCTGATGGTCGTGCGCCCCTCCGCGGCCTCCCCGTCCGGGGCCTCCTCCGCGGCTCGGTCCGCTCCGGCGGAGGACTCCGTGGACGCGGGCTTCGCCCGGGACATGGCGATCCACCACCAGCAGGCGGTGGAGATGTCGTTCATCGTGCGGGACCGCACCGACGACGAGGACGTGCGGCGTCTCGCGTACGACATCATCAACACCCAGGCCAACCAGCGCGGCATGATGCTGGGCTGGCTGGAGCTGTGGGGGCTGCCGAAGAGCGCGGCCGGACCGCCGATGGAGTGGATGGGACACACCCTCACGCCGACCGACGACGGTTCGCTGATGCCGGGCATGGCCACCGACGCGGAGCTGGCGGCTCTCACAACCGCGAAGGACGAGAAGGCCGAGGTGCTGTACCTGCGGCTGATGACCGTGCATCACCGCGCCGGTGCGGACATGGCGCGGGCGGCCGCCGATGCGGCGAAGACGGACGCCATCCGGGATCTGGCGGCGGGCATGGTCAGCGGCCAGCAGTCGGAGATCGGCCTGATGGCGGACATGCTGGAGGACCGGGGCGCCAAGCCCTGAACCGAGCCCGATCGAGGGGGCGGTTCCGGCCGGACGGCCTGAACCGCCCCTTTCGCGATGCCTCGCCCTCCGCTTCCGCGATACCGCCCGTCCTCGCACCCCCGTCGGGAGCCCCGCATCGCATAGGCTCGGCGACGATATGAAGAGCATCCTCACTCCGCTGGGGCCCAAGGCCGACAAGGACACCGTGCGACGGCACAATCTGAGCCTGGTACTCCGCGCCGTACGGGACGAGGGCGAGCGGGGCGAGGCGACCCGGGCCGGCGTGGCCGCCCGGGTCGGGCTGACCCGGGCCGCGGTGTCCTCGCTCGTCGAGCAGCTGATGGACAGCGGGTTCCTCACCGAGTCGGGCAAGACCTTCAGCGGGCAGGCCGGACGCCCCGGCACCGCGCTCAAGGTGGCCAGGACCGGGCCGGCCGGGCTCGGTGTGGAGATCAACATCGATTACGTCTCGGTGTGCGTGGTGGACCTGGCGGGCACCGGCCGGGTCCGGCAGACCGAACACCTCGACAACCGGGGCGCGCCCGCCGAGGAGGCCCTGGCCCGGGCGGCCCGGATCGCCGCGCGGACCCTGGAGTCGGCGTACGAGCAGGAGTTGCGTCCGGTGGGAGCGGCGCTGGCGCTGCCGGGTCTCGTCTCCGGAGGGTCGGTGCGGCAGGCCCCCAACCTCGGCTGGAACGAGGTCCCGGCGCAGAAGCTGTTCGCCGACGCGCTGGCCGCCCTGCGACCGGGCCGTCCGGTGCTGCCGGTCGCCTCGGAGAACGAGGCCAACCTCGCGGCGCTGGCCGAGCTGTGGTTCGGCGGCCTGGGGGATGTGCGGAGCTTCCTCTACCTGACCGGGGAGATCGGGGTCGGCGGCGCACTCGTCCTGGGCGGCGAACTGCTGCGCGGTGCGCACGGTTTCGCCGGGGAGATCGGGCATGTCGTGGTGGATCCGGCGGGGCCGGAGTGCCGGTGCGGTTCGCGGGGGTGCCTGGAGCAGTACGCCGGTCAGGCGGCGCTGCTGCGGGCTGCCGGGATCGAGGGCCTCGGCGGCGCCTCCGGGGTGCTGGAGCTGGAGCGGCGCGCGGGCGCCGGGGACCCGCGCGCGGTGGCCGCGGTCGGTGAGGCGGGCCGGATGCTGGGCCGGGTGCTGTCGGGGGCGGTGA
This sequence comes from Streptomyces sp. NPDC102283, assembly GCF_044766265.1. Classification (NCBI taxonomy): domain Bacteria; kingdom Bacillati; phylum Actinomycetota; class Actinomycetes; order Kitasatosporales; family Streptomycetaceae; genus Streptomyces; species Streptomyces sp. NPDC102283. Next base: position 26,009 of record NZ_JBIWLQ010000014.1, read on the forward strand.
ACCTGATCGACCCGGACGCGGTGGTGCTCGGCGGGATCTACCGGGGGCTGATGCCGTGGCTGGCGCCGCCCGCCGACGAGGAGCTGACCGGCCGGGTGGTGTCGGGGCTCTGGTCCCCGGGCAGCGGCCGGCTCCGGGCGTCGTCGGTGGCGGGCGACGCGGCGCGGGGCGCGGCGGCGCTCGTGGTGCAGGACGTGCTGGACGATCCGGTGGCGTACGCGGAGCCGTCCGGCGGCTGAGCCGGGGCCGGACGGCTCCGGCTCAGCCGGTGGGCCGGGCCCAACGGGCCGGGCCGGGCCGGGGCACCGCCCGATGGGTCGGCTTGGTGTTGCGGCCCGGTGTTCCGGCGTGGGGTCCAGGCCCGGTGTTCCGGCCCCCTGGGTCAGCGCACGGCGAGCAGGTGGTCCATGGCGAGCTGGTCCAGTGCCTCGAAGGCCATGCCGCGTGCCGCGGCGGCGTCCACGTCGAAGTCCTCGTACGCTCCGCGGTCGGCGAGCAGGCCCGCCAGGCCGTCGCCGACGGTGGGGCGCGCCAGTTCGTCCAGGCGGGACGCGCGCAGGGCCGCCCGCACCTCGGGGTCGGCGCGGAAGGCGGCGGCCCGCTCCTTGAGGATGAGGTAATTGCGCATGCAGCCCGCGGCGGAGGCCCAGACACCGTCGTAGTCCTCGGTGCGCGGGGGCTTGAAGTCGAAGTGGCGGGGGCCCTCGTAGCCGCTCTCCAGCAGGTCGACGAGCCAGAACGCCTGGCGCAGATCGCCCGCGCCGAAGCGGAGGTCCTGGTCGTACTTGATGCCGGACTGGCCGTTGAGGTCGATGTGGAAGAGCTTGTCCGCCCACATGGCCTGGGCGATGCCGTGCGGGAAGTTGAGCCCGGCCATCTGCTCGTGCCCGGTCTCCGGGTTGACGCCGACCAGCTCGGGGCGCTCCAGGCGCTCGATGAAGGCCAGGGCGTGGCCGATGGTGGGCAGCAGGATGTCGCCGCGCGGCTCGTTCGGCTTGGGCTCGATGGCGAAGCGGAGGTCGTAGCCCTGCTCGACGACGTACTCGCCCAGCAGGTCGAAGGCCTCCTTCATCCGGTGGAGGGCCAGGCGGACGTCCTTCGCCCCGCCGGACTCGGCCCCCTCACGGCCGCCCCAGGCCACGAAGGTGCTCGCGCCCAGCTCGACGGCGAGGTCGATGTTGCGCAGGGTCTTGCGGAGCGCGTAGCGGCGTACGCCACGGTCGTTGGCGGTGAATCCGCCGTCCTTGAAGACGGGGTGGGTGAAGAGGTTCGTCGTCACCATGGGCACGACCAGCCCGCTGTCGTCGACCGCCTGCCGGAAGCGCTTGACGATCCTCTCGCGCTCGGTCTCCGGCGCCCCGAACGGGATCAGGTCGTCGTCGTGGAAGGTCACACCCCAGGCGCCCAGCTCCGCGAGCCGCCGCACCGACTCGACGGGGTCGATGGCCGCCCGGGTCGCGTCGCCGAAGGGGTCCCGGCCCTGCCAGCCCACGGTCCACAGGCCGAAGCTGAACTTGTCCTCGGGGGTGGGGGTGAAGCGTTCCGTCATCGTGGTCCGACCGCCTTCGCCTGCCGTCGGGACGCCCGGCCGCCAGCCCGGCACCCCTATTTGTTCAGTGTCATGACTAATTAAGCACACCCCACCTCGGCCAGGGAACCCCCCTGCCGGGCGAAGCCGACCCCTCCCTCTGTGCAGGGCGGCCGGCATCCCGTAATTTGTTCGTGCCCCAGCCAAATGATCAGGCCGTCCCGCGCGAAAGAGGCCCCCATGCCGTCACCCGCCGTCGTCATCGGCGTGGACAGCTCGACCCAGTCCACCAAGGCCGCCTTCATCGACGCCGCGACCGGCGAGCAGCTCGCCGTGGGACGCGCCCCGCACGTGGTCACCGGCGAGGCCGGGGCCCGGGAGAGCGATCCGGAGATCTGGTGGCGAGCCCTGTGCGAAGCCGTGGCCGCCGGGCTGAAGGAGTCCGGCCTCCCGGCCCGCACCGTCACCGGCATCGCGGTCGCCGGGCAGCAGCACGGGCTCGTCGTGCTGGACGGTGCGGGTCGGCCACTGCGCCCCGCGCTGCTGTGGAACGACACCCGCTCCGCGCCGCAGGCCGCCGCCCTGACCCACGCGCTCGGCGGGCCAGGGGCCTGGGCGGAGCGGACCGGGTCCGTGCCGGTCGCCTCGATCACCGCCTCCAAGTGGCAGTGGCTGCGCGAGAACGACTCCGTGAGCGCCGCGCACGCGGCGGCGGTCCGGCTCCCCCACGACTTCCTGACCGAGCGCCTCTCGGGCGTCGCCGCCACCGACCCCGGGGACGCCTCGGGCAGCGGCTGGTACTCCACCGCGACCGGCGCCTACGACCCCGACCTGTTGGAGCTCCTCGGCCTGGACGCGGCGCTGCTCCCGGAGGTCGCGCCGACCGGGGCGACCCGGATCGGCTCGCTCACCGAGGCGGCGGCGCAGGCCCTCGGGCTGCCCGCGGGCATCGCGGTGGCGGCCGGCACCGGCGACAACATGAGCGCCGCCGTGGGCCTCGGGCTGGGCGGCGACGGGCTGCTGGACCACCCGGCCCTCAGCCTCGGCACCTCCGGCACGGTGTTCGCCGCCTCCCGCACCCGGCCCGTGTCCACCGCGCTGAACGGGTTCGCCGCCGCCGACGGCACGTACCTCCCGCTGGCCTGCACCCTCAACTGCACGCTCGCCGTGGACAAGGTGGCCGCCCTGCTCGGCCTGGACCGCGAGGACGCGGCGCCCGGCGGCGAGGCCGTCCTGCTCCCCTACCTCGACGGCGAACGGACCCCCGATCTGCCGACCGCCTCCGGACTGCTGACCGGGTTGCGCCACGACACGACCCGGCAGCAACTGCTGGGCGCCGCCTACGAGGGCGCGGCCGTCACCGTGCTGCGGGCCATGGACGAACTGCTGTCGGCCTGCGGACTCGACCCGGACGCGCCCGAGGTCGCCGCCCGCCCGCTGCGCCTGATCGGCGGCGGGGCGCAGGGGCGGATGTGGGTGGAGACGGTACGCCGGCTCTCCGGCCGCCCGCTCGTCATCCCGGGCACCGGGGAGCTGGTCGCCCTCGGCGCGGCGGCGCTCGCCGCCTCGGCGGCGGGCGGCGGCGATCCGGTGGCGCTGGCGACGTCCTGGCAACGGCCCGGGACGGACCGTCAGCTGCCGCCGGTCGAACGGGACATGGAGACCTGGCGGCGGGTCGTCACCGTCCTGGAGCGTGCCTCCGGGCCGCTACTCGCCGGTTCCTGACGCCGGCCGGGGCGCCAGCATGTCCTCGATCAGGCCGACGGCGCGCGGGGTGCCGCCCTCGCTCCGGGCGGCGGCGCGCAACCGCGCGGACCGGCGGGCGGTTTCCGGGTCGGTGACCAGGTCGTTCAGGGCCGTCCGCAGGGTCTCGGCCGTGGCGTCCGGCGTGTCGACGCGGCGGGCGACGCCCAGCTCCACCAGCCGGTCCGCGTTCATGAACTGTTCGGCGCCCTGGGGCACGGCGATCATCGGGACGCCCGCGAGGAGTCCGTCGCCGCAGCCGCCCATGCCGGCGTGGGTGACGAAGGCGTCCGCCTGTTCCAGGACCGCCCGCTGCGGGACCCAGGAGTGCACTTCGACGTTGGGCGGGATGTCGCCGAGCTCTCGCGGGTCGGTGTGCCTGCCGATCTGGAGCACGATGTGCCAGCCGGGCAGATTCCCGTACCCCGCGAGGCACTGGCGGTAGAACCGCGGCCGGTGCGTGTACGCCGAGCCGAGGGAGATCAGCAGGACGTTCTCCGCGTCCTCGGGCCGGGTCCACCGGCCGGTGTCGGCCTGGGCGTCGAAGCAGGGCCCGACGAAGGTCACCGTCGCGGCGTCGACCCGGTCGGCGCTGGGCTGCATGGCCTCGGGGATCAGCGCGAGGGCCCGCGCGGGCGGACCGGAGAAGGCGTCCACGTCGAGGGTGGCCGCCCCGCAGCCGGCGAGCCAGCGGCCGAACCTCTGGCGGTACGCGGGGGCGCCGGGCAGCCCGCGCAGGTGCGCCGCGACCTCCTCCTCGTACCCCTCCCAGGCCACGAACGACGGGGACAGCTGCATGAGGGGCCGCCCCTGTGATTCGGCGAGGGCGCGGGCGGCATAGGCACCGATGTCGTACAGGTACAGATCCGGCGGGTCGCGGTCGTAGGCGGCGTGCAGTTGGGGCAGCGCCTGCATCGCCTCGTCGAGGAAGAGGTCCATCGCGGCGACGGGATCGGTCGGCCAATTGTTGTCGACGACCGGCAACACCGAAGTACAGGGCACGAGTTCGGCACCGGTGGCCTCGATCCGGTCCGCCACGAACGGGTCGTTGGCGTAGGTGACCCGGTGGCCGCGGGCCACCAGCTCACGGACGATACCGAGGCCGGGCAGGACGTGGCTGACGATCGGGATGCCGATCATCGCGATGTGGGAGCGGCGCGGGGGCAAGGGTGATCACTCGTTTCGGGTAGGGGCACGGAGGCCGGCCCGGGCCTCCACTTCGGGCAGGGGTACGGAGGCCGGGGGGTCTCAGGCCTTGAGCGCGGGCAGTCGGGCTGTCCGCAGCGCCAACCGGGCGCCCCGCCAGCGGCTCCGGAGCAACCGGTCGTGGCTGACGAGGACGACGGCGCCGGCGAAACCGGCCAGGGCGGTCTCCAACTCCTCGGCGAGGGCGGGAGACAGGTGGTTGGTCGGCTCGTCGAGCAGCAGGACGTCGGCGGGCCGGCCGACCAGCCGCGCCAGGGCGAGCCGCTGCCGCTGGCCGGTGGAGAGCCGCGCGACGGGCACGGTCAGCCGGGCCCGGTCGAACAACCCTAGGGCCAGCAGCCGTTCGGCGTGCTCGTCCGCCTCCCCGGCGAGCCCCCGGGCGTAGGCGGCGAGCAGGGTCTCGTGCGCCGAACCGGATGCCGGGTCCTGCGGGAGGAAGCCGATCCGGCCGCGCCTGACGACGTTCCCCCGGTCGGGGGCCAGGTCTCCGGCGAGGACGCGCAGCAGGGTGGTCTTGCCGGCGCCGTTGTCACCCGTGATCAGCAGGTGCTCGCCGGCCCGGACCGTGAGGTCGACCGGGTCGAGCCGGCCCGCGACCAAGACCCCCGCGGCGTCGAGCACGGTGCCGGACAGCTGTCCGGCCCGCAGCACGGGCGAGAAGCTCAACGGCTCCGGCGGGGCCGGGACCGGGTCGGCCAGCAGGCGGTTCAGCCGTTCCTCGGCGTTGCGGACACGGCTGGCCAGGGACTGCTGCACCCGGGCTCCGGCCTGGTTGTAGGAGAGTTTGTCGCCGTCCTTCATCGGGCGTCCCGGGGCGACCCGGCGAGCGGTGACGGCGGCCGACGCGCGCGTCCGGTCGACCTCCTCGCGCCACCGGTCGTGGCGCTGGACCCAGCGCTGCCGTGCCGCCGCCTTCTCCGCGAGGTGGCCGGCATAGCCGTTGCCGTACCGGACGACGCCGTGCCGGTCCCCGTCCACCTCCAGGAGGCTGGTGGCGACGTGTTCGAGGAAGCGCCGGTCGTGGGAGACGACCACGGTCGTGCCCCGGCGGTTGCGCAGGTGCTCCTCCAGCCAGGTCAGGGCGGACTCGTCCAGGTGGTTGGTCGGCTCGTCGAGGAGCAGCACCTCGGGGGCGGCCGCCAGCACCGCGGCCAGGCGGAGCCGGGCCCGTTCGCCGCCGGAGAGGGCGCCCAGGGGCGATGCGCGGTCCACCTGCCTCAGGCCGAGACCGTGCAGGGCACGCTCCAGCCGGGCGTCGGCGTCGTAGCCGCCGCGCAGCTCGAAGGCGGAGACGGCCTCGCCGTACGCGTCGAGCACCGCGGTGTCGCCGTCGGCCATCGCCGCCTCCAGGCGGCGCATCCGTGCCTCGATCGCGCGAAGGTCGCCCAGCGCGCGGTCGATGACCCGCTGGGCCGTCATACCGGCGGGCAGGGCCTCGTCCTGGGCGAGGTAGCCGACGCCACCGTCGGCCCGCAGGACGACGCGCCCCCGGTCGGGGCGGACCCGCCCGGCGAGCAGCCGCAGCAGGGTGGTCTTGCCGGAGCCGTTCTCACCGACGATGCCGGTGCGCTCGCCCTGCGCGAGCGAGCAGCTCACCGAGTCGAGAACGGGCCTGCCGTCGAAGGCCTTGCTGACGGCGAGCGCGGTGATCTGTGTAGGCATACGGGCGACTCCGAAGCTGTCGTGGACGAAGCGGTGGCGGCGGACCGCGAGGCCGGGGGAAAGCTTCGGAAGAGCATCGGCGACTCCACTAGTGCGACAACTGTTGCTTTAAGATGGTGCCATGACCCACACCGCCGGGCAACCGGATTACCGATGACCGAACCGGCGGGCGGCCCGCCGGAGCCCGCCCGTACCGCCACGCCGCCGGGACGCAGGCCGGGTGGCCGCACCGCGCGCGTCCGTGCCCAGGTGCTCGACGCGGTGCGCGCCGAGCTGGGCGAGCACGGCTACGAGGGGCTCACGATGGAGGGCGTCGCGGCCCGCGCCGGCGTCCACCGGACCACGGTCTACCGGCGCTGGGAGGACGTCGGAGGACTGCTGGCCGATGTCCTCGACGCGGCGGGCGAGGACGACTGGGCGCCCGCGGACACGGGCTCGCTGCGTGGAGATCTGACGGCCCTCAACGACGAGATCCAGGAGTCGCTGGTCGTGCGGCCGTCGATCCCCCGAGCGCTGATGGCCGCCTCGTTCCGCTCCGCGCGGGCCGCCGACGCCCAGCGGCGGCTGTGGGAGGACCGGTACGCGCGCTGCGAGATCATCGTCGAGCGTGCCGTCGACCGCGGCGAACTCCCGTCGCACACCGACGCGCGGGGGCTGCTGATCGCCTCCACCGCACCGCTGTACCACCAGTTGGTGCTCCTGCGGAGCGCTCCCGATCCGCGGCTGCCCGCCCATGCCGCGACCACGACGGCCCTGGCCGCCGCCGCCGGCGCGTTCGACCGTCGCACGCCGGAGTGACCGGTCGCGACGGATGGCAGCACCGGACCCGCCGAGCGGGCGCGACACCCCCCTTCGGTCACGATGGCCGGCAGCGTTCGGTCATCGTTCCCGGCACCTGCCCGGGTCGGCCCGTCAGCCACGCAGGTGCCGGGATTCGGCGGCGGCCGCGATCAGCCGCCGTGGAGCCCCGACTCGTCGAGACCGCCGTACACATGGGCTTCCAGGCACTGCGGCGCGTCCATGCCGACGGCCTCGCCCCGGTAGAGGGCGATGAGCGAGTCCTTGCCCCGCCACCACGTGTCCGTCACGCCCTGCACTTCAGGCACTGGCTCGAATCCGGCGAGGTCCAGCGAATCGACGGCCTTCCCCTTGATCCTTGTCACGGTCCTGGCCCGGCGACCGGCGTGGGCGGCGAGCGCCAGGGACTCCACCCATCCGTCCGCGCTGGCATGCAGGGGTGTCCAGCGGTAGGCATCGATCCCGAACGCACTGTCGGGGCCGATCATGAATCCGTAGGCCATCGACACCCGGCAGTCTCCCGCCGGAAACGACCAGCCCTCAGCGGCCGAGCCTTCGGGGCAGTCGGCGTCCAGGATGCGCGGACCGCCCTCGTAGAACGGGGCGGGCGGCAGCGCGAGACCGCCCCAGCGGTGCTGGAAGGCCGCGGCCCGGTCGACCTCCGGGGCCGGGATACCGTGCTCGATCCAGCTCTCCCTGTGCTCCCCGAGGCCCTGCCGGGGAACACGGACGCCGTTCACCTCGACGAATCTTCTGGCGCGGTCGGTCAGGCCGGCAGGCGCGACCGGAATGAGCGATACCGGAGGGGTGGCCGTCATGGTGCCGAAGCCTAATGGCGGGTCACGGTCGCGCCGAAGGCGTCGGACGTCACGGCGAGGTGCCGGCCATCGCGACCGGTCACAGCCGGACGGGGAGGCTCCCGAGCCTCAAGTGACCCGGTTGGGAATACGAACTGATTTTCCATAAGATCCGGCGATGATCACTAGAAAACGGCTGACGACCGGGGTGGGCATAGCGCTCGCCACCCTGGCCGCCGGGCTCGGCACCGCGATCCCCGCCGCCGCCGACGAAGCCCCCGCCGCCCCCTCCCCCCAGGTCGAGCTGGTGCTCGACGTCAGCGGCTCGATGCGGACCCGCGACATCGACGGCCAGTCCCGGATGGCCGCCGCAAAGCAGGCGTTCAACGACGTGCTGGACGCGGCGCCCGAGGAGGTGCACCTCGGCATCCGGACGCTCGGCGCGGACTACCCGGGCGAGGACCGCCAGGTCGGCTGCAAGGACACCCGGCAGCTCTACCCGGTCGGCCCGCTGGACCGCACCGAGGCCAAGGCCGCGGTCGCCACCCTCGCTCCGACCGGCTTCACCCCGATCGGCCCGGCCCTGCTCGGCGCGGCCGACGACCTGGAGGGCGGAGACGGTTCGCGCCGGATCGTGCTCATCACGGACGGCGAGGACACCTGCGGGCCGCTCGACCCGTGCGAGGTGGCCCGGAAGATCGCCGCCCGCGGCACCCACCTGGTCGTGGACACGCTGGGCCTGGTGCCCAACGCCAAGATCCGTCAGCAGCTCACCTGTATCGCCGAGGCCACCGGCGGCACCTACACCGCCGTCCAGCACAAGGAAGAACTCTCCGGCCGGGTCAAGCAGTTGGTGGACCGGGCCGCCGAGCCCGTCGTCACTCCGGTGGCGACCGAGGGGGCCGGGAGCTGTTCTGCCGCGCCCGAGCTGAAGCCGGGTCTCTACACCGACCGCGCGGAGATCGCCCAGCACCGCTGGTACCGCGTCGACGTGCTGCCCGGTCAGGAGCTGCGCGCCTCGGCGAGCGTGGCGGCCGACCGCGCCGTGGACGACGACTACGGCGTACTGCTGCGCGCGGTGACCGTGCACGGACGGGAGATCGTCCGGGGTTCCGAGGCCGGGACCGGCCGCACCGACGTGATCTCGTCCGGGCTGCGCTATCCGAAGCCCGAGGTCGCGGACGGCGACGACGGCGACGGCAAGCCCGCCGCCGAGACCGTCTGCCTCCAGCTCGCCCACTCCTTCTCCGCGCCCGCTTCGGTGAAGCGCTCCCCCGGTCTGCCGGTCGAGCTGGCCGTGGACCTGGTGGACGGCCCGGACGACGCCTTGGACGTGGCGGCCTTCGGGCTCGGCCGCGGCTGGTGGCTGCTCGGCGTGCTCGTCCTGACCGGACTGGTCGCGGGCCTGCTGACCGGCTGGATCTCGCGCTGGCGCGTCGCCGTATGGAGGACCAACTGATGGCTGAGAACCCTCGCCGCACCCACGGCGTCCGACGCGCGCTGACCGGAGCGCTGCTCGCCGGACTGACCCTGCTCACCTCGGCGGGCACGGCCGTGGCCGATGACCCGTCGGCGAGCGCGAGCCCCGTCGACGACGGGGCGGGCCCCACCGAGGCCGGGACCACGTTCCGTACGGCCACCGCACTGGAGCAGGGGCAGACCGGCACCGCCCGGGCCTCTGCGGGCGACTACCTGTACTGGGTGTTCCCCGCCGACGCCGGTCAGCGGCCCACCGTCGAGGCCACCGTGAAGCTGCCGTCGAGCGCCCGGAGTTCCACGTCCACCTGGCAGATCGATGTGTACGACGGGCTGCGCCGCCGCCAGGCCTGCATGTACGGGCACCAGACCAGGAAGGCGGCGGCCGACGCGGCCTCCGTCGAGCTGTCCTGCGTGCTGCGGACCGTGCGGTCCTGGTCCGAGCCGTGGGCGAACGACCCGCTGCCCGGCAGCTACTACATCCGCCTCACGGTGGTGGATCTGCCCGCCGCCGACCTCGGGCTGCCGGTCGGCGTCGAGGTGAAGGCGGCCTCGAAGGAGCAGGGCGGGGCCCACGACGTGGACGGCGCGCTCTCCGAGCCGCTGGTGCCGGGCGTATCGGTCGCCTCGGCGGGCGACGCGGGTTCGGCGGGCACCGCGAGTGCCGCGCCGCGGGTGCCGTCCGCCGGTGAGCCGGAGGACGGCTGGGCTTCGGGCTGGTGGACCGACCGCTGGCTGTGGACCGTGGGCGGCGGCGTGCTCGCCGCGCTGGCGGCCGTGTTCGGCTACTCGCTGACGCGGGGCCGGGGCCGACCGGCCCACGTGCCGCCCGGCGTCTGAGGGGCGCGCCGCCCGCTCACCGAGTGGCGGCCGCCCCCGACCTCGAAGATCCTGGCCCCCGACAGGGATCGGATCTTCGAGGTCGCGGAGGCAGGACCGGTGTGGCAGTTCTTCGCGGACAACCCGTGGGTCGCGGTGTTCACCGTGATCACGATCGGCGCGCTGCTCGGCATGGTGCGCTTCGGCCCGGTCCGGCTCGGCGCGGCCGGGGTGCTGTTCGTCGGCCTCCTCGTCGGGGCGCTCGACGAGGACATCGCCGCCGCCGTGCCGGCCGGGGTCTCGGCGCTGGGCCTGGCACTGTACGTGTACACGGTCGGCCTGGAGTCGGGTCCCGCGTTCTTCCGTGAACTGCGCGGCCAGCTCCCGGTGATGGCCGGAGCCGTGGTGGCGCTGGCCCTCACCGCGGCGGTGGTCGGCTTCGTCGGACACCGCTGGTTCGGCATCGACGGCCCCTTCCTCGCGGGCGGATACGCGGGCATCGGGACCACCACCCCGGGTCTCGCCGCCGCCCAGGACGCCTCCGAGGATCCGACGCAGCCCGCCGTGGGATACGCCATCGGCTACCCGCTCGCCGTCGTCATCACGATCATGTTCGTCTCGGCGATCGCGGCCCGCCGCCACTGGACCGCCCGCCGGGACCCCGACTCGGGCCTGCCGGCCACCCTCGTCACCCGTACGGTCCAGGTGGCCCGGGGCTTGCGCTGGACGGACGTGCCCGGCGTCGCCGCGCACCGGGTGCTGGCCAGCGAGTACCGGCCGGCCGGCGGCGTCACGCGGGTCGCCCGGGAACTGGGCGGCCTCTCCCCCGGCGACCAGGTCGTGCTGGTCGGCGGCGAGGACGACGTGCGGGCGGCGACGGACGCGCTCGGGTCCCTCGCCCCGCGCCACCTGCTGGACGACCGCAGTGCGGTGGACTACCGGCGGGTCCTGCTCACCAACCCGGATCTGGCCGGGCACACCGTCGGGGAGCTCGGGCTCGGCGAGAAGTACGGGGCGCTCGTCAGCCGGGTGCGGCGCGGAGACTTCGACATGCTCGCCCACGACGACCTGCTGCTCCAGCTCGACGACCGGGTACGGGTGGTCATGCCGCGCGAGCGGACGGGCGAGGTCACCGCGTATCTCGGGGACACCGAGGCGAAGGTCAGCGAGGTCAGCGCGGTCAGCCTGGGCCTCGGCCTCACCCTGGGCTTCCTCATCGGCATCCCCTCCCTCACCCTGGGCTCCACCACGCTGGCCCTGGGCACCGGGGCCGGACCGCTGGTGATGGGGATGGTCCTCGGCTGGCGCCGGCGAACCGGCCCGTTGGTGTGGACCCTGCCGACCCGAGCCAACCTCACCCTGCGCCAGATCGGGCTGCTGCTCTTCCTGGCCGTCGTGGGGCTCACCTCGGGCTACTCGTTCCGGGAGAACGCCTTCTCCCTCTTCGGCCTGAAGCTGGCGGCCGTGCTGGCGATCGGCGCGGTCGTCAGCTATGCCCTGATGGTGCTGGTCGCGAAGGTGCTGGGGCAGAGCCGGGAGCGGACCATGGGGCTGTTGTCGGGCTACGTCGGCAACCCGGCGATCGTGGCGTACGCCAACAGCCGGGCGAGCGACAGCCGGATCAACAACGGCTATTCGACGCTGTTCGCGCTCGCCATCCTGGTCAAGATCGTCTGCATCCAGCTGATCGTCGGCCTCTGACCCGCACCGCCCGGCCGGACCTACGCTGAACCCTTCACCGGTCTTGGCGGAGGGAAACGGAATGGGCCCGACGATGACGTACGTACGGTTCCAGAGCACCGAGCGGAGCCCCCGGGGCCACTTCCCCGGGATCTTCGCGCTGGCCAACGGCCTGGCCCGGCAGGGGCGCCTGACCGAGGAGCAGCACCGGTTCTGGCGGGCGGCGAACGACTGGTACGACGCCGCCTACACCGACCCCTCGCGGGTCGACCCGGCGGTGTACGACCCCGGGGTGAACCCGGGGGCGGTGGCCTGGTTCAAGGGGACGGCGACCCACCTGCTGGACCGGATCCCCGGCTATCTCGCGCTGCTGGCCGCGCACGGGGTGCCGTGCGAGCGGCTGGATTCCGCGGATCCCGGCAGGGTCGTGTACGAGGACGGGCATCAGGTCGTCGTGGTGCCGCGGGCCACGGGCGCGCACCTGGCGGCCACCCTCAACTCACCTACTCCGCACGGGACCTGACGGTTTCCGGCCACGCGCGCCGTCGCTCTGGTGGAGCGCCGCCCCCATCCTGTTCGATGGGGATCGAACAGTCGCGCGCCGGCCGTGGCGCGCCCCAGGGAGCGGAGTTCCTCGATGTCCACGCAGACCGGCCCGGCACGCGACACCCAGCCTCGCGGCCATGCGTTCACGCCGGGGCCCAAGGGGCTGCCGCTCGTGGGAAATCTGCCGCAGTTCGGGAAGAACCCCCTCGCCTTCTTCGAACTCCTGCGCGAACACGGGAACTTGGTGTGCTGGAGGTTCGGACGCAATCGGTGCGTCTTCCTCTCCGATCCCGACTGCATAGGCGAGTTGCTCACCGAGACCGAGCACACCTTCGACCAGCCGAAGCTCGGCATCGCGTTCCGTACGGTACTGGGCAACGGGATGCTGGTGGCACGGGGCCGCGACTGGCGGCGCAAGCGCTCGCTGGTGCAGCCCTCCGTGCGGCCCAAGCAGGTCAAGTCGTACGCGACCACGATGGCGGACTGTGCGGTGGAGCTCGCGGACCGGTGGGCGGACGGCCAACGGGTCGACGTCAAGCGGGAGATGTCCGCGCTGACCCAGAAGATCGCGGTACGCACGATCTTCGGGGTGGACACCCCCGCGGACTCCGAGGCGATGGGGCGGGCGATGGACGTCGCCCAGATGGAGATCGGCAAGGAGTTCGCCGGGCTCGGCGCACTGCTGCCGGACTGGGTGCCGACACCGGGCCGGGCGCGGATCAGGAAGGCCGCCGCCGTCATCGACGCCGAGGTGCGCCGGGTCGTCGCCCGGCACCGGGACGGCGAGAAGGAACGCCCCGATCTGCTCAGCCGGTTGCTCACCGCCGTGGACGACAGCGGGGCGCACCTCAGTGACGAGGAGATCCGGGACGAGGCGGTCACGCTGTACATCGGCGGTCATGAGACGACGAGTACGACGCTGGTGTGGGCGTGGTACCTGCTCGCCCGCAACCCCCGCGTCCGCGACGCGCTCGCCGAGGAGCTGGACCGCGTGCTCGGCGACCGGGAGCCCGGCTTCGAGGACTACGCACAACTGCACTACGCCCAGGCCGTGGTGAAGGAGACCCTGCGGCTGTTCCCGGCGATCTGGCTGATCACCGGTATCGCGAAGGAGGGGGCGACGATCGGCGGCCTGCCGGTCGAGGAGGGCACCCGGGTGTGGAGCAGCCAGTGGGCCACGCACCGCGACGCGCGCTGGTTCCCCGAGCCGGAGGATTTCCGGCCCGAGCGCTGGGACGCCGAGGACGGCGACGAGATCCCGGAGTACGCGTGGTTCCCGTTCGGCGGCGGCCCCCGGGTCTGCATCGGCACGCGCTTCGCGATGGTGGAGTCGGTCCTCCTCCTCGCCGTGCTGGCCCGCCGTTTCACCGTGGACGTGGACCCGGGCGAGATCACGCCGCTGACGGGTCTGACGCTCCAGCCGGACCGGGACGTGCTGGCGACGGTCCGGGCGCGGTAGCGGGCGGGCGGACAGCGTCCGGCGCCCGGCCCTCGAAACGAGGGGCCGGGCGCCGGGCGGTGTCAGTCCTGCGGAAGCCACTTCTTCCAGACGTCCGGGTGGCGCTCGATCCAGCGCTTCGCCGCCTCCTGGGGGTCGAGCTTCTGCGAGGCGATCATCTCGGAGACCTCGTTCTGGTCCTTCTCCGACCAGTGGAACCTCTTCAGGAACGCGGACGCCTCGCCGCCGCGCTCGGCGAAGTCGGCGTTGAGGAACTTCCGCAGCGGGGTCGTCGGGTACGCGCAGTCGATGTCCGCCGGGTCCTTGGCGGCGCACTCGTCGGTGTACTCGGGGAGCTTCACCTCGACCATCGGCACCTCGTTGAACAGCCACTGCGGCTGGTACCAGTAGCTGAGGAAGGGCTTCTTCTCCTTGGCGAACTGCTGGATCTGGGTGATCTGGGCCGCCTCGGAGCCGGCGAAGACCACCTTGTAGTCCAGGTCCAGGTTCTTCACCAGGGCCACGTCGTTGGTGACGTAGGAGGGCGAGCCGTCCATCAGCTGGCCCTTGCCGCCGCTCTCGGCGGTCTTCAGCTCCTCCGCGTACTTGTCGAGGTTCTTCCAGTCCGTGACGTCCGGGTGCTTGTCCGCCCAGTACTTCGGCACGTACCAGCCGATGTGGCCGGTGACCCCGAGGTCGCCGCCCGGGACGATGGTCTTCTTCTCGTCGACGTAGAGCTTCTCCTGGTCCGGGTGGCCCCAGTCCTCCAGGATCGCGTCGACCCGGCCCTGGCTGAGGGCGTCCCAGGCGGGGACCTCGTCGGTCTGGACGAGGTCGACGCGGTAGCCGAGCTTCTCCTTCAGGAGCTGCTCCGCCACGGCGACGTTCGCCTGGGCGCCGACCCAGGACTGGACCGAGAGGGTGACCGTCCTGACCCCGGCGGGGGCCGCGAAGGGGGACGCCTGCTTGGTCATGTCGGCGGCGCCGCAGCCGGCGGTGGCCAGCAGGGCCCCGGCCGAGGCGAGCGCCACGAACAGGCGGGTGCGGGAGCGGTTCATCTCAGCTCTCCTGTCGCTGGCGGCGGGTGGTGGGCTGGGTGACCCGGTCGAGCACCAAACCGAGGCAGACGATCGCCGCTCCGGCGACGAGGCCGGTGGCCAGATCGCCCTGGGCGAGGCCGAGGACCACCTCGTAGCCGAGCGCGCCCGATCCGACGAGTCCGCCGATGATGACGACGGCGAGGACCAGGACGACCGCCTGGTTGACGGCGAGCAGCAGGGAGGGCCTGGCCAGCGGGATCTGGACCTGGCGCAGTTGCTGGCCGGGGGTCGCGCCGAGCGAGCGGGCGCACTCCATCGCCGCCGGGTCGACGCCCCGCAGCCCCTGGGTGGTGATGCGGATGACGGCGGGCAGCGCGTAGATCACCGCGGCAGCGGCGGCGGGGGCGCGGCCGACGCCGAAGAGGGCGACGACGGGAATCAGGTAGACGAACTGCGGCATGGTCTGGAAGACGTCCAGGACCGGTCGCAGCAGCCTCTCCAGACGCTCGCTGCGGGCCGCGCCGATGGCGACGCCGAAGCCGATGACCAGGGTGACGGCGACGGCCGCGAGCACCTGGCTGAGGGTGTCCATCGAGGGTTCCCACACGCCGAGTACGCCGATCGCGGCCATGGCGAGGACGGCGGTGGCGGCGGTGCGCCAGGTGCCGATGGTCCAGGCGAGCGCGGCGACGACCACCAGCACCGACCACCAGGGCAGGCCGGTGAGCCCGCTGCGCAGCGGGTTGAGGACGCCGCTGGTGAAGTGGGCGGCGAGGTCGGCGGTGCCGCCGACGACGGGCACCCCGGTGTAGAGGTGGTCGACCATCCAGTCCTTGGCGGTGTTGACCGGTCCGGCGATGGCCACGGTCACGTCCTCGGGCCAGACCCGGCCGTCGGTGGCCCGTCCGGCGACGGCGACGGCCGCGGTGACCACGGCGGCCAGGGACCAGCCGCGCCAACCGCGCAGCAGCGCCGGGCCGGTGGGCTCGGCGCCGATGCGGCGGCCGGCCGCCTCCGTCGTACGGTCCAGGACGACGGCCAGCAGCACGATCGGGATGCCGGCGGCGAGCGCGGCGCCGACGTCCACGGAGGACAGCGCCTGGTAGACCCGGTCGCCGAGGCCGCCCGCGCCGATCACGGAGGCGATGACGGCCATGGAGAGCGCCATCATGATGGTCTGGTTCAGGCCGAGGAGGAGTTCCTTGCGGGCCAGCGGGAGCCGGGCGCTCAGCAGCCGCTGCCGTCCGGTCGCGCCGAGCGAGGCGACGGCCTCCATGACGCCGGCGTCCGCGCCGCGCAGGCCGAGCGCGGTGAGCCGGGCCATCGGCGGAGCCGCGTAGACGACGGTGGCGAGGACGGCTCCGGGCACGCCGATGCCGAAGACCAGCACCACCGGGAGCAGATAAGCGAAGGCGGGCAGCACCTGCATGGTGTCGAGCACCGGGCGCAGGAGGCGGAACACACGGTCGGAGAGACCGGCCGACAGTCCCAGGAGCAGCCCGAGCACGACGGAGGCGAGGACGGCGACGACCATCAGCGCGAGCGTCTGCATGGTCGGCACCCACATGCCGAGCAGCCCGCAGACCAGGAAGGAGACGGCCGCGGTGAGGGCGAGCCGGATTCCCGCGACGCGCCAGGCCACGGCGGCGGCGAACACGGTGACGCCGGCCCAGCCGAGGGCGAGGAGGACCAGGTAGACCCCGCGCACGGAGAGCACGACGGCGTTGCTGATGTGGCCGAAGAAGTAGAGGAACAGCGGGTGGCTGTCGCGGTTGGAGACGATCCAGTCCGTCACGTCGCCGAGCGGCGCGGAGAGGTCGGCGGTCAGCGCGTCGGGCCAGACGCCGCCGCCCCAGCGGCCGTGCACGAGGGGGACCACGACGGCGGTGACGAGAGCGAGCAGCACAAGCTTGGCCACTGCCGGGCGGTCGCGGAGTACGGCAAGTGGTCCCCGGCGCGCGCCCGCAGCTGCGGGGCGGGCCGGGGTGGCCTGGGCGGTGGCCATCAGAGGGTCACCTCGCGGGAGCCGTCCGGCGCGTCGGGGGTGTCCGGGGCGCCGTTCGCGGAGGCGGTCGCCCGGCCGGGTCCGGTCGTTCCCGCGACGACGTCGAGCAGGCACGCGTGGTCGACGACGCCGACGAGCCGGCCGCCGTCCATCACCCGGGCGGCGGGGTCGCCGGAGCGGGAGACCGCTTCGATGGCCTCGGAGACGGTGGCCCCGGGGCGTACCGCCGGGCCGCGCTCGCTCTCCCCTGCGAGCGCGGGCCGCATGGCCGTGGCGACGGTGAGGACCTGCTCGCGCGGCACGTCGCGGACGAACTCGCGCACGTAGTCGTCCGCGGGCGAGCCCACGATCTCCTCGGGGGTGCCGAGTTGGACGATGCCGCCGTCGCGCATCAGCGCGATCCGTGTGCCGAGGCGCAGTGCCTCGCTGAGGTCGTGGGTGATGAAGACCATGGTGCGGCCCTCCTCGCGGTGCAGCCGGACCACCTCGTCCTGCATCTCGCGGCGGATCAGCGGGTCCAGCGCGCTGAACGGCTCGTCGAAGAGGAGGACGGACGGGTCGACGGCGAGCGCGCGGGCGAGCCCGACGCGCTGCTGCTGGCCGCCGGAGAGCTGCGACGGACGACGGTCCTCCAGACCCGCGAGACCGACCTTCGCCACCAGCTCCGCAGCCTTGGAGCGGCGTTCGGCCTTGCTCAGGCCCTGGATCTCCAGGCCGTAGGCGACGTTGTCCAACACCGTGCGGTGCGGCAGCAGTCCGAAGTGCTGGAAGACCATCGCGGCGCGGTGGCGGCGCAGTTCGCGCAGCCGGGAGCGGTCCATCGCGAGGACGTCCTCGCCGTCGATGGCGATGGTGCCGCTGGTGGGCTCGATCAGCCGGGTCAGACAGCGTACGAGGGTCGACTTCCCGGAGCCCGACAGGCCCATGACGACGAAGACCTCGCCCTTGCGGACGTCGAAGGAGACGTCGCGCACGGCGGCGGTGCAGCCGGTGGCAACACGCAGTTCGGCGGGCGGGAGCGCGGCGTGCTCGCCGCCGGGGATCCGGTCGGCCTTGGGGCCGAAGACCTTCCAGAGGTTGCGCACGGAGAACACGGGGTTCTCGTCGGCCTCGGTGTTCCCGGTGGCCCTGAGGGTCTCGGTTGTGGTCATCGGACATCGCCTCCGGTGCTGGTGCTGGTGACCGGCGCGGTGTCACGCGCCCGGTCCGCGAGGAGTTCGGCGCACTTCTCGCCGACCATGAGGACGCCGATCATCGGGTTGACGGCGGGCATGGTCGGGAAGACGGAGGCGTCGGCGATCCGGATGCCGTCCAGGCCCCGGATGCGCAACTGGGGGTCCACGACGGCCGCTTGGTCGTCGGCAGCGCCCATCCGGCACGTACCGGCCGGGTGGTAGACGGTGTGCGCGACCTTGCGGGCGTACTCGCTGATGTCCTCGTCCGAGGTGACCTCGGGACCGGGGCAGACCTCGCGCTTCAGCCAGTGGGCCAGCGGTTCGGTGGCCGCGATCTCACGGGCGAGCTTGATGCCGTCGACCAGAGTGCGGCCGTCGTGGTCGTCCTCGTCGGTGAAGTAGCGGAAGTCCAGGGCCGGCTTGACCTCGGGGTCGGCGCTCGTGAGGTAGAGGCGGCCCCGGCTGCGCGGCTTGGGGATGTTCGGGGTCATCGACACCCCGTGCTCGGGCTTCTCGTAGCCGAGCCGCTCCGGGTTGTCGGTGAACGGGATCTGGTAGAAGTGGAACATCAGGTCCGGGCCCCGGGATTCGGGGTCGCGGCGGACGAAGAGTCCCGCGTCGGAGTCCATCGCGGAGTTCTCCGGGATGGGCCCGTCGGTCTCCCAGACGATGACGGACTCGGGGTGGTCGAGCAGGTTCTCGCCGACGCCCGGCAGATCGTGGCGTACGTCGATGCCCAGCGCGGCCAGGTCCTCGCGCGGACCGATCCCGGAGTGCAGCAGCAGCCGGGGCGTGTCCACCGCGCCCGCGCAGACGATGACCTCGCGGGCGGCGCGCAGCAGGATCTCCTCGCCGTCCTTCGTCCGCACGTGCACTCCGGTGGCGCGGTTGCCCTCGAACTCCAGCCGGTACGCCCATGTCTCCAGCAGAATGCGGAGGTTCGGGCGGTCTCCGGCCTCGATGTGCGGGTGGAGGTAGGCCACCGAGGCGGAGGAGCGCTTGTTGTTCTCGGGGTGGTAGGCGAGGTCGAAGAAGCCGACGCCCTCGTGGAACGGCTTGCTGTTGAAGCTGTCCACGCGCGGGACCCCGGCCGCCTGCTGGGCGGCGTCGACGAAGTCGCGGGCGATGGCGTTGCGGTCCTTCTCGTCGACCGGAACGATGTTGTTGCGCAGCTTGGCGAAGTACGGGTCCATCGCCGCCGCGTCCCAGCCCTCCGCGCCCGCCTCGGCCCACTCGTCCCAGTCGCCGGGCAGCGGCTTGAAGCTGATGAGGGTGTTGTGCGAGGAGCAGCCGCCGAGGACCCGGGCCCGGCTGTGCCGGATGTGGGAGTTGCCGCGCGGCTGCTCGGTGGTGGGGTAGTCGTAGTCGAGGTCGCCGCCGAGCAGGCCGAGCCAGCGGCGCAGGGTCAGCACGTCGTCGCGGTCGAGGTCGGTGGGGCCGCCCTCGATGACGGTGACGGTGACGTCCGGGTCCTCGGTGAGCCGGGAGGCGATGACCGATCCGGCGGTGCCGCCGCCGACGATCACGTAGTCGGCCGCGGGGCCGTCGGGGACCGCGGTGCTGCGGGGGGTGGAGGGCATCGGTCACTGCTCCTTCTGCAAGGTTCGTGCGTGTACGTGGTGCTGCGAACAGCCGGGCGGGACCGGACGGATTCCGAAGAGGGCGCCCCGTCCCCGCAGGCGTCAGCCGGCGAACCAGCGCTGGGGGCGCGGGTTCAGGTTCTGGTAGATGTGCTTGGACTCGCGGTACTCGGCGAGCCCCGTCGGGCCGAGCTCGCGCCCCGTGCCGGACTTCCCGAAGCCGCCCCACTCGGCCTGCGGCAGGTAGGGGTGGTAGTCGTTGATCCAGACGGTGCCGTGGCGCAGCCGTCCGGCGACCCGGCGGGCCCGGCCCGCGTCGGTCGTCCAGACGGCGCCCGCGAGGCCGTAGTCGGTGTCGTTGGCCAGCGTGATGGCCTCTTCCTCGGTACGGAAGGTCTCGACGGTGAGAATCGGGCCGAAGGTCTCCTCACGGACCACCCGCATCTCGCGGTGGCAGCCGTCGAGGACGGTCGGCCGGTAGAAGTAGCCGCCCTCGGGCCGTACGTCGCTGGGCTCCGGGCGTCCGCCGCCGGCCCGGACGATCGCGCCCTCCTCGCGGGCGGAGGCGACGTACGCCTCGACCTTGGCGAGCTGCTGGGCGGAGACGAGGGGCCCGCACTCGACGCCGTCGAAGGTGCCCCGGCCGAGACGGATGGCGTCGGCTCGGCGGGCCAGCTCGGTGACGAACCGCTCACCGACCGAGTCCTGGACGATCAGCCGGGCCCCGGCGGAGCAGACCTGGCCGCTGTGGAAGAACGCGGCGTTCAGCGCCTGGTCCACGGCGGTGTCGAAGCCCTCGTCGGTGGCGCAGGCGTCGGCGAAGACCACGTTGGGGTTCTTGCCGCCCAGCTCCAGGGCGACCTTCTTCACGGTCGGCGCTGCGGCCCGGGCCACCTTCGTACCGCTGGCGAGACCGCCGGTGAAGGAGACCAGGTCGACGTCGGGGTGCTCGGAGAGACGCGCGCCCACCGGGTCGCCCGCGCCGGTGACCAGGTTGGCCGCACCGTCGGGAAGTCCGGCCTCGGAGAGCAGCCGGATCAGGTGGACGGTGGAGAGCGGGGTGACCTCGCTGGGCTTGAGCACGAAGGTGTTGCCGGCGGCGAGGGCCGGGGCGATCTTCCAGCTGGCCTGGAGGAGGGGGTAGTTCCAGGGGGCGATCAGGGCGCAGACGCCGACGGGTTCGTGGACGACGATGCTGTGGACGTCGGGGTCGCCCGCGTCGACGACCCGGCCGCCGCTCTCGTTCATCACGAGGTCGGCGAAGTAGCGGAAGGCTCCTGTGACGTCGTCGACGTCGACCCGGCCCTCTTCCAGGGTCTTGCCGGTGTCGCGGCTCTCGGTGATCGCGATCTCCTCGCGGTCCCGCTGGAGCAGCTCGGCGACCCGGCGCAGCAGCCCGGCCCGCTCGGCGACGGGCTTGTGCGGCCAGGGGCCGTCGTCGAAGGCGCGCCGCGCCGCCGCGATCGCCGCATCGGCGTCCTCGGCCCCGCCCTCAGCGACGACGGCCAGGACCGTGGCGTCGGCGGGGTCGATGACCTCGCGCGTCGCGCCTGATCCGGCGGCCCGCCAGGAGCCGTCGATGTGGATGGTGTTGAGCGCCGACATGTCGATTTTCGCCTTCCGTGCCTGAAATGCCCCCTCCGGTTCGGCCGGGGCGGTGCGCGGTGGACCGGGGTACGGCCGCACCAGCGGCCTGGAACCCTCCCCGGTCCGGCGGAATGTATGCCGAGAATTTCACGCACAGTGACGTGCCTCACGCGTGAAGGCCTCCCCCCGGGCACTCCCGCACGCTCCGCAAAGGCGACCCGGTGCTGGTCAGGCGCGTGGTCGCGGGGCGGCCAGCAGGTGCGCCGCGTGCTCCCACACCTCCGGCCCCTCCCCCGCCACAGCGGCGGCGAACCGCTCCGGGCGGGCGAGGAGCCGCCGGTGGCCGGGGTGGAGCGCGGTGTGCGCCAGCAGCCAGCCCGCCAGCGGATGCGGATCTCCCGGCGCCTCGGACCAGCGCTCCCGGTACGCCTCCCGTGCCGCCGCGGCCTCCCCCCGGACCAGCAGCACATCGGCGCGGACCGGCTGCGTGATCTCCGGGCGCGCGCCCGGAGCGACGGCGAGCGACGCGGCGGCCACAGCGACGCCCGACGCGACGATCGGTCCGGCACCCGGCGCGGCGCCCGGCCCGATGCCCGCGACGGTGACGTCCGACGCACGGTCCGGCGCGAGGTCCGGCGCGAGGTCCGGCGCGAGGCCCGGCGCGAGGCCCGGGCGGAGGTAGAGCGCGCCCCTCACCTCCTGCCAGTGGGTGCGTTCTGAGGCCGGGACGAGCAGGGGCGGCCGTACGGGCGGCGGCGCGGTGCCCGTGCGCAGCGCCGCCGCCAGCCCGGCGCGCTCCTCGTCCGCGCACCGCAGATTGCGCAGCCGCCACTCGGCCCGGTGACCGGCCGCCGCCGCGCGCCCGCGCCACGGCACGCCCCTCCACCGGTTCACGCAGCCAGCCGTCGACGGTGCGGGTGAGTCCGGCGACCAGCCGGCGGCCGGGCCCGGTGAGCCCGGCGTACCGCCGCCGGCCTGGGCGGCAGCGTCCCCCGCCGCCCAGCGGTCCGCCCACCGGCGCAGCGCCGCACCCTGCTCGGCCGACAGGGCGGCGGCCGTCTCGACGAGGACGACGGCGGCGGGGAGGCCGTCGGCGAGTGCGGCCATGTCCAGCGCGTGGTCGAGGAGTTCGGCCGGAGTTCTGTGGTCCGGCAGTTCCCCGGGCAGTTCCTCGGCGAGGAGGGCGGCGAGGCGCCCGCCGTCGATGTCCTTCGCGTCGACGAGCAGCCGCCACGCCTGCCGGGCGACGCTCTCCTCGAAGACGGGCGCGAGCCAGGGGGCCGGCCGGCCGTCGCTCCGGATGCCAGCCTCGGCGGCGATCCGCTCGGCGTCGTCCTGGCCGGAGACGGTACGGACCGCGTAGACGAGTGCTTCGGGGCCGCCGGGCCGGTGGATCACCTTGCGGACCAGATGCGTCATGTCGATCCGGGGCGTGCTGTCCGGGTAGGCCAGTTCGACGCCGAGGCTGTAGGCCACCGTGTCCACGAACTCGACGCGTTGGGTGCGGTCTTGACGCAGACGAGCAGGGTCAGCGCGTCGACGAGGCTCTGCACCAGGTCCGGTCCCGGGTGCCCGTGCCGGACAGCACTCATCGCCGGGCCATCCCCCGCCGAGCCGGTCCAACTCACATGGCTGACGGCGAAGTTACCACGACTGTTTCTTCGGCAACCTGGATCTTCGCGTGCTCCGGAGACCTGCCCGGGGCACCGCCTCAGCCCCTCGGCGCGGGCACGGCGGGGCGGGCCCGCCGGAACGCCGCGTCCCGCTCGCGGACCAGGCCGCCGGGGCCCGCCGACCGGAGCACCACGTCCAGGGCGCGGTCGGGATCGGCGGCGTACACGGTGCTGAACCAGGCCATGTTGGCCTCGACGACCGCCCAGACGGTGGCCCGGCCGGGGCGGCGCATCCGCCCGACGTCGACGACGACGGCTCCGGGCAGGGTGTCCCCGCACTCCGCGGTGAGCCGGTCGGCGAAGGCGCGTACGGCGGCCTCCTGGGGGTGGCCTGCCAGCGGGGCCGCGTCGAGCCGGCCGTGCACGGCGTAGCGCGATCCGGTGCGGATCTCGCCGTCGAGCAGGAAGAGCCTGAACTCGTCGGCCCAGCTGACGACTTCACTGATCTGGACGAGCGGGTCGCCGGAGCCCGGCGGAGGCTGCGGGAGCGAGGCGCCGTCCGGGTGGACGGCGGCCGGGAAGCTCTTGTCGGTGGGCGGTTTGACGAAGAGCGGGCCGGTGCGGCGGCGGGCCTCGGAGAGGGGCACCCGGCTGACGCTCCGGCCGGTGAAGGCGACCGGAAGGGCGTCGAGCCACCCGTCGTGCGGCTCCAGGAGCGCCACCCCGAGCGGATCCGCGACCCGGGCGCCGAGACACGGGCCTCCGTAGTAGTGCCCGTCTCCTCTCCCCCGGTACCGCTCGGGCACTCCGTCGGCGGGCAGCACGGTCACCTCCATGCCGCGTCGGCGCGCCGCGTCGGACAGCAGGGAGGCCGTGCCGGAGCGGTGCGGCGCGAGCGCCAGGAAGCCGGGTCCGGACCGCATACGGCTCGCCTCTCCCGCTGTCCGCCGGTCGCGCCGTCAGCCCAGGAGGACCGGGAAGGCGGTCATGTCGTTCTGCGTCATCACCGGAAGCTTGGTGATCTCCCCGTCCGGGACGGCGAGGCGGAGTCCCGGGAAGCGCGTGAACAGAGCGGGCAGCGCGATGCCCGCCTCGACGCGCGACAGGGCCGCGCCGGGGCAGATGTGCGGGCCGTGACCGAAGGTCATGTGGCGGTTCCGCGTGGGCCGGGTGATGTCGAAGTCGTCCGCGTCGGGGCCGTGTTGCTCGATGTCGCGGCCGATGGTCCGATAGGAGACGACGAGCCCCTCGCCCTTGCGGATCACCTCGTCGCCGACGGTGATGTCCTCGGTGGCGAACCGCATCAGCAGGTGGGTGGTGGGGGTGTCCCAGCGCAGCGTCTCCTCGATCACCGCGTCCCAGCCGACCTCTCCGGCGAGCACCATGCGCAGCTGGTCGGGGTGGGACAGGAGTGCGCGTACGGCGTTGAGGACGAGGCCGATGGTGGTCTCGTGCCCGGCGGCGACCATGGCCTTGAGGTTGCCCACCACCTCCTCCTCGGTGAGCGGCTCGCCGCCCTCCTCGGCCAGGATCAGCGCGCTGGTGAGATCGTCCGTGGGCCGGGCGGTCTTCTCCCGTACGAGGTCGGTGTAGAAGACGTCCAGCTCGGCCAGCAGCGCGAGGCGTTCGTCCTGCGGGGTGAGCATGGAGAAGAACGCCTTGTACTGCCTGGTCAGCATGGCGTGCTGGGACTCGTCCACTCCCATGAGCATGCCGACCACCCGCATCGGCAGCGGCTGGGCGAAGACCGCCTTCAGGTCGACGACCCCGTCGTCCCCCCGCGCCGCGTCGAGGGCGTCCAGCAGCTCCTGGGTGAACTTCTCGATCTCCGGGCGGATCGTCTCCAGACGGCGGGGGGTGAGCGCCTGCGAGGTCTTGGTGCGCAGCCGCCGGTGTTCGCTCCCGTCGACGGTGAACATGGAGCGCCCGGCGTCGATCATGCCGATCAGTGGCCACGCGTGAGTGACCGCGCCGCTCTGCCAGAGGCCCCAGGCGTCGATGCTCTTCACCAGCCTCGGGTCGACGAGGAGTTGGCGCGCTTCGGCGTGCCGGGTGACCGTCCAGGCCGGTACGCCGAGCAGGTCGATCCGGGCGAGGACCCCGGCGTCGCGCAGCCGCGCGGTCTCGCCGTCCAGGTCCTGGACCATGGGGTCGATGACGACGGTCCCGGCGCCCCGGTCGGCCGGCGCGGCGGCAGTGTGCGGGCAGTTCACAACGCGTCTCCTGTCGTGCGTACGGGAGTGAAGCGGACGGGCAGGGCGATCGACCCGCGCAGGAACGCGGACGGCCGGCGGACCAGTTCGGAGGCGGGGACGGCCAGTTCGAGGTCGGGCAGCCGGTCCAGCAGCACCTCGATGCCGGTACGGGCGATGACCTCGGCGATCTCCTGGGCGGGGAAGGGGCAGCGGTACTCGCCGTGACTGAACGCCAGGTGCGCGCTGTTGCCGCCCTGCCCGGAGCGGACGGCGGATGCGCCGACCTGCTGCCGGATGTGCGGGTCGGCGTTGGCCGCGCCGAGCCCGAGGAGCAGCATGTCGCCGCGGGCGATGTTCCGTCCGCCGAGCCGGGTGTCGCGCGCGGCCCAGCGGCCAGCCAGGATCTGGGTGGGTCCGTCCTCCCAGAGCACCTCGTTCATGGCCTCGGCGACACTGTGCCGGCCGCCGGACAGGGCGTCGGCGAACTGGTCCTCGGTGAGCATCAGCCGGGTGGAGTTGCTGATCCAGTCGGCGGTGGTCAGGTGGCCGGCGGCCGTGACGGCCATCAGGTCGAGCGCGTACTCCTCGTCCGTGAACGGTTCGGGGTGGGCGAGCATCCGGGAGGTCACGTCGTCGCCGGGCCGGGCCCGCTTGGCCGCGACGAGGCGCCGCATGTGCTCACCGAAGCGCAGGTGCGCCTGCTGCGCGCCGGCGCCGCCGTCGGCGAGGTCCTTGAGCACCCGCGCGATGTCGGCGCCCTCGTCGTCGGGGAAGCCGACGAGCCGGGCGAGCACGAGGACGGGCAGCGGCTCGGCGAACTCGGCGACGAGGTCGGCGGCGCCGCGGGTGCAGACGGCGTCGATGAGCCGGTCGGCCAACTGCTCGCAGTGCTGCCGGATCTCGAAGGGGTCCGCGCCTTCGAGAGCCGGTACGACCATGTCGACGTGCTTGCGGTGCTCGGCTCCGGCGGTGAAGTAGATGGACGGCATGGGGGTGCCCACCATGGGCAGCAGCGGCCAGTCGGCGGGGACGTTTCCCCACTGGTTCCACAGGGAGACGTCCCGGGGGAACAGCTCCCCGTCGCTGGTGACCTGGTGGAGTTCCCGGTAGCCGATCACGAGCCAGGCGGGAAAGCCACCGGGCAGCTCGACCGGGACGACGGGCCCGTGGTCGCGCCGCATGGACCGGTAGAGCTCCTGGGGTTCGGTGGGGAAGCCGGGTCCGCCGAGCGCGACGGAGCCCGTACCGGCGCCCACCGGGCAGCGTCCGCCGGCGCCGGCCGTGGACGCGGGCGTGGCGGACGAGGGGTTCGTCATCGTACGGACTCCAGGGGCGACGGCTTCGCGCGTTGCGACCATACGATCAACGCGGCACCACTATAAGGAGATTGCGTGAACCACCGAAGCTGTTCGCGCTCATATTCGCCCGAACTCCGATGGTCTCGCCCTCACCTCCGCCCCTTCTCCTCCGATATCCGCCCACCGTGTGGTGACCAGCCCCGGGCTCGCGCCGTGATCCCGCCGCTCTACGATCGGGGCGTGTGCGCTGACGTCATAGTTGCCGAGGACGACGAGAAGCAGGCCGAGCTCGTACGCCGCTATCTGGAACGGGAAGGACACGCCGTACGGATCGTGGGCGACGGCCTCGCCGCGCTCGACGCCGTCCGGCACCAGGAACCCGACCTGCTCGTTCTCGATGTGATGATGCCCCGGGCCGACGGCCTGGACGTGGTGCGGGTGCTGCGGTCCGAGAACCGCGAGCTGCCGGTGCTGATGCTGACCGCCCGGTCGACCGAGGACGACCTCCTGCTCGGTCTCGACCTGGGCGCCGACGACTACATGACCAAGCCCTACAGCCCGCGCGAGCTGATGGCCCGCGTCCGTACCCTGCTGCGGCGTGCCCGGCGCACCGCCTCCCCGGAGCCGGTGGCCGAGGACCCGGTACTCCGGGTCGGCACCCTCGTGGTCGACCCGGCACGGCACCAGGTGTCCGTGGGCGGCGGGGCGGTGGAGTGCACCCCGGGCGAGTTCCGGATCCTGGCGGCCCTGGCGGCGGGACCGGACCGGGTGTTCAGCCGTCAGCGGCTGCTGGAGGAGCTTCACGGGTTCGACCGCTACATCAGCGCCCGGACCGTCGACGTGCACGTCATGAACCTGCGCAAGAAGATCGAGCGGGCCCCGCGGCGGCCGGAGCGGCTGCTCACCGTGTTCGGCGTCGGCTACAAGCTCACCGATCCGGCGAAGGCCGCGGCCCGGCGTGCGTAGGGCGCACGGCGGGACCGGCGGGACGGACGGCCCCGGGACGCACGGGGACGGCAAGGGCCCCGGCCGAAGCGGTCGGCACGACGGCCGGCGGGAGACACCGGGCCGGGCGCGGCTGCCGCTGCGCCGGAGCCTGCTGGGGCGGCTGCTCGCCGTCTCTGCGCTGGTGGCCGCGTGTTCGGTGGCGGCCACCGCCTGGATCGCCGTGCAGACGACCTCCGGCGCGATCAAGCAGGAGCAGGGGCAGAACCTCACGGCGGACGCCAGGATCTACGACACGCTGCTGGACTACGCCGCCCGCAACCCGACCTGGGACGGGGTCGGTGCGACGGTGCGGGAGCTGGCCCGGGAGTCGGGCCGCCGGGTCGCCCTGACCACGCAGGGCAGGCAGCCGCTGGCGGACTCCGCCACGGCGGCGACCGCCCCGGCGCTCCCGCCGCAGGCGTCCGCCGTGGTCGACCCGTTGTCCGTGGACACCGTTCTGGCGGCGCGCGGTACCGATGGACAGGGCACGGCGGCCGACCGCATCGATCCCCGGGCGGTGGGGCCGTTCCGACTGTCGGCGGCCGACGGCAAGGCGTTGCGGCGGACCGCCGACGACCAGGTGGAGTGCCTGAACCGGGCGGGAATCGCCTCGGACGTGGTGGTCGGCGCGAGCGGCCGCCCCCGGGTGCAGATCGTGGGCAACGACCCCGAGCGCGCGCTGGGCACGCGCTGCGATCTCGCCGCCCTGGACGAGCCCACCCGTTCGGAACAGAAGGCGCTCGACGCGCTCACCGGGTTGGCCGACGCCTGTCTGAAGCGCCAGGGCCGCGAGGGCGTACGGCTGAACAGCGACCTGTCCTGGGGCGATCCCGCCTCTTCGTCCGTGCCGGGCGAGGCCGGACCGCTGGTGCCACGGGTGCCGCTGCCGGCGCCGGTGCCGAGCGACGCCCCCATGGAGGACGCCACGCCGTCCGTCGTCACGCCGGAGCGCACGGGGGAGAACGACCGGGCCATCGCGTCCTGTGTGAGCGCGGCCCGGAGCGAACAGCTCAGCTCGTACGTGTCCTCCCCCGCCCTCCTCTTCATCGGCGACGAGGGCGGCGCGACGCTGCCCGGGTTCGACCTCTCCCCCGCGAACACCGCCAGGATCGCCGGGGCCGCGGCGCTCGTGCTGGCCCTCACCGTGGGCGCGTCGGTGTTCGCGGGAGCCAGGCTGGTGCGCCCGCTGCACGCGCTGACCGGCGCCGCGCAGCGCATGCGCGACGGGGAGCAGCCGGAGTCGGTGCCCGTCTCGGGTGACGACGAGGTCGGCCGGCTGGCCGCGGCGTTCAACGACATGTCCGCGCACCGGGCGCGGCTGGAGGAGCAGCGCAAGGCCATGGTGAGCGACGTCGCCCATGAGCTGCGCACCCCGCTGAGCAACATCCGGGGCTGGCTGGAGGCCGCCCAGGACGGACTCGCAGACCCCGACCCGGCGTTCGTCTCCTCGCTGCTGGAGGAGGCCGTGCTGCTCCAGCACATCATCGACGACCTCCAGGACCTGGCCGCCGCCGACGCCGGGGTGCTGCGGCTGCATCCCGAACCCGTCGAGACCCGGGAGCTGCTGAGCCAGGTCGCCGCCGCCCACCAGGCGCGGGCGGAGAACGCGGGCGTCACACTCGCCGTCACGCCCACCGCGCCGGGGCCGGCCCTGCGCGCCGACCCGGTCAGGCTGCGGCAGGCGGTGGGCAACCTGGTGTCCAACGCCGTACGGCACACACCGGAGGGCGGGCGGGTGACACTGCGCGCGTACGCCTCCGAGGAGGGTGACGGGGCGGTGCTGGTCGAGGTGGCGGACACCGGATCGGGGATACCGCCCGAGGACCTTCCCCATGTCTTCGACCGGTTCTGGCGCGCGGAGAAGTCCCGCAGCCGCCGCACGGGCGGCAGCGGCCTCGGCCTCGCCATCGTCCGCAAGCTGGTCGAGGCCCACGGCGGCACGGTGGACGCGGCGAGCGTCGAGGGCGAGGGGTCGACGTTCGTCCTCCGGCTGCCCGGGACCACGCCGCCCGGCCCCTGATGGGATGACCACAGCGCTCTGACAGCTTCTTCATATCTCCGGGCCAGCCTGGCGGCACGCCCCGTCCCCGGTGCGAACCCGCGTCCGGGGCCTCACGGGGCCGAGTATGGAATGGAGCCATCCGTATGACCGCTTTCTCCTCTCGCCGCACCCTGCGTGCCGCCGTCCTGGCCGCCGTCGCGGCCGGCGCGGTGCTGGTCCCGTCCGCCGCGGCCTTCGCCGACGCCTCCCCGAAGCCGTCGGAGCCCGCCGTGGTCGACCTGTCGAAGCCCGCCGAGGCCGCGACGGAGACCCCGAAGGCCGCCGCCCCGGCGGTCGCCCCGCGCGGAGGCGTGGCGGCGGGCGAACGTCCGACGCCCGCACCGAAGGAGGCCGGACCCGCGGAAGCCACACCTGCGGTGACCCCGCGCGGAGGCGTGGCGGCGGGCGAGCGCCCGGCGCCCGCACCGAAGGACGCGGGCCCGGCCGTCACCCCGCGCGGCGGTGTCGCCGCGGGTGAACGCCCCGCCGGCAGCGGTGACAGCAGCACCGCGGTGCTGATCGGCTCGGTGGCCGGGACCGCGCTGCTCGCGGGCGTGGGCACGATCGTGCTGCGCCGCCGCTCGGCGGCCGGCCTCAACGGCTGACCCGCACCGCTCACCACCGCTGACCGTGGCGCCGCCCCGCACCGGGGCGGCGCCACGCCCGCGCACCGGCCCGCACCACACCGCCCCGCCCGATCCCGGAGTCCTCTGTGCCGTCCCGTACGCCCCACCGCTTCCGGCGGACCACCGCCCTGCTGGCCGCCCTCGCGGCCTGCGTCGCACTGGCGGGTTGCTCGTCCGCCGACCCCTCCCCCTCGTCCTCCTCCTCATCCTCCGCCGCCGCGTCGGGCACGCCTTCCGCCTCGGCGTCTTCCGCACAGGGCGAGGCGGCATCCGGATCGACCGGATCGACCGAGCCGTCCAGGACGGACGAGCCGGACCGGCCGGCTCCCGCCCACGTCTCCATCCCCTCGATCGGCATACAGAGCACGCTCATGGCACTGGGACTCAACCCGGACGGCACGGTCGAGGTCCCGCCCGCGGAGAAGGGCATGACCGCGGGCTGGTACAGCGGCGGTTCCGCGCCCGGCACACCGGGGCCCGCCGTGCTGATCGGCCACAACGACACCCGCTTCGGCCGCGCCGTCTTCCACGACCTCAAGAACATCCGCGAGGGCGCCGAGGTGCTGGTCCGCGACGGGGCGGGGAAGACCCTGCGCTACACGGTCACCGGAAAGGAAGCGGTCAGCAAGAAGGCGTTCCCCACCGACAAGGTCTACGGCCCGACGAAGGACAGCACGCTGCGGCTCATCACCTGCGACGGCGAGTTCGACGCCGAGGGACATACGGTCGACAACCTCATCGTGTACGGCGCCCTCGCCTGAGAGTCGGCGCACCCGCCCACGTGGTACCCGGATGGCAGCCGGGCGGACAGACTCGTGCCACCCGGTGTCTACCCGTGGGTAACTCCCGCTGCTTGGATGGGGTCGACCGGTACGCCCCCCACTCGACCACAGGAGACCTCGTGCCGAACACCGCGTTCCGCCGCCTGACCGGCGTGGCCCTGTCCGCCGCCCTCGCCACCGCCACCCTCGCCGTGAACGCACCGCAGGCGGCGGCTGCCGAGACCCCTTCGCTGCGGGTGCTCTCGTACAACGCGTTCATCTTCAGCAAGACCCTGTACCCCAACTGGGGCCAGGACCACCGGGCGGCCGAGATCCCGAAGACGCCGTTCTTCCGGGGCAACGACGTCGTGGTGATCCAGGAGGCCTTCGACAACGGGGCCTCCGACGCGCTGCTGCGGAACTCCGCGTCCCAGTACCCGTACCAGACTCCGGTGGTCGGCCGCAGCAAGAGCGGATGGGACGCGACGGGCGGCTCGTACGCGGCGGCGACGCCGGAGGACGGCGGCGTCACGATCCTGAGCAAGTGGCCGATCGTGCGCAAGGAGCAGTTCGTCTTCAAGGACGCCTGCGGCGGCGACTGGTTCTCGAACAAGGGCTTCGCCTACACGGTGCTGAACGTCAACGGCGCCCGGGTGCACGTCGTCGGCACCCACGCCCAGTCGACCGACCCCGGCTGCTCGGCGGGCCAGGCGGCGCAGGTGCGCAGCCGGCAGTTCCAGCAGATGGACGCGTTCCTCGACGCGAAGAACATCCCCGCCTCCGAACAGGTCGTCGTGGCAGGCGACTTCAACGTCGACGGGCACTCGGCCGAGTACGCCTCCTTCCTCTCCGACGCGGGCCTGAGCACGCCGGAGACCCGGACGGGGCACCCGTACTCCTTCGACACCCGCGACAACTCCATAGCCTCCGAGCGCTACCCCGACGACCCGCGCGAGGACCTGGACCACGTCCTGCACCGCACGGGCCACGCCAAGCCGGCGGGCTGGAAGAACGACGTGATCAAGGAGGAGAGCGCCCCCTGGACGGTATCCAGCTGGGGCAAGGACTACACGTACACGAACCTCTCCGACCACTACCCGGTGATCGGCTCCGGCCGGTAGCCGCGCCATGACGTCGCCGTCCCCCTCTCTTCATTACTGGAGGGGGGCGGCGACGTCGCCCGACTCCCGCCGAGGCCTTCCGGGGGCGGTCCGGGATGCTGGTACGTGAACGAAGGCAACACACCGAAGGAGTCACTCGTGAGTGATCCGCAGCCGTTCACGCTCATCCCGGGAGCTGCCGACTCACCGGTCCTCCTGCACGTCCCGCACGGCTCCCGCCGCATCCCGCGAAAGGTGCGCGAAGGGATCACGTTGGACGATGCCGCCCTGGAGCGCGAGCTCGACCACATCACCGACTCCCACACCGCCGAACTGGCGGCCGCGGCAACGGCGATCGCCCCGGCCGCCCCGTGGCGCTTCGTCAACGACCTCTCCCGGCTGGTCGTCGACCCGGAGCGCTTCCCGGACGAGCGGGAGGAGATGCTCGCCGTCGGCATGGGCGCCGTCTACACCCGCACGACCCACCGCGAACCGCTCCGCCCGCCGGGGGCGGACCCAGGCCCCTTGCTGGAGGCGTACTTCCACCCGTACGCCGCCGCGATGACGAAGGCGGTCGAGTCGCGCCTCGCCGCCGCCGGCCGCGCGGTGATCATCGACGTCCACTCGTACCCGACCCTGCCCCTCCCCTACGAACTCCACGGCACCGGCCCCCGCCCGCCCGTCTGCCTGGGCACCGACCCGTTCCACACCCCGCCGGAGCTTCTCGCGGCGGCGGAGGCGGCGTTCGGGGGCCGCGTCTCGCCGGGCGGTCTCGGACACGACACCCCGTTCGCGGGTACGTACGTCCCGCTCCAGCACTACGGAACGGACCGTCGGGTCACCGCGCTGATGATCGAGATCCGCCGCGACACGTACATGAGCGAGCCGGGCGGTCCGGCGGGGCCGGGGCTCGACATGCTGGCCGGGGCGCTGGCGGAGTTGGTGGAGGCGTGCTGAGCCGGCCGGGTGCCTCCGGTCGGTGACCCGGGGAGTCGGCGGAGGAGTCTTCCGCTTCTCCCGCACCACTCAAAGGCGCTATACGACCAGTCGTCGATGGCGAACTTCCGCGTGAAGGAGCCAGGGTGTACGAGCTGGTGCTCCGAGTGAACGTGGGATCCACGGCGTCCGCCGAACACAGGGATCGCCAGGTGAGCAGTCTTCACCGGGATCTGAAGGCGATGGGTCTGTTGCGTGTGGAGCGCAAGCAGGCTCTCGCGCCGGAGGGCTCGATGGCCTCCGCCGGATACGAGTTGGGCGTCCTCGTCGTCACCGGCGCCTTCTCCGCGGCGGCGCTCAAGGCGATCAGCAACGTGTTGGTGGCTTTCGTCCAGCGTTCCAAGCCCCGTTCCTAGATTGGGAGTTCAGGGGCGACGAGGGCGCGTTCCGAGCCCTGTCCGCGAAGGACCAGAGCAGGCTGGTCTAGGTCGTGGCGACGCGGTTCGCGGCCGGCGGCACGGGGGAGTCGGGAGGACCCTGATGGCGGGACGCCGAATCGCGCTGCTGGTCGCGACTGACGGGTACGTGGACCCCGGCCTCAACCAGCTCCGGTCGCCCGTGCGCGGCGCGGGCGAACTGGAAGGCCTGCTCAAGGACGAATCAGGAGGCCTCCGGCTCCGCCGAAGCGAGGCAGGCGCTGGCCGAGACGACCCGGCGTATGCGGAGACTCTGGGTCGGAGCGCTGCCGGACACCGCCGCGACATCCAGGGCCGCAGTGGAGTTCACCGGACTCTTCGGTATCACTGACCCCGAGCGGTTCGACGCCCCCCGGGCCTGGCAGGGCCGACAGCCGGAGGGCACGCTGCGGGTACCGATCGGCCTGACCGAAACGGGAGAACCTTCCGCGCTCGACCTGAAGGACGCGTCGCAGGGCGGGATAGGCCCCCACGGTCTCTGCATCGGCACCGCAGGTTCCGGACGGTCCGAACTTCTGCGCACCCTGATCCTGGGCCTCGCCGTCACGCACTCCCCGGACGAACTGAACTTCCTCCTGATCGACCACGAAGGCACCGCCGCCTTCGACGGGCTGCGAAACCTTCCCCACGCCTCGGGCCTCATCACCGGTCTCTCCCGCGATCCGACACATGTGAAACGGATGATGGACGCCATCAGTGGCGAGCTGTCAGGCGTCAGGAGTTGCTCCGCTCCTCTGGTGGCTATGCCACGCTCCGCGCCTACGACGGGGCACGTGCGGCCGGGGCACCACTGGAGCCCCTTCCCTCCTTGCTGATCGTCGTCGACGGTTTCACCGAACTCCTCGACGTCCGGCGGGATCTGATGGACGCCTTCGTCATGCTCGGCCGCGTCGGGCGCTCGCTGGGCGTACACCTGCTGCTGTCCTCACAGCACCTGGAGGAAGGCAAGCTACGCCGCCTGGAAACCTACCTCTTGTACCGCATCGTCCTGCGCACGCTCTCGGCAGCGGAATCCCGCACGGTGATAGGCGTCCCGGACGCCTATCACCTGCCGGCGCTCCCCGGATCCGCCTATCTCATCTACGACAGTGCCGGGTTGACGCAGTTTCGAGCCGCATACGCATCGGCTCCCCGACCGCCCGGAGATGGCGAGCCCTCCGGCGACGCCGTCCTCGCCGACAGTCTGCTGGACACCCTCGTACGCCGGGTCGAGGGTCAGGGGCCGCTCGCACGCCCCGTATGGCTTCCTCCGTTGGACGACGCGCCGACCCTGGACGCGCTGCTTCCGGAGTTGACCGTCACTCCGGAGCGCGGGCTGCACGCGCCCGTGAACACGGAACCCGGCAGCTTGCGGGTACCGGTGGGGCTGTCCGACAGACCCTTCGAACTACGCCGGGAGACACAGTGGCTCGACTTCTCGGGCACGCACGGACACCATCTGGTCGTCGGCGCGCCGCAGTCGGGAAAGTCGACGCTGCTCCGGACCGTGATCTGTGCGCTCGCCTTGACCCACACTCCGTCCGAAGTGCAGCTTTACTGCCTTGATTTCAACGCCGGATCGCTTCAGGAACTGAAGAACCTGCCTCACGTGGGAGATGTGACCACGCGCCTCGACCCCGAGCGGGTCCGGCGCACGGTCGCCGATGTCGTCGCCGTGTACTCCGCCCGCCAGACACGCTTCCCGAGAAGTTCGACCGTTCAGACTCCGGCATCGCGCTGGGCATCGAAGGAACGGACCTGACCCCGTTCAGTACCGACTTCGCGCAGGAGCCGCACCTCGTCGTCATCGGAGAGAGTGGGTCCGGAAAGACATCGCTGCTACGACTGCTCACCCGGAGAGTCAGCGAGCGGTACACACCGACAGAAGCCCGGTTGATCATCGTGGACTACCGGCGGCCCCTGCTGGGCAGCGTGGGAAGGGACTACCTGGCCGAATATCTGCCGAGCGGTGCGAAACTGCCGACCCAGATGAACGCCCTTGCCGAGGCCTTGGCGCGCCGCTTGCCCGGCCCCGACGTCACCTCGGAACAGCTGCGCTCGAGAAGCTGGTACACGGGCTTCGACATCTTCCTCGTCGTGGACGACTACGAACTCGTCTCGACAGCCTCAGGCAGCCCCTTCACTCCCATCCTCGACTACCTCCCGCTGGCGGGCGACATCGGACTACGCCTGGTGCTCTGCCGCAATTCAGCAGGAGCCGCCCGTGCGATGTACGAACCCGTCCTCAGCGCCTGCGGGAGTTGGGCACGAGCGCGCTGACGCTCTCCTGCGACCGAGGGGAGGGTCCCCTGTTCGGTTCGGCGACTCCCGTCGGCCAGCCGCCGGGCCGTGCCGTGCTGACCACCTGGCGGCGGCCGGAGCAGCGGGTCCAACTGGCCCGATCTGCCACCTCCCGCACCCGACTGACCGGAGCTAGCCGATCTCCACCACCCGCGCCCACGCCGGCGGCCGGCGAGGGACGTAGTCCGGGTTGTCCTCGTCCCAGGAGCGGCGCCGGTGGTCCCTCGGGAACAGGCCGATGACCGTTCGGCAGGCCGGTTGCGCGGTCGGCCAGGGTGTCTGTCCGTCGGTCAGGATCACGATGGCGTCCGGGCGGGGATGGGACCGCAGCGCCTTGGCGAAGCCCGTACGGAGATCCGTGCCGCCACCTCCCACCAGCGGGATGCCCTCGGCCTGGCACAGCGGGTGGACGACCCTGGTCGCCGCGTCGCAGGCGAGGACGGTGACCAGGTCGCGGCGGCCGCCCACCGCGCGGGAGATGGCGGCGACCTCCAGGAGTGCGCTGCCCAGTTCGGCGTCGCTGACCGAACCGGAGGTGTCGATGACGACGGAGACCCGGGGCGGTCTGCGGCGGAGGCTCGGCAGGACGACGCCGGGCAGTCCGGTGGAGCGTCGCGACGGGCGGCCGTAGGTGTAGTCCTCCCCCGCGCCGGGCCCCGAGGCGGCCGAGCGTACGGCGGCGCCCAGCAGGTCCCGCCAGGGCTGCGGCGGGTGGAACGCCTCCTCCGCCCACCGCTTCCACCCCTTCGAGGCGTTCCCCGGCCGGCCCGTGATGCCCTGCGCCACCCTGAAGCGGACCGCGTCCTGTTCCTGCGCGCTCAGCCCGTTCGCGCCGTCGGGCCCGAGCTCCCATTCCCTCTCCAGTCCGTCGGCGCCGCTTCCGCAGTCCAGCCAGGCGAGGTCCTGGGTGCGGGAGCCTAGGCGGAACTGGTACAGGTAGTCCTCCATGAGCTCGCCGGGCTGAAGGTGCAGCGTCGACGGGTAGACCGCGCCCTTCGGGGCGGCCAGGCCGTCGCCGTACACGTCGTCGTTGATCTCGCAGTCGGCGGCGATGTTCATCCGCAGCCGCTCCCCCGGCCCGGTCAGCCCGCGCTGCCGGGCGACCCGGTCGCTACGGCCGTGGTGGTCGCGCAACAGGTGCGACACCTCGTGGACCCACACCCCGGCCAACTCCTCGACGGGGGTACGGGCCACGAAGGACGGCGAGACGTAAGCCCGCCAGTACCGGTCGACGGCCATGGTCGGGACCAGCCGTGACTCCACGGTGTGCAGGGCGAACAGCGCGGTCGCCAGGTAGGGGCGGACCCGGGCTGCCTGGAGGCGGGCGGCGAAGAGTTTGCCCAGGTCGAGCGCGCTCGGCGCGTCCGTCGTCGTCATCGGCCCGCCGTCGTCTTCGTCTTCGCCTTCGCCGTGACCCGGGCGGCGGCCCGGTCCGCGCGCCCGGACAGGGACACGACGCCCGCGAGCTGTTCGATGGAGGCCGGTACGTCCCAGTCCTCCTGGCGCAGCGAGGCGAGGGTCGTCGCCGGGACGACCACCAGATCCGGGGCTCCGTCCTCCAGCGCCCTCACGAGCAGCGCCCACGCCGCGTCCCAACGGGCCCTGTCCGGGCGGGTACGGACCGCCGCGACGACCCCGTCCAGCGCGGCCTGCCGGAGATCGCCACGCTCGGGGAGGACGGCGCCCGCCGGGTCGGCGAGGAGGTCCTCGGGGTCCGGAAGGTCCATCCGGTCCAGGCTTGCCAGCAGTTCAAGACCCGGGCCGTCCCCGACCGTTCCCCGGACCAGCAGGGACAGCACGTCCCGGGACGACCCGGCGGCCGTCGCGAAGGCGATCAGGTTCAGCGTCATGTCCCAGCTGCGCGGCGAGGGCCACGGGCCGCCCCGGCGAGTCTCCGTCGTGGGCAGCCGGTGGACGAGCGTGGGGCGGGCCGAAAGGAGCCCGCACACCGCGCGCCGGGCGAAGTCCACCGCCTCGGGCAGCCTGTCGGGGTCGAGGCGGGGCAGGGTCGCGCGCGGCCAGGTGCCGGCGAGGCCGCGTACGACGACCTCGTGGTCGTGGGTCCACTGGAGGTGGACGAAGCGGTTGGCGAGCGGCGGGCTCAGCTCCCAGCTGTCGGCCGCCGAGGAGCGCGGGTTGGCGGCGGCCACGATCCGTACGCCGGGCGGGAGTTGCAGCGCCCCGATCCGCCGTTCCAGTACGAGGCGCAGGAGCGCGGCCTGAACGGCGGGCGGTGCGGTGGAGAGCTCGTCGAGGAACAGCAGCCCGCGCCCGGCCCGTACGAGGCGAACGGCCCAGTCCGGCGGGGCCATCGGCACACCCTGTTCGGCGGGGTCGTCGCCGACGATGGGCAGTCCGGAGAAGTCGGACGGCTCGTGCACGCTGGCGATGACCGTGGTGAGCGGCAGATCCAGGGAGGCGGCGAGCTGGGTGAGCGCCGCGGTCTTGCCGATCCCCGGCTCACCCCACAGCAGCACGGGCAGGTCGGCGGAGACCGCCAGGGTCAGCGCCTCCAGTTGGATGTCGGGGCGCGGCTCGGTGGTGGTGTCGCGGAGCAGGCTCATCAGCGTTTCGGCGACGGCGAGTTGGGAGGTGGGGGCGGAGTCCGTGGGCACGGGTGCGGGTGCGTGTGCGGGCGCGGCGGACGGGGTGTTCATGAGCATGAGTGATCACCTGAGGGTATGAGAGAGGGCGAATGGGCAGGGGTGGGTGCGGGGTTGGGCCAGGACGGTCACGGCGCGGGAGCCGACAGGACCGGCAGCCCCGGGGTCAGCCGACGGCTGTGTGACGCGGGCGTCGGGCCCGACGAGGGCGGGGGTCGACGGGTCGGCGGACGTCGGAGCGGTGACGGACGGGTCCGGGACCGAGCAGATCGGCCCGGAACAGTCCGTAGGTGATCCGCCGTTGCGCGGCAGCCTCCAGCTCGTCCCGCAGAGGACCGTCGCGCAGCAACGCCCCAGGGCCGAGCAGCCCCTCGACGACGGCCAGCGCACCGGCGATGTCCCCGTGGTCGAGGCGTTCCCGCACACCGGTGAGGCAGTCCGGCCGCCGGTGCGCCTCGTCGATGGCCTGGAGGCAGGGCAGCGGAGTACCGGTCAGGGCGACCAGCAGTTCTTCGCGGCGGACCTCGGCCGGATCGTGGTCCAGCGGGGCGAGGGCCCCTTCGACGAGGCCGATCCGGTGCTGCTCTCCCCGGCATTCCACGAGGCGCGACGCTCCCGCCCGGTCACCGCCGCCCGGACGAGCCGATGTCGGATCAGGCGGCGGCAGGTCCGGAACGAGGGCCCGCGCGACCAGCGGGTGCAGCTGACCGGCCTCGATCTCCCCGGTTCGGAGCAGGTCGAGGTCGGGCAGCACCCAGGTGGCCGCGTCCGGCAGCACCGGTGGAGTGGACGCGCCCGGGTCCGGGGCCGCCTCCGCGACCCGCGCGACAGGCGTCCCCCGACCGTCCGCGCCGGCCTCCAGTCGCAGGAGAAGCCGACGTCGGCCGCCCAGCCGCACGCTGACCGCTCCGCCCGGCCCCTGCCCCTCGGCGCGGAGCAGGATCGCCGCCTCCGCCGCCCAGCGGTCGACGGCGCAGCGTCGGTCCGGCGGGACGGCGGCCCACCACCCCGGGTCGACGGCCTCGGCGGCACGGGCGGACGGCAGGTCGTCGAGGCCGCAACGGATCCGTAGCTCATCGGCCGTGCGCGCATCCCACAGGTGGCGGTGCAGGTCGAGGCGGAAGCGCCGGTTCGGACGCGGGTGAGGGTGGCGGCGGGCGCCCGGTTCGGTGTGCGACCCGTCCCACAGTGCGAGGCTGATCCGCTGCCCGGCGTCCGCCCAGGCGGGCGGGGTCCGGACGACCAGGTGCAGGGGGCCCGGGGCGTCACGCTCCGGTGGGTCGTAGCGGGCCAGTTCGATCGTCAGCCCCGGGCGCAGCAGGCCGTGCGGGGCGATCCTCGGCATGTGCCAGCGCAGCAGGTCGGGAGCCAGATGGCGGAGGTCCGCCCGGATGCGGGCGGTGAGTTCCGGGCCATGGCTGCGCACCACGGACCGGAGGCGAAAATCGATGTCGACGCCTGCTGCGGCGCACGCTCCTGCCCAGTCCCCGGCCTCACGGCGGGCGGTCGCGGTCTCGATCATCGGGGCCGGCACGGCGAACTCGCGCACGCGCGGCCAGAAGGACGGGGAGGAGAGAGGAGACGGGTAGGAATCCCGGTTCGCGGTCGAAGTGAGCATCAGCACTCACCTTGCGCGGACGGGTCCCCCCATCTGTTCAGGGAGAGAGTCATCGCGGGGAGCCTAGCTCCGGTCACCGAGATCTGCCAGGACTTTCTTCTCCGACCGTGCGCCTCCCGCAGCCGACAGGGCGGCCGCACCGCCCTGAGCAGTACTAACGAGCCACTCCATTGACCGGAACAAGACGGCTCGTCCCTCGCCCCGTGCCGCCGGTGGACCTGGCACACTCCCACCGGCGAGACTCGTCCCCAACCACGTCGTGGTCGGCCCCGTGCACGTCGACCGCATCCGCACAAGCCCGGGGGAACGGTGTCACAACAGGCGATCGCCGGTCGGTACGAACTGCTGGAGGGGCTCGACAGCGGCGGCATGGGGGATGTGTGGCGCGGCTACGACGCCGTGCTCGACCGGCCTGTCGCGGTGAAGCTGATCCGGCAGCAGGCCGTGCTCGGCTCGCCGCAGTTGGCCGAGGAGTTCGCGAAGCGCTTCCGTCGCGAGGCGCGCATCACCGCGAAGATCAGGCATCCCGGGGTACCCCAGGTGTACGACGCGGTGCTGGACGACTCGTACGAGCGGCTGTACCTGGTCATGGAGCTGGTCGACGGGGTGGCGCTGTCCTCGTACATCCGCCCAAAACGTCCGCTGCCGGTCAGCTGGGCGGTCGCCGTCGCCGCGCAGGTCGCCACCGTGCTGTCGTACGCGCACGAGGTTCCGGTCATCCACCGCGACCTGAAGCCGGGCAACATCCTGGTCGCCCGGGACGGGACCGTGAAGGTCCTGGACTTCGGGATCGCGGCGATCCTGCGGAGCGACGTCACCAAGCTGACCGCCACCGGCACCCCGATCGGGACCTACCAGTACATGGCGCCGGAGCAGGTACGGGGCGGGCGCACCAGTACGCAGACCGACCTGTACGCCCTCGGCTGCATCCTCCACGAACTCCTCTGCGGAAGCCTGCTCTTCACGGGTGGCAGTGAGTACGTGGTGATGTCCCAGCACGTCAACGCGGCGCCCACCCCGCTGCGGGCGCTGCGCCCCGACGTGCCCGCCGAGCTTGAGGACCTCGTGCTGCGTCTGCTGCTCAAGGCGCCGGAGTCCCGGCCCGCCGATGTGCAGGAGGTGTACGAGCGGTTGCGTCCCTTCCTGCCGCCGCCCGGTCACCAGCCCTTGACCGGTGAGGCTCACTGGGGCGGTGCGCCCGACCCGACCGGGATCTTCCGGAATCCGTACGCACCGCGGGCCCGCGCCGGTGAGGGCGACCGCCCTGCGCCGACGGCCGTGAGCCCGGGCGTCGCAGCCGCCGGGCCCGTCCCCGTACCGGAACAGCTTCGCGCGGAGATCGAGGAGGCCTACCAGCACTCCGACGCCCTGCTGGAGGAGGAGCGGTACGCCCAGGCCGCCGAAGTGCTCGGAGAGATGATCGGACCCGCTGCCCGCGCTCTCGGGGAGGAGAGCCGGAAGGTGCTGGACCTGCGGCGGCAGCGCGCCGCGATCCAGCTGCTCGGCGGGGACTTCCGGGCCGCGCTGCCCGAGTTCGAAGCTCTTGCCGACGCCTATGGGCGGACCGGCGGGCCCACCGGGGAGCGGGCCCGCGGCTGCCGTGCGCAGGCAGCCCGGTGTCGGGGCGAGCTCGGGCAGGTGACCGACGCGCTGGCCTCGCTGCGCGGTGTCCTGGAGGTCGTCCGGGCCGTGGACGGAGACGTGAGCGACGAGGCGGTCGAGCTCCGTCGCGACATCGGGATGCTGCTGCTCGCCCAGGGGCTGGCGTCCGAGGCCGCGCGGATCCTGGCTCCCCTGTACGACGATCTGTGTCTGGTGTTCGGCTCCGACGACGAGATGACGGAGGAGGTCGCCGAGGCGCTGGCCCTGATACGTCTCGACCTCGACGGCCCGACGGGCTGAGTACCCGCTCTGCTGTCGTTCGCCCCTCTGCCCCACCCGTTCGCTCCGTTCCGCCCGCACCTCGGGAGAGTCCACCCATGCCCCACCTCGCGTTCGACATCGGCTTCTGTTCCCAGCTCGCCAAGCTTCAAGGGACGGTCAAACAAGGGGTGTTCGACGCCTGGGAGAAGTTCGAACGACTCACGCTCGACCAGTTGTTCAAGGACCCGGGGCTGAAGCTGGAGTCGCTGAAGCGCGCCCGCGATCCACACATCCGCACCATCCGCATCGACCAGGGGACGCGGGGTGTCGTGCTCGCGCCCGCCAGCGGTGACACGTACGTGCTGCTCCGGGTGATGCCGCACGACAAGGCGATCGACTGGGCGATCAAGCAGAAGGCGAGCATCAACACCGTCACCCGGGCGGTGGAGATCCGGGACATCGCCATGCTGGACGAGCTCACGCCCGCCTACGAGCGGATCGCGCCCGCTGCCGATCAGCGGCTGTTCGCGGAGGTGTCCGACGGAGACCTCGCGGCGCTGGGCATCGACGCGACGACGCTGCGTCAGGCCCGTGCGCTGACCGATGCGGAGCA
This sequence comes from Streptomyces sp. NPDC102283, assembly GCF_044766265.1. NCBI lineage: Bacteria > Bacillati > Actinomycetota > Actinomycetes > Kitasatosporales > Streptomycetaceae > Streptomyces > Streptomyces sp. NPDC102283. The sequence continues at coordinate 68,099 of NZ_JBIWLQ010000014.1, forward strand.
GCTGGAGGTCTTCGCCCCCTACTTCCCGCAGGACCAGCGAGAGGTGCTGGAGTACCTGGCGGCGGGGTTCAGTGTGGAGGAGGTGTGGCGGGACGTCGTCTCCGTCAGCCTCGCCCAGGTCTCGCCGGGTGACGCTCCGGTGGACACGGACGACTTCGCCACGGCCATCCACCGCACCCGTACCCGCATCGCGCTGGTGACCGCCTCCGAGGAGTTGCGGGACATCCTGGACAAGCCGTTCGCGGCCTGGCGGGTGTTTCTCCACCCCTCCCAGCACCGGATCGCCTACCGGGCTTCGTACTCCGGCCCCGCCCAGGTCACCGGCGGCCCGGGCACCGGGAAGACTGTTGTCGCGCTGCACCGGGTGCGGCACCTGCTGGGACACCTGCGCGACGGCGACCGCATCCTGCTGACCACGTACACGAACGCGCTCGTGGCCGCGTTGCGCAACGGACTGGCCACCCTGGTGGAGGACGAGGCCCTGCGCGACCGCGTCGACATCATGACCGTCGACGCGTTCGCGGGGCGTGTCGTGTCCACGTCGCGACGCCCGCTGCGCGGCAGCGAGGAGGAGACGCGGTGGGGGCAGGCCGCGCGGGCGACCGGATTCTCGGGGACTGGGCTGTTCCTGGCCCAGGAGCACAAGCACGTCGTCCTGGCACAGAATCTGCGCACCCCGGAGGGGTACGAGAGCTGCGAGCGACGGGGTCGCGGCAGCGCCCTGCCCATCACCTCGCGCGCGCTGGTGTGGCGCACGATCCAGGAGTTCACCGACCGGCTGACAGCCGACGGACTGCGCACCTATCTCGGTACCTGTGCGGAGGCGGCGGATCTGCTGGAGTCCGGTGGCCCGCGCTACCGGCACGTCGTCGTGGACGAGGCGCAGGATCTTCATCCTGTGCAGTGGCGGCTGCTGCGGGCTGCCGCCCCGTCCCGGCCGGACGACCTGTTCATCGCGGGCGACCCGCACCAACGGATCTACGACTCGAAGGTCTCGCTCAAGGCCGTCGGGGTGAGGGTCGCCGGGCGCTCGACGAAGATGCGCAAGAACTATCGCTCCACGCACGAGATCCTCAGCTGGTCGACGGCGCTGCTCGTCGGGCGGCCGTTCGAACAGCTGGCCGACGACGCACGGACCGAGACCCTGCTGGGCTACCGCTCGTCCCTGCACGGCACACGGCCCGAGATGCTCGGAGCCGCGTCGGAGGCAGCCGAACTGGACGGACTGGTGGAGCGGGTGCGCGGCTGGCTCGCCAGCGGAATCGCCGCAGGCGAGATCGGGGTCAGCGCCCGGTTCAACAAGAACGGCGACAAGGCGGTGGAGCGGCTCCGGCAGGCCGGCATTCCCGCGGCCCGTCTGCGGGGCGACACGGCCGCGGAGGCGGACGCCGTCCAGGTCGGCACCATGCATGCCTTCAAGGGGCTGGAGTTCCGGTGTGTCGCGGTCATCGGCGCGAGCGCCGGCGCCCTCCCGTTCGCCAAGGCGGTGACACCGGTCGAGGTCGACCGCCTTCAGCACGCCGCCGACCTGCTGGCGGAACGCTGCCTGCTCTTCGTGGCATGCACGCGGGCACGGGACGACCTGTACGTGTCGTGGACCGGGGAACCCAGCACCTTCCTGGTGGAGGCCGGGGTGTGAGCGGCGGCCGTGCCGGATCACCATCCCGACAGTCCCGGCGGCCCCCTCAACCTCCTCGGTAACAGACCGTCTTCCACTGCGCACCATGCGTAGCTAGGCTCCGTCTGACGCGACCCGGGGGGAATATGTCAGAAGGGCATTACGGTTGGCTTCTGGCCGCCGTAGCGGAGTTCGGCCGTCAGTCGAAGACCAAGTTGTCCGGTGGCGGCGGCAGCGAGGAAGCCGCGATCCGTGGACCGCTCGAGAATCTGCTGCGGGCGGTCGGCGAACGGCACGATCAGCACGAGGTCACCTGGCACGACGAGTACCGCATCGCCGACCTCGGTGTCCGCCCCGACTACGCCGTCCGGTCCGGCGGCGACCTGACGGGCTATATCGAGCTCAAGAAGCCCGCGCTGTCAGTGGATCCGGACACCTTCAACAAGGCGAATCGCGCACAGTGGGAGAAGCTCCGGAACCTGCCCAACCTGCTCTACTCCAACGGAACGGAGTGGCGTCTGTTCCGCGACGGGCGCCAGCTGGGTGATCCGGTGTACTTCAAGGGCGCGCTCCGGAACGCGGGAGACAGACTGGTCCCGACCGATCCCGCGGCCTTCGACGCCTTGTTGAGGGTGTTCCTCAACTGGAAGCCACCGCATATCTCCAACGTGTCCCGCTTGGTCCAACATCTTGCGCCGTTGTGCAGGCTTCTGCGATCAGCCGTGCTGGAACAGCTCTACGTAGAGGCCAAGTCACCGGCCTCCGACGACGACCTACGCGCCAGGCCGTTCACCGGGCTCAAGAACGAGTGGCGGCGGCTGCTCTTCCCCTCCGCCGACGACGCCACCTTCGCCGACGGCTACGCCCAGGCAGTCACGTTCGCTCTGCTTCTCGCCCGCTCGGAGGACCTCCTCCTGGAAGACGTCGGACTGCATGATGTCGGCCGTGGCCTCAACGCGGATCACGCGCTCATGGGCCGGGCACTCCAGCTCCTCACCGACAACGTCAACGAGCGTTTCAGTGTGACGCTCGATCTCCTGCAGCGGACGATCGCCAAGGTGGACTGGCCTGCGATCAGAGCCGGAAACCGGGACGCCTACCTCCATCTCTACGAACACTTCCTCACCGTGTACGATCCCGCGCTGCGGCAGCGGAGCGGCTCGTACTACACACCGCATCAGGTGGTGGAGGAGATGGTTCGTCTCACGGAGGACGTGCTGCGCACCCGCCTCGCGCAGCAAGCCGGTTTCGGTGAGGAGGACGTACGCATCGTGGACCCGGCCATGGGCACAGGGACGTATCTGCACACCATCATCGACCGGGTGGCCGAGCAAGCTGCGGACCGATCCGGCCCGGCCATGGCCGCTGACGCCATATCGCGCCTCGCCACACGACTCTGTGGCTTCGAGCTGCAGATGGGGCCCTACGCCGTGGCCGAGCTGCGGACGTCGGACCTGCTGAAACGCCACGGATCAGCGCTGCCGGATGGCGGCCTGAGCCTCTTCGTCACCGACACCCTCGACAACCCCTTCGTCGAGGAGGAATACCTGTCCTACGACGCGTTGGCCGCATCCCGGCGCCACGCCAACAGGATCAAGGCCAGCACGCCGGTCAATGTGGTCATCGGCAACCCGCCCTACGACGACAAGGCCGAGAACCGCGGCGGCTGGGTGGAGAAGCATGATCACGGCCAGGACGCGCCGCTGCTGGACGGCTTCCGGCTGTCGGGCAACGGCCGCTACGAACACGTGCTCAAGAACATGTACGTCTACTTCTGGCGCTGGGCCACGTGGAAGGTGTTCGACGCGCACCAGGACGACCGGCATGGCGTCGTCTGCTTCATCACCCCGTCCGGGTGGACCACGGGCCCGGGCGGGCGGGGCATGCGGAGCTATCTGCGCCGAACCTGCGACGAGGGCTGGGTCATCAACCTCTCGCCCGAAGGACACCGCGCCGACGTCGCCACCCGCGTCTTCCCCGGCGTCGCCCAGCCCCTCGCCATCTGCGTCTTCGTCCGCAGAGCCGGGGAAGCGGCGGGGAGGGACGTCCGTGAGGCGCGGGTGCACTACCGTGCCGTGGCCGGCAGTCGCGACGAGAAGTTCCGGCAGCTGCGCGATATCCGGCTGGACGACGACGGGTGGAAGGACACTCACTCCCGGGGAGAGCTTCCGTTCACGCCGCTGACCCAGTCGAGTTGGCAGGACTTCCCGCCGTTGAGCGAACTTCTCCCCTGGGGCAGCCTGGGAATCACCGCCAACCGATCCTGGGTCAGCAGTCCGTCGGCGGTGACTCTGCAACGCCGATGGGCCATGCTTGTGCGCGAGCCGGACCCGGCAGCCAAGTCCGTCCTGTTCAAGGAGACCGGCGACCGCGACTTGGGCAGCAGAAGGAAACCGTTGCCCGGATTACCCGCCCACCCCCACGCGGTCGACTACGAACCCGACACTCGGCCGGATCTGGCGTGCGTCTCCCTGCGCAGCTTCGACCGGCAGTGGCTGATCGCGGACAACCGTGTACTCGACCGCCCTCGGCCCGATCTCTGGGCATCAGTTCAACCGGATCAGCTCTTCCTCAACCAGCAGTCGTCCCACGAGATCGACTCGGGCCCGGCGGTCGTGGCCACCCACCTCATACCCGACACTCACCACTTCAACGGCCGCGGCGGCCGCGTGATGCCGCTCCTGCACCCCGACGGTACGCCCAACGTCCCGGCGGGCCTGCTGCCCCATCTCTCGCGCAGTACGGGCGCGGGGCCGGTGAGCGCGGCAGACCTGGCCGCCTACATCGTCGCCGTCACCGCGCACAGCGCCTTTACGGAGCACTTCGCGGAGGAGCTGCTCACCCCGGGCATACGTCTGCCACTGACCCGGGACGCGGCACTGTGGCGCCGGGCGACGGCGCTCGGGGCCGAGATCCTGTGGGCGTCGACGTACGGAGAGCGGTGCGCCGACCTGGGGGCCGGCCGCTCTCTCGGCGACGTCCGGTTTCCCTCGGGGGATCCGCGGCAGGTCCGCTACGAGACCAACGTCGGCCGCGACGTCCCGGACCGTATCCGGTACGAGGCGGAGACCCGGACGCTGCACGTGGGCGACGGCACGTTCGCTCCCGTGCCCGAGGCCGTCTGGACCTACCACGTGGGCGGCATGAGGATCGTGAACAAGTGGTTCGGCTACCGGAAGGCGAAGCCGACCAGCAAGAGGACGAGCCCGTTGGACGATCTGCACGTGGAGAGCTGGCCGACCGAATGGACGGAAGAGTTGCTCGACCTTCTCTCCGTACTGCGCCGTCTCACCGATCTGGTCTCGGCTCAAGAAGACCTTCTCGCCGAGGTTCTGGCGGGGCCCGTCTCCACCCGCGACGAACTGACCTCGGCCGGTGTACTCCTCGGGCGGGAGAGCGACCGCAAGCCGCGTCATCGCCCTGCCGACACCCTCTTCACCGACCTGGGCAGCGGGTAGCCCCGCCGTGACTCACGCCGTGCGCCGGGACTCCCTCATCGCGTCCGCGAACGGCAAGGAGCCCTCGGCGAGGCGGCGCACGGCCCGCGCGAACCGCGGCACCGACGACTCGTTGGCTGCCGCGTACCTGGCCACCTCGCTCAGCCGGACCTCCAACGACTCCTGAAGACGCCGGTAGTGGAGGGCGGCCCCGAGGTCGGTCGCCGTCAGCTGGTCACCGCTGTGTTCGGCCAGTTTCATCCAGGCGAGGAGGGCGGCATCGGTCGGGAACAGCCGCGGGTCGAGGCCACGTGCGGCCGCGGTGGCCGTGCTGTCGACGCTGCGGGACGGGTCGGTGAGGGCTGCGGAGACCAACTCGCCCAGGAGTTGCCACTGCGCGGCCGTGAGGTCCACGTGTGGCAGAGGGGCTGGAGAAGACATGCAGACATGCCTAGCACATGAAGGCGCCCTGACCGGCGGAACCCGACGCACAGACGTCTCGTACCTCTCGCACGCGTATCGGCGGCGGAGTTCTCGCGGATGACCGCGGACAGTCCCACCCTGACGGCGTGCCTGCGCGGGCTGCGCAACCGCCACGAAGAGGCCCGGGTCGGGACGGTCGTACGAGGGCGGGCGGCGCCCCGCGTGGGGCGCGGCCCGCCGTCGTACCGCCGTCAGGTCGGTCCGGGCAGAGAGGGCTCGCTCAGAAGAAGACCCCGCACCGCAGCAGCACGTTCGCGTACGGCCGGGCCTCCCCCGTCCGTACGACCAGGCGGGCCGCCGCCGTGAGCGCCTTGAGCTCGTCGTGCGGGACCACTTCCAGCCAGGGGAAGTGCCCGTCCAGGAGCGCCGCGGCCTCCGGGTTGGCGTCACGGATCTCCTCGGCGGCCGTCGCCCCCTCCACGACCAGTTCGTCGAGCAGGCCGTCCAGGACCTCCGCGAACGACGGGGTCCCGGCGCGGAAGGCCAGGTCGATCACGCGGGGGCCGGGCGGGATCGGCATGCCGGCGTCGCAGACCAGGACGGTGTCGCCGTGGCCGAGTTCGGCGATCGCGCCCGCCAGGTGGCGGTTGAGGATGCCCGACTTCTTCACAGCGCGTCGACCTCCTCCAGCGTCGGGAACGACTCCTGCGCCCCCCGTGCCGTGACCGCCGCCGCCCCCACCCTGACCGCGAAGGCCGCCGCCTCCCGCAGGTCGTCGCCCCGACCCAGACGCCAGGCCAGGGCAGCCGTGAACGCGTCCCCGGCACCGGTCGTGTCGAGCGCCTCGACCTTCGGGCTGACCAGGTGGTCCAGGGATTCCGTACGGCTGTCCCCCACCAGGGCCCCGGCCGCGCCCAGGGTGATCACGACCGAGCGCGGGCCGAGCGCGAGCAGGGCGGGCGCCCAGTCGTGCGGGGACTCCCCCGCCCCGTCGCCGAGGATGTACCGCGCCTCGTGCTCGTTGACCACCAGCGGATCGCACGCGGCGAGCACCTCCTCGGGGAGCGGGGCGGGCGGGGACGGGTTGAGGACGAGCCGGGTGTCCGGCCCCCGGCCGCGTACCGTCTCGGCCACCGTGTCCAGCGGGATCTCCAGCTGTACGGAGATCACCCGGGCCGCGGCCAGCAGCGGGGCCGCCGCCCGGACGTCCTCGGGGGTGAGGCGGCCGTTGGCTCCCGGGGAGACCACGATGCTGTTGTCGCCCGAGGGATCGACGGTGATCAGGGCGACGCCCGTGGGGGCCCCGCCCACCAGGACGCCGTCCGTGTCCACGCCGGCCGCGCGCTGGGTCTCCAGCAGGAGGCGTCCGTGGTCGTCGTCGCCGACCCGGGCGAGGAGAGCGGTTCTGGCGCCGAGGCGGGCGGCGGCCAGCGACTGGTTGGCGCCCTTGCCGCCGGGGTGGACGGCGAGGTCGGAGCCGAGGACCGTCTCGCCGGGCGCGGGGCGGCGCTCGACGCCGATCACCAGGTCGGCGTTGGCCGACCCGACGACCAGCAGGTCGTACCGGTCGTCGGGGGCGGTGTCGTGCATGTGCGTGCTTCCTGCTTTCGTCGGTCGGGGGCCGAGGGTCGAGGGTCGACAGGCCTGTTCACGGGCCAGGTGGCAGTCAGGAGAAGTCGGCGACATTCTCCCGGGTGACCACCTTGACCGGCACCTTCACCGTGCTCTCGACCTTCTCGTCCTTCGCGGCCTTCTCGGCATTGCGCACCGCGATCCTGCCCAGTTCGGCGGGCTGTTGGGCCACCGACGCGTAGAGCGTGCCGGCCTCGACCGCCTTCAGGCCGTCCGGGGTTCCGTCGAAGCCGACGACCGAGACGGACTTCCCGGCCCTGGCGCCGAGTGCCTTGGCCGCGCCGAGCGCCATCTCGTCGTTCTCGGCGAAGACGCCGGTGACGCCGGGGTGCGACTGGATGAGGTTGGTCATGACGTCCAGGCCCTTGGTGCGGTCGAAGTCCGCGGGCTGCTCGGCGACCACCTTGATGTCCGGGTACGCCTTCAGTCCCTCGGCGAAACCGGCCCCGCGCTCACGGCTGGCGGAGGTGCCCGCCGTGCCCTGGAGGATGACGATGCTGCCCTTGCCGCCGAGCTTGTCGGCCAGCGCGTCGGCGGCGAGCTTGCCGCCCGCCACGTTGTCCGAGGCGACGAGCGTCGCGGTCTCCGCCTTGTTGACGCCCCGGTCGGCGGCGATCACGGGGATGTCCGCCTTGTTGGCGCTGCGGACGCCCGGGCCGACGGCATCCGAGTCGACCGGGTTGACGATGATCGAGGAGACGCCGGAACTGGTGAAGTTCTGGAGCTGGTTGGCCTGCTGGGAGGCGTCGTTCTGGGCGTCGGTGACGGTGAGGTCGATGCCCGCCTTCTCCGCCTCCGCCTGCGCGCCTTCCTTCATCTGCACGAAGAAGGGGTTGTTGAGCGTGGAGAGGGACATGCCGACCTTCGTCGTGCCCCCGGACGAGCCGGAGTTGAAGAAGGAGACCGCGCCGACGACGAGGGCGACGCAGAGTGCCGCGCCGGCCAGCTTGAGCGCTCCCTTGCGCCCGGATCCCGGCGCGCCGGGGGCGGTGCCCGCGGAGGAGGCTGCTCCCGAACCCGCCTTGCGGCGCAGCGTGTCCAGCAGGACGGCGAGCGCGATGACGACGCCGATGACGACCTGCTGCCAGAACGCCGACACGGAAAGGAGGTTGAGACCGTTGCGGAGGACCGCGAGGATGAGCGCGCCGATCAGGGTGCCGGACGCCTTGCCGACACCGCCCGCCAGACTCGCTCCGCCGATGACGACCGCGGCGATGGCGTCGAGTTCGTACCCCTGGGCGGCCTGCGGCTGGGCGGAGACGAGGCGCGAGGCCAGGACGATGCCCGCGACGGCGGCGAAGAGACCGGACAGCGCGTAGATGACGATCTTCTGGCGCTTGACGCGGAGCCCGGAGAGCCGGGCCGCCTCCTCGTTGCCGCCGATCGCGTACATCGAGCGGCCGATGAAGGTGCGGCCGAGGATCAGTGCGGTGATCAGGCCCATCGCGATCATCACGAGGACCGGCACGGGGAGCCACCCGCCGAGGGTGTCGCCGAGTACCGAGACGGAGTCGGGGAAGGCGATCGGGCTGCCCTGCGAGATGACGAGGGAGAGGCCGCGGGCGATCGAGAGCATCGCCAACGTCGCGATGAACGGCGGGAGTTTGCCGTACGAGACGAGGGCTCCGTTCACGAAGCCGCAGGCGATTCCCGTGACGATCGCGAGCACGACGGCCAGGACGACCGGCACGCCGGCCGAGGTCGCCGACCAGGCGAGGACCGTCGCGGACAGGGCCGCCACCGAACCGACGGACAGGTCGATGCCCGCCGAGACGATGACGAAGGTGACGCCGAACGCGAGGATGGCGGTGACGGCCGCCTGGACGCCGACGTTCAGCAGGTTCTGGGTGGTCAGGAAGTCGCCGGAGAGCAGCGACATCGCCACCACCAGGACGACCAGGGCGCTGAGCGCGCCGTTGTCGAGCAGGACGCGGCGTATCACGGAGACTCCGCCGCCCGTTCCCGCGTCACTCTTGGCTGTCTCAGTGGCCACGGGGGCCCTCCTCTTCCTTCTTCGGTGCGGGGTGTTCGGTGGACGTCGGTACGTCGTCGGGGGCGGGGCCCCGGGTGGTGGTCGGGGTGCCGACGGCGAGGGCCATGACGGCGTCCTGGCTGGCTTCGCCCGCGGGGAGTTCTCCGGCGATCCGGCCCTGGGCCATGACGAGCACCCGGTCGCTCATGCCGAGGACCTCCGGCAGATCGCTGGAGATCATCAGGACGGCGTGCCCGGAGGCGGTCAGCTCGTTGATGAGCTGGTAGATCTCGACCTTGGCGCCGACGTCGATGCCCCGAGTGGGTTCGTCGAGGATGAGGACCCGAGTGTCGGCCAGCAGCCACTTGCCGATGACGACCTTCTGCTGGTTGCCGCCGGAGAGGGTGCGCACATGCTGGCCGAGGCCGGACATGCGGACGCCGAGCTGGTGCGCGATGCGGGCGGCGGCCGTGCGCTGCCCCTTGAGGTCCACGAGCCCGGAGCGGGTCGCGGAACGCAGGGTGACCAGCCCCAGGTTCTCCTGCACGGAGGCGTCCAGGACCAGGCCCTGACCCTTGCGGTCCTCCGGTACGAGTCCGATCCCGGCGCCCATCGCGGCGGGCACGTCGTGCCGGGCGAGGCGTTCGCCGCGTACGTCGACGGTGCCCGCGTCGTACGGGTCGGCCCCGAAGACCGCGCGCGCCACCTCCGTACGCCCGGCGCCGACGAGTCCGGCGAGGCCGACGACCTCGCCGGCGTGCACGTCGAAGCTGATGTCGTGGAAGACGCCGCTGCGGGTGAGCCCGCGCACCGACAGCAACGCGTCTGCGGAGTCGGGGCGTTCGGGGCGTTCGCGCGGGTACTGCTGTTCGATGCTGCGGCCGACCATGAGCTGGACGAGTTCGTCCTCGGGGGTCGACGCGGGGACCTGGTCGATGCTGCGGCCGTCGCGGAGGACGGTGACGCGGTCGCCGAGTGCGGCGATCTCCTCCAGGTGGTGGGTGATGAAGACGATCCCGACGCCGTCCTCGCGGAGTTGGCGGACGATCGCGAAGAGCTTGTCGACCTCCTCGGAGGTGAGCACGGCGGTCGGCTCGTCCATGATCAGGACGCGGGCCTCCAGGCTGAGCGCCTTGGCGATCTCCACCATCTGGAGTCGGGCGATGCCCAGTTCACGGACCTTGGCGTCGGGTCGCACGTCGACGCCGACCCGGTGCAGCAGCTCTGCCGCGTCCTCGCGCATCCGGCGGTGGTCGACGAGCCCGTAGCGGCGCGGCTGGCGGCCCAGGAAGATGTTCTCGGCGACCGTGAGGTCGGGGACGAGGTTGAACTCCTGGTAGATGGTGGCGATCCCGAGCCGTTCGGCGTCCTGCGCGCCCTCGATGCGCACCTCACGCCCTTCGGCCAGGATGCGGCCGTGGTCGGGGCGGTAGGCGCCGGAGAGCATCTTGATGAGAGTGCTCTTCCCCGCGCCGTTCTCGCCGAGCAGCACGTGCACTTCGCCTCTGCGGAGGTCGAAGTCGACGTTGTCGAGCGCCACCACGCCGGGGAAGGTCTTGCGCAGACCCTCGATGCGCAGCAACTCGTCCGGCGCGGTCACCCGTGGCTTTTCCGGTGCGGTCACCGGTCGCTCCTCTGGTTCGATGCGGCCCCGCCGCACGAGCGGCGTACGACGAGGCGGGCGGGCAGGGTGACGGACTGCGGGGTCCGTCCTTCGATCCGGTCGGCCAGCGCGCGCACGGCGGCCCGCGCCAGGTCGGCGGTCGGCTGCGCGATGGCGGTGATCGGCGGGTCCGTGTGGACGAACCACGGGATGTCGTCGAAGGCGGCGAGCGCGATGTCGTCGGGGACCCGCAGTCCTCGGGCCCGGATCGCGTCCAGCGCTCCGAGGGCCATCAGGTTGTCCGCGGCGAACACGACCTCGGGAGGCTCGGCCAGGGCGAGAAAGCGCTCGGTGACCCGACGGCCGCTGGCCGCCTGGAAGTCGCCCTGGCCGATATAGGCGTCGGGCAGGGCGAGCCCGAGCTCGCGCATCGCGTCCCGGAAGGCCCCGACGCGCTCGTTGCCGGTGGTCGTGGCGGCGGGCCCGGCGATGATGGCGAGCCGGCGGTGACCGAGGCCGTGCAGATGCGCGACGAGATCCTTGACGGCGCCCGTACCGTCGGCCCGGACGACGGGGACGTCGATGCCGGGGATCCAGCGGTCGACGAAGACCATCGGGGTGCCGCTCAGGGCGACGTCCCGCATCAGCGGGGAGCCTCCGTCTGCGGGTGAGACGAGGAGCCCGTCGATCCTGCGGTCGATGAGCGTGCGGATGTGGTGGTCCTGGAGCTCGGGTCGCTCGTCGGCGTTGCCGATGATGACGCTGTAGCCGAGCGCGCGGGCCTCCTCCTCGACGAAGCGGGCCAGCTCGGTGAAGTACGGGTTGAGCACATCACTGATGACCAGGCCGAGGGTGCGGGTCTGCGCGGTGCGCAGCGAGCGGGCGACCGCGTTGGGCCGGTAGCCGAGCACCTCGACGGCGGCGAGGACGCGGGTACGCGCCTCTTCGCTGACGGACGGATGGCTGTTCAGCACGCGCGACACCGTGGCGACCGACACACCCGCCTCGGCCGCGACATCCTTGATGCCCGCCATGTCCGGACCACCTCCTTGTGGTTTCCGTACACCTCGAAACTCTTGCGCCGACCGGTGGTGGACCAGCCGCTCGGCGCCATGGAATCGATTACACGGATGATTGGAATCGATTACATAGCCAAAAACAAGCCCCCTTCCCGCGTCCGAGACCGGATCGTGACGGGAGGGGGGCTGAGTGCGATGCGGGACGAGCGGTGCGGGAGGGGCGGCGCCAGAGAACCGCAACCCGGGGCTGGGCCGGGACGGCATCGAGGCCGACCTCATCGAGACCCTCGGGGTCGACAAGGTGGTGTGGCTGAAGGGGGTGCGCGGCCAGGACATCACCGACGCCCACGTGGACAGCCTCGTCCGCTTCACGGCGCCGGGCGTGGTGCTCCTCGACCAGGCCTTCCCCGGCACTCCCCCGGACTCCTGGTCACGCGCGGCCGACCGGGCCAGGGCGGTGCTGAGCAAGGCGACCGACGCCCGCGGCCGACGCTTCGAGGTGATCGACCTGCCGCAGCCCGATCTGGACAGGGTCACCGGCGAGGGCGACGACTTCGTGTCGACGGAGGGCGACGACTTCGTGTCGACGTACGCCAATTTCTACGTGGCCAACGGCTCGGTCCTCATGCCCAGGTTCGGCGACCGCAGGGCCGACGACCGGGCCCGGGGAATTCTCCAGGAGCAGTTCCCCGACCGCGACATCGTGCCGGTCGTGATCGACACCGTGCCCTCCGGGGGCGGCGGCATCCACTGCGCCACGCACGACCGGCCCGGCGAGCCGGTCGACTGACCCGCGTCCACCGCGCCTCACCGAGGGTTGGATCACATCCACCACGACAAAGAGCCGGTCCGAGCGACCGCCCCTGGGTGGTCAATGACGGGTGGCCATCACGTTGGCGAGGCGCAGCAGGTCTCGCACGCCCGGATCATCCCCGCCGGCCCGGGCCAGAGCCGCGCGCTCGGCGTCGTCCAGACCGGCTGGGGACCGCCGCAACAGCGAACCGGGATGGTGCAGGTCGTGCGCGCGGGTCACGAACGTGAAGGGGCGGCTCCGCTGCGGCGCGTCCACGTCGAGCTGCCCGGAGTACAGGACGTGACGTCCGCCCGGCGCCGCCAGCACAGCACGCAGGCGACGGGCGGAGCCGACGATCGCGGGCGGGGCATCGACCGGGGCGAGACCCCGCCACGGGTCGAAGAAGCGAACCCGGCCTTGGGAGCCGGAGTGACCGCTGACCATGTCCCAGGCAGGAACCGCGCACAGCTGCGACAGCATCGGGGTGTCACGGGACGCCACCGGCAGCATCCCGCCGGCGTCCAGTCTCCACAGCACCAGCCCGCCATGCCGTCCCGCCGTCACGAGCGCGTCCTCGCCGACGAAGACCAGTTCCCGTACCGGCGCGTGCTCCGCCGATACCGGGGCCGCGGCCAGCGCGTGGCCGAGTGCGGCGTGGACGGCGATCAGGCGGTAGCCGTCACACAGCACCATGCGGTCGCCCCTGGGGGTCACCGCCATCGGACCGCCGGTGCTCAGCGCCCATTGCCCGAGATCGACCTGGCGCAGCTCTCCGGTCCGCTCCACGACCAGGACCTGCGGTGTCAGGGGCAGCGAGACCACGCATCCGAACGCCGTGGCCGCCAGGTGTGCCCCGGTCAACGTGCGGCCCTGCGCCAGCACCCGCGTCCGCAGCGACGTGTGCCGGACCAGTTCCGCCCGGGTCGCGTACCCCTCACTGCGGCGCAGCGCGACCACGTCCCCGGGGCCCAGGACGGCGAGCGACTCGTGGCACACAGGGCCGCGGTGGAGCACCGTCCGTGTGCCCGACTCCGGCTCGAAGGTCTCGATCACCTCGCGAGACCGCTCGTCCGGGTCGTCCGTCACGTGCGCGACGGCGAACACCTCGCCGCCACGCCCGAACGCGCTGTGCGCCGCGGAGAACACGCCGAAGTCCTCGGGCAGCGTCCGGGTGGCCGCGCCGGCCGCCTCATCCACGAGAGTCCGGGCGCGGCGCGGGGAGAAGGACCTAAGCCAGCCGAACAGTTCTGCGTCCAGGGGATGGTCCGGCGCCCCGGCGCGCCGCGGGATCCGCCGTACGAGGTGCACCGCATCGGCGACGGGAGCGGAGCTGACGAGCTCCCAGTACGCCGGCCAGTCCCGCCGGCGCGCGAGCCCGCGCGCCGTCTCCTCCCCTACCGCCGCCGACCTGTGCGGCACGGGCAGCAGCTCCGGGAGCCACCCGTCCACCGTGATCCGGGCCTCCGGCAATCGCCGTCCCAGGGAGTCGGGGTCGAGCACCCGCCGCGGAACGTCGACCTCCTCTTCCGGCGGCAGGCCCGCCGCCCGCAGGGCGCTGTTCTGCCGCGAAACCGCTTCGCCCAAGCGCGACAGATGGCTGGCAGGGGCGCGGTCGGCCAGCCGGCGCAGCCACGTCACCGCCTCCTCGCCGACCTCCACGGCCTCCCTGGGGCGGTCGGCGTCGAGCAGGATCCCGTGCAGGCTCATCAACGCCGTCGTCCACGCGGAGGTATACCGGTGCGGATCGGCCTCGGCGAGGCGCCGGTTGAGCTCTGCCACCTCCCGCGCCGGCGCGACGGCCTCGGCGTGCCGGCCGCGCGCGGACAGATGCTCGCGCAGCCGCTCCAGCGACGCCACGAGCGGCGTGTCCTCGACCAGCGCTCCCTCGCGCACCAACTCCTCTCCCAACCGCACCGCTTCGCGCAGTGCGGCGTCCTCCCCGGGCGGACGGAAGGTGAGGGCCGACGCGTTGGACAGCGCGATCGCCAACCCTCTGCGCTGCCCCGGATCGTGGACGGCGGCCCGACGGTAGGCACGCGCCGCTTCCTGGTTGGCCCGGTACGCCTCCTCCCACCGACCGGCCGACTCCAGATGCACACTGATATTGGCCAGCGCGGTCGCCCGGTACGGTTCGTACCGGCGTGGATCGTCCCGGGCGAGACGGGTGAAGAGGTCCACCACGCGCTGCTGCGTCGTCACCGCTTCGCCGGCCTTTCCGGTGCTGTGCAGCAGATTGGCGACGTTGGTCAGGGAGCGGCCGACGTGCTCCTCGTACGTCTCCGGAGCGTCGGCGGCCAGTTCCTGGAAGAGCGCCGCGCCGCCCGGAGCGCTTCCTCGGTGCGCCCCAGTTCGCGCAGGTCGTTGGCGTGCCCGGCGTACAGACAGGCGTGGTCGTGCCGGTCCGGTGCCGCCGCGATCCGGGACGCGAACAGCCGGACGTCGACGGCGGCCCGTCCCACCACGAGGTTCGCCGGGGCAGGGTAGGGCACGGCGCCCACCACCTCCTCCAGGAGCGCCGCCTTCATGTCGGGCAGTTCGGCCAGAGCGGTGAGGGCGGCGCCCCCGGCGGCCACCCCGAGGCCGGGATCGGCGGCCAGCAGCGGATACAGGCAGGCGGGCCCGAGGTGCGGCCAGCGGCCCGCCGCCGCGATCAGCGTCGGCACCGCCCGGGCGGGCCCTGAGCCGTGCCGCAGCGCGGTGCCCGCGGTGTCCGCGGCCCACGCCTGCGCCGGGTAGTCGGCCGCGTGGCCCGGCACGGTCAGCGCGACGAAGTCCTCGGCCAACCGGTCCGGACAGAGCGGTTCCAGGACCGTGCCGGCCAGCCCCTCGGGCGGCGGATAACAGATGCCGTGGTCCGCCAGCACGGTGGGCGTCGGCTGCCCGACCTCCAGCGCCTCCACCAGCGTTGTTCCCTGCTCTCGCGGTTGCGCGCCGCTCAGGGAGGCGGCGAAGACCACCCGGTTCATGACCGCGGGGGACAGCGCTGCCCGCCCCGCGCCGCGCCGGTCGTGCAGCAGCGCCCACCCCAGGTGTTCACGGTCGAGGAGGTAGAGGGTGAGCCCCGCCAGGTCGGGCGGGGCGCGCCGGCCCGAGGCCGCGGCGTCGACGGCGACCAGGGCGGCCATGTGCACGGCGAGTACGAGCCCGAAGTCGTCGTCGGTGAGGCCGGGTTCGCCCACCGGCGCCACGATCCCGTACCGCTCCGCGAAGGCGGCGCGCGCCGCACGGAACATCGCACCCCGTTCGCCCTGCCCGGCCGCCGGGCCGCTCGGCTCGCCCAGCGGCCCGAGAGCCTGTGTCGACACGTCGATCTGCTCACCGGCGAGCGCCCCGCGCAGCGCGGGCCACGGATTGGTGCCGCGAGCCAGCAGCAGGACGCGGGCGCGCACATCCGGCCGGTGCAGCAGGGCGTTGCTGAACAGCCAGGTGAGGGTGGTCAGCGGCCAGCGATCCGCGTAGTCGACCAGGAGCAGGAGCCCGGCCGTTCCGTCCGGCGTCAGGTCCTGGCTACCGGGCGGAGGCAGCACGGTCCCGGGTCCCTCGACCGCGGTGACGACCCTCCAGCCCTGCCCGGACAACTCGGCGGCCAGGTGCTGGGCCAGCCGGGTCTTGCCCTGCCCGCCCGGCGCGTGCAGCCAGCGCGCCGCCCGCTGCGGGCCGCCGGCGCACCAGGCGTGCAGCGCCCCCAGATCGTCCTCCCGCCCGGTGAACGGTGCCACGGCGAACCGCGCGTGGAGCATCCGGCTGGGCTGCTGTCGCAGCCACAGCGGATCGGTCTCGGGGGGCGGCGCCCACCGGCGCAGCACGTACAACGGCGTGCCGTCGCCGAACACATGGATGTCCGCGCCGACGACACCGTAGGCGAACCCGCCCGTCGCGCTGACGTGCTGCTCGCTCACGTCGCGCGGTCGCCGTGGCCGGCGCCGGGCTCCTGATGGACGATCACGTTGCCGCCCTGGGCGCCGAACGCCTGTCCGTGGTCGCGTGCCTCGACGTGCTGCACCCAGTGGCTTTGCTGGGCGGGCAGTTCGTCCCGCAGCCGCCGGGTCAGCTCGCGCACGTCGTCGGCCATCTCCGGGTGCGCGTGAAGGAACCGCTCGAGCCGCAACTGCCACGCCGGCGCCAGCTGACGGCGCGCCGCCTCCGGATCCTCCGCCTCGGACACCAAGGCCGCCTCGTCCTCCAACAGCGCGACCAGCGAGCCCTGTTCGGGTGCGTCGTTCCGCCGGAACAGGCGCAGCAATCCGGAGCGCGCGGCGCCCCAGGCGTCGGTCGCCATCGCGGCGACGAGCGTCGTCGAAGCGGCCGTCGCGATCGCCGCCAGGGATTCGATCATGGGTGTCCTCCCGTTGCCGTGCCCTCACCATCGTGCCACTGCGGCGCGGCCCGTGCCCGCGCCCTTCCTGATCGACGTGGGGCGGTTGTACGGTGGTCGGCCACACCACCGGAACGACGACGCGGCGGCGACGCCGTGGGCGAGGGGGCGTCGTGTGGCGTCGCAAGGGCCCGAACCGCACCGGTCTGCGCCGGCAGCTCCGCACGGCGCGTGTCCTGTTCGACACCGGCGACTTCGCCGCGGCGGAGGTGCTCCTGCGCCACCTGCTGCCCGACTGCGAGGCGGAGCTGGGCGCGAGCCACGGGGAGACCATCGGCCTGCTCAACCTGCTCGGCTCCACTCTCTACCAGCAGCGCAAGGCGGCCGCGTCCGTGCAGATCGCCCGCGAGGCCACCGACCGTGCGACCCGCGCCTGGGGCTCCGACGACCCCGCGACCCTCGACTGCGCTCACAACCTCGGCGGGGCTCTGGCCATCCAGGGCGACGTCTCCGCGTCCGTCGCGGTTCTCGACGACACCTGGCAGCGCCGCGCCCGCCTTCTCGGAGCCGGCCACGAGTCCACCCTCACCACCGCCAACACTCTCGGTGCGACCCTCTTCGCAGCAGGCCTCCGCCGCGACGGCCTCACCGTCCTGCGTCGCGCCCACGCCCAGAGCGCGAGCCTGCCGGCCGGGCACCCTGTGTGTGCGGACATTGCCAACAATCTGCGGATCGCGGAACGGAACGCGGGCGGCTGACCGGCACGCCGGCTCCCTGGCCCCGACCCCGCAGTCGCTGTACGAGGGAGGCGCCCGGCCGGCCCATCGGCGGCCACCCCGCCGTACCCCAGTGACCCCGACCGCATCGCCAAGTCAGGCTGAATGCACCCGGGACAGGCGGCGGAGAACGACAACTGCCTCAGCAGAGGCGAGGGTTGGGGCTACGCTTTCGACGGCAGGTGCAACCGATTGAGCAGCGTCGGCGATGTGCGCCGGTCACAGGTCCAGGGGTTTCGCGCTCTCGCGACCCGGGACGGTACGCGGGCGGCGCGGAAAAGGGCCGACGCATTCGAACGGAGATGATCTCGTGCCCGAAGAGACGGCGGCGGTTCTCGCGATGTCCGGAGCGACGACTCCCGTCGCGGCCATGGCCACCAGCGCCTGGGACGAGGACGCGGAGAGCGAGGGCTCAGGAGGCGCGCCGTGACCGAGACGCCGGACCCCGCCCCCGCCGCCCCCGTATCGTCCCGGGACTCGGAGTCCACATGGTCGCAGGCGATCCAGAACGTGCATGTGGAGAGCGGCTACGGCTTCGGCACCATCGGCGCGGACATCCATGTCTTCGGCACGGGTGTCCCGCTGTACGTCCTGGAGGCGTGGGCTTCGCGGCCCCCGGTCGACCCCCCGTTCCTGAGGGAGCTGCCCAGCCGCATGCTCAACGCGCGCTTCGGGGTCGTACCCTTCACCGGCCGGCACACCGAGCTCGCCGAACTGCGGCAGTGGCGCGACTCCGGACCACGGCTCGCGGTCCGCTGGCTGCACGCCCCCGGGGGCCAGGGCAAGACACGGCTTGCCGACGAGTTCGCCGCCGCCACCGTCGAGCAGGGCTGGAAGGCGGCTACCGCGACCCACGGACCCGGCGCGGTACTGCCCGCGCCGGGCAGCCAGGACCTGCGACTGGACGGCGCTGGCGGCCTGCTCCTCGTCGTGGACTACGCGGACCGCTGGCCCCTGACCCATCTCACCTGGCTGATGAGCAACGTGCTGCTGCACCGCCCCGGTGTACGGACCCGGGTGCTCATGCTCGGACGTGGCACCGAAGGATGGCCGGCGGTGCGCGCCGCGCTCGGCAACCACCAGGCCGGCACCTCCTCGCAACAGCTGGCGCCGCTGGCGGAGACCGGCGCCGATGGCGCGACGGGCGGGCACCGCAGCGAGATGTTCCGGGCGGCGCGCGCCGGATTCGCCGCCTGCTACGGCGTTCCCCCGGACAGCGGCGCCCCGCCCGCTCTCGACGACCCCGGCTTCGGCCTGACACTGGCCCTCCACATGGCCGCGCTCGTCGGGGTCGACGCCCAAGCCGCGGGGACACGGCCCCCACACGGGCTGGAGGCACTGACCGTCTACCTGCTCGACCGGGAGCACCTGCACTGGGAGAATCTCTACGGGGACGACGCCCCCCGGCTCGACCCGCCCGAGCAGGACCCCTCGACACCGCCCGGTGTGATCAACCGGACGGTGTTCACCGCCACGCTGACCGGTCCCAGCAGCGTCCCGACCGGCTTCCAGGCTCTACGGGCGGCCGGCGTCCCCGGCGACCTCCACCGGGTTCTCGCCGACCATGCCCTCTGCTATCCGCCCGCGGATCCGACCCGGGGAACCGTCCTGGAGCCGCTGTACCCCGACCGGCTGGCGGAGGACTTCCTCGCCCTGACCCTTCCCGGGCACCGGGCCGACTATCCCGCGCGCGGCTGGGCGGCCCCGACGACGTCCGCGCTGCTGGAACGGGCCGGCACGCAGGCGCCCGCGCCTTGGACTCCACGCGCCGTCACCTTCCTCGCCTCCGCCGCCGCCCGATGGCCGCATGTAGGCAGCGGCCAGCTCTATCCGATGCTGGTCACCGATCCGCGGCTGGCCATGGAAGCGGGCAACTCCGCTCTTTTCCTGCTCGCGGGCCTGGCGGACATCGGGCCCGAGGTACTGGAAGCCGTCGCGTCCGCCTTCCCGGAGCACCGGGTCGTCGACCTCGATCCCGGGATCGCCAGGATCTGCCGCCGACTCGCTCCCCACCGGCTCGCCGCCGCACGGAGCCCCGCCGAGCGGGCCCGTATCCACGACCGGCTCGGGACCCGGCTGTTCCACGCCGGACTGCACGACGAAGCCCTCCGAGCCACCGAGACGGCCGTGCTGCTGTGGGCGGAGCTGGAGCGTCAGGACCCGGCCGCGTACCGGCAGAACTACGCTGCGGCACTGAGCGGCCTGTCGCTGCGGCTGTCCAACGTCGGCCGCGACGACGAAGCGGTACACCCCGCGCAACGCGCGGTCCTCGCCCGCCGCCTCCTGGCCCGGGCCGGACCCGCCGCCCACAAGGCCGCACTCGCGACCGCACTGAACAACCTCGGCTCCGCGATGACGGCGCTGGACAGCCGTGCCGAGGCCCTCGACCGGCATCGGGAGGCCGTGTCCATCTATCGGCGCCTGGTACGGGCCCGGCCGTCCGAGCACGAACCCGGGCTCGCCGAGTGCCTCAACGGTCTGGCCATCGCCTCGGCACGCGTCGGACGCAGGCGCAAGGCCCTGGCCCTGCAGCGCGAGTCGGTGAACATCTACCGACGTCTGAGCCGAGCCATGCCCGCCGCCTACGAGGCGGACCTGGCGAGCGCCCTGCACAACCTGGCCGCCTGTCACGACACGCGAAGACAACCGCGCCAGGCTGCGGAGACCCAGCACGAGGCACTGGAGATCCGGCGTCGGCTCGCCCTGTGCAACCTCGCCTCCATGGCCCCCGAACTCGCGGACTCCTGGAAGAACCTCTCCCACTACCTGATGCGTTCGGGCGACCGCACCGCGGCGCTCGCAGCGGCGGAACAAGCCGTGGAGATCTACCACCACCTCCTGGCAGAGCGGCCCGTCGCGCTGCACGGCCACTACCACCACATGCTGCGTGGACTCACGATCGTGCTCAATGCCCCCGGGCTCGCCCGGTCCGCCGAGGAACTGGCGGCCCGGACGGCGTCCACCGCACACGTCTCCTCCCGAAAGGCCACACGATGAACGAAGCCGGCATACAACGCCTGGCCGGTCTTCTCGGCCTCGCACTGGGAGCCCTTGCGGGCGCGCTTCTGGACGGGGCAACCGGCGCGGTCATCGGCGCCTTCGTGGGATATGTCGCCGCCGCGGATCTGCTGGGCGGCCTTCTCCTGCTGATGGAGGTGCCCTCTCTGCGCCGCAGAACGGCACCCGGCAGCATGGACAGAGAAGCCCTGGCCCTCGGCGCCCGCGGGGCCTGGGGCCTCGTCCTGACCGGAGCCGGGGCGTGCGGGGGCGCCCTGCTCGGACACCGCCTCGGGCCGACGGACTTCGCCCAGGCGGCCGGCGTGTTCGTCGGAATGGCACTGGGCTGCTCGCTGGCCACCGTCGTCGCCAAGACCTTCACCGTGGTCAAGATCGTCGACGGAGTCATGGTCTCGCTTTCCCGGCTGCTCGTCGGGGCGGCCGTGTGGGCTCTGCACACGGTATGGACGGGGCCCCTCTCCGCGCTGGCCGGAATAGTGCTGGGCGTTATCGCAGTGGCCCTCATCGGAGCCCTGCTCTTCGCGTACCGCCCCGGATACTGATCGGGCCGCCGCCGACCGCCTGGGGAAGGGCGCTGAGCCGAGCGGATTCCTCTTCAAGGAATCGGCCGCGCCCGAACAACGACGCATCTTCGCCGGCCGGTACGCCCCCCGGGCCCCTCCTGCGCCCCGACCTGCTGCCCTTCGTCCCCGACCTGGAAGGGATGCGTTTCCAGGTGCTCCACACCGACGACGCGGCCGACGCCTTCCGGCTGGCCGTGCTCCGTGACGTGCGCGGTCCGTTCAATCTGACGGCGGCTCCGGTCATCGACGCTTCCCTGCTGGCGGATCTGCTCGGCGCCCGGATCGTGCGGATCCCCAGAACGCTGGTACGCACCGTGCTCACGGCAGCCTGGCGGGTGCATGCCGTACCTGCCTCCCCGCACCTGTTCGACGCTGTCCTGAGGCTGCCCGTACTGAACTCCGGCCGGGCCCACGACGTGCTGGGCTGGCGGCCCACCCGCACGGCGGAAGACGCGCTGAACGCCTTCCTCCGAGGTGTACGCGCAGGCACGGGCGACGACACCGCACCTCTGGCCGGCCGAAGGATCGGCTGAGCCCACGCGGGCTGTGAGGGCGGGCGCAACCGGACCGGCCGACCCTGTTCGACGGAGGAAGGACAACCATGACGAGCAGTGAACAACCGCAGGACCCGAACGAACTCCACCCGCGACCCGACTTTCCCCAGCAGGAACAGGCGCATCCCGGATGGACCGGCCCCATGGATCCGCCGCCCGACCACGGCGAGGACTCCTACCGGGGGTCGGGCCTGCTCGACGGCCGAAAAGCGGTGATCACCGGGGGTGACTCCGGCATCGGCCGCGCGGTGTCGCTCGCCTTCGCACGCGAGGGCGCGGACGTGCTGCTGACCTACCTCCCCGAGGAGGAGGACGAAGCACAGGAGACTGCCCGCCTGGTGGAACACGCGGGCCGCAAGGCGGTGCCCGTGGCCTGCGACATCCGGGACGAGAAGCAGTGCCGCTCCCTCATCGAACGCGCCGTCTCCGAGTTCGGCCGGATCGACGTCCTGGTCAACAACGCGGCCTACCAGATGTCCCAGCCCGACGGGATCTCCGCCCTCCCCACCGAGCAGTTCGACCGTGTCGTGCGCACCAACCTCTACGGCATGTTCTGGCTGTGCAAAACCGCCCTGCCGCACATCCCGGCCGGCGGATCCATCATCAACACCACCTCGGTCCAGGCCTACAAGCCCAGCCCGCACCTGCTCGACTACGCGATGACCAAAGGGGCGATCATCACCTTCACCCAGGGCCTCGCCCAGATGCTGGCCCCCGACGGCATCCGCGTCAACGCCGTGGCCCCGGGCCCCGTCTGGACGCCCCTCATCCCGGCGACGATGCCCGACACCACCGAGTTCGGGAAACAGAGCCCACTGGGCCGCCCCGCGCAACCCGCCGAAATGGCACCCGCCTACGTCTTCCTCGCCTCGGCGAGCGCCTCGTTCATCACCGGCGAGATCATGAACGCCACCGGCGGCACGCCACTTCCCTGACCCTCGCGACATGCATCGTGTGCTTTCCATCAGGTCGATCAGAACGAGCACCACCCGATGTGCGCGCACTCGCTCTCGTCTGCACCCTGAACGCCTCACCGGCCCCTTCAAGCAGCCAGTACCTTGCCGAGCAGGTCATGGCCCAGTTCGCACGCCATGACGTACAGGGCGAGATCGTCCGGGTCGCCGACCACGACGTCCGCCCGGGGATCGGGGTGGACATGGGCGACGGCGACGCCTGGCCGGGCCTACGGGAGAGGGTTCTGGCCGCCGACATCCTCCTCATCGCCACACCCATCTGGCTCGGCCACCCCTCCAGCGTCTGTCAGCGGGTTCTAGGGCGCCTCAACGCCGAGTCCTCCGAGACCGACGATCAGGGCCGTCCGCACACCTACGGCAAGGTCGCCGCCGTCGCCGTCGTCGGCAACGAGGACGGCGCGCACAAGGTCAGCGCGGACGTGTTCCAGGGGCTCAACGACGTCGGCTTCTCCCTCGCCCCCGGAGCGGTCACGTACTGGGTCGGCGAAGCCATGCACGGCACCGACTACCAGGACCTCGACGAAACACCCGACGCCGTCGCGACAACCACCGAGGCCCTTGCCGCCAACACCGCCCACCTGGCACGGCTCCTGACCGAGCGCCCGTTCCCGGCAGTCTGACGGCCCGGGGCCCGCACATCAGCAGGCAGCGCAAGCAACCTCCGATCCAACGAACGACGGTGGCCTTCCCATGCTGAGAATCGGAATTCCTGTCCTGGGCGTCACAGACGTCGCTCGCGCAGGGGCCTTCTGGACCGCAGCGCTGCACCTGGACGTCTCCACGCGGTGGCACAGCGAAACGTGGCACACCCTCAGCCACCGAGACGGCAGGGGCCCGGCTCTCGGCCTGATGCACAGCGCCTCCCCAGCCGCGCGACGCAGGTGAGGCGGGCTGCCAGCGACACAGGCAGAGGGGGCGAGTTCCGTCATCAGCCGATGGGCTTCCAGCAGCAGTTCGCCCCCGACGGCCGCCGCTGATGGGTCCTGGCGGTGGAAGGTGTCGGTGAGTGAGCCGAGCGTGCTCCAGGCTTCCTTGAATGCTGCCTCGCGGCGTTCGGACGGCTCTCCGGCTCCGGTACCGGAGCCGGAGAGCCGTTCGGCTTCGATGGCGCAGATGTGGCCGGCCTGGCGCAGCACCTCGGACAGCAGCCGGAGGAAGTCCGGGGACGGCGGGGGAAGCTCCGTGTCGTCGTTGATCGTCTTGAGCGTGCGGGTGAGGGCCAGGACGCAGGTGCAGACACGACCCCACCGGGTGTCCTCGGCGAACGGCGGAGGCTTCGGGCCCGTGCGCCGCAGTCGGCCTCCCGGGTTCCAGCGCGACCCCTCCATGGCCCAGCGGCGGGCCTCGCTCACGTTCTGCAGCGACACGGTGAGGCCCCCGGCCCCGTGATGCCACCTCTCGGACTTCTCCAGCCCGTCCTCCTCGCGGAGGCCTTCCGCGATGGCGCCGAGCACGTCCGCCGTCTCCCGCGCGAGACGGACGAGACGGTCGCGCACGCTGCGCAGGTGGACGGGCGGGAGAACGAACGCGTTGACCAGCAGACCGATCACCGCACCGATCAGCGTCTCCAGAAGCCGGTGCCCCACCGTGGACGTGCTGGACACCCCACCGGTGATCACGAAAAGCGCCGTGGTGGCACCGTAGATGCCCTGGCTCCCGAAGCGCCGGTAGTTGCCGAGCAGCAACATGAACGGCAACGTGAGCAGCATGGCGGCCATGGTCTGGTCACGTGTGAAGGCCATCGCCACGGATGCCCACAGGGTGCCCAGGGCGATGATGGCGAACTGCTGGATCCCCGTGCGCACCGACTGGTACACCGTGCTTCCGACCATCGCGATCGCCGTCCACGGAGCCAACAGGGCCATCGGCGCCTGGAACCACCAACCGCTCACCGCCCACGCAGCTATCGCCGCCCCCGCTGCCTTCAGCGACTGGACGAGCGTGTCCCGCTCCGGACCGGCCTCCACACACGCGCTGCGGACCGACCGGCGCACCTCCGCCCACTCCAGGCCCGCCCACCGCCAAGCGGCCATCCACCACACCTCCCGCGCCACGCCATTCCCTTTCGAGCGTCGTCGCATCAACTGCCCCACCTCTCGTGCCCCCGGGGAGAGGCAGAGAACAGCGCCGCGGCCAACTGCCTCCGACCGTGGGTGAACGCGGAGAGAGGTGGCCAGCCACGAGAAGGAACCCACCAGCACCGTCTCACCGAACGCCAGGAGTGCGACGCCGTTGCGCCTTCGCGAGACCTGGGCGGCACATTTCACCACGTACCGCTGGTGCGGATGATCTCGAAGCACCACGCACGGTCACCGCCAAGAGCCGCATCCTCACCCCCGCCACCCGGTAATCCGCGCCTCCGCCGCCGGTGCCGCCCTGACCATGGGCCTTCCGTAGATCGAGGCCCCCGGGCTTTCGCGGGTGGCGGCGGGTCGTTGCCCACCGGATGGGTCCTGCCCCCCCCCGGTCGCGCGGCGGGTCCAGGACGTCGAGGACCCGGGCCACGGTCGCCATGCCGTCGATGCACCCGTCGCAGCCGACGCCGTCCAACGGCCGTTCCCCGTAGCGCTGGTGGGCGCGCAGGAAGCTGTCCACCCCGGCGATGTGCACCCAGCACAACAGGTGCGGGTCGGCCGCGTGGCACGGCTCACCGGAGGACGAGATTCCACGCACCCCCTCGCATCCGCGCGCCCGGATTGAACTCGTGTGCTGTCTGCCGATCAGGGCACTTCTGGCATATTTTCGTGTCTTATCTGACTTTTACGATGATTCATGGCATCCCTTAGGCGATCAGGTGATCAGTACGACAATCATCTCGGCTTGAAGGAGCCTTCATGCGCATCCCCAGTTCCCTCCGCTCCCGCAGCGTCCGTGCGGGCACCAAGGTGGCCGTGGCAGTCGCGGTCACCGGCGCCACCCTGGCCGGTGCACCCGCCGCCTACGCCCTCCCCGGCGACAGCGGTGACATCGACATCCGCTCGGTCAGCTGGCACTCGCGTGGTGACCGCGACGGGGTCGAGGTCTGCAAGTTCGTCCTGTCGGCAAGCAACTTCGAGTCGTTCCCCTCGGTCCCCTGGACGATCACCGAGCAGCCCCCTACGGTGCCGCCTGGCACCACCCTGATGGACAGACTTCCGCTCATCAACGGCAGTGCGCGCAGTGAGCAGTACCTGCTCCCGGAAGGCACGTACCAGCTGGTGTGGGTCGTCCCGGCGGGCCCGAAGCAGAAGAGCTTCAAGGTCGAGTGCCCCGACCGCGGGCACGGCGGCGGCAAGCCTCACAAGCCGCAGAGGCCCATCGGCTCGGTCCCCGCGGGTGGCGGCGGTGTCCCGGACATGGAGCCCATCAGCTCCGAGAGCGACTCGAACGTCGGAGCCGCCGCCGCGCTGGCCGCCGGGGCCGCAGGAGCCGCGGGCCTGATCATGATGCGCCGGTCCGCACGTCGCCGTGCCCGTGGCGACGCGTAACGTCCGCTGCCGACGGCGACGACGAGGACCGACGCGCGCGTGCCGTCTCACCATGACGCTGTGCGTGACGTTCTCTCTGGTGGCCGGCATCGTCTGGGTGTCCTCGGACTCCTCCGAGGACACCCGGACGGTCACCGCCGCCCACGGTGGCGACGCCGCGGGCGGCGGGAGGGAGCCGTTTCGACGGGCACCGCACAGACCGGAAAAGCACGTGCCCGCCTCGCACGCTCCCCTGGTGCCCTCCCGCCCGCTGAAGGTCGCCATTCCCGCCATCTTCATCGAGGCGGCGGTCACCGGACTCGGCCTCGACAAGAAGGGCCGGCTCGAAGCCCCCCCATTGAGCAAGCCCAAGCTGACAGGCTGGTACGAGAAGGGGCCGTCGCCCGGTGAGGACGGCACGGCCCTGCTCGTGGGCCACCGGGACACCAAGACCGGCCCCGCCATCTTCCTCAACCTCAACGCACTGCGCCGGGGCGACAAGGTCAACGTGTCGCGCGCGGACCGCAAAACCGCAGTGTTCACGGTGGACGCGGTGAAGACCTACACGAAGGACAAGTTCCCCGACGACAAGGTGTACGGGGAGACAGGGCGGCCCGAACTCCGGCTGCTGACCTGCGGCGGGCGCTTCGACGAGAAGGCCGGATACTCGGCGAATGTCGTGGTCTTCGCCCACCTCACGTCACTGAAGAAGGCGGCCTGAACACCGCGCTCATGCGGCCGGTACCTCGGGGACAAGGTACCGGCCGCCCTCACGACCGAAGCGGAGCGGTGAGCATGCCCGGGTAGCACTCCCGGCCCGGGCCGATCTGACCGGGGTGCCCTGGAGGGGTGAGGCAATGGACCAGCCCGAGTTCGGTCCTGCCGTCGCTCTCGGCGCGACGCCGGGCATCGAGGCGGCAGTACGACTGCGCCGCCGCCGAACGCCACCGAGGCGGTCTGCCGCCGACCCTGCACATCAGCCGCCGTGACCCGCGCTCCGGTCGTCCCCGGAGCGGGATGACCGGCCCTGGTTACCGTGCCCCTTCATCTGATGAGGGGAGAGCCGCTCGCCTTCCGCACCGAAGTCGTCGGCCGCGCGACCGTCTCCCCGCGGGATCGAGGACGGCGTCGTGGGGGGCACCGGCTGCTCTTCCGGACGCGGTGGCCGGCTCCTGCCCCTGCGACTCCGCCAGATGACGGAGCCGATCAGCAGGGCCACCACGACGAGCCCCACGATGAACGGAACGGTTCCGCCCGCCCACTCCTTGGCAGCGATACTGACTCCGTCAGCGTGTTCATTTCCGAGCCACATCGGCATGGCAAACACCTGCTTCCTTCCTTGAGGGACGACCGGAGGCGGCCCCAGCCACCCGGTTCCCCAACGCGCCGGTCTCAGTCCTCCCCGCGTCGGTGAGGAAGGCGAACATGTGGTCCTGAAGACAGGTGAGTACGGCCTACGTCTCGTTTCCTGACGTGGTAAGCCGCTTACGGTTCAGGTCGATCAGGTGGTCGCCGAAGCCGCCTTGTGCGCGCGGTGTCCTGCGGGCCGACGTGGTGACGGGGGAATCCGCGGTGCGCAGGATGCGCGCCCCGGTGCTCTTCAGTGCGGCGACCAGGAGGCGGTCCTCATGGAGCGGGGCCGCCGGGAAGCCGCCTGCCGCTGCGTAGGCTCGACTGCTGACGCCGAGATTCGCACCGTGCACATGCGGGTGCTGCCACGGGCGGCCCGCCGGGGGACGGGACATCTCGTAGAGGTGGTGGTGGCGGACGGCCAGATCGGTCATGTGAGGTGGCCAGTGGTCTACGGTCACGGTGCCGACGACGGCGTCCCAGCCTTCGGCGGCGCGAGCCGCCTGATGGGCGAGCCAGTCCGGCCGCACCATGCTGTCGGCGTCGGTGGAAGCGATCCACACACCGCCCGGGGTGTCGCCGAGCGCGCTGAGCGCGGCTCGCACGCCTGCGGCGCGGGCCCGGCCGACGTTGCGGTAGCGGACTGGTACGACGTGAGCGCCCGCGGCGCGGGAGACAGCGGCGGTGGCATCCGTGCAGCAGTCGGCCACGACCACCGTGAGCACGCGCACCGACCCGATGGCGGCATGCACGGCCGCCGCGCCCACCGCTTCCAATGCGGTCGGCAGCAGGACTTCTTCGTCGCGGGCCGGGATCACGACGGCGATCGCTCCGATGCCGCGCGATGCGGTCATACGAGGCCCTCGCGGGCGGCGGGAGAGGGCGCCGCGGTGCCGTCGGGGCTGTTGCGCTCGTACACCTGGAGCACGAAGTCGTCCTCACGGTGGTCGGCCGTCAGGGTCAGCCCCGGAACCGAGCCGACGGTACGGGCGAGCGTGCTGCCTGTTCCGTGGTGGTCGGGCACCGGGTGGTTCCAGTGCACCGTGACCAGGGTGCCGCCCGGCTCCAGGGCGTCGACCGCGAGGTCCAGGACGCTCTGGAGGGTGGAGGTGTCGAAGTAGTAGAGCAGCTCGGACAGGACGACGAGATCGAAGTGGCCGGGCGGCCATCGGCCGGGAACGGCCAGATGGTGCACGTCCACATGAGGGAAGGCGGACGTGCGCCGGCGTGCGGTGGCGACCGCGGATTCCACCCGGTCGCAGGCCACCACCCGGTCACACCGCTCGGCCAGGCGGACCGTCAGCTCGCCCACGGAACAGGCGGGTTCGAAGGCGCGACGGTAGCGGGGCAGGGGCAGGCTCGCCACGGTGAGGTCGTACTTGCGGCGCTCGTACCAGCGCTCGGCAAGGTGCCAGGGGTCAGGAGCGTCGCGGTACATGCCCTCGAAGTACGCGGCAGGGGTGCCTTCCCCGGAGACGTCCGGTGTGTGCTGTGCGTCGTTCACCGGAACACCACCTCCCGGTCGCGCAGATGATGCGCCAACTCCTCCGGAGGCAGGACCGCCGCGTCGTCCCTGCCCGGGCCGAGGGGCGCGGTCTGGCTGACGAACCGCCTCACCGCGGCCCGCTTCCGGCCCAAGACCTCCGGGGGCAGCCGGATGAGGGCGGCGCGCCGCCAGGGCACCCTGGGGTCGTCCGGCGCGGCCCAGTGCCACATCCACACCGGATAGAGCCAGCAGGCGACGCCCGCTGAAGCTGCCGCGCACACGGCTGCCCGCCCGGCCGCCTCGTGGTCGCCGTGCACATCACCGGTCCACGGCGCGACGACCAGGTCCGCACCGGCCGCCAGGCCCGCGATCCGGGCCGCGACCTCGTCCTCGTACGCCTCAACCCGCGTATCGGGGACTTCCAGCCGAACGACGGTCGCGTCCGTGGCCCCGAGCTCGGCCAGCGCCGCCCTCGTCTCGGCCGTACGCAGCTCAGCGAGGTCGCGCGCGGTCATCACATCGCTGCCCGGGTGGGAGCCCTCACCATCGGTGACGGCCACCACGGTCACTTCCGTACCGGAGGCCGAGAGCAGCGCGATCGCGCCGCCGAAACCGAGCACCTCGTCGTCCGGGTGAGCAGCGACCACCACAACACGGCCGAATGGCCCCAGAGGAGTTTCCGGAAGGCCGGCCCAGCCCGGCCATGCCTGCCATACCGCCTCCGGGGTACCGGGAGCCTGGATCGGATCGGCGAAACCGTCGTCCGAGGTGGCTGTCATCGCTCGCCCTCCGGCCTGGCCAGGAGCGCGCCGAGCCCGGCCATATCGCGTTCGCCATGGTGCTGCCGGATGTACACGCTCAGGTCGGCCACGGTGCGGGCGTGCGCAGCGTCATGACAGAGCGGCCCCGCTCCGGTCGCCCGGCCCACGTGATCCAGTACCTCCCGGCACACCGACTCGACGAACCCCCGCACCCGCATCGCCCGCAGCCGGGCCTCTCCCCGCTCGTCCAGGGGGTCCGCGTCGATCTCCTCGGCCGCCCGCTCCAGGAGCGCCCCGGCCGCGTACAGCTGGACGTCCACCGCCCCCAGGTGGGCATCGGTGTGCGGCTCGGTCCTCCCTGCGGCTGCCTCGCGCAGCACCCGGGAAGCCGCCACCGCCCCACCGTGCCAACACGCGGCGACCCCGATCCCTCCGTGCCAGAACCCCGGCCTGCGCACATATGCCTCAGGCCCGCCGACCGCGGTTGCCGGGACGTCCGTGAACCGCACGTCCGGGGTGTCACTGCCCGCCATGCCCACGGCCTGCCAGGTGCCTTCGACCGGCCGGCAGCCGGCTCCGTCCACTCGGGCCGCGAAGAGCCGCCGCGACTCGCCCTCCCGTGCGGTGACCAGGGCGTGGCTGCAGCTGTGCGCGCCGGAGCAGTACTGCTTCAGTCCGTTCAGTACCCAGCCCGCGCCCTTCTGGACTGCGGTGAGGCCCTCGCCCGGCGGCTCGGCCGCCCACACACCCCACAGCCGGCCCGGTGACGGCGGTGATCCCTCCAGCTCCGCGAGGATGGCTACGGCGTCGACATGCCCCTCGACCAGGCGCGCCGTGCACAGACCGGACTCGGCGACGCCCCGCAGGGCCGCGAACCGCTCACCGGTGAGCCCGGAACCAGGCAGTGGGAAACTCAGCTGCCCGCTCTCGATGCGACTGACCGTGTCGGCGAACTCCTCCGCCACCGTTGCCGCCTCGACGGTCAGAGCAGGAACTGCTGGCATGATTCGGACTCCTTCACGACTGACGAGCAGGTCCGGCAAAGCCGGCTCTCCCACGATGACTCGACCCCCGGTCCGCATTACGCGCCCCCGCCCCACGGTGATGGCCCCTCCCTGTGCCCCTCTCACCAGGAACAAAACACCTTCGGTCACACAGTCACACAGTCACACAGGATTGATCGTATGGACGGAAACGCAGGCAGCACCTGATCAAGGAGCATCTCGGCGGCCCGACGAACACGGTGTGCCTCGACGCCGGCCCACGGGCCCCGCGCGCCCCAGTCGCTCGATGAGCATGTCCTGGGTCACCGGGTCGAGCGTCTCGGTGGCCTGCACCGCCTCGCGGTGGTCCTTGACTACGGACGGGTGGACGAGGTCGAGGGCACCAAGGTGCTCGATGGCCTCGCCACGGCCCATCGGATAGTCGTTCCAGGTGCGCCCGTCGACCAAGGCCCCAGGTGTTCCCTCGGCTGCGCCACCGAGGGTCGATCAGCCGAGGTCTGGGCGATTCGTCGGATGCCGGTGTGCGGCCTGGCTCTGCGGACCGGCGTCCAGCAGACGGCGCCACACGTCGCCGACAGTCCGCTCGGTTCTCTCGTCAGGCAGCAGCTCAACACTGTTGATCCACCCCGCCGTGGCGCTCGGGCGGGCCGCCCGCAGCGTCAGGTCTGCTGCCTCGCGCCGGTACGCCTGTCCGCCGCCCTGCCGCTCGTCCGCCACCTGATGCCTTTCCGATGGAGCCGGAGCGTCGGTGATGATCCGTCCGTCTAGTGCATTGCTGACCAGGGCGTCATCGATCCGGCGCGTCGCAGCATCCCCTGCAACTGTTGGGCGGGGCCCTGTTGCTCTCCGTGCAGGGCGTTGAGGACGATCAGACCACCGGTGAGAGCCGGAAGTACCCACTGAACCAGGGCGAGGTCGTGCTGAGCCTTGTCGGCGTCGATGGGGTGCTTCGCCGCTCTGTCGAAGTCTGCGGGGTCATCGGATGAGGCGAGTTCGATCTTCTTGCCCAGAACGCGGCTGTAGGCGGTGGCGGCCAGGGCGGCACCGGTGAGCACCGTCTTGGCGATGGTGGACGCAGCCACGCCTTTCTGCGTGGCCACGCGGGTGGCATTCGCGCCCAGGAGTCCGGTGCTGCCGACCAGGTGCACGGCGATCGCCGCGGCGTTGACCGGAGTCCACCTCGCCCAGCCGACGCTCGCGATCCGCGCGGTGTTCCGCCACGTACCGCCCTCGGCTCCAGCCGCGCTGTTCAGACCGACCGCGCCCATCAGCGAGCCGCCGAACCAAGCCGCCAACCCCAGATCGTGCATGCTGCGCAGGACGGTGTTGCGCTCCGACATCTGAAGCTCCTCAGGATCAGGACCGGCGACACGGACTGGTGTGCCGGCCGTGCCTCCACCGTCACCCGTGCCCGGCACGCGCGCACGTCGGATGCTGCGGATGCTGCGGATGCACAATCCATCGAGCGGACCGTACGCGAGGGCCGGGCAGGCCGCGCCGGAACCACAGGAACCTGCGGACAGCCGCCGCGGCGGCGGGGTGCACTTTCGACCCTGCCGCGCTCCCGAACGCTGAGCGCGCTCGGACCGACGTGGCGGCTCGCGGCCGGGATTTTCGCTTTTCGGCCGATGGGTCACCTCTTCGATGCCGATTCGGCCGGGTCCTCCCGGGCGCGGGCCGGAGAGCACCGCGGGTCGGTGATGCGCACCCGCCCGTAACCGCGCGCCCTCGATCGTGGAGGTGGACATGGCCAGTGCACTTCAGCGGGAGGACCGCCCCGTCGCGGAATCCCTGTGCCTCGACGATCTCCTGGACATCCTGCGCGATCTGGCCCTCGGGGGCCGGCTGATCGCCCGTCCCGGTGACGGCCGGGTACACGTGCGGGGGGTCACGCTCGACAGTACCGACGTCGCGCCCGGCGACCTGTTCGCCGGCCTGCCCGGAAGGCTCCGGCACGGCGCCGACTACGCCGGCCGGGCCGCCGAGGCCGGCGCCGTAGCCCTGCTCAGCGACCGTCCTGACCTCAGCCTTCCCTCTCTGGTCGTCGAGCACCCCCGCCAGGTACTCGGTGCCCTCAGCGCCCGGCTGTACGGCGATCCCTCCCATGCCCTGTCCGTGTACGGGGTCACGGGAGCCAACGGGAAGACGAGCACCAATCACCTGCTCGCCGCGGGGCTGAAGGCCGCCGGCCACCGGGTCGGGCTGGCCGGCAGCCTGGAGACCCGCGTACCGGGCGAGGTCGGCCGACCCTCCGAACGCACCACGGCCGAGGCGCCGTCCCTCCAGCGGCTGCTGGCCCGCACACGCCAAGCGGGCGGCACGGACATGGTGCTGGAGGTCTCCAGTCACGCCCTGGAGCTTGCGCGGGTGAACGGCACACGCTTTCGCGTCGCCGTCTTCACCAACCTCAGCCCGGACCACCTGGACCTGCACGGCGACCTCGAGCGGTACTACGCCGCCAAGGCCTCCCTGTTCACGCCGGACCGGTGCGAACACGCCGTGGTCAACGTCGGCGACCCTCACGGACACCGCCTGGCCAACGAGATGCTCTGCCCCCTCAGCACCTTCACCATGGGCTCGGAACCAGCCGACTGGAGCGCCCGCACCATCCGCGCCGACGCTGGCGGCACCCGCTTTCGCCTACGAGGGCCAGGATGCGACCGGGAGGTCCGGCTGCGGCTGCTCGGCGCCCATCAGGCCGATAACGCGGTGGCCGCGGCTGTGGCCCTGGCCGTCGGCGGAGTGGATTTCGGCGCAGCACTTCGGGGCATGGAGAACCTGGCCTCGGTCCACCGCCGAAAGCCCCCACAGCGAGAATCCCGCAACGCTGCGCGACGCCGTCGCAGCCGGCGCACGGAAGCATGCTCGGGCCTCGGTTCACGTCGAACCCGACCGGCGACGCGCGCTCCTTCTGGCGGTATCCGCCGCCCGTCCCGGCGACGTGGTCGTGGTCGCCGGACGCGGTGCGGACCAACTGCGGACCTCCGTCGGCGGCTCCCGCCCCTTCGATGACCGGGCCGCCCTGTACAGCGCTCTTCGCCGGCAGATCGCGACGTCCCGTTCGGACGGCGCTGAGCAGGGGACCCGAGGCGCGCAGCAGGGGTAGTGGCTCTTCTCGCCTGATCACTGCGCTCCTGGTTGCCGGATACGACCAGGCTGTCGGGAAGGGACCAGTCTGGACGACGTGAGCGCCGTCTGGCTTCGCACCATAGGCATGCCGCGGTCGTGCCGGAATGCGACCGGACGCGACGGGAGTAACCGTGTTCGTACAGTTGCAGTGGGCGGAAAGGATCAGGGAGCGTGCACATCATGACCAAGGACAAGAAACTGAAGCAGGGGGATTCCGTCTCCTGGAGCAGTCACGGGCAGACCGTTCCCGGCAAGGTGAAGAAGAAGATCACGGAGCGGGGCGAGGTCGCGGGACGTACGGTCGAAGCCTCGGAGGAGGAACCGCAGTACGAAGTCGAAAGTGAGAAGTCCGGCCGCACTGCTGTTCACAAACCGCAGTCTCTGCGGAGAAAGAACAAGGGCTCCTGAGGACCAGATCCATTGCTGTCGTGGCTCTCGCGACGCTGTCGCTCAGTGACGGAAGCGTCTGACGGTGGTACGCAGGTCATGCGGGACAGCCCTTGCCTGTTGGGCACCCCTTGACAACAGTGGGCACCGGTCCAGTCCTCTACGGCCAGAAACAAGCTCCCCTCCACGGAGACCTGTCGCTGATGCCTCCGACGACCTCCCGCAGCTGCTCTCCGGTGGCCCCTGCGACGGGGCACGTGTGGCTCTTGGCAGAGGCACCCCTCCGGCCGCCTACCGGGCGGGGCGGTCCTTGTTCGGCCGGTCGGCGTCGCATGGGTCGAGGCCTCGCTCCCAGCGTTCACGGCGCTCGGCCATGGACTGCTCCCACCACGGAGCACCGCGTTCGCCGAGGGCCACCTTCGCGCTGTGCACCTGACTGCGCGCCCGCTTCTCCGCCGCCGTGTCGCCCTTTTTCATGGCCGACCCCACAGCGCGCCGTGCTGCCATGAGAGCGGTGCGCAGACGGGCGGCGATGTCTTCGGGGATCTCCGGATCCGTCGCACGCCATCGGCGGCCGCCGACCCGGACATACCGGCCGTCGGGCGTTCGTTCCGATGGAGCGGCATCGTTCATCTCCTTCATGCTGCCGTACATGCCGGGCGCCCGCCGCCCGGCGCGGTGGGACGTCGCGCGATCGCGTTTACCGCTGGTTGGCCGGGGGACGCGTGCCGTGCGCTGCAGGGGCCAACGGCCGGCAGCCCTACGCGGTCGTGGCCGGAGTACGGCGTAGTGGGGTGCTTGCTTCGTACAGGCTGCGGAGTGCCTGTCGGTAGGAGGTGATCAGACTCGTCTCCAGATAGGCGACGTTCAACTCTTCGCAGTAGTGCCGGACGATGATCTGTGCCCTGCGCAGGTTGGGGCTGGGCATGCTGGGGAAGAGGTGGTGTTCGATCTGATAGTTCAGTCCCCCCAGCGCGATGTCGGTGAACCAGTTGCCGCGGATGTTGCGTGAGGTGAGGACCTGGCGGCGCAGAAAGTCCGGGCGGTCCTTGCCGGTCAGGATCGGCATGCCCTTGTGGTTGGGGGCGAAGACCGAGCCGAGATACACACCGAAGAGGCCCTGCTGAACGGCGAGGAAGGCGATCGCCATGCCGGGCGGCAGCACCAGGAACAGTGCGGTCAGGTAGACCGCGAAATGACCGATGAGCAGCGCCCCCTCCAGTGGCCTGTGCTTGAGCGATCGGTCTGCCAGCGCCCTTACACCCGACACGTGCAGGTTGAACGCCTCCAGAGTGAGGAGGGGGGAAGAACAGATAGGCCTGCGAGCGGCCGATCAGGCGGGGCAGCCCCCGGGCCGAGTGAGCCTGGTCCTGGGACCAGACGATCAGGTCGGGTTCGATGTCGGGGTCGAGTTCGTCGTGGTTGGGGTTGGCGTGGTGGCGGGTGTGCTTGTCCTGCCACCAGCCGTATCCCATGCCGATGCCGATGTTCGCGGCGATCCTTCCCCCCATCTCGCTGGCCTTGCGCAGCCGGAACACCTGGCGGTGGGCGATGTCGTGGGCCAGCAGCGCCACTTGGCCGAAGGCCGCGGCCAGGAACGCGGCGACGGCCAGGGTCCACCAACTGGCGCCGACGAGGACGAAGGCCGTCCAGCCTCCTGCGTAGAGTGCGGTCACAGCAGCGATACGGGCCGTGTAATAGCCGGGGCGCCGGGCCGCGGCGCCCTTCCGGCAGAAGTCGTCCGTCTCCCGCGCACCATCGGGTCGGCCCGGGTGCGAACGCTTCCGGTGGGACCGGCGGCAGGGCATCGCACCGGGGGCAGTTCGCAGCGGCCCCTTGCCGCCGGCCACGGGAATGGGTCCCGGGGCGGGCGCTTTCACGGCACCGCCACGGGAGTTCCCGACCGCTCCCGACCCGTACGTACGGATGCGGCCCGGTCCGCTCACCGCGCCGAACGGACCGGGGCGCCAAGCGCCAAACCCTCTCGTACGGTCGCGGCTGCCGCACGACGACACCTCTATGCGCGATTCCCCATCATCGGTCGACCAACCGCTCTCACCAGAACCGTGGCCGCGCACGGAAAGCGCGGCCTGCGGGCGACCGCCTCATCCGGACGGTCGGCCGCGACACCAGGGCTCAGCGCCCTTCCGCCGCCCCTCGACCCGGCCGTTCCGAACCGCGGAAGCTGACCGGCCGTCTACTGGGAGCATTGCCGGCGCGGCTGACTCCGCTGGTACCAGGACAGCTGGTGAACGTGTGTGAATGCCCAGCCGTGCCACTCGGCGAAGAAGTGCGGCGCGCACCGTGATGCAGTGGAGCGAGCCCAACAGGAAAGCACCCAGGGCGAACAGCAGTACCACCCGCCCAGCGGAGGCGGTCCGGTTCGTCTCTTCGGTCGCCGGTCCCAGCCCGGTGGTCAGCCTGGGGGCGCCGAGCACGATGAGGGTGGTACCGATCCGCCCGACGCGATCGTCCACCATCGCGTCGGCTTCCGCCGCCACGACTTAGGACAGCAGTATCCAGGGAACTGCGGCCAGGCCGACGATCGTTCGTAGGACGTGCACCCGCTTCACCGCCCCAAGCGGAGGGATGTCCGCCACGATATCGCGCACACATTCGCACATTCAGGCCTCGACCGCCGCCACTCGGGCTCGGCGGTCGAACTCTGCCTATGTGGTCGGTTGACCGTGGTGTCCGAGGGGGGACTTGAACCCCCACGCCCGATAAAGGGCACTAGCACCTCAAGCTAGCGCGTCTGCCATTCCGCCACCCGGACAAGGTGTCTGTCGTTCGCGGCGTGTTCCCCGCGGCGACATGGAAAACAATACCAGGGGTTCGGCGCGCCCTTCACCCGTATATCCGGTGGTCAGTGCGGTGCGGCGTGCCGGTGGGACCTCGGCCTCCCCGGTCCTCGGAGGTCCCGGGGCTACCTTCGCGTCCATGAGTGATCGCGGCTACCGCCGGCCCCGTCCGCTGTCCCCTCTGCGCGAGCATCTGCGCGACACGTTCTGGTTCGCCCCGACGATGGGGTTCGTCTGCGTGTTCGCGCTGTGGTTGGTCGCCACCGAACTGGACGACGCGATCGTCACCCTGCTCCAGCGGGAGGAGGCGTACGAAGAGCTGGGCGAGCTGATGGCGTTCTCCCAGGACGCGAAGACGATCGTCACCACGATCAGCTCGGCGATGATGACGTTCATCGGCGTCGTGTTCAGCATCTCCCTGGTCGCGGTGCAGATGGCGAGCGGCCAGCTGACGCCCCGGGTGGTGCGGATCTTCGTCAGGAGCCGGATCAGCAAGCTCACGCTGACGGTGTTCCTGGCGACGTTCCTCTTCTCGTTGCTGGTGCTCTCCTCGTACGAGAGCGAGAGCGATCCGCGCCGGGTGGTCTCGGTCCCGTTGGTGCAGAGTCTGCTCATCCTGCTGATGCTCGGGCTGAGTCTGCTGCTCTTCGTCGTCTACGTGAGCGCGACGCTGCGGCTGATGCAGGTGGGGCCGGTCGTGGACAGGATCGCGCGCGACTCGTTCCGGGTGCTGGGCCGGATGCCGAGGGGGCCGCGGGGCGAGGACGAGCCGGGGCCGGAGACCGCGCGGGTGCTGCACGAGGGGCGGGCCGGGGTGCTGCGGGACGTGAACACGGCGCGGCTGGTCCGGGCCGCGCGGCGGCAGGGCGTCGTGCTGCGGCTCATTCCCCGCATCGGGGACTTCGTGGTGCCGGGGACGCCGGTGCTCGCCGTCCACGGCGGGGCCGTGCCGCCTCCGCGCCGGCTGCGGTACGCGGTCTCCGTCTCGGTGGAACGGACCTTGCACCAGGATCTGGCGTTCGGGCTGCGTCAGCTCGCGGACATCGCGCTGCGTGCCCTGTCGACGTCGGTGAACGATCCGACCACCGCCGTGCAGTGCCTCGACCGGATCGTGCAGTTCCTGGCGGCCGTGGCACACCTGCCGCTCGGCGCCGTCCACCACCGGGACCGGGACGGGCGGGTACGCCTGGTGCAGGACGGTCCGGAGTGGGAGGACCTGGTGGATCTCGCCTTCGAGGAGATCCGGTGGTGTGTCTCCGGCAGTCCCCAGGTGACGCGCCGGCTCATGGCGGGTCTGGACGATCTGCTGCTGCTCGTCCCGGAGGACCGGAAGCAGTCGCTGGTCAGGCATCGTGCGCTGCTCGTCCAGACCGTGGAGCGCACGGTGGCGGTGGCCGCCGACCGGGGGTTCGCCCTGCTTCCGGACCGGCAGGGGATCGGGTAGGGGCCGGACCGCGGTGAGCGGTGAGCGGCCCGCCGGAAGGACTCCGGCGGGCCGGGCTCCACCCATCAGTCGCCGCAGCGGCCCTCGCGCAGGGAGTGCAGGTGCTCGCTCGACTTGCGGGCGAACGCCAGCGACTCGACCGGGTTGTCGTGCTCCGCCTGCCAGTGGTGGTAGGTCCGGCCGTGGTGGGTGCGCTTGGTGACCTTGGACAGGAACGTCTTGTAGTCGATGTCCCCGTCGCCCACGTCCGACATGCGGTAGCCGTCGCGGGTCGTCTCGTCGCGGACTCCGTCCTTGACGTGGAAGAGCGGGTAGCGGTTCGGGTGCCTCAGGACGTACTTCAGCGGGTCGAGCGGGGCCGGGCTGCCGTCCACGCGCTTGCTGAAGCGGAACTGGGCGCAGTAGGCCCAGTAGATGTCCAGCTCCAGGTAGACGAGGTCCGGGTCGGTCTCGGCGAGCAGGACGTCGTAGAGGCGGACGTTCGGTTTGTCGGTCGCGAAGGAGAACTCCTCGGCGTGGTTGTGCTGGTAGAACTTCATGCCGCGCTCGCGGGCGGCCGCCCCGTAGGTGTTGAACTCCTCCGCGGCCCGCTTCCAGCCGTCGACCGTGGAGCCGTAGCGGAAGGGGCCGGAGGCCGTGCCGATGTGCTTGAGGCCGAGCGCCTGGGCGTCGTCGAGGACCTTCTCCAGGTTCTGGGCGAAGGTGTACGCGCCGGGGTTGTTGTCGTCGTAGTAGCCGACGTGGCTGCCGATCGGGTTGAGTCCGTGGTCCCGGGCCAGCCGCTTGAGCTGGGCCAGGGTGATGGGACCGGCCGAGCCCTGGGTGTAGCCCGCGAGTTCGATCTCGTCGTAGCCGTACTTCTCCAGTTCGGCGAAGACCGGCGCGAAGCCCAGCGTGGAGATCTGGTCGCGGAGGCTGTAGAGCTGGATGCCGAGGCGGCCGGGCGGCAGGACGGGCTTGCCCTTGCCGTGACCGTGACCGTGGTCATGGCCGTGACCGTTGCCGTGTCCCTGGCCTCGGTCGCGGCTGTCGGCCTGCGCGCTCGCCGTGCCGATGATGGTGGCGGCGGTGGCTCCGGCGGCGACACCGAGGATGTTGCGGCGGCTCAGTCTGCGGGCGAGTTCGGTGTCCTTGGAGGTGCGGCTCATGTTCGGGTATCTCCCTTGCTGACCTGACGGGGTGAGTGGTGCGGTGCCGGGCGCGTGACGGGGAATGTCAGTGCAGTCCGGCAAGCTGGAGGAGCAGGGACTTCACTTCGGTGGCCCTGACCCGGTCGGGGAACGCGTGGGGGGTGGAGCAGAGGATGAGCGGACCTTCGTCGTCGCTCTCGGGGAGGCGGCCGTGGCTGCCGCGAATAGGTGAGGGGTCCAGGGGCACGACCGCCATGCGGTAGCGCATGCCGAGCTTCTTGCGGGCGACCGCGGAGACGGCCTTGACCCGGACGTAGGGGTCCTGGGGGTCCATGAAGAGCTCGACGGGGTCGTAGCCGGGTTTGCGGTGGATCTCGACGAGCTGGGCGAAGTCGGGGGCGCGGGCGTCGTCGAGCCAGTAGTAGTACGTGAACCAGGCGTCCTTCTCCGCGACGGCGACCAGCTCGCCGGAGCGGGGGTGGTCCAGGTGGTGCGCCTTCTTGCCCTCGTCGTCGAGGAGTTGCTCGATACCCGGCAGGTCCGCGAGGGCCGCCCGGGTCGCTTCCAGGTCCTCGGGGCGGCGCACGTAGATGTGGGCGAGCTGGTGGTCGGCGACGGCGAAGGCCCGGGACGTCATCGGGTCCAGGTATTCCATGCCGTCCTGGGTGTGGACCTCCAGGAGCCCCGCCCGGCGCAGGGCGCGGTTGATGTCGATCGGACGGTCGACGCGGGTGATGCCGTATTCGGAGAGCGCGACGACGGTACGTCCCTCGGCGCGGGCGTCGGCCAGCAGCGGGGCCATGGCCCGGTCCAGTTCGGCGGCGGCCCGGTGGGAACGGGGGTCGTCGGGGCCGAAGCGCTGGAGGTCGTAGTCGAGGTGCGGGAGGTAGCAGAGGGCGAGGTCGGGCGTGCGGGTGGCGATGACGTGCCGGGTGGCGTCGATGATCCACTGGGAGGAGACGAGGTCGGCGCCGGGGCCCCAGAAGTGGAAGAGGGGGAACGTGCCGAGCTTGTCCGTCAGTTCGTCGTGCAGGGCGGGCGGCCGGGTGTAGCAGTCGGGTTCCTTGCGGCCGTCGGCGTAGTAGACGGGGCGCGGGGTGACCGTCCAGTCGGTGTCGGCGCCCATGGCGTACCACCAGCAGATGTTGGCGACGGTGTAGCCGGGGTGGGCGCGGCGGGCCGCGTCCCACAGTTTGTCGCCCTCGACGAGCCCGTTGTGCTGGCGCCACAGCAGGACGTCGCCGAGCTCGCGGAAGTACCAGCCGTTGGCGACGATGCCGTGTTCGGCGGGCATCGTGCCGGTGAGGAAGGTCGACTGGGCGGCGCAGGTGACGGCCGGCAGGACGGTGGAGAGCGGTGCCTTCGCGCCCTGCTCCCCCATGGCCCGGAGGTTCGGCATATGGGCCAGGAGCTGCGGGGTGAGGCCGACGACGTCGAGGACCAGGAGCGGGGTGGGGCCGGGGGCGGCTTCGTCGGTCATGGCAGTTCCTTGAGGCCGAGGTCGACCAGGAGGTCGCGGGCGAGGGTGAGTTCGGCGGCGATGCCGTCGGCGAGCTGGGTGCGGGTGCGGGGACGCAGCTCGGCCGGCAGCGCCTGCCAGGTGTACGTCTCCACCTCCAGGTGCCGGGTCAGGGGCACGGGTCCGCCGACGAGCCGGGTGAGCGTGTCGCGGAGCACGGGCAGCGTCGAGGTCAGCGGGGGCGCCGGGGGTGCGTGGAGCGGCACGTGGAAGTGGGCGCGCCAGGGTGTGCTGTCCGGGAGCGCCCGGCCGGCGACGGCTTCGTCCAGGTCGTCGGTGCCGCGCAGCCCGGCGGCGGTGCGGGTGCGGGTCTGGTGCAGGAAGCGGGGTTCGGCGAACGCGGCGAGCGCGGCGCGGACCTCCGGAAGGTGGGGGTGGTCGGCGTGCAGGGCGGCGGAGAGCTGGGACTTGACGACGCGGACGCCGGCGGCGGCCAGGGCGTCGAGGGCGGTTGCGGGGTCCTCGAAGGAGGTGGCGAGGTGGCAGGTGTCGACGCAGATGCCGATCCGGTCGTGGGCCACGTCGGTGAGCGGGGCGATGGCGTCGGCGGTGGTCTCGACCGTGCAGCCCGGTTCCGGTTCGAGGCCGACGCGGATGGACTTGCCGGTGAGTTCGGCCAGGGCGTCGAGGCGCTGGGCGAGTGTGGTGAGGGCGGCGCGTGCGGTGCGGGCCGCCCCGGGGTCGCCGTCGTAGGGGGTGCGCCAGGCGAGCGGCAGGGTGGAGATGGTGCCTTCGGTGGCGTCGTCCGGGAGGAGGGCGGCCAGGAGGCGGGCGAGGTCGGTGGTGTGGGCGAGGCGGTCGGGTTCGGTCCAGTCCGGCCGGTAGACCCGGTACTTGACCTCGTCGGAGCCGAACCCTTCGTAGGGAAAGCCGTTGAGGGTGACCACTTCGAGGCCGCGGCTGTCGAGTTCGGCGCGCAGCGCGCGGAGTTCGGCGGGGTCGTTGATCAGGGTGCGGGCCGCGTCCCGGGCGAGCCAGAGGCCGATGCCGAGCCGGTCCCGGCCGAGCCTGCGGCGGACGGGTTCGCAGTGGTCGCGGAGCTGGGCGCGGACGCCGCCCAGGGTTTCGGCCGGGTGGACGTTGGTGCAGTAGGCGAGGTGGACCGTCGAGCCGTCCGGGTGACGGAAGCGCAT
This sequence comes from Streptomyces sp. NPDC102283, assembly GCF_044766265.1. Lineage (NCBI taxonomy): Bacteria > Bacillati > Actinomycetota > Actinomycetes > Kitasatosporales > Streptomycetaceae > Streptomyces > Streptomyces sp. NPDC102283. The sequence continues at coordinate 110,386 of NZ_JBIWLQ010000014.1, forward strand.
GACCGCCTCACTCCCCGCCGCGCAGGATGGAGTTGCCCTCGTGGAGGCTCTGCGGCCTCGGCACGTCGAGCTGTAGGCGGCCGCTCTGGCCGTAGAAGGCGACCGGGTTGCGCCACAGGACCTTGTCGACGTCGTCCTCGGTGAAGCCGGCCTTCAGCATGGCGTCGGCGACCTTGCGGGTCTTGAGGGGGTCGCTCTTTCCCCAGTCGGCGGCCGAGTTGACGATCATCTTCTCGGTGCCGTGGTTCTGGAGGATGGTGACCATCCGGTCCTCGTCCATCTTGGTGTCCGGGTAGATGGAGAATCCGGCCCAGGAGCCGCTGTCGGTGGCGGCCTTCACCGTTGTCTCATTGAGGTGGTCGAGCAGAACGTGCTCCGGGGGGAGGTTCGATTCGCGGATGACGTCGATGGTGCGGTGCAGACCGGCGAGCTTGTCGCGGTGCGGGGTGTGGACGAGGGCGGGCAGCCCGTGGTCGGCGGCGAGCTGGAGCTGGGCGGCCAGCGCGTGGTCCTCGGCCGGGGTCATGGAGTCGTAGCCGATCTCGCCGACGGCGACGACCCCGTCCTTTTCGAGGTAGCGGGGCAGCGCGTCCAGGACGGGGGTGCAGCGGGGGTCGTTCGCCTCCTTGGGGTTGAGGGCGAGCGTGCAGTGGTGCGCGATGCCGTACTGGGAGGCGCGGAAGGGCTCCCAGCCGAGGAGCGCGTCGAAGTAGTCGAAGAAGCTGGCGGGCGAGGTGCGGGGCTGGCCGAGCCAGAAGGAGGGTTCGACGAGCGCGCGGACGCCCGCGTCGTACATCGCCCGATAGTCGTCGGTGGTGCGGGAGGTCATGTGGATGTGGGGGTCGAAGATGCGCATCAGGACTCCTCCGTGGGGGCGGGGGCGTTGGGAGCCGCGGCCGGCGGGGCCCGGTGGGCGCCCGCGTCGGCCGGGGCGGTGAGGTCGAGGACCGTGCGCAGGTCTTCGGGGACGGTGCGGCCGGCGGCGGTGCGTTCGGCCGCGAAGTCGCCGAGCATGCGGGCGAGTTCGGTGTCTCCCCGGGCCCGGTCGCCGAGCCGGGCGACGGCCGCCACCGGCACCTCGGTGAACAGGCACTTCAGTACGGCGTGCCGCCAGGCGTGCGTGTCCAGGTGGTCGGCGGCGTAGGGGCCGACGGCCGCGGCGACCAGCCGGGTGTCGTTGGCACGCAGGGCGTCCTCGACGAGCGGGAGCGCGGTGTCGCCGAGGTCGAGGCGGTGCAGGGTGAGCAGGACGGCGCGGCGTTCGGCGGCGGTGCCCTGTCCGTAGAGCCGGGTGACGGAGGGCAGCGTGGCGCGGGCCTCGACGAGCAGGAGGGAGCGTACGGAGTCGGCGTGCTCCAGTCCGCAGTGCCGGCCGGCGGCGGCGTAGCGCAGCTCCCACGGCGGGGAGGTGTAGGGGCCGGTCGCCTCCCGGCCGGGGCCGTCGGGCGTGGCGGCGGCGTGGGCGGCCTCGGCCAGGGCCTCGTCGAGCCAGGCCCGGGCGGCTCCGGCGAGTTCGGCGTCGAGTTCCTCGCGGGACTTCAGCACGGGGCGGCTCCCTGGGGTGCGGTACCGCGCGTCATGGCGTCGTGCAGGAAGTCGATCGAGGCGCGGGCCAACTCGGGGCCCGCGTGGGAGTGGCGGGGCAGTTCGACGACGGTGAGGCCCCGGTAGTCCGAGGCGGCCAGGGCGGCGAGCAGGGGTGGGAAGTCGATCTCCCCCTCGCCGAACGGCAGGTGTTCGTGGACTCCGCGCCGCATGTCCTCGATCTGGACGTGCCGGAGCCAGGGGGCGGCCTGCTTGGCGCACTCCAGGGGTGTCGCCTCCTCCAGACACTGGCAGTGGCCGATGTCGAGGGTGAGGCCGAGCGGGCCCGGGTCGCCGAGCAGGGCCCGCAGGTGGTGGAAGTCGGCGAGGGTGGCGAGGAGGTGGCCGGGTTCGGGCTCGACGGCGAGGGGGATGCCGGACCGGTCGGCGGCTTCGAGTACGGGGGTGATCGCCTCGGTGAGCCGCTTCCACGCGGTGTCCGCCGAGGCGCCGGGCGGGGTGATGCCGCTGAAGCAGTGGACGGCGTGCGCGCCGAGTTCGGCGGCCACGTCGACGGCGCGGACCAGCAGCGCGGTGCGGGCGGCCCGGGCGTCGGGGTCCGGGTCGAGGAGGGAGGGGCCGTGCTTGCGGCGCGGGTCGAGGACATAGCGGGCGCCGGTCTCCACGGTGACCCGGAGCCCGAGGGAGGTGAGCCGGCGCCGGACCCGGCGGGTGCGTTCGGAGAGGTCCGGGGCCATGGGGTCCAGGTGCATGTGGTCCAGGGTCAGGCCGACGCCCTCGTAGCCGAGGTCGGCGAGGAGGCCGAGGGCGTCGTCGAGGCGCAGGTCGGTGAGCCCGTTGGTGCCGTATCCGAGGTGGAGGGTCATGTGGGGCTCACCTTCCGTGCGAGGCTGCGGGCGAGGGGGACCAGGCCCATGACGGCGAGAGCGGTGACGGGTGCCCCGGCGCGGGCGGCGAGCGCGGCCTGGAGCGGGATCATGGCCCGGATGCCCCCGCCGACCGCGCGCTGGGTCAGGGGCGGGGACGGGTTGAGCGCGGCGTGCAGGAGAGGTGGTCCGGCGGTGCGGAGATAGGCGCCGGTGAGCGCGATGACCAGGAGTCGGGCGGGATCGGTGACCTTTCCGAGCGGGCCCGCGTCGAGACGCCGCGCGACGGCGTAGGTGTTGACGTCGGCGTAGGTGTTGACGTCGGCGTAGGTGCCGGACCTCGTCGCACCGGGCCGGTCGGGGGCCGGTCCCCGGGACTCCCAGGACTCCCGCAGCACCGCTGCCGCGAGTGCCGTCGTCGTGGCCAGCACCGCGAGCGGGGTGCCGGTGGAGCCGCCCTGCGCCTCGTGGCGCGATACGGCGGTGACGCCGTAGGTGTGGGCCCCGAGCACCAGCGAGGCGGGCAGGGCGGGCAGGCATGCGGCCAGGCCGCCACGCGGCGCTGCCGGGGCCGCCGCTCCGGCAACGTTGTCGGAGCGGCCTCCCCCTCGCGGCGTGCCGAACCCCGTCACCGGTGCCGTGGCCGTCGCCGTCGCACCCAGCAGCAGGTCCAGCGAGCGGGCCGCCGCCATGGCCGCCGGGCCCGCCTTCGTGTGCTTGAGGTGCAGGTCGTAGGCCCAGACCGTGGCGGCCAGGCCCGTGGCGACACCCAGCGCGGGCCGGCCGGCCCGGGCCGCCAGGGCGAGGCCCGCCGCGGTCAGCGCCCCGGCCGCGCCCAGGGCCGCCCCCGGGCTGATCCGGCCCGAGGGGATCGGGCGGTGCGGGCGGTCCACGGCGTCCTCGTCGCGGTCGGCCCAGTCGTTGAGGGCCATGCCGGCCTCGTACAGGCACAGCGACGCGCCCATCGCCAGGGCGGTGCCCCGGCCGGGCCGGCGCCCCACCGCCGCCGCGCCCGCCAGGGCGTCCCCGGGCACGGAGAACAGGGCGGAGACCCGCAGCAGTTCCGCCCAGGCCCGCAGCCGCTCCCGGGGCGCGCGCCGCCCGGATGCCGTGTCCGCCCGGCCGGCGGTGTCCGCGCTCCGCTCCCCGTTCCGGCCCGTGGGGGTCGGTCCGGGCCTGTCCGGTGCGGGTGCAGTCCCACCCGCACCGGACAGACGATCATCGGTCACGGCGGTCGTTCCCACGCCGTGCGCCACACCGCTGCGCCGGCCGGCCGGGAGTACCGACAGGGCGGAGACGAGAACGGCCGGGAGGGCGTTCCGTCGCCACCTCACGCCCGGTCCCGCAGGCGCTCGGCGAAGGTGAGCAAGGTGGCGTACTGCTCGGCGAGTGCCGCCGAGGTGCCGCCGTCCGGGTCCTTGAAGTAGAAGCCGAGTTCCGGCAGCGGGCCGCTGATCCCGGCCTCGTGGGCGCGGGCGAGCAGCCGTGCCAGGTCCAGGACCAGCGGGGCCGCGAGGGCCGAGTCGCAGCCCTGCCAGATGGTCTGGAGGATCATGCGGGAGCCGAGGAAGCCGTCGAAGGCGATGTGGTCCCAGGCGGTCTTCCAGTCCCCCATAGCGGGCACGTCGTCGATGTGCACCTCGCCCTCGGGGGCGGCGCCGAAGGTGTCGGCGAGGACGCGTTCCTTGCCGGCGTTCTTGGCCGCCGCGGCCGCAGGATCGGCCAGCGCCGCTCCGTCGCCGCCGCCCAGCAGGTTCGACCCGGACCACGCCCGTACGGCGAGGGCGCGCTGGAGGAACATCGGGGCGAGCACGGAACGGAGCAGCGTCTGGCCGGTCTTGCCGTCGCGTCCGGCGTGGGGAAGTCCGCCGGCGCCGACGGTGTCGGTGAGCGCGGGGGTGCGCAGTCCGGTGGACGGGGTGAAGTTGGCGTAGGAGCAGCCGGCCCGCAGGGCGGCGGCCGCGTAGAGCGAGCTGGCGGGCAGCCGGGTGTCGTCGGGTCCTGGCGCGGGTTCGGTGGAGGCGACGTTGACGACGACGGTCCGGGCCAGGTCGTGGCGGTGGGCGAAGTCGGTGAGGTCGGCGGCGAACGCGGCGATGAGCTCCTGGTCGGTGCGGGTGTCGCCGGGGAGCGGTCCGCCGGGGCGGATCTCCGCGTCGGCGGCGTCGAGTTCGGCGCGTACGGCGGAGGGCAGTCCGTGCGGCAGTACGCCGCCGTCGGCCAGGGCCTCGGCCCGCTTGGCCAGCGGGCAGTCGAGGGTGTCGTGGCCGCCGAAGACCAGGCTGGTCAGGGCGGGCAGGCGGCTGTCGGCGAAGGGAGGCGTCTCGGTGACCATGCCGGTCGGCGGGTGCAGGCCCGCGGCGATGGCGGCGCAGCCCGCGGTGGCGGTGGTCGCCACGGAGCCGCGTGCTCCGATGAACCAGACGCCGGTGCGGCCCGCGGGCCCTGCGGAGCCGGTGGCCTCCGAGGGGCTCGGGGCATTGCTGCGGCCTGGGGCGTCGGTTCGGCCTTCACGATCGGCGCGTGCGGTCACGGGCTGCCTCCCTGGGGGGATGTCGGGGGTGGAGGACGACGGGCGGGGGAAGGTGTGTGTGCTTCCCCCGCCCGTCGTCGGCAGAGGCGGCCGCCCTACTTCGAGGGCAGCTCCTTCAGTTGGATGTTGCGGAAGGACACCTGGTCGTCGGCTCCGTGGTTCTGGAGGCCGATGTAGCCGTCCTTCAGACTGCGGGCCGGGTCGGTGTTGGTGAAGTCGTTGATCTTCGCTCCGTTGAGGAAGATCTGCAGACGTTCGCCCTGGACCTTGATCTCGTAGCTGTTCCACTGTCCCGGCGGCCGCAGGACGCGGTCACGGGCCTTGATGTTGGCGGATTTGAAGGTGTAGACGGCGCCGGTGGTGCGGTCGGCGGCGTCGGTGGCGTCGATCTGGATCTCATACCCGTTGTTGACCGCCGACCACGGGTCGTCGGACTCCGGGAAGCCCACGAAGATGCCGGAGTTGTCGTCGCCGGTCATCTTCCAGTCGAGCTTCAGCGAGTACGACTTCAGCTCCTTGGCCTGGTAGGTGAGCAGGCCCATGCCGCCCTCGGAGTGCAGGGCTCCGTCGCTGACGGAGAACTTCCCCGGGCCCGCCTGCTTCCAGCCGTCCAGCGTCCTGCCGTTGAAGATGGGCCGGTAGTCCTTGTCCGGCTTGCAGTCGGCCTTGACCTGACCGGTGGCGTAGCGCAGGCCGCCCAGCACGTGGCTGCGGAAGGCCGGCTCGGCGTAGGACTCCTTGGTGTGGCCGAGGCCGGTGTAGAAGGAGCGGCCGCCCTCGTAGGTCTGGCACCAGGAGATCGGGTGATCGCCCTTCATGTTCCCGCCGGTGTAGGTGGTCTCGTCCAGTGTGGCGAGGACCTTGGCCTTGTCCCGGGGGTTGGTGCCGTAGTTGTACCACTCGTCGGTGCGCTGCCACTCCTCGTCCAGGTGGGCGGTCGCGGGATGGTCGTGGTCCTCCACGCGGACGGTGGCGGGCTGGATCTGCGGGTGGGAGTCGAAGTAGGCGCCGACGAGGCCGCCGTAGAACTCCCAGTCGTACTCGGTGTCGGCGGCGGCGTGGATGCCGACGTAACCGCCGCCGGTGGCGACGTAGTTCTCGAACGCCTTCTGCTGCTCGGCGTTGAGGACGTCACCGGTGGTGGAGAGGAACGCGACGGCGTCGTAGCGGGCCAGGTTGCTGGTGGTGAACTGGGCCGCGGACTCGGTGGAGTCGACCGTGATGTTCGTGTCCTTGCCGATCTCCTTCAGTGCCGCGATGCCCGTGGGGATCGAGTCGTGGCGGAAGCCGGCGGTCTTGGAGAAGACCAGGACGCGCTTGGCCGTCTTGTCGACGGGGGTGTTGGACAGTTCGAAGTCGTCGACGTCGTAGAGCGCTCCGTCGCCGCCCTTGAAGACCAGGAAGAGCTCGGTCTGCTTCTTGGGCGCTCCGCGCAGCGGGATGTCGATGTCCTGGAAGGTGTCCCAGCTGCCGGTCACGGGCACGGGGCCCGAGCCGAGGATCTTGCCGGTGGGCGATCCGGCGCGCACTTCGAGGAAGCCGCCGGAGCCGGCCGACGAGACGCGGGCGGTGAGCTTGGTGGTGGATCCCAGGACGTACGTCTTGAAGGAGATCCAGTCGTCGTTGTGGATGTCGCCGACGGTCTTGCCGCCGTGCGCGCTGGACTTGTTCGGGGTGGTGACGCCCGAGGAGGCGTCGAAGTGCTCGGCCTGGCGGTGCTTGGGCTGGAGCCGGGAGGCGTCCTTGCCGGTCAGCTTGGCCTGGCCGCCGCCGCCGTTGTCGGTGTAGGAGGCCGAGATGCCGCCGTAGATGTTGGCGTTGGGGTCGTGGCCGCCTTCCATGGCGGTCTTGATGGTGCCCTCGCAGCCGTGCTCGGTGGTGATGTCGTGGCCGTGGCTGTCGTGGCCCAGGGTGAACTTGACCTCGACCTTGGAGCAGTCGATGGTCCCGTCCTCCGGGTCGCTGACGTTCACCTTGAACGGCACGGCGTCACCGAACTCGAAGAGCTGGCCGTCCTCGGGGAGCACCAGCTCCACGGTCGGGGCGGTGTTGCCGACGGTCACGTGGACGCTGGCGGAGCCGGTGCGGCCGGTGGGGTCCTCGGCGGTGAGGGTGGCGGTGTAGGTGCCGTTCTTCTTGTACGTGTACGTCGGGTCGGCGGCGGTGGACGCTCCGCCGTCCCCGAAGTCCCAGGCGTAGGTGAGCGGGTCGTCGTCGCCGTCCGCCGTGCCGGCCGAGGAGAACTTCACCTTCAGAGGTGCGGTGCCCGACGTCTTGTTCGCCGAGGCCTCGGCGATGGGCGAGCGGCCTCCGGTGGCGTTCTCGATGCGGTAGAGCGCGGAGTTCTCGTCGCCACCGAACCAGGCGAGGCCGTAGTCGAGGACGTACAGGGCCCCGTCCGGGCCGAATGCCATGTCCATGATCTGCGTGCCGGACCACGGCACGTCGTTGATCGACTGGACGCCGCCGTCGGCGTCCTGCTCGATGCGCTTGATCCACTGACGGCCGAACTCACCGGCGAAGAAGTCGCCGTCGTAGGCTTCGGGGAACTTCACCGGGGAGTCCAGGTCCGCGTCGTAGCGGTAGACGGGGCCGCCCATCGGGGACTCGGAGCCGGTGCCGAACTCGGGCACGGAGCCACCGTCGTACGGGATCCACGCGGCCTCGGCCGGCGGCAGGTCGACGAGTCCGGTGTTGTGCGGGGACTCGTTCTTCGGGGCGGCGCAGTCGAAGGCGGCGCCCGATGCCTTGGTGCCGAAGTCGTAGTCGATGTACGGCTCGTTGTCGCCGACGCAGAAGGGCCAGCCGAAGTTGGCGGCCTTCGTCACCTTGGCGAACTCCACCTTCCCGGCGGGTCCCCGCTTGGGGTCGGCCGCGCCGGCGTCGGGGCCGTAGTCGCCGACGTACACGGTGCCGGTGGCCTGGTCGACGGAGAAGCGGAACGGGTTGCGGAAGCCCATCGCGTAGATCTCGGGGCGCGTCTTGTCCGTCCCGGGCGCGAAGAGGTTCCCCTCCGGAACGGTGTACGAGCCGTCCTCGGCGACCTTGATGCGCAGGATCTTGCCGCGCAGGTCGTTGGTGTTGCCCGAGGTGCGGCGGGCGTCGAACGCCGGGTTGCGGTCGGGGCGTTCGTCGATCGGGGTGAAGCCGTCGGAGGCGAAGGGGTTGGTGTCGTCGCCGGTGGAGAGGTAGAGGTTGCCCTCGGCGTCGAAGTCGATGTCGCCGCCGACGTGGCAGCAGGTGCCGCGCGAGGTGGCGACGTCCAGGACCTTCTTCTCGCTGGCGGTGTCGAGGGTGCCGTCCTCGTTGAGGACGAAGCGGGAGAGCCGGTTGACGCCCTCGAACTTCGCGAAGTCGGCGGCGGTGCCGGTCTCCGGGGCGTCGCCCGCGGGGGTGTCCATCGGCGGTGCGTAGAAGAGGTAGATCGCGCGGTTCTCGGCGAAGTCGGGGTCGACGCCGACGCCTTGGAGGCCTTCCTCGTCGTGCGTGTACACGGGGAGGGTGCCGGAGATCTTGGTGTTGCCGGCGCTGTCGGTGATCCGCAGCTCGCCGCTGCGCGAGGTGTGCAGCACGCTGCGGTCCGGGAGGACCGCGAGCGACATGGGCTCGCCGGTCTCCTCGGCACCCTTGGCCAGGGTGACCTGCTGGAAGTCCTCCGCCACGGGCTCGTCGTGCCCGGGGTGTCCCGGGTGGGCGGTGGCGCCGGGGGCGGAGCCGAGGGTCAGGGTGGCGGCGGCGAGCAGGCCGCCGGTGAACAGCGCGAGCGATTTACGGACCCGGGTCCGGGCCAGGAGCCGCTTTCTGGTTCTGTGCACGTAGGTCCTCCGGGGAGTGCCGGTTGTACGGGCGGGTGTAGCCGTGCCGTGCCGCGCGGGGACTGCCGCGCATGCGTCACCAGGGACGAGAGCGACCCCGGTGACGCGAGTCATGTCGTGTACACGAAATGGACGGTAGACCTGTTCGTCCTCGACGGAAAGCCCTTGTGCGACAGGTAAGTCGAACTTCTGCTTCCGCCAGGACAAAGGAGTTTTCGGGCAGCGCGAGGCAGCCCCGGGGGGTTGGGAGGCCGTCTTTCGGGTCATGCCCCCGGGGCTGGGGTGTCCGCGCTACTCGCCGCCGCCGAAGGCCGCGTCGAAGGAGGCCGACGGCGGGTCGAAGTCGAACCGCTTGAGGCTGGCGAGCGCTTCCGGAGCACCCGTCAGCCGGTCCATGCCGGCGTCCTCCCACTCCACGGAGACCGGGCCCTCGTAGCCGATGGACCGGAGCATCCGGAAGACGTCCTCCCAGGGCACGTCACCGTGACCGGCGGAGACGAAGTCCCAGCCGCGCCGGGGGTCGCCCCAGGGAAGGTGCGAGCCGAGGCGGCCGTTGCGGCCGTCGAGGCGCTTGCGGGCCTCCTTGCAGTCCACGTGGTAGATCCGGTCGCGGAAGTCGTAGAGGAAGCCCACGGGGTCGAGGTCCTGCCAGACGAAGTGGCTGGGGTCGAAGTTCAGCCCGAACGCGGGCCGGTGGTCCACCGCTTCCAGGGCACGCTTGGTGGTCCAGTAGTCGTACGCGATCTCGCTCGGGTGCACCTCGTGGGCGAAGCGCACCCCCTCGGCGTCGAAGACGTCCAGGATCGGGTTCCAGCGCTCGGCGAAGTCCTCGTAGCCCCGCTCGATCATGTGCGGCGGGACGGGCGGGAACATCGCGACGAGGTGCCAGATCGAGGAGCCGGTGAACCCGATGACCGTGTCCACCCCGAAGGCGGCGGCCGCCCGGGCGGTGTCCGCGATCTCGGCGGCGGCCCGTTGCCGTACGCCTTCGGGCTCGCCGTCGCCCCAGATGCGGCCGGGCAGGATGCCCTGGTGGCGTTCGTCGATCGGGTGGTCGCAGACGGCCTGGCCGACCAGGTGGTTGGAGATCGCGAAGCACTTCAGCCCGTACCTGTCGAGCAGTTGGTGCCTGCTGTCCAGGTATCCGGGGTCGGACAGCGCTTTGTCGACCTCGAAGTGGTCTCCCCAGCAAGCGAGTTCGAGACCGTCGTAGCCGAAGTCCCGGGCGTGCTTGCAGACCTCCTCCAGCGGGAGGTCGGCCCACTGGCCGGTGAACAGGGTGAAGGGGCGGGGCATGGGCGGCTACCTCCTGGGTTACGAGGACGGGACCGGGGTGTGCACGGAGTTCTTGGCGGCGCTCTCCTCCACGGCGGCGAGCACCCGCTGCACCTGGAGCCCGTCCGCGAACGACGGTACGGGCGCGGTGCCGTCGGCGATCGTGTGGACCACGTCGCGGGCCTGGTGGACGAAGGTGTGCTCGTAGCCGAGGCCGTGGCCCGGCGGCCACCAGGCCTCCAGGTAGGGGTGCTCGGGCTCGGTGACGAGGACGCGGCGGAAGCCCGCGGTGGCGGCGGGTTCGGTGTGGTCGTGGAAGGACAGCTCGTTGAGCCGCTCCAGGTCGAAGGCGAGGGAGCCCAGCTCCCCGTTGATCTCCAGGCGCAGGGCGTTCTTGCGTCCCGCCGCCATCCGGGTCGCCTCGAAGGAGGCCAGTGCGCCGGAGGCGAGGCGGCCGGTGAAGATCGCCGCGTCGTCGACGGTCACCTCGCCCCGCTCCACCGTGTCGGCGCTGCCGGAGAGCCCGGCGGACGCCCCGGAGAGCAGCGGCCTCTCCCGTACGAAGGTCTCGGCGACGGCGGACACCCCGGTGAGCAGTTCGCCCGAAAGATACTGGGCGAGGTCGACGATGTGGGCACCGAGGTCGCCGAGCGCGCCGGACCCGGCGTGCTCGCGCTTGAGCCGCCAGGTGAGCGGGGAGGCCGGGTCCACCAACCAGTCCTGGAGGTAGGTGGCGCGCACATGGCGCAGCCGGCCGAGCCGGCCCTCCGCGATGAGCTGCCGGGCGAAGGAGATCGCCGGCACCTTGCGGTAGTTGAAGCCCACCATCGCCACCTGCCCGCGGGCGGAGGCCGCCTCGGCGGCGCGGACCATCGCCTCCGCCTCGGCGACGGTGTTGGCGAGCGGCTTCTCGCACAGGACGTGCTTGCCCGCCTCCAGGGCGGCGATGGCGATCTCCGCATGGCTGTCGCCGGGGGTGCAGATGTCGATCAGCTGGACGTCGTCCCGGGCGATCAGTGCCCGCCAGTCGGTCTCCGCGGCGGCCCAGCCGTGCCGGGCCGCCGCGGCGTCGACCGCCGCACGGTCGCGTCCGCAGATCGCGGCGAGAGCGGGCCGCAGGGGCAGGTCGAAGACGTGTCCCGCGGTGCGCCAGCCCTGCGAGTGGGCGGCGCCCATGAACGCGTATCCGACCATGCCGACCCCGAGCGTTCCCGGCGCCTCCTGCGGCGACGGTGCCGGGCCTTGCGTTTCCGTCTCTTGACTACGGGCCATGCGGACTTCCTCCTCGTCGATGTGCGGTAACGGGCCGGGGGGTGCGCTCCGAGCACCCCCCGGAGTCCCGGTCAGTTGAAGCCCGTCGGCAGGTACTGGTCGATGTTGTCCTTCGTCACGACCGCGGAGTACAGGGTCAGGGAGGTCGGGATCTCCATCTCGGAGAGGCCGCTGACACCCTTGCCCTGCCCCAGTGCCCGTGCGAGGTCGATCGCGGACGCGGCCATCGTCGGCGGGTAGAGGACGGTGGCCTTGATCACCGAGTCGTCGGCCTTGATGGCGTCCATCGCGGACTTGGCTCCGGCGCCGCCGACCATGATGAACTCGTCGCGGCCCGCCTGCTCGATGGCGCGGAGCGCGCCGACGCCCTGGTCGTCGTCGTGGTTCCACAGGGCGTCGAACTGCTTCTGTGCCTGGAGGAGTTGCGCCATCTTCGCCTGGCCCGACTCGACGGTGAAGTCGGCCGCCTGACGGGCCACCAGCTTGATGTTGGAGTAGTTCTTGAGGGCGTCGGCGAAGCCCTGGCTGCGCTGCTTGGTCAGCTCCAGGTTGTCGATCCCGGCGAGCTCGACGACCTTGGCGTTCGCCTTGTCCTTGAGCTGCTCGCCGATGTAGTGCCCGGCGTTGAGGCCCATGCCGTAGTTGTCGCCGCCGACCCAGCAGCGGTAGGCCTGCGGGGAGGCGAAGATGCGGTCCAGGTTGACGACGGGGATGCCCGCCCTCATGGCCTCCAGGCCGACCTGGGTGAGGGCCTTGCCGTCGGCGGGAAGAACGACGAGGACGTCGACCTTCTTGTTGATGAGGGTCTTGATCTGGCCGATCTGGGTGGCGGTGTCGTTGGAGCCCTCGGTGGTCTCCAGGGTCACGTCGGAGTACGTCTCCGCCCGGGACTTGGCGTTCACGTTGATGGCGTTGGCCCAGCCGTGGTCGGCCTGCGGCCCGGAGAAGCCGATGGTGACGGCCTTGCCCGGCTTGTCGTCGGCGGGGGCGCTGTTGCCGGCGGGCTCGGTCTTCTTGGGCTCGTTGCTGGTGCAGGCGGTGAGGAGCGCGCCCGCGGAGACGGCGGCGGTTCCGAACAGCAGCCCTCTGCGGCTGGTTTCTGGCATGACGGTCTGACCCTTCATCCGGTGGGTGCTACGAGGTGCGGGTGCGGGGGGTTTGTTCAGGGGCCGGGGGGCGCGGGGGTGCTCAGGTATCCCTGCCGCGCATGGTGCGGCGCTGGACGAGGACCGCGGCGACGATGATGGCGCCCTTGGCGATCTGCTGGACGTCGCTCTGGAGGTTGTTGAGCGCGAAGATGTTGGTGATGGTGGTGAAGATCAGGACACCGAGGACGGAGCCGACGATGGTGCCCCGTCCGCCGCTGAGCAGGGTCCCGCCGATGATCGCGGCGGCGATGGCGTCGAGCTCGTACAGGTTGCCGTTGGTGTTCTGGCCGGAACCGGCGAGCACGATCAGCATGAAGGCGGCGATGCCGCAGCACAGCCCGGACAGCAGGTAGAGGTAGAGGCGCTGGCGGCGGACGTCGATCCCGGCGAGCCGGGCGGCCTCGGCGTTGCCGCCGACGGCGACGGTGCGGCGGCCGAAGGTGGTCCGGTTCAGGATCAGCCAGCCGACGACGGTGACCACGGCGAACATGATGACCAGCGGCGGGATGCCCAGGATGTAGGAGTCGGGCAGGCCGAGTTCCAGGACCGAGTCCACGGTGACGATCTGGGTCTTGCCGTCGGTGATCTGGAGGGCGAGCCCGCGGGCCGAGGCGAGCATGGCCAGCGTCGCGATGAACGGGACCATGCCGCCGTACGCGATGAGGACGCCGTTCACGAGTCCGGCGGCGAGGCCGACGATGACCGCGGTGAACGCGATGCCCGCGAAGCCGTACTCCTGGGTGGCCAGGGTCGTCGCCCACACCGAGGCGAGGGCGACCATGGCGCCGACGGAGAGGTCGATGCCCCCGCTGATGATGACGAAGGTCATACCGACGGTGACGACGCCGATGACGGACGCCTGGGTCAGGATGAGCTGGAGGTTGCCGGTGTCCAGGAAGGCGTCCGGTTCGGTGATGCCGCCGACCAGGATCAGGGCGGCCAGGACGCCGAGCAGGGACAGGATCCGGACGTCGAGCCGCAGACCGAGGGCCGGCGTGCCACCGCCCGACTTCTGGGGCGGCGTGTCGGAGGGGCCGGTGAGGGCCCCCTTGTCCGGCCCGTTGTGCTGCGCCGACGGGGCGGGCTGTGTCATGGCGTCGGGCTCCCTTCCATCACGAGGTCGAGTACGCGGTGCTCGTCGAGCTCCTGGGCGGGGGCCGTGTGGACGACCTGGCCCTCGCGGAGCACCAGCACCCGGTCGGCGAGGCCCAGGACCTCGGGCACTTCGCTGGAGACGAGCAGTACGGCGAGGCCTTCGTCGGCCAGCCGGCGGATCACGGCGTAGAGCTCGGCGCGCGCGCCGACGTCGACGCCACGGGTGGGTTCGTCCAGCAGCAGGACCCGGCAGCCGCGCAGCAGCCAGCGGGCGAGGACGGCTTTCTGCTGGTTGCCGCCGGAGAGGGTTCGGACGGCGGCGTCCGGATTGTCGGGCCGCATCTGCAGCTCACGGGTGGCGCTCCGCGCGGCCTTCCGCTCCCCGCCCCGGTCGATCCAGCCGATCCGGGCGAAGCGGGAGAGGGAGGAGACGGAGACGTTACGGGTGACCGACTCGGTCATCAGCAGGGCCTGCGCCTTGCGTTCCTCCGGCGCGAGGCCGATACCCGCGGCGACGGCCGCGCGGACGCTGCCGGGGCGGAGCTGTTCTCCGGCGACGGTGACCGTCCCGGTGGACGCCTTACGGGCTCCGTAGATGGTCTCCAGGATCTCGGAGCGTCCCGAGCCGACGAGTCCGGCGAGGCCGACGATCTCGCCGGGCCGCAGTTCCAGGTCGACGGGCGCGAACTCGCCCTTGCGGGACAGCCCTTGGACCCGGAGTACGGGTTCGGTGGTGGCGGCGGCCGGCTCCTCGGGGCGCGGCGGGAAGACATAGGCGACGTCCCGGCCGGTCATCATGGCAACGATGTCGCGGGTGGGTGTGTCGGCGGCGGGCAGCCCGACGGCCACGGTCCTGCCGTCCTTGATGACGGTGACCCGGTCGCCGATGCGGCGGATCTCCTCCAGGCGGTGCGAGATGTAGACGACGGCCACGCCGTCGGCGGTGAGGCCGTCGACGATCCGGAAGAGGTTGTCGACCTCGTCGGGGTCGAGGGCCGCGGAGGGCTCGTCCATCACGATGAGCCGGACGTCGTGCGAGAGGGCCCGCGCCATGGAGACGATCTGCTGCTGGGCGGCGGAGAGGCCCCCGACGTGCCGGGCGGGGTCGATCTCCGGGTGCCCGAGACGCGCGAGGAGCGCCTTCGCGGCGGAACGGCCCTCTCCCGTACGGACGATGAAGCCGGCGCTGGTCGGCTCGTGGCCGAGGAAGACGTTCTCGGCGACCGACAGGCCCTCGACCAGGTCGAGTTCCTGGTAGATGGTGGCGATGCCCAGGCGCATGGCGGCGATCGGCGACTTGAGCTGGACGGTTTCGCCGCGCCAGGTGATCTCGCCGTCGTTCGGTTGGTGGGCTCCGGCGAGCACCTTGATGAGGGTGGACTTGCCCGCACCGTTCTGGCCGAGGAGGCAGTGGACCTCGCCGGCCTGGACCTCCAGGTCGACGCCGTCCAGGGCGCGGACGCCCGGGAAGAGCTTGGTGATGCCGGACATGGTGAGCAGGGGTGGTTCTGGTGCCATGACGAATCCCCTCGGCGAATGGGGTCTCCCCTGCTCGGGCGGTGCCGAGGGGCCGGGGAGGGCCGGTGAGCGGACAGGGCGCAGGGCTGGAGGTGCCGTGGAGCCGGCGGCACCGCGAACGGCTGCTGAGTGGTACCTGAGGAGCGAGTACCTGACGAGTACCTGACTAGTGCCTGACCAGTACCGGGCCAGTGCTGACTAGTACCTGGCTGACGCCGGGTACCTGACCGATGCGGTGGTGCGTACGGCCCTGTGGTCAGGCCGGTGAGAAGAGGTGGTCGCTGATGAGCCGGGCCGCGCCGATCACTCCGGCGGTGGGCCCCAACTCGCCCAGCACGATGGGGAGATTGCCGGTGGCCAGGGGCAGGGACTGCTTGTAGACCTGGGTGCGGACACTGGCGAGGAGGTTGTGACCGAGGCCGGTGACCCCGCCGCCGATCACCACCAGACCGGGATTGAAGAAGCTGACCAGGCTGGCGATCACCTGGCCGAGCCGATTGCCGCCCTCGCGGATCAGGTCGAGCGCGGCGGCGTCACCGGCAGCGGCGGCGGCCGCCACGTCGGCGGCGGTGAGGCGACCCGCCGCCTCCAGCCGGGAGGCCAGCTCGGGCGAGCGGCCCTCCCGGGCCGCGTCCTCCGCGTCCCGGGCGAGGGCGGCACCGCTGAAGTGGGCCTCCAGGCAGCCCTTGTTGCCGCAGGCGCAGGCCCGGCCGTCCGGGTCGACCTGGATGTGCCCGATGTCCCCGGCGCTGCCGGTCGTACCGCGGTAGACCTCACCGCCGACGACGATGCCGCAGCCGATGCCGGTGCCGATCTTGACGCAGAGGAAGTCGCCCACGGAGCGGGCCACGCCCGCGTGCTGCTCCCCCATCGCCATGAGGTTCACGTCGTTGTCGACCATGACGGGGCAGCCCAGCTCCTGGCTGAGCGCCTCGCGGACCGGGAAGCCGTCCCAGCCGGGCATGATCGGCGGCGCGACCGGCACGCCCTCGGGGAAGCGGACGGGGCCGGGGACCCCGATGCCCGCGCCGTCGAAGCCCTCGGCGAGCCCGGAGGCCCGGAGTTTGGCGGCCAGCGACAGGACCTGCTCGAAGACGGCGACGGGGCCCTCGCGCACGTCCATCGGGTGGGTGAGGTGTCCCAGGACCTCCAACTCCGCGTTGGTGACGGCCACGTCGATCGAGGTGGCGCCGATGTCGACCCCGAGGAAGCGCAGTTCGGGAGCGAGCCGGATGTTGTGCGAGCGGCGCCCGCCGCGCGATGCGGCGAGTCCGTCGGCCACCACCAGGCCGGTCTCCAGCAGCCGGTCCACCTCGACGGCGAGCTTCGAGCGCGACAGATCGACCTGATCACCCAGCTGCGCACGGGAGTTGGGGCCCCCGTCGCGCAGCAGTCGCAGCAGCCGCGCCTGATGCGCGTTCGCGGGTCGTGCCGTCATGCGTCTCACGTGTCCCTCCCCGCCACATCCGCCAGTCCGTCGGGCTTTCGAGGGGAACGTAGCAGCGCTTTCCCGGAGTGGGAAGAAGTTGCGCAGGAATCCGCTCCAACTTTCTCCACACTCAGGACAAAGACTCTCGGTCAGAGGCCGCCCGGACGCTCGGGAAACGGTCAGGGGCAGCGAATGACCTGACCCGCGTACGAGAGGTTCCCGCCGAACCCGAAGAGCAGGACGGGCGCGCCGGAGGCGACCTCGCCGCGCTCGACCAGCTTGGACAGGGCCATCGGGATGGAGGCGGCCGAGGTGTTGCCGGAGTCCACCACATCCCGGGCGATGACGGCGTTGACCGCGCCGATCTTGCGGGCGACCGGCTCGATGATCCGCAGGTTGGCCTGGTGCAGGACGACGGCGGCCAGGTCCTCCGGGGCGATGCCCGCCTTCTCGCAGACCCGGCGGGCGATCGGGGGTAGCTGGGTGGTGGCCCAGCGGTAGACGGACTGGCCCTCCTGCGCGAAGCGCGGCGGCGTCCCCTCGATCCGGACCGCGTTGCCCATCTCCGGCACGGAGCCCCACAGCACCGGTCCGATGCCGGGGCCGTCCGGGGTGTCGGGGGCCGTCGGGTCGGCGGTGACGACCGCCGCGCCCGCGCCGTCGCCGAGCAGGACGCAGGTGGAGCGGTCGGTCCAGTCCGCGATGTCGGCCATCTTGTCGGCGCCGATGACCAGGGCCCGGGTCGCCGCACCGGCCCGGATCGTGTGGTCGGCGGTGGCCAGCGCGTGCGTGAAGCCGGAGCACACCACGTTGATGTCCATCACGGCGGGCGAGCCCATGCCGAGCCGTGCCGCGACCCGCGCCGCCATGCTCGGGGACCGGTCGATCGCGGTGGAGGTGGCGACGAGCACCAGATCGATGTCCGCGGGCACCAGCCCTGCCGTGGCCAGCGCCTTGGCTCCCGCGTGCGCGGCCATCTCGTCCACCGGCTCGTCCGGACCACCCACATGGCGGGTCTTGATACCGACCCGGCTGGTGATCCACTCGTCGCTCGTGTCGACCATGGCCGCCAGATCGTCGTTGGTGAGCACCTTTGCGGGCTGGTAGTGGCCGAGCGCCACGACACGTGAGCCGGTCATACGGGTTCCCATCGTCAGGTAGGGCAGGAAACATCCAGTCTTGGTCGCTACCGCCGGGTACGGGGGCACGTGATCCCACAGGAATCCGGCCCACACGTTGGAGCATTGACAACTGCCTGGTCAGCGTGCTGCGGCCGCGACTACGACATGCCGGGGCGGGTGCCGGACAATGACGGGGTCAGGTTTCGGCTTCCGCCCGTACGGACGGAGACCATCGACCATCACGCACGGACAGAATCGGGGTTCACATCCATGGGACGGGCCACCGAACGCCGCCGCACCCTCCGCATCCGGGACGGTGCCGTCTCCTCCCGCGCGGACACCCTGGTGGCGGAGGAACCCCTGGAGATCCGCCTGAACGGCCGGCCGCTGGCCATCACCATGCGTACGCCGGGCGACGATTTCGCGCTGGCCGCGGGCTTCCTCGTCAGCGAGGGGGTGATCGCCGAGGGGGAGGAAGTGCAGTCGATCGTCTACTGCGCCGGGGCTACCGCCGACGGTGTGAACAGCTACAACGTGGTGGACGTGAAGCTCGCGCCCGGGGTCCGGGTCCCCGACATCACGCTGGAACGGAACGTCTACACCACCTCCTCGTGCGGCCTGTGCGGCAAGGCCAGCCTGGACGCGGTACGCACCACGACCCGGCACCCCGTGGCGGACGCTCCCCCGCTGCGGCTCACCCCGGAGCTGCTGTCCGTCCTCCCGGACCGGTTGCGGGCCGCGCAGCGGGTCTTCGACCGGACGGGCGGCCTGCACGGCGCCGCGCTGTTCTCCGAGGAGGGCGAGCTGTTGGACGTCCGCGAGGACGTCGGCCGGCACAACGCGGTCGACAAGCTGGTGGGCCGGGCGCTGACGGACCACCGGCTGCCCCTGTCGCGGGCCGTCCTGCTGGTGTCGGGGCGGGCCTCGTTCGAGCTGGCGCAGAAGGCCGTGATGGCCGGGATCCCGGTGCTCGCGGCGGTCTCCGCGCCCTCGTCGCTGGCCGTGGACCTGGCGGCGGAGAGTGGACTGACGCTGGTCGGCTTCCTGCGCGGCCCGTCGATGAACGTGTACGCCGGTGAGCACCGGATCGCGCTGGAGGCGGCGGTCCGCCGGGCCTGAGGCGCGGAGGGGCGGAGACCGGTACGGGAGACCCGGAGCGGACGGGCCTCACTCCCCCGCGAAGGCCAGCCCCTCGGCGGCCAGCGCTTCGCGCAGGACCCTGATCGCCTTCGGGCCGACCCCGTGCAGCGCGAGCAGCTCCGCCGCGGTCACGGTGGTGAGCTGGGAGAGGCGGGTGTGACCTGCCGCCCGCAGGGCGCCCCGGGCCGGACGGCCCGCCCCGTGCGGAAAGTCGTCGGCGGGCCTACCGGGCTCGTCACTCATGGCGGCTTCCTCGCTGTCGGCTACCGGCTACCGTAACCGGCGGGTCCGACAGCGTCCCGGAAGCGGAATCCGAATCCGCCGGGTCCCGGGGCGGCTCGGGATCGCGGGAGCGGCGTCTGGCGATCACCGCGCAGACCATCAGCTGCATCTGGTGGAAGAGCATCAGCGGCAGCACCGCCAGGCTCGCGTGCGCGCCGAAGATCACGCTCGCCATCGGCAGCCCGGCCGCCAAGCTCTTCTTCGACCCGGCGAACTGGATGGCGATCCGGTCCGCCCGGCCGAACCCGAGCCGCCGCGCCCCGTACCGGCTCAGGGTGAGCATCAGCGCCAGCAGGACCGCCTCGGCGACGAGCAGCGCGCCGAGCCGGGCCGGGGTGACCTGGTGCCAGACGCCGGCGACCATTCCCTCACTGAACGCGGTGTAGACGACGAGCAGGATCGACCCCCGGTCGACCAGTCCGAGAACCTTCTTGTGCCGGGTGAGGAAACCGCCGACCCAGCGGCGCAGCAGCTGCCCGGCGAGGAACGGGACCAGCAGTTGGAGCACGATCCTCAGCAGGGAGTCCGCCGAGAATCCGCCCCCGGTCGAACCGAGGAGCAGGGCGGCGAGCAACGGGGTCACGAAGATTCCGGCGAGGCTGGAGAAGGACCCGGCGCAGATCGCGGCGGGCACGTTGCCCCGGGCGATCGAGGTGAAGGCGATCGATGACTGGATCGTCGAGGGGACCAGGCAGAGGAAGAGGAAGCCCGCCTGGAGCTCGGGCGTCAGCACGTACGGCACCAGCCCGGCGCTCGCCAGTCCCAGCAGCGGGAAGAGGACGAAGGTGCAGGCCAGGACGGTGAGATGGAGGCGCCAGTGCTTGAGCCCGTCGAGCGCCTCGGCCGTGGAGAGCCGCGCCCCGTAGAGGAAGAACAACAGGGAGACCGCTCCGGTGGAGGCCCCGCCCGCCACCTCGGCGGCGGTTCCCCGGGCGGGCAGCAGCGCCGCGAGGGCCACGGTCGCGGCCAGCGCCAGGACGTAGGCGTCGACCGGCAGCCGGGCCGGTGGTCTCGGGATGCGGCGGGTCATCTGCTCGGGGTCTCCAGGGGTCGGTCCGCCGTGCCGGGCGGAGGGCCGTGCGTGCCGCTGTTCGCGGCGCCCTCCGCATACACGCGGGCCTGCGTACATGCGGTCCTCCGCACACATGCGGTCCTGCGTACACGCGGCCCCGTGTGCGGGCGGCGGGCCGTGCAGGCATCCATCCTGCTCCCGCTCGTCCCCATCGGGAATCACTCATACCGCTCTGACTGTCATCACGATTCCCGATAGCGTGGACCTGTGGACGCCACGTACGACCCCGCCCAGCTGCGTACCTTCCTCGCCGTGGCCCAGACGCTGAGCTTCACCCAGGCCGCGCGCAGGCTCGGGATCCGCCAGTCCACGGTCAGCCAGCACGTGCGGCGGCTGGAGGGTGCGGCCGGGCGGCAGCTGTTCACCCGGGACACCCATCGCGTCGACCTCACCGAGGACGGCGAGGCGATGCTCGGCTTCGCCCGGACGATCCTGTCGGCGCACGAGCGGGCCGCCGCGTTCTTCGCGGGCACCCGGTTGCGCGGCCGACTGCGTTTCGGTGCCTCCGAGGACTTCGTGCTGACCCGGCTCCCCGAGATCCTGGAGTCCTTCCGCCGCGACCATCCGGAGGTCGAGCTCCAGCTCACCGTGGAGCTGTCCGGGACGCTGCACCGGCAGCTCGCGGCGGGCCGGCTGGATCTGGTGCTCGCCAAGCGGCGGGCCGGCGACACCCACGGCGAGCTGATGTGGCAGGACGCGCTGGACTGGATCGGCGCGCCGCAACTGCGCGTCGATCCGGAGCGCCCGGTGCCGCTGGTCGTCTTCCCGCCCCCGGCCATCACCCGGGCCCGCGCCCTGGAGGTGCTGGAGGAGCACGGGCGGGCCTGGCGGATCGCCTGTACGAGTACGAGTCTGAGCGGCCTGGTCGCGGCGGCGCGGGCGGGCCTGGGCGTGATGGCGCACTCCCGGGGGATGGTCCCGCCGGGGCTGGCGCCGGTTCCGGCCAGGGCGGGGCTGCCGGAGCTGGGCGGCGTCGACTTCGTCCTGCTGCACGGAAGCCGCCGGGGCGCGGCCCAGGAGGCGGCCGACGCGCTGGCCTCCGCGATCCTGGCGGGCGGCGACCGGCTGCACCGCGGGACCGGCGGCGGGGAAGGGGCGTAGCCGCTCCACGGACCGGTCGCGGTCGCAGTGGTAGCGGAGCTCGCAGTGGTAGCGGAGCTCACGGCGATTGCGGCGGCCACGGCCGTCGCGGTGGTTGCGGTGGTCACGGCGGTCGGATTCGGTGGAGATTCCGGCGCGAGCCGCTTACCCCTCCGGCAGAACTGGACCGGCCGGACGCCCGAGCCTTGCCCATCTGGCCGGATTTCGACGGTTGACCTGGGCGGACGACAGGAGGTGCGGAGGGGTCCGGCCCCTCCCGCCGGGCCCCCGCTTGGGGTAGCGTCGCGGCGCTGTGCGGAGCGCCACGAGGAGCATGTCATTGCGCGATTTCACTGTCCCACCGATGCCGGCGGCACCTCAGGTCGGCGGTCTGGCCGATGTGGTCTTCGACTACGCGGAGGACGATCCGCACCACGTCGCGCTCGGCCGCAAGGATGTCGGTGGCCAGTGGCGTGATGTGACCTCCGGGGACTTCCGCGATCAGGTGCTGGCCCTGGCCAAAGGACTGATCGCGCACGGGGTGCGGTTCGGTGACCGGGTCGCGCTGATGTCCCGTACGCGCTACGAGTGGACGCTCTTCGACTTCGCGCTCTGGAGCGTCGGGGCCCAGTCGGTGCCGATCTACCCGACCTCCTCCGCCGAGCAGGTCCTGTGGATGCTGCACGACGCCGAGGTGGTGGCGGTGATGGTCGAGCACGAGGACCACGCGATGACCGTCGGCTCGGTGATCGACCGGCTGCCGCGCCTGAATCGGCTGTGGCAGCTGGACGCCGGAGCGGTGGACGAGCTGTTCCGGGCGGGCGCGGGCATCGACGAAGAAGTGGTGCAGCGTCACCGGCGCGCGGTGACGCCCGACTCCGTCGCGACCGTCATCTACACCTCGGGGACGACGGGCCGCCCCAAGGGGTGCGTGATCACCCACGCGAACTTCATGTTCGAGAGCGACACGATGGTCCACCGCTGGGAGCCGGTGTTCCACTCCAAGCCCGGCGACGAGGCGGCCACCCTGCTCTTCCTGCCGCTGGCCCATGTCTTCGGGCGGATGGTCGAGATCGCCGCGGTCCGCGGCCGGGTCAAGCTCGGGCATCAACCGGAGCTGTCCGCGAACGCGCTGATGCCGGACCTGGTGACGTTCCGGCCGACGTTCATCCTGGCGGTGCCGTACATCTTCGAGAAGGTGTTCAACGGGGCCCGGCGCAGGGCCGAGGCGGAGGGCCGGGCCGGACCGTTCGACAAGGCCGTCGACATCGCGGTGAAGTACGCCGAGGCCATGGAGCAGAAGGCGTTCGGGGGCGGCCCCGGGCCCTCGGCCGGGCTGCGGATGCAGCACCAGTTCTTCGACAAGGTCGTCTACAAGAAGGTCCGCGACGCGATGGGCGGCCGGGTGCGGCACGCGATGTCGGGCGGCTCGGGCATGGACCGCCGGCTCGGGCTGTTCTTCGCGGGCGCCGGGGTGAGCGTCTTCGAGGGGTACGGGCTGACCGAGTCGACCGCCGCGGCGACGGCGAACCCTCCCGAGCGCACCCGGTACGGCACGGTCGGGCAGCCCATCCCCGGCACATCGGTGCACATCGCGGACGACGGCGAGGTGTGGGTGCACGGGCCGAACGTGTTCTCCGGCTATCTGGGCAACCCGGTGGCCACCCGGACGGTGCTGCGGGACGGCTGGCTCGCCACCGGGGACCTCGGTGCGCTGGACGAGGACGGCTATCTGACGATCACCGGGCGGAAGAAGGAGATCCTGGTGACGTCCGGCGGCAAGAGCGTCTCCCCGGCCGGTCTGGAGGAACGCGTGCGGGCGCATCCGCTGGTCGCGCAGTGCATCGTCGTCGGCAACGACCGCCCGTACATCGCGGCGCTCGTCACCGTCGACCAGGAGTCCGTGGACCACTGGCTGTCGATGCAGGGCCGCACCTCGCTCGCTCCGGCCGAGCTGGTGCGGGACCCGGACCTGGAGATGGAGGTCCGCCGGGCGGTGGTGGCCGCCAACACGGCGGTGTCCCAGGCCGAGTCGATCCGTACGTTCCGCATCCTGGCCCATCCGTTCACCGAGGAGACGGGGCTGCTGACGCCCTCGCTGAAGCTGAAGCGCAAGGCGATCGAGACGGCGTACGCGGTCGAGGTCGACGCCCTGTACCACTGACCCGGCGGCGCGATACCGCTGCCCCGGCGGCGCGATCGAGGCCGCCGGAAGAGGGCGGGAATGCTGGGACCCGCCCGGTCGTTGTCGTGGGGAGTTATCAACCGACGACGTTAGGATCGACCGCTCGTGAGCAAGGTCCCCTCCATCACCCTCAACAACGGCATCGACATGCCGCAGCTCGGTTTCGGTGTCTGGCAGGTGCCGGACGACGAGGCGGAGAAGGCGGTCGCCACGGCCGTCGAGACCGGGTACCGGAGCATCGACACCGCCGCGATCTACGAGAACGAGACGGGCACCGGCAAGGCCATCGCCGCCTGCGGCGTCGCCCGCGACGAGCTCTTCGTCACCACGAAGCTGTGGAACAGCGAGCAGGGCCACGACAGCACCCTGCGCGCCTTCGACGCCTCGCTGGACAAGCTCGGCCTGGACTACGTCGACCTGTATCTGATCCACTGGCCGGTCCCGGCGAAGGACGCGTACACGGACACGTACAAGGCGTTCGAGGAGATCCTCGCCGAGGGCCGCGCGAAGGCCATCGGCGTGTCGAACTTCCATCCCGAGCACCTGAAGCGGCTGCTCGCCGAGACCTCCGTGGTCCCGGCCGTCAACCAGATCGAGCTGCACCCGCAGCTCCAGCAGGTCGAGCTCCGCGCCTTCCACGCCGAGCACGGCATCGCGACCGAGGCGTGGTCGCCGCTCGGCCAGGGCAAGGGCCTGCTGGAGGTGCCGACGGTCGTCGCCATCGCCCAAAAGCACGGCCGTACGCCCGCCCAGGCGGTGCTGCGCTGGCACCTGCAGACCGGCAACATCGTGATCCCGAAGTCCGTGACCCCGTCGCGGATCAGGGAGAACCTCGACGTGTTCGGCTTCGAGCTGGACGCCGACGACCTCGCCGCCTTCGCGGCCCTGGACGAGGGCAAGCGGCTCGGCTCCGACCCGGCTGATTTCAACGTCGGCGCCTGAGCGTCCGGCCGACGGCGCCCCCACCGGGATCACGCGGTGGGGGCGCCGTCGTCAGCCGGTGCGCCGGCGGTAGTACGGCAGTGCGGCAGCACACAGGTCGAACCGGGGAGACAGGAACATGAGCGGCGAACTCGCGCCCGTCGTCGAGGCGGGTCCGTACCGCCTGCGCAACGTCGGCAGCAAGCTGGTGCTGGAGGTGTACGGCGCGGCCAAGGGCAGTGGGGCCCGGGTCCAGCAGGGCGAGGACGACGGGACGGCCGCGCAGGTGTGGCGGCTGGCCCCGGTGCACGAGGGCGCGGCCCTCTTCCACCTGGTCAACGAGCACAGCGGGAAGCGGCTGGACGTGGCCAATGCCGATACGTCGAACGGCACCCGCGTCCAGCAGTGGAAGGCCAACAACTTCGGCGCCCAGGAGTGGCTGATCGAGCAGCACCCGGAGGCGCCCGGGACGGTGACGCTGGTGAGTTTCATCAGCGGCCTCGTCATGGAGGTCTCCGACCGGTCCACCGAGGCCGGGGGCACGGTCCAGCAGTGGGAGGACACCGACTCGCCCTTCCAGTGGTGGCAGTTGGAGCCGGTGACGTAGGGCCGGGCAGCGGGGAGCCCGGGGCGGCGTCGCCGGTATCAGCCGCGGCGGCCCAGGTGCACCGTGCGCGCCGTGAGCAGGTGGACGTCGGGGCGGTGGTGGAGGCCTTCGGGATCCTCCGGGTCCAGGAGCCGGTCAAGGACCGCGCTGTCCTCGGCCGTCAGCAGCTCGCCGAGCACCTCCCGCTCGCGGGTGATGCTCGCGACGACATGGTCGCGGGCGGTACCCGAGAGCGGGGCGGGCAGGTCGAGGAGAAAGCTCCGGGTGCCCTGCGGGACGAGGCCGACCGCGGTGAAGAGCGCGCTCCAGTCCTCCGTCTCCCGCTTCGCTCCCGGGAGTTCGGACCGCATGTGCTCGAAGCGCGTGGCGGCGGCCGCGCCCATACGGGCCTCCAGTCCGGGCTCTCCGATGCCGATGTCGCGGGGCAGCCGGCGGGTGGGCAGACCGCCCTCGACGAGCGCGACCGTTCCGCCGGGCCGCAACAGCCCGGCGAAGCCCGCCAGAGCGGCGCGCTGGTCGCCCAGGTGGTGCAGGGAGTTGCCCGCCCAGATCAGATCGGCCTCGCCCAACCGG
Organism: Streptomyces sp. NPDC102283; assembly: GCF_044766265.1. Lineage (NCBI taxonomy): Bacteria > Bacillati > Actinomycetota > Actinomycetes > Kitasatosporales > Streptomycetaceae > Streptomyces > Streptomyces sp. NPDC102283. Next base: position 135,863 of record NZ_JBIWLQ010000014.1, read on the forward strand.
CCGAAGTCTTCGGGGAGTTCCGCCTCCAGCGTCCGGAAGCGTTCGATCACGCCGAGGCGGCGCGCACGGTTCCTCGCGCGTTCCAGGAGGGCGGGTGTGGCGTCCACCGCCACCACTTCGGCCTCCGGGAAGACCTCGGCCAGCAGGCAGGAGACGACGCCGGGGCCGCTGCCGATGTCCAGGACCCGGCGGACGCTCGGCGCGGTGGGCAGGGCGGCGATCCAGCGGGCCGCCTCCTCGTACTGCGCGCCGCCCAGTTCGGCCTCCTGCTCCAGCAGGGGGCCGAGGACGTCCCAGTCGATGCCCGTCGCCGGATCGCCGCCCGATCCGTGCACATGGGCATGGGCGTGGACGTGTGCGGGCGTGGCGGGTGCGTGCGCGTCGTGGTGGCCGTGACCGGCGTGGCTGCTCATGGGATCAGCCTCTCCAAGGGGCGGCCGTACGGCAATCTTCTTTGCCGTTCCGGCAAATCAGGGCGGTCCCCCGGCGGGCTGCCGCGGTACTGCTGCGGGCTGACGCCCCTGACCCTCTTGAACGCCGCGCTGAAGGCGAAGGGGGTGCTGTAGCCGACCTTCCGGGCCACGGCCTCCACCGTGGCGTCGCTCTCGCGCAGCAGGTCGGCCGCGACGGCGAGCCGCAGGCCGGTCAGGTAGGCCATCGGCGGCTCCCCGACCAGCTCGGTGAACCGCCGGGCGAGACCGGCCCGGGACACCCCGGCGCGGGAGGCGAGCGAGGCGACGGTCCAGGGGTGCGCCGGGTCGTGTTGCAGCAGCCGCAGCGCCGCGCCCACGACCGGGTCGCCCATCGCGCGGTACCAGGCGGGAGCATCGGCCCCGGGCCGGGCGAACCAGGCGCGGAGCACGGCGATGAGCAGCAGGTCCAGCAGACGGTCCAGGACCACGCGCTGGCCCGGCTCCTCCTGGGCGATCTCCGCGTCGAGCAGGTCCAGCAGCGGCCCGGTACGGGCGTCGGCGGGGACCGTGAGCAGCGGGGGCACGGCGTCCAGCAGACGGCGGCTGATCTCGCCGTCCAGCAGATAGGTGCCGACGAGGACCGACGTGGCGCCGTCGGCCGCGTTTCCCCAGGTCCGTACGGACAGCACCATGTCCTGGGAGAGCGGCCGGCCGTGCAGCGTGGTGCAGACGCCGCCGGGACCGATGAGCGCGTGGGGCGTCGTCCCGGGCGCGTCGGCGACGGTGTACGGATCGGGGCCGCGGACCACCGCGATGTCCGCGGGGCCGAGCCGGACCGGTTCGCCTCCGCCGGACGGGAGGATGAAGGCCGTGCCGCGCCGGACCGACATGAGGCAGATCGGGGCCCGGTCCTCGACCCGTACCGCCCAGGGCGGCTCCATCACCATGCGGAGCAGGAACGCGCCGCGGGCGCGCGGTCCGTCCAGGAGTCCGGCGAGAGCGTCCATGGCCGCAGCCTAGACGCGTCGCCGCGTGGAGGCGCTGCCGCGTAGACGCGCTGCCGCGTAGACGGAGAAGTAGGCGCCTGAGGCTTTGGAGCATGTCCGGTCGGTCGCGGGCCCGGGAGTCTGGAGCCATGACGGAGAACGCGTTCGCACGACGAGACGACGACAACGGCACGAACAACGACGAGAGCGGGGGACGGGGCGTAGGACGGGTGGCGGAGCGGAGAGCGGGAGCGGGAGCGGGAGGGGGAGCGGCGGAGGGTACGGCCGCGGGAACGGTTCTGGTGACGAGCGGCACGGGGAAGACGGGCCGTCGGGTGGTGGAGCGGCTGACCGCCCTCGGGGTGCCGGTCCGCTCGGGTTCCCGCAGGGGCGAGGTGCCGTTCGACTGGCAGGACGCGTCGGGTTGGGCGGCGGCGCTGCGCGGCGTCCGGGCCGCCTATGTGGCGTACTACCCCGACCTGGCGGTGCCCGGAGCCGCGGAGGCCATGGCTGCCTTCGGGCGGACCGCCGCGGCGTGCGGGGTGCGCGGGGTGGTACTGCTGTCGGGTCGCGGCGAACCGCAGGCGGCCGTCGCCGAGGAGGCGCTGCGCGGGGCCGCCGGGACGATGGAGGTCACGGTCGTCCGGTCGGCGTTCTTCGCGCAGAACTTCAGCGAGGGCCCGCTGTTGGACGGCGTGCTCGGCGGCGAGGTGGTGTTCCCCGCGGGCACGTCGGCGGAACCGTTCCTGGACCTCGACGACCTGGCCGACGTGGTGGTGGCCGCGCTGACCGGGGAGGGGCACGCGGGTGCGGTGTACGAGCTGACGGGCCCGCGGAGCCTGACGTTCGCGGAGGCGGCCGGGGAGCTGGGCCGGGCGACGGGTCGGCCGGTGCGGTACGTGCCGGTGACGGGACCCGCGTACGCCTCGATGCTGGAGGAGTTCGGGGTGTTCGGTCCCGAGGCGGAGTTCCTGGCCGGGCTGTTCGCGACGCTGCTGGACGGCCACAACACGGCGACGACGGACGACGTGAAGCGGGTCCTGGGGCGGGAGCCGAAGGCCTTCTCCGTCTTCGTGCGCGAGGCCGCCGGGGACGGTGCCTGGCACGGCTGAACCGGAACGCCCCACACCGCCTCCCGGCCCGGCGGGGCAGGGCGCTCCCCGGGCTCGTCGTCGAGCCGACACCGCCCCCGGCGGACGGCAGTTCGACGACCGGGCCCACGGCACGTGTACACCGACCGAACGGTAGGCGGAGCGCACATATTGCCGGGGTGCTCCCGGGCCCATAACTTGCCCTTATGGAGCTCGAGTTGCGCCATCTGCGAACGGTCCGTGCCATTGCCGACACGGGCAGCCTCACCAAGGCCGCCGCCACCCTGGGGCTTGCCCAGCCTGCGCTCAGCGCTCAGCTGCGGCGGATCGAGAAGGCCCTGGGCGGCTCTCTCTTCGACCGCGACCACACCGGAGCGCGTGCCACCCCGCTCGGCGAACTGGTGCTGGAGCGGGCGCGGGTGGTGCTGCCCGCGGTCAGTGAACTCCAGGCGGAGGCGGTGCGGTTCGCCAACGCCACGGGGTCGCTGGACCGGTTCCGGCTGGGCGGCACGCACGGTCCGCTGCTCGGCGGTCTGGTCGACCGGATGGCCGCCGCGCACCCGTCGGTGCCGGTGTCGACGTACACCTCGTGGTCGGTGGCGGAGATCGCCTCGTTGGTCATCGACGGCAGGCTGGACTTCGCGCTGATCGGGACGTGCGGCGAGAGTCCGCCGCCGCTGGCGGACCGGCTGGTCTGGGAGGTCGTCGGGGTGGACCCTGTCTTCGTGATGCTTCCGGAGGGCCACGCCCTGGCCGGTGAGCCGGAGCTGGAACTGGCGGCGCTCGCCGACGAGTGCTGGGCGGACGTCCCCGGCGACGGCTGTTTCGCCGACTGCTTCACCGCGGCCTGTGCGCGGTCGGGCTTCACCCCGGTGTCGGTGTACGAGACGGACACCTCCTCCGTCGTCCATCTGGTGCAGGTGGGGCGGGCGATAGGACTGTGCCGGGCGACGTTCCCGCCGGCGCCCGGCCTGGTGACCAGACCGCTGGCCGGCGCGCCGCTCAGCTGGCGTCATCTGGTGGGCTGGCACCCCCACTCCTCCGCGGCGGACGCCGTGGCGGCGACGGTGGCCGGAGCGACCCGCGCGGCCTACGCGGAGGCGGTGTCACGCAGCCCGGGCTACGCCCAGTGGCTCGGCGCGCACCCGCGGTTCGGCACGGTGGCGTGAGCCCGGGCCGGGCCCGGTCCGGGCGGCCCGCATCCGGTGCGGGTGGTCCGCATCCGGGCCGCGGGGCGGCCGCCCGCCGTGGCGCGGACCGGACCGGCGGGCTGTCGGCCCCGCCGGACTATTCGGCTCCGTGGGCCGGGGCCGCGGAAGCCACCCGGGCGGCGAGCGCGAGGTCCTTCTCGGTGACCGCGCCTCCCGCGTCGTGCGTGTGGACGGAGAGGGCCACCGTGTTGTATCCGAGCGTCAGGTCGGAGTGGTGGTTCAACTCGTCCTGGATCCGCGCGATGTGGACCGTCAGCGCGGCGGCGGCGAAGTGGGAGGGGAGCCGGAAGGTCCGGGTGATCCGGTCGCCTTCCAGCGCCCAACCGGGCAGGCTCTCCATCCGGCGGTCGATCTCGGTCGGCGACAGCGGTGCTGCGCTCATGGAACGGCTCCCGTGGGTCTCGGTGGATCGGCGCATGCGTCACGGTGGGCCGGGGCGGCCCGTACCGGCCCCGGCCCGCCGGTGACGTTACGGTCTTGGCATGACGACTGTCTTGCCCGACACGGAAGTAGGGCCGCTGCTGCGGGACTGGCGGGAGCAACGGCGCATCAGCCAGTTGGAGCTGGCCCTGCGCGCGGACTCCTCGGCCCGCCACATCTCATTCATCGAGACGGGCCGCTCCCGGCCCAGCGAGGACATGATCCTGCGGCTGGCCGAACAGCTGGACGTCCCGGTCCGCGAGCGCAACGCCCTCCTCGTGGTCGCCGGTTACGCGCCCCGCTACGCGCAGACGCCGCTCGACGACCCCGCGATGGCCTCCCTGCGCGAGGGCCTCGACCGGCTGCTCGCGGCGTACGAGCCGTATCCGGCGCTCGTGGTGGACGGCACCTACGGGGTGGTGGCGGCCAATCGGGGGATCGCCCTGCTGCTGGAGGGGGTGCCGGAGAAGCTGCTGGCCCCGCCGGTGAACGCCATGCGGCTCACCCTCCACCCGGAGGGGCTCGCCCCGCGCATCGTGAACCTCCCGGAGTGGCGGGCGGACCTGCTGGCGCAGATGGACCGCCAGATCGCCCTCGTACGCTCGCCGGAGCTGCGGGCGCTGTACGACGAGGTGGCCGCCTATCCGGTCGCCGCACGAGCGGCCGGCGTGGACCGCGCCGACGGGGCGGGCGGTACCGTGCGCCGGGGCGACGGGGCGGGTGGTACGGGGCGGGAGCGGTCTGCCGCGTTCGCGCTGCCGATGCTGCTCGAACACGGGGGCCGGGTCCTGTCGTTCGTGTCGTCGATCGCGACGTTCAACACGCCGATGGACGTGACGGTGGCCGAGCTGGCCATCGAGACGTTCCTCCCCGCCGACCGGGAGACGGCCGCCTATCTGCACGCCCACGTCCCGTCCTGACCCCCTGCCCCCGGCTCCTTCCCCGGTTCCCCTGCCCCCGGCGCCACGACCTGCCGGGGGCAGGGGGCCGTGGCGCCGGAGCGCGGGATCACCTCAGACGCGCGCCCCGTTGTCGAGCGGGTCCCGCCGGTCCGCGCCCGGGCGCCCCCGTGCCGGGCCCTTCCCCTTCCGCTTCCCGGGGGTGGGCGGCGGGGTCCCGGCGTTCCGCTCCAGGAGGATGGCCCCGGGTACGGCGGTGAACACCGAGGACCAGGTACCGACGCAGATGCCGATGAGCAGGGCGAGCGCGAAGTCGGCGAGCGAGTCGCCGCCCAGCACGGCGAGGGCGGCCAGGATGAACAGGGCGCCCATCCCGGTGTTCACCGTGCGTGGAACGGTCTGGAGGACCGCCCGGCGGGCGATGGTGTCCAGCGGTGTCCGCCGGTTCGCCCCCCACAGCTCCCGTACCCGGTCGAAGACCACCACCGAGTCGTTGACCGAGTAGCCGATGACGGTGAGCAGGGCGGCCAGGAAGATGCCGTCCACCGGCCGCCCCAGCCAGGCGAAGGCCCCCACCACGAGGATCACGTCGTGCACCATGGCCCCGACGGACGCCACGGCGAACGTCCAGCGGAACCGGACCGCCAGATAGGCCAGCTGCACCGCCACCGCGACCCCCAGGGCGATCAGGGCGTTGCGCCGCAGTTCGTCGCCGAGACTCGGGCCGATCAGCTCGTCCCGTACCTTCGTCGTCTCGCCCCCCTCCTCGGCGAGGGCGGTCCGCATGGCGTGTTCGCCGTCGTTGTCGAGCTTCCCCGTGCGGACGGACAGATCGCCGTCCCCCGCCGTGGTGACCTCGGCGTCACCGAACCCCGCGTCGGTGAGCGTGTCCCGGGCGGTTTCGACGTCCACCGGGCGGCTGGTGGAGTACTCCACCAGGCGGCCCCCGGTGAACTCGACGCCCAGATCGACCCCGCGCACCACGATCCCGGCCACCGCGACGGCGACCAGGGCCGCCGAGACGACGAGCCAGCGGACCGGCTTGCGGAAGAGCTGCGGGTCCTTGCGGACCAGCCAGGTCCGTACGGCGCCGGGGCGCGCGATGCCGTTGACGCTCCGGTAGTCGCTGACGAAGCGGGAGTTCGCGGCGATCTCGGTGAGGGCGCGGGCGATGACCAGGGCGGAGAACATCGAAGCGACGACCCCGATGGCGAGCGTGACCCCGAAGCCCTTGACAGGACCCGAGCCCAGGAAGAAGAGCAGTCCGGCCGCGATCAGCGTGGTCGCGTTGGAGTCGGCGACCGCGCTCCACGCCTTCTTGAATCCGGTGGTCAGCGCGGAGCGCAGGGAGCGTTTCGGCCGTTCGGCGCACTCCTCCCTGGCCCGTTCGAACACCAGGACGTTCGCGTCGACCGCCATCCCGATCGCGAGGACGAAACCGGCGAGCCCGGGAAGCGTCAGCGTGACGCCGAGGGCGACGAGTGCGGCGTAGGAGATCACCCCGTACGCACCCAGCGCCACGGCGGCCAGCGCGCCGAAGAGTCGGTAGACGAGGGTGATGAAGAGTGCGGTGGCGGCCGCGCCGATGAGGGCCGCGCGGGCGCTCGCGTCGATGGCCGCCGCGCCGAGCGTCGGGCCGACGGTCCGCTGCTCGACGATCTCGACGGGCACGGGCAGGGCTCCGCCCTTGATGAGCAGCGCCAGGTCGCGCGCCTCGTCCGCGCTGAACGAGCCGGTGATCTGGGTGGCCCCGGACGGCAGTCCGGCCCGGCAGCCGACCGAGGGGTCGACCTGGGGCGAGGAGATGACCTTGTCGTCGAGGACGATGGCCACCCTCCGGCGGTCGTCCCCGGCGGGATGGCAGGCTGCCTCGCCGGTCAGCCGCTTCCAGTCCTGGCCTGCGTCCTTGCGGAATTCGAGCGAGACGCTCCAGCCCGCTCCCCCCTGCGCGTCGAAGCCCGCGGTGGCGTCCTCGACGCCCGCGCCGGAGAGCCGGGCGGGACCGAGGGCGAGGTTACGGCCCTGCTCATCGGGAAGGGTCAGCCGGTCGGGGTCGGCGGTGGAACCGGGGGCGTCGGTGGAGTCCGGGTCGGCTGTGGGGTCCGGGTCGGCTGTGGGGTCCGGGTCGGCTGTGGGGTCGGAGCCCGAGGCTTTCGCGTCCGGCTCCTCGACCGCCGGGCCCTCGACCGCGTGGAAGGTGAGCTGGGCCGTCCGGCCGATCACTTCGGCGGCCTGGCGCGGGTCCTGGACGTCGGGCAGTTCGACGATGATCCGGTCCTCGCCGGACCGGGTCAGGGTCGGCTCGGAGACGCCCAGCGAGTCGATGCGCTGCCGCAGCACCTCCAGGGTGCGGTCGGTGGTCTCCCGGTCCGCCTCGACGGTGGCGGTGTCCCGGGCCTGGAGCACGATACGGGTGCCGCCCTGGAGATCCAGGCCGAGTCTGGGCGACATGGTCAGGCTGATGTAGACGGAGACGAGCAGCACGGCGACAGCCAGCACCGCTCGCACCGTGGTGGCGCGAGTCATGGAAATCCTCCGGTGGGGCGTCGAGCGCCCTCACCTCAGTGAGGACGCGGCGCCGGATCGGCAGAACAGGACGGATGACCGGTCGTGGGACCGGTGGTCCTGCCCGGAGGCCCCCGTACGCCGGGGAGCTCGCCCCTGCGGCTGCCGGGTGCGTCGAAGGAGTCCGCGGCGGCGTGCCGGACGCCTGCGCGTGGCTCGACCGGCCCCGGTGCGGCGGGCGTCAGCGCGTCGTGCGGTGGCGGAGGCGCGTGAAGGAGCAGGTACGCCCGGCCGGTGCCCGCCCGGGGAGCCTGCGCCGGATCGGCCGCCGCCCTGGGCTGCTCGTGCCCGGCCTGCGCCATCGCCCCCGTGCCCGACACGGCCACGACCCCGCTCGCGTGGCCCGGCCCACCGATGTCGGACCCGCTGACGCGCCCGGACCCGTACCGGGCGTCGTGTCCGGATTCATGCCCGGTCTCGTGCCCGGCCCGGTGCCGGAAGGCGTGCTCGACGTGGTGCCGGAGGTCGTGCCCTGCGTGGCGCCGGAAGGCGTGCTCGGCGTGGTGCCCGACGCTGTGGGTCCGCGGTGCGGCGGGATCCGGGGCGGCGGCGGTGACGGCGGGTGCGAGGCTCCGGGAAGTCGGGGCGGGTGCGGCGCCCGTCACCGAGGCGGCTCCACCGACCAGGATGAGAACGGCGAGGACGGTGAGGATCAGCGCGGCCGGCGCACATCGCACCCTGGACGCGTTCGGCCGGGCCGGTGCCGGGTACGGCGTCACCTCGGTAGGCCGGGCTGCTCGGGCGACGCCGTCCGGTGGCGCAGCACGGAGCTGAGGATCTGTCCGGCGCCGCGGACGACCGTGGTCGACGGGTCGTCGGCCAGGCGCACCCGGGTGCCGAGGCAGTGAGCGATGCGATCGGTGACGTCGGCTCGCAGCGCGCCGCCGCCCGCGAGCACGGGACCCTTGCGCAGGGCTCCGCGGATCGCGCCGTGCCGGTCGTGCCGCCACATGGACGTGACCATGTCGAGCACCGTACCGACGAGGACGACCGGCAGCGTCGCCGGGTCGAGGCGGTCGAGGTCGTCGAGTCCGCTCTCGGCCTGCCGGGCGTCGGCGACCAGTCCGTTGACGAGGAGCGTGACCTCGGTCAGCTCGGCTCCCATGTCGACGACGAGGAGAGGTCCCGCGTCCCTCGGCCCGGCGTACGCGGCGGCGGCGCGGGCGCTGCTGAGGACCAGGACGCGCGTCGTCCCGAGCTCGGCGAGCAGAGCGCGCGCGGCGCTACGGTGTTCGGCCCCGGCGAGCACCGGGTGGCTGAGAACGATCACGCTGTCGCTGCGGTCGGGGCCCAGGGCCGCGTCCGCGATACGGCCGAGCAGCCGGCCGCAGGATTCGGGATCGACGATGCGCCCGCGCCGGACCGGCCGCTCGTCGCCCCCGTGGAGACCGGAACCGGGGAACGGGTCGAGGACCAGCCCCCGTCCGGGCACCCACACCCTGGTGCGGGAGCTGCCCAGGTCCAGGGCCAGCCCCCGGGCGGCCGGAGGGGCGCCCTGTGCGCGCAGCTGCTGGTGGCGCGTCCGGAGACCCGCGTGGGAACGCCCCGCCCCGAACGCCCCGGCACCGCTTCCGTCACGAAGCGGTCCGGGGCCCTTCCCCCATGGGCCCGCACCCGGGCGGAGCGGCCCTCGCCACTCGCCGGGCGCGGAAGTGAGCGGGACGCGAACGGCCGGGACCGCGGTGGTCGGAGGAACGGAGGTCGGGAGAACGGAGGTCGGAGCCGGGACGGCCGGAGTGGGGGCGACCCGGGTGAGGGCGGCCCGGGCGGGGGCCAAGCGGGCGGGCGCGGTCGAGGGGGGCGCCGCGGGAACGGCGCGACCCGGTCGCTGTCCGTCATGCACAGATCGCATCGTCCCTCACCCCCGGCCGCCCGTCGCAGCCGCCCACGCACCCGTCGGCCCCACTGATAGCGAGGCACGACCGAGCCCTCACTATGCAATACGGGGTGCTGGAACGCCACTTCCTCACTGATTCACAGGCGCGCCATCGCGGCGCGCCGGGTAACCGACCGGCTCAGGCCTCCTCCCCCACCGCCAGGAAGGCGCCGACCAGCTCAGCGAACTCCTCCGGCACCGCGATCCGGACCCCCAGCTCCTCCGCCTTGGTGCGCTTGGATCCGGCCTTCTCCCCGGCCACCAGCAGACTCGTGCGCTTGGAGACGCTGGAGGACGACTTGCCGCCCGCCCGCTCGATCAGCTCGTTCATCTGGTTGCGCGACAGCTTCTCCAGCGCTCCGGACATCGCGCCCGTGACCACCACGGTCATCCCCGCCAGGGGCAGCGTGGAGCCGGTTCCGGCGCCGCCACCGGCCTCCGGGTCCGCGCCCGCCGCCGCGGCCGCCTCCTCCTCCGTCCCGGGCTCCGGGGGCGGGGTGGCGCCCGGCTCCGTCATGGACACCCCGGCCGCGACGAGCTTGCCGATCAGCGGTGCCAGCTCCACCAGCTCGGCGACCACCGCGGCCGCCTTCTCCTTGCCGATGCCGTCGACCCGCTGGAGCGTCTCCGTGTCGGCGGCGACGATCCGGTCCATCGTGGCGAAATACCGTGCGATGCGACGTGACATGGAGCGCCCCGTGCCCCGTACGCCCAGGGCGCAGAAGACTCGGGACAGCGGCCGGGTCCGGGCGGTCTCGATGGCCGCCAGGAGGTTGTCCGTGGAGGTCTCGCCCATCCGGTCGAGAGCCAGCAACTGCTCCCGCTCCAGCGTGAACAGGTCCGCGAAGTCCGTGACTAGGCCCGCGTCGACGAGCTGGACGACCCGTGTGGAGCCGAGGCCCTCGATGTCGAGCTGATCGCGCCCCGCCGCATACGAGACGGAGGCGACCAGACGGCAGTCACGTCCCCGGGTGCAGCGCCAGCGCTGCTCGCTCGTGTCGATGTCGGAGCCGCACTGCGGGCAGCTCTCGGGAAACGCGATGGGCGTCTCGTCGCCGGTGCGCAGGTGCACCACCGGGGCCTCGATGCGCGGGATGATGTCGCCGGCCTTGTAGACCATGACCTGGTCCCCCAGCCGCAGGTCGCGGCGGGTGATGTCGGCCGGGTTGTGCAGGGTGGCGTAACCGACGGTGGAGCCGTCGATCTCCACGGGTTCCAGGACGGCGCGCGGCGCGATGATGCCCGTGCGCCCGACGTTCCACTCGACGGCCAGCAGGCGGGTGATCTTCTCCACGGCGGGCAGCTTGTAGGCGATGGCCCAGCGGGGCGCGCGGGTGCCGGAGCCGGCCTCGCGCTGGTCGGCCGCCAGATCGGCCTTGATCACGATCCCGTCGATGCCGAACGGCAGCGAGGCGCGCAGGGCGCCTATCCCGTCCACCCGCGCCTGGACCTCCTCGGCCGTGGTGGCCCGGAGCGGCGCGACGTCGGTGCCCGCGGCCGTGTGCACGCCGAGGCCGGCGACGTACGCCAGGACCTCGCTGTGGGGCAGTTCGGCGAGGGTCGCGGCGAGCTCTCCGGAATCGGGCAGCGGCAGCGCGCCGTAGGCGAAGAAGGTCGTCTCCACCCGGTAGGCGCGGTCCTTGGCGCGCAGGGTGCCCGCCGCCCCGTTGCGCGGGTTGGCGAAGGGGGCGCCGCCGTGTTCCGTACGGATCGCGTTGCCCTTTTCGAACTGCTCGTTCGTCATGAGGATCTCGCCGCGCACCTCGATGGTGACCGGGGCGGCCAGCCGCTCCGGGAGGCCGACGACGGCGCCCGCCGCGTGTGAGACGTCCTCGCCCGCCGTGCCGTCACCGCGGGTGATGAGGCGCTCGAACCGGCCGTCCCGATAGCGCGCGGCGACCGCCAGGCCGTCGAGCTTCGGCTCCACGCTCCACGCGGTCACCGGTCTGCCGATCCGTCGCTCGAGGGACGCCGTCCAGGTCACGAACTGCTCCGCCGAGAAGACGTTGTCCAACGAGAGCATGGGCCGTGTGTGCGGCACGTCCCCGACCGCGGCCCCGCCCGCGACCTTGCCCGTCGGCGAGTCGGCGAGCACCTCCTCCGGGTGGTCCGCCTCGTACGCGGCTATTCCGCGGGCCAGCCGGTCGTAGGCGTCGTCGTCCAGCGCGCTCTCGCCCGTGGCGTAGTACGCGGCGGCGGCGAGGGAGGCCTCTTCCACCGCGGCGGCGTAGGCGGCGGCATCGGCGAGCACAGCAGCTGAGTTCGTCATGGCCACCATTCTTCCGCCCACCACTGACAACACCCCCGATCCCTCTTTCCCTCCGACCCGGGGAGAGCGCTCTCTCATCTGAAGGCCCTCAACTTCTCCCCTGCCAGGCTTATTTGTTGAGCCTGCGCACCCTCTTGACATGCACACAAGGCAATTCTACGTTCTAGCGAGAGAGCGCTCTCTCACTAGATCAAGGAATCCCCCACTTCCCCGGACAGGAGTGCCGTGCTCTTCCGTCATCGACGCGACCGCCACCGCCACCGCCACCGCCACCGCCACCGCCACCAACGATCCCTGCCGCCCTGGCGGTACAGAATCGCCGGACTCGCCGCGGCCGCCCTCGCCCTTTCCCTCCTCCAGGCCAACGCGGGCAACGCGGCGGCCGAGCGCGCCGCCGCCGAAACCGCGCCGAAGGCCGCCGCCGACGTGGTGCGGGTGGCCGAGTTCCTCGCGGAATGCCCGTACACCCACCGGGCCCCCGACGACCCGATCGTCTTCCCCGGACTGCCGGGCGCCTCCCACATGCACAGCTTCTTCGGCAATGACACCACGCACGCCGGATCCGATCTGGCCTCCCTGGAGCGGGGCCGTACGTCGTGCGCCCCCGAGACCGACCTGTCGTCGTACTGGGTCCCCACCCTCTACGACGGCGACAAGGAGGTGGAACCCACCGGGACCACCTTCTACTACCTGGGCGAAGGCGTGAGCGACGACGTCATCCGCCGGATCGAGCCCTTCCCCAAGGGCCTGCGCATCGTGGCGGGCAACGCGAAGGCGACCGGCCCGCAGGACAACACGATCGCCCGCTGGTCGTGCCTGCACGCCGGTGAGGTGAACCCCTCGCAGAACTTCGTGAACTGTCCGCCCGGCACGATGATGGAGTCCTACCTGGACTTCCCGCAGTGCTGGAACGGCACGGACCTCGACTCGGCCGACCACAAGAGCCACATGGCCTACCCGGTGGCCGGAGGCTGCCCGTCCACCCACCCGGTGCCGGTGCCCAAGCTCCGGCAGGTACTGCGCTATCCGGTGAACGGCGACCCGGCGCGCTTCCGGCTGGCGTCCGGCCCCGGCTACACGATGCACGGCGACTTCTTCAACGTCTGGCCAAAGGAGGAGATGGCGCAGCGCGTCCGCGACTGCATCAACGCGATCGTGAAGTGCGGCTTCGACGGCCGCCCCTGACTGGCCATCACGAGCGTCGCGCTGCTCCACGTCCGCCCCGGAGCCCGGCTCCGGGGCGGACGCCCTCCCCTCCCGTACGAGGACACCTCTTGAGCCCCATGAACCTCCGGCCGCTCCACCGCGCGGCCGTCCTCGGCCTGTTGGCCGCGCTGGGTCTCGGCGGCGCGGCAGGCTGCTCGTCGGCGGCGGGTCCCGCGCCCCGTGCCGCGGGGGCTCGGGAGTCCGCTCCGGGCCTCTCCCCCGCGCCGTCCGGCACCGCGTCCGCCGTCCCCACCGACATCGGCTGGGTCCAGTTGATGACCCCCATGAACCAGCAGGCGGTGAAGCTCCTGACGCTCGCCGCCGAGCGGGCCGCCGAACCGCGGGTGCGCGCCTTCGCGGTGCGACTGCGCACCGGACACGAGACCGAACTCGTCCGTCTGCGAACCCTGTTGGCACGCATGGAGCTGCCCCTCACCGATGTGCACGCGGGGCACGACATGCCCGGCATGGTGACCGAACAGGACTTGGAAGCCGCGCACGCAGCCGAAGGGACCGCGTTCGACCGGTTCGTCCTCGTGCGGATCCGGGACCACCTGCGCCAGTCCGCACAGGTCTCGCGTTCCGAGATCGCCGCGGGCGGCCGGGCGGAAGCCCGGGAACTGGCCCGCGCCCTCGTGACGGCGCGCGAGGCCTTCCTCGCAGAGCTGGAACGGTTGCCGGGCGCGGTGCGGGCCCTCGGCTGAACGGGGCGGCCGGCCTGCGGGTATAAAGGGCTGCATGACAGCCGAAGTGCCGCAGCCCGTACGCCCCGCGACCTTGGAGGACGTGGCGGCCGTGGCCGGTGTGTCACGGGCGACGGTGTCCCGGGTGATCAACGGGGCGACCACGGTGGACCCCGCCCTGCGCACCGTGGTCGAGGAGGCGGTGGCGACCACCGGCTACGTGCCCAACCGGGCCGCCCGCTCGCTGGTGACGCGGCGCACCGACTCGGTGGCCCTGGTGGTCTCGGAGCGGGAACGGCGACCGATGTCCGAGCCGTTCGTCGGCCGGATGTTCTCGGATCCGTACTTCGGGCGGGTCGTCAGCGGACTGCTGGAGGTGCTGCGCCCCGCGGGCATCCAGATGGTCGTGATGCTGGCCGACGACGAGGCGTCCCGGGGCCAGTTGCTCTCGTATCTGCGCCACGGCCATGTCGACGGGGTCGTCCTGATCACCACCCACGCCGACGACCCGCTCCCCGGGCTGCTCCAGGACACCCGGATGCCCGCCGTCCTCGCGGGCCGCCCCCATCATCCGTCCCCGCTGGCCTATGTGGAGGTGGACCAGCACGCCGGGGCGCGGCTGGCGGCCGATCACCTGGCCGCGCTGGGGCGACGGCGCATCGCCACCATCTCGGGGCCCCAGGACATGCCCGCGGGGCAGGTGCGGCTGACCGGGTTCCTGGAGGCCGTCGCCGCCCACGGCATCGACGACGTGACCTGTACCGAGGGGGACTTCACGCATCTGGGCGGGGCCGCGGCGATGCGGCGGCTGCTGGTGGACCGCCCCGACCTCGACGGGGTGTTCATCGCCTCCGACCTGATGGCCCTGGGCGCGCTCCCGGTCCTGCTCCGGGCCGGGCGCGATGTGCCGTCCGACGTGGCGGTGGTCGGCTTCGACGACAGCAGCGCCGCGGCCGCCTGCGACCCGCCCCTGACCACGGTCCGGCAGCCGGTCGAGGAGATGGCGGCGGAGATGGCCCGGCTGCTGCTGAAGCAGATCGGCGAGCCGCGCGGCCCCTCGCCCTCCGTACTCTTCCCGCCGACGCTGGTACGACGGCAGTCGGCCTGATCCGACCGCGGGACGGCCGGTCGGAGAGCGGACGGTCGGATGGCGGTCTGCCTCCCGGAGGAACGTCTGCCGGTCAGGCCGTCGTACCCGGCGCTTCCCGCACCGGGGCATCGCCCGGGAACGGCTCGTCAGCCAGGCCGGCCCCGCCGAAGCCCTCGGTCCGAACCGGTACCTGGGGGCCGGAGGACTCCTGGAGCCAGCGGGTCAGCACCCGGTGCACCGCTTCGGCGCCCACCAGCCCGCCGCCCGGCGGCACGGGTGCGCCCTCCGCGGTCTCGGCGGCCACGATGTCGAGCGGGTCCGTCAGCCCACGCGGCCAGAGCAGGAACGGCCGGGACTGTTCGCCGCCGAGGCCGCCGTGCGAGCCGACCTGCTCCTCGAAGGCGTGCACGGTCCCGGTGGCGGGGTCGTACATGGAGTTGACCATGACGTCGGCGACGTGCGGAAAGGTGTCGGTGCGCTGTACGGCCGCTGCCGCCCCGGCGCCGAAGACGGCGAGCGGGCCCTCGCCGTCCGTCAGGTCGGCGACGGGCGTCTTCGCCCCGCCGGGCCCGAGCACCACGGAGCCGTGCTCACCGCAGCGGACGAGGAGGAAGCCGACCCCCGGGTGGTTGGCGAGCGTGGAGAGCAACGCCGGGTGGCGGCGCTCGATCTGTTCGCGGGAGGCGCGGCCCTCGATGTCGGGGAAGGAGATCAGCCCGAGGTTGCCGGAGGCCAGCACGATCGGGTCGGAGAGCTTGGCCGGGTGCTCGGCCTCCTGGCCCTCGACGGGGCGGTGCAGCGCGATCCGCACCGCGTCACGGGCCTCGGAGGCACTGCGGGTGCGCTGGGCCCGGCGGGGCACGGGCAGCCCGCATCCCGCCCGGACGAGGTCCTTGAGCGTGAGCCCGTACTTTCCCGCGAACGTCTCCCCCGGGCTCTGTCCGTGGTCGGACAGGAGCACGATCCGGTAGGCGCGCGGGGTGTGGTCGGCGATCTTGGCGATCAGGGCGAGGGAGCGGTCGAGGCGTACGAGGACCTTCTCCGCGTCGCGGCTGTGGGGTCCCGAGTGGTGGGCGACCTCGTCGTAGGCGACGAGGTCGGCGTAGACGGCGGTGCGTCCGGCGAACATGTCGCCGATGACGGCGGTGGCGACCACGTCGCGCTCCACGACGGTGGCGAAGGCGCGGATGAAGGGGTAGAGCCCGCCGCGCTTGATCCGCGGTGTGACCTTCCGGGCGCGGGCCCGGGTCGACTGGCCGATCTCGCGGAGGACCTCGGCGACGAAGGAGAGGGCCGTACGGGTGGCGTTGGTCGGGTCGGAGAAGTAGGCGAAGTATCCGGCGCGCGAGCGGCGGCCCTTGCCGCGCCGGGCGGCCATGGAGAGCACCAGGGCCAGCTGTCCGGCTCCGCCGCTGAAGAGGTTGCCCCGGCTCGCGCCGTCGACGGTCAGCAGACCGCCGTCGCGGGTGCGCGCGATGGCCCGGCGCTGCATTTCGAGGGCGCTCGCGGGACGGCTGGAGACCATGACGGTGCGGGTCTCCTTCTCGTACCAGCGGAACGCGGGCACGTCGTGGTTGCTGCCGTGCAGGATGGCGAGCTGGCTGGCGCCGGTCTGGCTGGACCAGTCGGTGCGCCACGGGGTGAGCCGGTGTCCGGAGGAGTCGGCGAGCCAGCCGGCGACGGTGGGCATGAGCCCGTCGGCCGCGGCCTTCACCAGCACGTCGTGGCCGACTCCGTCGAGCTGGAGGAAGACGGTGCCGGGCGGACCGTCGCGGCCCGGTTCCGGCGGGCCCGGGGAGCGGCCGCGACGGCGACGCCGGTCGGCGAGCCGGGACAGCCGGCGGCGATAGGCCTCGTCGTCGCGGACGGCGAGGGCGGTGGAGGTGGCGGAGGCGACGGCCGACATCACGGCGGCGACGACGACGGCCGTCTCCGGGTTGGCGTCGCCACGCCCGTCCGGGATGAGGCGCAGCGCTATCAGGAGCAGCGAGCCGTTGAGGAAGAAGACCAGGGCGCCCAGGACGAGCGCGGGCACGATGAGCAGGGCCCGCACGAGGACGGGCCAGACCAGGGCCGACAGGAGGCCGAAGGCGCCCGCGCCCCAGGCGGCGGTGAAGGCCGTCTTGGTGATGGTGTCGCCGTCGTCGGCCTCCAGCCGGAAGTCGGGCAGGGCTCCGGCCAGGACGAGCATGGTGAGGGTGGACACCGCCCAGACCGCGGTCACCCGCAGCAGGGCTCTGCCCGCCGTACGCCACTTCCCGTCACCCACGCCGTCCACCTCACGCCCTTTCCGCCCCCGGGCCCCGGTCGTCCGGGGCCCGCCCTTCAGCTTTTCACAGGGCTGGTGCCGGTCACCGGCTCCGGCGGGAGCGGCCTGGGCCCGGCGGGACGGTACGGGGGGCGCATAGGCTCGTACCGGTGGCGCACCCGGGTACGGGCCGCGCACGCCGCGGATTTCGGGTTCGGGTGTCCTCGGGGTCAGGGACCAGGGGCCCTCGGGACCGGGATCGGAGGTCCTCGGGGCCGGGGCCGGGATCAGGGATCGCGGACTACGGACACGGATGACGAGGGTCGAGCGAGGAGGCCGAGGCGCGGTGGAGATCACCTGGTGGGGTCATGCCACCTGCACGATCGAGGACTCGGGGGTGCGGGTGCTGACGGACCCCCTGTTCGTGCGGCGCTTCGCGCATCTGCGCCGCCGCCGGGGCGAGGTGCCGCCGCCGCGGGCCGCGGTCGCCGAGGTGGTGCTGGTCTCCCATCTGCACTCCGACCATCTGCATCTGCCGTCGCTGGCCCGGCTGGCTCCCGGCAGCCGGCTGATCGTGCCGAGCGGCGCGATGGCCGCGGTGCCGGGTCTGCGGGCGCTGCGGCGAATGCGGCAGCTGCACGTCACCGAGGTGAAAGCGGGCGACACGGTGCGGGTCGGCGAGGTGCGGGTGCGAGCGGTCCCCGCCCTGCACGACGGGCGACGGCTGCCGGTCGGGCCGCACCGAGCGCCTGCGCTCGGTTATGTGGTCGAGGGCGAGGCGCGGACGTACTTCGCCGGGGACACCGGGCTCTTCGACGGGATGGCCGACGCGGTGGGGCCGGTGGATGTGGCGCTGCTGCCGGTGGGCGGCTGGGGCCCCTACCTGGGGCACGGCCATCTGGACCCGGCCCGCGCCGCCGAGGCGCTGATCCGTCTCGCGCCGAGGTCCGCGGTGCCGGTGCACTACGGCACGTACTGGCCGATCGGTCTGGACGGGGTGCGCCCGCACGAGTTCCACGCGCCGGGCGACGAGTTCGTACGGCACGCGGCGAAGCGGGCGCCCGAGGTGACCGTGCATCTGCTGGGGCACGGCGAGCGCGTCAGACCGGAGGCCGGCCCGTGATCCAGGAGATCCAGCAGGTGGTGCGGGAGCTGCCCACCGAGTCGACCCAGCAGGCGGTCGGCTATCCGACGCTCTTCGCCCTGGTGGCGCTGGGGTCCTTGGTGCCCGTGGTGCCTACGGGCGCACTGGTGAGTTCGGCGGCGGTCGTGGCCTTCCACCAGACGTCGCCGCTCACCCTGCTCTTCGTGTTCCTGACGGCGTCGACCGCCGCGTTCCTCGGGGACGTCTGCCTGTACTGGCTGGGGCAGCGCGGGGTCCGGTCGAAGAACGGCTCGAAGTGGCTGGAGGCGATCACCCGCCGGGCCGCGCCGGAGCGGCTGGCCCAGGCGCAGGAGAAGCTGGCGGAGCACGGCGGGACGGTGCTGGTCCTGTCCCGTCTGGTACCGGCCGGGCGGATCCCGGTGATGCTGGCGTGTCTGCTGGGCAGGATGCCGTTGCGGCGGTTCGCCCGGGGCGATGTTCCGGCCTGCCTCGCCTGGGCGGCGACCTACCAGTTGATCGGCATCCTGGGCGGTTCGCTGTTCCCGGAGCCGTGGCAGGGCGTGGTCGCGGCGGTCGCCCTGACGCTGCTGATCAGCGGGGCTCCGGCCGTGTGGCGCAGGCTGCGGTCGCGGTTCGGCCGTGGAACGGGCGACGCGACGGGTTGAACGTTCTGCCACCGCCGGGGGCGGCCAGGACCCGACGCACAGGCACCGTGCCGGGCGTCCTGGGCTTCTCCCCGACCGCCCTCAGCGCAGCGCGCCGAACACCGCGGCGAAATCGTCCAGCGCCCGCGCCACGTGCGCGAGCTCCAGGGGCTTCGCAGCGGCGAGGGACTCCCTCTGCCGCTGCGGTGTGGCCCCCAGCAGTGGTCCGGTGCCCAGGCGTACGCGCAGGGCGCCCAGCTCGTCCCCGAAGCGGTGCCCGCCCGGGGCCGGTGCGCCGAGCCGGTCGGTGAGGTACTCCTCCAGCTCCATGGAGTCCGTCACGCCCAGGTCCGCAAGCCGGGAGCGCAGCGGGCCCAGGTCGGCGTAGAGGTGGCGGCCCGCCTGCGGGGGGCGGGCCAGCGCGCCGGAGCCCAGGACCGCGCGGTGGGCGGCGGCGGCGACCTCGGCCTGGAGCGCCGCGGCCCGCCGGATCCGTTCGCGTACGGACTCCGGCTCCTCCAGGGCGTGGGCGGCCGCGCGAGCGACCGGAGCCGCGACGAGGGCGCCGAGCGCGGTGAGGATGTCCAGGGCGCGGGCGTGCCGGACGGCGGCCCGGGCGGTGTCCGGGAAGCGGGCGACGGCGACCGGCCAGGCGGCCGGTACGAGGGCTCCGGACAGGTCGCCGATCACCGTGACGTCGTCCGGGCACATCTCGGCGGGGCTGAGCAGGACGGTGTCGCGGGGGCGGTGCACGGTGTCGCGCCAGGTCTCGTCGCTGATGATGTGCAGCCCTTCGCCGACCGCCGCCTCGCACGCCTCGTGGACCAGCTCGGGCGGGGCGACGGTGGCCGTGGGGTCGTCCACGACGGACAACAGCAGCAGTTTCGGCCGGCCGCCCTCCGCACGGACCCGGCGGACGGTCTCCAGCAGGGCGTACGGGTCGGGCACGCCGCCGCATTCGGCCGGGGTCGGCACGTGGTAGGCGGGACGCCCCAGCAGGCGGGCCTGCGGCATCCAGGAGGCCGGGCAGGGGCGCGGCATGAGGACGTCGCCGCCGTGTGCGGCGATCAGGGCCAGGAGGAGCGGCTGGGCGCCGGGGGCGGCGGCGATGCCGCCCGCCGTGCCGTGCAGCCCGCGCCGGTCCCAGTAACCGCGGGCCGCCTCGCGCAGCGCGGGCCCTCCACCGGGGGGTTCCGGGCGGGTCCGGTCGGAGGCGGCGGCGAGGACGGCGGCCAGTTCGGGCAGGACCGGGAGGCCGGGGTCGGGGGCGGGCGGCCCGTAGCGGACGGGACCGTGGTCCTCGTGTGCGGGTGCGTGGCCCTCGGTCCCGTGCATCCGGCCCTCCTCCGCCACTCTCCGCTCCGCGGGTACGACGTCCCGCCGATAGCCTCCGGCTTCTCCGGCCGACGGCCCCTGGCTTCTTTATACGGAGGTTCCGAGCGGCTCGCCCGCCCAGTCGCGCACCCGACCGGGGCGCTCGCCGCACGGGCTGTCCCGCCGGTCGGTGGCACAACCGTGGCCGGTGTCTCAGCGCGCCTGCTGGTTCAGCGTGGCCCGGCCGGGTATTCGCTGATCCATGTCCTCACCGAGAACCACACCCGCCACCGTCACCACCACCGCCCGGTTGCGCGGCTGGCTGCAGGCGCGGGATCTGGCCGTCTTCCGGAGCGTCGCGGACCGGCACTGGCCGGGCGCCGATCCGCTGCTGCCCCAGCTGAGCCGGAGCGCCAACCACGGGCTGCTCTGGTTCGGGGCGGCGGCCGGGATCGCGGCCCTCGGCAGCAGTGCGCGCTCCCGCCGGGCCGCGCTGCGCGGGGTGGCGTCCCTCGCCGTGGCGTCGGCGACGATCAACACGATCGGGAAGGGCGCGGTGCGCCGCGAGCGGCCGATAACGGACCTGGTGCCCGTGGTGCGGCAACTCAAGCGGCAGCCGATCACCACCTCCTTCCCCTCGGGCCACGCGGCGTCGGCGGCGGCCTTCGCCACCGGGGTGGCTCTGGAGTCCAAGGGCTGGGGCGCGGTCGTGGCCCCGGTCGCGGTGGCCGTGGCCGCCTCCCGCGTCTACACCGGGGTCCACTATCCGAGCGATGTGCTGGCGGGTGCGGCGCTCGGCGTAGGGGCGGCGTTCGCCCTGCGCGGGGTCGTGCCCACCCGGGGCCAGCTGCCCGCTCCCGGCCGCCCGCCGGGCGAGGCCCCGGCGCTGCCCGCGGGGAAGGACCTCGTCGTGGTGGTGAACCAGGAGTCGGGCACGGCCACCGCGACCGCGTCCCTGGTGCGCGAGGCGCTGCCCGCGGCGGAGGTGGTGGAGGTGCCTCCGAAGGAACTGTCGGCCGCGATGGAGAAGGCGGCGGGCCGTGGCCGGGCGCTGGGCGTCTGCGGAGGCGACGGCACGGTGAACCTGGCGGCTTCCGTGGCGGCGACGCACGGGATGCCGCTGGCGGTCTTCCCCGGCGGCACGCTCAACCACTTCGCCTACGACCTGGGCATCGAGACCGTCCACGACACGGCCGCCGCCCTCACCGCGGGCGATGCCATCAAGGTGGACCTCGGCCGCTTCCGGCCGGGCCCCGGGGGTGCGGACGGGGCGGACGGATATTTCCTCAACGCCTTCTCGCTGGGCGTCTATCCGGAGCTGGTGCGCACCCGGGAACACTGGTCGCCACGGATCGGCGGCTGGCCGGCGGGCGTGCTCGCGGCCTTCCACGTGCTGCGCGGGCGGCAGCCCCTGGAAGCAGAACTCCAGGGGCGCAGGCGGCCGTTGTGGCTGCTCTTCGTCGGCAACGGGCTCTTCCAGCGGGTGGGCCCCGCGCCGGGGCGCCGCCACAACCTGGCGGACGGACTGCTGGACGTCCGGGTGGTGCACGGCGGCCGGACACCGGCGTTGCGTCTGATGGCGGCGGCGGTGGCGGGACCTCTGACCCGCTCCCCCGCCCATGCCGCGGTGCGGCGGCGCCGGGTGCGGATCGGCGGCCTCGCGCCGGGGACTCCGTACGCGTACGACGGCGAAGTGGCCCACTCCGGATCGGAACTGACGATCGACAAGCTGCCGGAGGCGCTGACCGTCTACTGCCCGATGCCGGTCTGACCCGGACCGGTCGGTCCGTATCGCAAGACACCTATCTCACCATTCGACATCACGGCGTACGGTTGTTCCTGTCGCCGCGCCCGTCGGCGCGAGGTTTTCGGGAGAGGACACACCACCATGCCGAAGGAGACCGCCGTGTACACGCACGGCCACCACGAGTCGGTCCTGCGCTCGCACCGCTGGCGGACCGCCGCCAACTCGGCGGCGTACCTCCTCGACGAACTCCGCCCCGGCCTGGCCGTGCTGGACGTCGGCTGCGGGCCCGGCACCATCACCGCCGATCTGGCCGCACTGGTCGCGCCGGGCCGGGTCACCGCGGTGGACGCCGCCGACGGCGTTCTCGGCCAGGCCGCCGCGGTGGCCGCCGAACGGGGCCTGGAGAACATCGAGTTCGCGGTGGCCGACGTCCACGCCCTGGACTTCCCCGACGACTCGTTCGACGTGGTCCACGCCCATCAGGTGCTCCAGCACGTGGGCGATCCGGTCCAGGCGCTGCGCGAGATGCGGCGCGTCTGCCGCCCCGGCGGGGTCGTCGCGGCGCGGGACAGCGACTACGCGGCGATGACCTGGTACCCCGAGGCCCCCGGGCTCGGCACATGGCTGGAGGTGTACGGCCGGGTGGCCCGCGCCAACGGCGGCGAGCCCGACGCCGGCCGCCGGCTCCTCTCCTGGGCGCGGCTCGCCGGGTTCACCGACATCACCCCCACCGCGGCCGCCTGGTGTTTCGGCACCCCGGAGAGCCGCGCCTGGTGGAGCGGCCTGTGGGCGGACCGGACGACGGACTCGGTCTACGCCGAGCAGGCGGTGCGGGGCGGACACGCGAGCACCGAGCAGCTCACGGCCATCGCCGGGGCGTGGCGCTCCTGGGGCGAGGAGGGCGACGGCTGGTTCATGGTCCCGCACGGCGAGGTGCTCTGCCGGGCGTGAGACGGGGCCGGGCGCGGGCGGGGGAGGAGAGGAGGGGGTTCGGCCCGACCGGAATCGATCACACCGGCGGCGGCCGCCAACTACCCTCGTAGACATGGAGATCCTCGGAACCACGCTGCGTATCTGCGTCGACGACCTGGAGGCCTCGGTGGCCTTCTACGAGGGGCTGACGGGCACGTCGGCCCTGCGCTTCGAGCGCGGTGGGGTGTCGGTGGCCGCGATCGGCTGCTTCCTGTTGATGAGCGGGCCGGAGTCGGAGCTGGAGGTGCTGCGCAAGGTGGGCGCGACCATCGCCGTCAAGGACGTCGACGAGGCGAACGCGGCGCTGACCCGGGCCGGCGCGCGGGTCATCGCGGGACCGGTGGCGACCCCGGCGGGCCGCAACCTCATCGCGCTGCACCCGGACGGCTCGGTCTTCGAGTACGTGGACCGCAACGTCACCGTCTGACCGGTCGCCCGGGGCACGTTGATCACTCCTGGGGCGGGCCCATGGCGAAGTCGTAGGCGGCGGGCAGCGGCTCGTCGCTGACGGACGCCCAGAGTTCACCGAGGATTCCGGCCCCTTCGCGCAGGTCGGCGACCTCGAATCCGGCGTCGAGGATCTCCCGGGCCGCCCCGGTGTCGCCCTCGGCGACCAGGATCCGGGCGAGGAGCAGCCGGAAGCGTCCGCGCTCACGGATCGCCGCCGGCAGCCCGGCCAGCAGCGCCCGGGCCGCCCCGGGGCGTGCGGCGGACAGATGTGCCTCGACGGTCTCGCGGGCCAGGGCGACGAGGAGGGCCGTGCCCTCCTGAGACTCCGTGAGGTACCCCGCTCCCGGCGCGCCGAGGTCCGCGAAGGCCTCGGCGTACAGGTCGGCGGCGTGGTCCGCCCTGCCGCTCTCCTCGGCGGCGACGGCGAGACAGCGCAGCAGCGGCCAGCGCGGCGCGGGACCGCACTCCAGGCCGCGCTCCCAGCTGCGGACGGCCTGGGCCCGGTCGTCGGCGTGCCACTGCGCGATGCCGAGGTGGTATTCGGTGTGCGGGTCGGCGTCGGCGGTCTCCAGCATGTCGCGCCAGGGCGGCGAGACCGGTGTCGGACCGGGGATGCCGTCCGGGTCCGGCTGCGGCAGGGTGCCGTGCTCCAGCAACTCCCGCCAGGGGGCCTGCTGGGCGCCGATGTCGCCGGCGGCGAACGGAGTGCCGGGCAGCCGGTGGCCGCCGCGCAGCACCTCCAGCGCACCCCAGCCGGAGCCTGCGGCGAGCACCTCCCCCGGTTCGGTGTCGGCGTGCGGCAGCCAGGCCGCGTACGCCTCCTCCACCACGCCGCGCGGGAGTGCCTCCTCCAGCCGTGCGGCGGCCTCCTCGGTGGCTGCGGCCCAGTCCCGGCCGTGCACGGCGGCCGGGTCGGCGGAGAGCGGACCGTAGGACTCCAGCCAGCTGAACGCGGCGCCGGCCTCCAGCGGGACGTGCTCCAGCTGGGTGCGGGCGAGGCCGGCCTGGATCTCCGCGTAGCCGCCGTCCCCGGGCCCGTTCAGCCATTCCTGCCAGCGGCGGCCGCCCCTCCCGTGACCCCAGCGGAACAGTTTGCGGCCGCGCAGCAGGTCGGTGGAGGTCTGGGCGAGCCCGTGGCCGTCCTTGTCGAGCGCGGCGATCCAGCGCCGGGCGTCGTCGGGCAGCTCGTAGAAGTGGTCGGCTGGGTATGCGGAGCGCAGTGGATAGGTGTGGTCGAGGCCGCCCGCCTCCGGGACGCCGACCCGGGTGAGGGCGTGGTCGTAGCCGAAGTGCCAGGCCTCGTCGGCCGGGACCAGCACCCGGGTGTCCGGGGTCTCCGGGACAGCGATGTTGGACCACCAGTAGACCGGTGCGGGCTGTTCGTGCGGGTTGCGTATCCGTACGCCGACGTGCAGGAAGTCGGAATCGTCGGGAAGCCAGAGGTCCACCTGGAAGGGCAGGTCGCGCAGGCGCTCCCATTCCCAGAGCCGGACCATCGTGGAGCCGTCGGGGCCGGGCACGAGCGCGGCGTGCAGGGGGGCGCAGGACAGGGTCGTGTGGCCGGTGGCGCCGATGTTCCACTCGATCCCGCCGGAGAACCAGGCGCCGTTGAGGGCGAAGGCGGCGGGCTGGAGGACCGGGTTGCGGTGGAGCAGTTCGCGGCCGGTGGGTTTGTGGTGCAGGGAGTGGATCCGGCCGCCGAGTCCGGGCAGTACGGTGACGCGCAGCCGGGCGTTCTCGATGACGACGGCGTCGATGGCGGTGGGGGTGCGCTCGCGCCCGTAGCCGTCGAGCAGCCGGGTCGGCAGGACGGTGCGCAGCGGTCGGTGACCCAGTTGCCGGGCCATGTCGCGGGGCAGGCCCGCCCGGTCGCGGGGGTCGAGCACGGGTGGCGCGGCGGGTGTCCGCAGCGGCGGGAGCGGGTTCTCCGGCCCGAGCGGCGCTGCGGGCAGATTCACTACGGCTCGTCGTACGGTCGTGGCCAAGGCACCCTCGTTCCCTCGCGGCGGGCCGCCGCAGGTCCGGGCGCCCCCGGTGACCATGGAACACGCAGGTGGCCGCGGGGAACAGAGGCCCGTCGGTCACACTTCCGCGCGCCTCGGCCGCCCGCCGCCCCGGTCCGGGCCCACGCGAGAGGCCCGGGGCTCAGGCGGATGCGCGCGATCGTCCGGAGCCGGGGCT
Organism: Streptomyces sp. NPDC102283; assembly: GCF_044766265.1. Lineage (NCBI taxonomy): Bacteria > Bacillati > Actinomycetota > Actinomycetes > Kitasatosporales > Streptomycetaceae > Streptomyces > Streptomyces sp. NPDC102283. Next base: position 161,233 of record NZ_JBIWLQ010000014.1, read on the forward strand.
CGGAGTCCTGGTCACTTGCCCTTCCGGCGGAAGAGGTAGCCGCCGCAGCCGAGGCCGATCAGGAACATCGCCAACAGCGCGAACCACAGGGGCATCGTCACCTCGGGGATCAGCATCCTGATGGTGACCTCGTTCGTGTTCACGCAGATGAACACGATGACGAGCACGACCACCACGGCGACCACGATGCGCCCCGGAGTGAGCCATCCCGTGCCACGCCCGCTGCTCGATACGTCCTTGGGGCTCATGGTCCGGCCCTTCCGCTCGCTGCTCGCCGTCCGGCCCGCCCGTCGTGCACGCGACCGCCCCCCGGGGTCCCAGCATGTCCGGCTGCCGGGTTCGGGGGGCGGTGCAGTACGGCCGTTCGGGTGAACGGCCGTGGCGGGCGTCAGCCGGCCGGGACCACCGGGAGCTCCAGTACGCCGGTGTCCTCGGGGGCGTGGACGACGGTGACGGGCTTCACGCCCCGGTTGCCGAAGTAGGCGGTGTCGCTGGCGGCGATCACGAACTCCAGACGGTGCCCCTTCTCGTACCGGTGCACGATGCCTGGCAGCTCCACCGTGAAGGGGCGCGTGACGTCGGGTACCCGGACCGGCGAGACGAGCCGGTTCACCAGCGTACGGCTGCCGTCGGGCGCGACGTCGTAGACCTTGGCGAACAGGACGAGCTTGTCGGAGGCGTCGCCGCTGTTCTGGACCCGTTCCGCCTTCGGCGAGAGGACCTTCAGGGTGGCCTTCGGTGCGCCGACGACGTCGAGGTGCTCGGTGAGGGGTTCGCTGCGCCAGCCGAGGTAGGTGCCCTTGGTGTCGTACGGCTTGGGGTCGGGCAGTCCGATCAGCGGGGCGATGGAGCTCTCGGAGTGGCTGGTGGGCACCAGCCAGTTGGTGTACTGGCGGCTGCCGCGCGCCACCTTGGAGCGGTTGTCGACGAGTTTGCCGTCGCCGGAGAGGTACAGGGACCGGGAGAGGGCGGGGACCTCGGCGGCGGAGCCGTAGCCGCTCTGCCAGTCGCGGTAGTAGGAGAAGGCGGGTCCGGTGTCGGTGTCCGTCTTCTGGTGGAGGTAGCGGTCGAACCAGGCCAGTACCCGCTGTCCGACGTGGCTGGTCTCCAGATTGCCCTGGCTCAGGTCGAGTTCGCCGGGTACCTGACCACCGCTGTGTCCCCAGGACTGCCAGATCATCTTCGTCTCGGTGCCCTGCGCCTTGAGTGCCCGGTAGGTGGCGGTGGCCTCGTTGAGGTTGAACAGGCTGTCGGCCTGGCCTTGGACGACGAGCGTGGGGGCCTCGACCCGGTCGAGGTAGGAGACGGGCGAGACGCTGCGCGCGTAGGCGAGCATCTCCTCGGTGCGGTCGGCGGGGTAGCGGCCGGAGTTGAGCAGCCGGATGGTCTCGCAGGCGCGGGTGGCGAAGTGCAGGCACTCCAGGCTGTTGATGCGGGAGGGGTCCAGGCTCGGGTTGAGGAGTGGCTGTCCCTCGCCGATCAGGTAGAAGCCGTTGGTCCACTGCCACTTGAAGACACCGGGGGTGTCGGAGGTGACTCCTGTGCGCGCCCCGGTGTTGTTGGGGGCCAGTGCGTAGCCGAGGTCGTTCCAGGTGATCAGCGGGACGAGGGCGTCGACCCGGGGGTCGGCGGCGGCGGTCGCCAGTTGGATCGCGCCACCGTAGGAGCCGCCGATCATGCCGACCCGCGGGTCGCCTTCGGCGTCCCGGGTGACGAAGTCGGCCTTGGTCCCGTCGTCGGCCGCGCGGACTCCCCCGAGGAAGTCCAGGAGTTCGCCCGCGGCCCTGCCGTCGATGGCGGGGTCGTCGAGGGTGATCAGGCAGCCGGACCCGCCGAAGCCGAGGCCCGAGTAGACGAGCCCGACGTAGCCGCGCTCGGCGAAGGCCCTGCCGATGGCGTCGGTGGAGCCGTCGGACTTGCTGCCGCCGAAGCCGTTGGTGGCCAGGACCGCGGGGGCGGGGCTGTCCGGGTCGGCCCCGGCGGGCCGGTAGAGGTCGGCGTCCACCGTGCAGGTGCGGTCGCCCGCCTCGACGGTGAACGTCAGCGGGGTGACGGTGTACGGATCGGCCTCCGCGTGGGCCGGGTCGGCGAGGACGAGGGGGGCGACGAGGGCAGCCCCGGCGACCGCCACGAGCGGGCCGCGCACCCTGGAAACAGCACCTGACACGAAGACCTCCACACCGAGGACACCTTACCGACCGGTAAGTACTGGGCCGCGCTCATGCTGTGACACGGCTCATAGCCGTGTCAACGTATCGGCCAGGGGTTCTTGACGGATGTTCACGTTCCCCGCGCGAAAACACACATCCGCGCGGCCGCACCGACGGCGGCGCGGACAGCGGCGCGGACGCGCGTCGCGGGACGCGGATACGAGTGGGGCGGCCGAGGAGGCGGGCGGGTCAGCGCAGGGCGGGGGTCTCGACGGTCAGCGTGCAACGCCCGCCGTCCGCCGGCGCGTCGAGCACCGCGGGCACGCCCAGGGGAATCGTCAGCGCGGTCGGACCGTGGCCAAAGCCCAACTCCTCGACCACGGGTATGCCCAGCGGGCCGAGCCGGTCGGCGAGCACGGCGCGGATCTTCTCGTACGGGCCGCACTCCTGCCACGAGCCGCAGGCCACCCCGGCGACCCCGTCCAGGGCTCCGGACCGCAGGAGTCGGGTGAGGATGCCGTCCAACCGGTAGGGCTCCTCGCCGGTGTCCTCGATCACCAGCAGTCCGCCCCGGGCGTGGGTCCGGCCGCCCGGGGCGCCGGTTCCGGCGGCGAGCAGGCTGACGCAACCGCCGTACAGGACGCCCCGCGCCCGGCCGGGAACCAGCGCCCCGGCCGACTCCAGGCCGAGGGCGCGCACGGTCTCCGGGGCGAAGAGCGTGGCGCGCAGGTGCTCGCGGGCCGCCGCGTCCTTGAGGAACGCCTCGGTGGCGACCATCGGCCCGTGCAGGGTCGCGAACCCGGCGCGCAGGGCGAACGCCTCGTGCAGCACCGTGATGTCGCTGTAGCCGACGAACACCTTGGGCCCGGCGGCCCGGACCGCCGCCCAGTCGACCAGATCGACCATCCGGTGGGCGCCGTATCCACCCCGGGCGCACAGCACGGCCTCCACGGTCGGGTCGCACCACGCCCGTTCGAGGTCCTGCGCACGACCGGCGTCCGGTCCCGCGAGGTAGTCCAACTCCGGGTGCCCGGTGAGGACATGGGCGCCGACGACGGGTTCGAGCCCCCAGTCGCGCAGGACGGCGAGGCCCTCCTCCAACCGGTCGGCGGGGACGGGGCCGCTGGGCGCGACGACGGCGACCCGGGAGCCGGGGCGCAGCCGGGGCGGCCGGGCGAGGGGCATCGCCGGGCCAGGGTCCTCACGGGTCACGTGGTCAGCTCCAGGGACGGTACGTCGGGGCGTTCGAATCCGAACGTCTGTGCGTAGAGGGAGAGTTCGGCCTCCAGTGCGCGGACCAGGGTCTCCACGCGCCGGAAGCCGTGGCCCTCCCCCTCGAAGGCGATGTAGGCGTGGGCGACGCCCCGTCCGGCGAGGGCGGCGAGGAACCGCTCGCACTGGGCGGGCGGGCAGATCACGTCGTCCAGGCCCTGGAGCAGCAGGAAGGGGGTGTTCAGCCGGTCGGCGCGGTGGAGCGGCGAGCGTTCGCGGTAGCGCTCGGGCACCTCGGCGATCGGACCGACGAGGGAGTGGAGGTACTGCGACTCGAGGTCGTGGGTCTCGCCCGTGGCCCACCGTTCGAGATCCAGGATCGGGTAGAGAATCGTCCCGCAGGCGTAGACGTCCGTACTGGTCAGCGATGCGGCGGCGGTCGTGCCGCCCGCACTGCCGCCCCGGATCGCGAGCTTGTCCGGGTGGGCTGTGCCCTCCTCGGCGAGGGCGGAGGCGACGGCCGCGCAGTCGGCCACGTCGACCACGCCCCAGTGGCCGCGCAGGAGTTCGCGGTAGCCGCGGCCGTAGCCGGTGGAGCCGCCGTAGTTGACCTCGGCCACGCCGATGCCGCGCGAGGTGAAGTAGGCGATCTCCAGGTCGAGGACGAGCGGGGCGTGGCCGGTTGGTCCGCCGTGCGCCCAGACGACGTACGGGGGCTTCTCGCCCTCGGGGCCGGTGCGGTCGGGGCTGTGCGGCGGGTAGATGTGGGCGTGGATCTCGCGGCCGTCGGGGCCGGGGAAGGTGCGGTCCTCGGGCGCCGGGTAGTACGCGGGGTCGACCGCGTCGTGGTGGGGTGCGCCGATCACGCGGGTGTGCCCGGTCGCGGTGTCCAGCTCGATGATCTCGGGGGCGCTGCGGGGGCTCGCCGCGACGCCGACGACCCGGCTGCCGTGGACGGCGAGCGTGTCGGCCCAGGAGGTCCAGGGGCCCGGCGCGTCGGCGAGTTCGCCGGTCTCCGGGTCGAGGATGCCGAGGCGTGTGCCGCCCCTGCCGTGCAGGACGGCGATCAGCCCGTTGTCCAGCGGATGGAACCAGCGCAGCCCGATCTTCCAGAGCGGTCCGCCGAACTCCTCGCCCCGGGGCGGCAGGAGGCGGCTGCTGGGGACCGCGCCGCCCGGAGCCGCGTCGGGGCGGATGCGCTGGAGCTCCCACCAGCCGGCGAGGTCGGAGACGAACAGGAGACTGCCGTCGCGGTCCCACTCCACCTGGCAGACCGATTCGTCGAGGTCGCCGACGAGGGGCCGCACGCCGGTGAACTCCCCGGTGTCGCCGATGTCCGCCAGCATGACCACCGTGCCGTCCCACGGCATCCGGGGGTGGTCCCAGGCGATCCAGGCCGCCCGCCGCCTGTCGTGGGACACCTTGGGGCCGGTGACGAACCGGTGCCGGTCGTCGGAGAGTTCACGGATCGCCGCCCGGTCGCCCGCCGCCGAGCCGTCGAGCGGTACGGCGGCGAGGACGCGCCGCACGTCGGTGGGCGCGGGTCCGGTGAACTCCTCCAGCACGCACCAGACCTCGCCCGCCACCCCGTGTTCCGGGCGCACCTGCGGGTCCACCCAGCGCAGCCCGCCGCCGACGTCCGGGACGGGGGTGAGCGGCCACGGCCCGCCGGGGCCGTCCGGGGCGTAGGCGTACAGCCGCTGGTCGGTGAAGTGGACGAATACGACGAGGAGTTCGCCGTCCTCACGCACGGTGCCCGCCCAGGGCTGTCCGCCGTACTCGATCACCCGGCTGCGGGTGTTCCAGGGTGCGGGCAGCGCGGGGGCGGTGGCGCCGTCGGCGCGGCGGCGCATCAGAGCGCGCCGGCCACCCTCGGCGGGGCGCGGCTCGGTCCACCACACCTCGTCCCCGATGGTGCCGAGGTGGTCGGGGCGGCCGTCGTGCGAGGCGGCGAGCGCCGCGTCGACCGGCGACGGCCAGGTTCCGTACGGGGCTGCTGGCACGGTGTTCACGTAGTTCGGTCCCCCGGGGCGCTGATCGGGTCGGCAGGCTGTCAGGCGGTGCGCAGGTAGTGGTCGAGGACGCGGACGCCGAAGTGGAGGGCGTCGACGGGGACGCGCTCGTCGACGCCGTGGAAGAGGCGCTGGTAGTCGAAGCCGACGGGCAGCTTCAGCGGGGTGAAGCCGTAGCCGGTGATGCCGAGGCGGGAGAACTGCTTGGCGTCGGTGCCGCCCGACATGCAGTACGGGACGGTGTGCGCGTCCGGGTCGAACCGCTCGACGGCGGCGCGCAGCTTGGCGTAGGTCGGGGAGTCCACCGGGGCCTCCAGGGCCGTCTCGCGGTGGTAGAACTCCCAGGAGACCGAGGGGCCGGTGAGCCGGTCCAGGGTCGCGTGGAACTCGTCGTCGCCGCCGGGGACCATGCGCCCGTCGATGAAGGCGGCGGCGTGGCCGGGGATGACGTTGACCTTGTAACCGGCGTCCAGCATCGTCGGGTTGCTGCTGTTGCGGACGGTGTTCTCGACCAGGGACGCGGCCGGGCCGAGCTTGCCGAGGAGCTGGGCGACATCGAAGCCGGGCTCGTCCAGGTCGGCGGTGATGCCGTGCAGGGCGGCGATCTCGGTGATCGCGGCACGGACGGTCGGGGTGAGGCGGATGGGCCACTCGTGCTCGCCGATCCGGGCGACGGCGGCGGCCAGGGTGCTCACCGCGTTCTCCCGGTTGACCTTGGAGCCGTGCCCGGCCCGGCCCTCGGCGGTCAGCTTCAGCCAGCCGGTGCCGCGCTCGCCCGCCGCGATCGGGTACAGCGAGAGACCGTCGCCGGCGTGGAAGGTGAAGGCGCCCGACTCGCTGATGCCCTCGGTGCAGCCCTCGAACAGCTCCGGGTGCTGATCGGCGAGGAAGCCGGAGCCGTCGGCGGCGCTGTCCTCCTCGTCGGCGGTGTACGCGACGACGATGTCGCGCCGGGGGCGGAAGCCCTCGCGGACCCAGCCCCGTACGACGGAGAGGACCATCGCGTCCATGTTCTTCATGTCGACGGCGCCCCTCCCCCACACGACCCCGTCGCTCACCTCGCCGGAGAAGGGATGCACGCTCCAGTCGGCCGGCTCGGCGGGCACCACGTCGAGGTGGCCGTGGACGAGCAGGGCGTCGGCCGTCGGGTCGGTGCCGGGGATCCGGGCGACCACGTTGGTCCGGCCGGGGGTCCGCTCCAGCAGCGTCGGCTCGATTCCGGCGTCGGAGAGCCGCTGGGCGACGTACTCGGCGGCCGGACGCTCCCGGCAGTCGCCGCCGCCCCGGTTGGTCGTGTCGATGCGGATGAGTTCGGAGGTGAACGTCACCACCTCGTCGAGTGCCTGCCGGTCGACGGGTCCGAGCAGGTCGGGGGCCTCAGCCATACTGTTCCTCCACAGCGGCCGACACGATCGTCGTCACCGCCTTGAACGTGCGAATTCCTTCGTACATCGTCGCGCTGGTGTACGCGACGCGCCTCTCCCCGCTCGCCGCCACGCCGGGGACCACGGTCGCGGCGGCTGCCAGATGTTCGGCGTCGAACTCCAGCTCGACGGTGAACGTCTTCCCGGTGACGGGGTCCCGACGCCCCGCGAGCGCGGTGGCCGTCCTCGCCGCCGCCCTGATGTCGGCGGCGGTACGGGTGGGGGTGCGGCACACCGCGGCGTAACGGGAGACGTAGTCCTTGACGGCGACCTTCCGGGCGTCGGGGGCGTATCCCTCGGCGTCCACGCAGGTCAGATCGTCGCCGGTGACGAGGACGACGGGCACGCCGTATTCGGCGGCGACGTGCGCGTTGAGCAGCCCCTCGCTCGCGCGGACGTCGTCGAGCCAGACGCCGGTGATGGAGTTGGCGAGGTAGGTGTGGGCGAGGACGCCCTCCGTGCCGGCTCCGGTGTGGTAGCCGACGAAGGCCACCGCGTCCACGTCGCCGTGCTGGATGCCCTCGACCATGGACAGCGACTTGTGCTTGCCGGTGAGCATCTGGACGCGTTCGTCCAGGTGCTCCAGCAGCAGGTTGCGCATCGACCAGTGGGCCTCGTTGACCAGGACCTCGTCGGCGCCTCCGTCGTAGAAGCCGAGGGCCGCCGCGTTCACGTCGGAGGTGAACATCGACCGGCAGCGCTCCCACTGCGGCGTCCCCGGCAGCACGTCGGCCGGCCAGGTCACTCCGGTGGCGCCTTCCATGTCCGCGCTGATGAGGATCTTCATGCCGCCACACCGTACGCGCCGTGAGCGGTGCGGGCCAGGGAGGGGCGGCCTCTCAGAGGTCCAGTCCGCCGAAGGCCCCTCCGGTGGTCCTGCCGGTGCGCCCGGCGGCGCTCACGTCGCTGCTCCCGCCGGTTGCCCCGCCTTCGCTCCCGGCGGTGGCCCTCGTCGGGCGGCCCGCTGCCCGGCCCGGCTCCACCGAGGACCCGGAGCGCCGGTCGTCCGGGGACCGTGCGGGACGTCGACGGCCCACATGCCCGGAGCCCTCGTGTGCTGAAGACTGGGAGTGACCGACGGCTCACGTCCCCGTTGCCACGTGCGAGAAGGGCCAGGAACCAGTATGTGCGCGAAGCAGGATGACGCGGGTGCCACGCCTCACCGCGGGTCCGGCACGGAACGGGACACGGAGGGCTCGGATCGCTTCGAGGTCGACGAGGAGGTTCAGCGCGCCCTGGACCGGCTCACGCTGCTCATCAACGCGGAAGAGGCCCTTTCCAGCACGCTCGAAGTGGACCAGGGGCTCCGCCGACTCTGCCGCACGCTCGTCCCCGGCCTCGCCGACTGGTGCGCGGTCGACCTGCTGGACGACCACGGACGGCTGCGCAGGATCGTCGTCGAGCACCGGGACGCCGATGTGACATCCCCGGGCCTGGACGAGGGGCTGCTGCCTCCGGCCGAAGGGTCTGCGGCCCCGGTCGCCCGGGCGCTGCTCGGCGTGGGCCCCGTACTCCTCACGGACTTTCCCCCGGCGAAGGACGAGGACGACCCCCTGTGCCTCCGGGAGAGGCAACTCTTCGAGCGGCTCGCGGCCGACACGGCGGTCGTCGCCCCGCTGAGAGCCCGGCGGCAGGTGCTCGGCGTGCTGACCCTGGTCCGTACCCGCAGGGAGGTCCGGCTGACCGAGGACACCCTCTCCCTCGTCGAGGACCTCGCCCACCGCGTGGCGCTGGCCGTCGACAACGCGCGCCTGCACGCCGAGGCCCAGCACACAGCCGAGCGGTTGCAGCGCTCCCTGCTGCCCGAGCTACCCACGGACGGGCCGCTCGAAGTGGCCGCCCGGTACCAGCCGGCGAGCACCACCGCGCGCGTCGGCGGCGACTGGTACGACGCCTTCGTGCTGCCGGACGGAGCGATGACACTGATCATCGGTGACATCGCGGGGCATGACCTGCGGGCCGCCGTCATGATGAGCCAGACCCGCAACATGCTGCGCGGCATCGCCTGCGACCGCAAGGAACCGCCCGGCAAGATCCTCGCCCGGCTGGACGCGGCCCATCACATCCTCTATCCCCATCAGACGCTGACCTGTGTCTACGCGCTGGTCGAACGACTGAGTGCGGACGAGCCGTGGCTGCTGCACTACGCGGTCGCGGGCCACCCCGCCCCCCTGCTCGTGACGCACGACGGGGAGACCCGCTTCCTCACCGGTGGCCGCAGCGTCATGCTCGGGGTGGAGCCCGAGGTCCATCGCCCCGCCACGACCGACACGCTGCCGCCCGACTCGACCGTGCTGCTCTACACGGACGGCCTCGTCGAGCGGCGCGAGGAGGACCTGGGCCGGGGTCTGGCGCGCCTGAGGCAGCACGCGGCGGCCCTGGCCCGCGAGCCGCTCACGACGTTCTGCGACGAGATCCTCGAAGGCATGGCCCAAGCCGGCTCGGACGACGTCGCCCTGATCGCGGTCAGAACGGCACCCCCGCAGGCCGGGCCGTCCGTGGCCACCCCCTGAGCACCAGTGGTCTCTGCCGGCCGCCGTCGGTCGGCGTGGCCGGGGTGCGGCGACCGCCGGCCGAAAGCCCGGTCTTCGGCCGAGCACCGCCGTCCGCACCGCGGTGCCCCGTGAGCGCGCCGAAACTCCCCCGTCACACCGGCCGTACGCGAGGGTAACGGCGGCTGCCTACCGTCGCCCGCCATGGACACCCGCACACAGCTCGCCGAACCGGCCCCACCGGACCCCGCACCGCCCGCCGCACCGGACACCGGTCAGGCGGTGCGGGAGACGCTGGAGGACTACACCCTCCGCTTCGCGCCGCGCAGTTACCGCCGCTGGACCCCGATGGTCGTGGCGACCACCGCGCTGGGCGGCATCGCGTACATGGCCGACTTCTCCATCGGCGCCGGCGTCGCCGTGGCCCACGGCACCGGGAACGCGCTGGTCGCGATCACCGTCGCCGCGGCCCTGATCTTCGTCACCGGCTTCCCGCTCGCCTACTACGCCGCCCGCTACAACATCGACCTGGACCTGATCACCCGGGGCTCCGGCTTCGGCTACTACGGCTCGGTCCTCACCGGCGTCATCTTCGCCAGCTTCACCGTCATCTTCTTCGCCCTCGAAGGCGCGATCATGGCCCAGGGCCTCAAGCTCGGCTTCGGACTGCCGCTGTGGCTGGGCTACGCCGTCTCCACGCTCATGGTCATCCCTCTCGTCATCCACGGCATGAAGGCGCTCAGCAAGCTCCAGGTGTGGACCACCCCGATCTGGCTGCTGCTGATGGTCGGGCCGCTGGTCTATCTGGTCGCCACCGAACCGGGCACCGTCGACAGTTTCCTCGCCTACGCGGGCACGGACGGCGAGGGCGGGGTCAACACCGCGTCCGTGCTCCTCGGGGCGGGCGTCTGCCTCTCCCTCATCGCGCAGATCGGTGAGCAGATCGACTATCTGCGCTTCATGCCGCCGAAGACCGGTGCGAACAGGCGTAGTTGGTGGACCGCGGTGGTCATGGCCGGTCCCGGCTGGGTGGTGCTCGGCGCGCTCAAGCAGGCCATAGGGGTCTTCCTCGCGGTCTACATCCTCTCCGAGGTGGGACCGGCCGCGGCGACCGAGCCGATCCAGCAGTTCCGCGGGGCGTTCGACGCGATGATGCCGTCCTGGATGGTGGTCCCGCTGGCCGTGGTGCTGGTGGTGATCAGCCAGATCAAGATCAACGTGACGAACGCGTACTCCGGCTCGCTGGCGTGGACGAACTCCTTCACCCGCGTCACCAGGCACTACCCGGGCCGCATGGTCTTCGTCCTGGTCAACCTGGCGTTCGCGCTGATTTTGATGGAAGCCGACATGTTCAGCTTCCTCAACAGCATCCTGGGCTTCTACTCGAACTGCGCCATCGCCTGGGTGGTCACCGTCGCCACCGACATCGGCGTCAACAAGTACCTGCTGAAGCTCTCCCCGCACGCGCCCGAGTTCCGCCGGGGCATGCTCTACGCGGTCAACCCGGTCGGCGTGACCGCGTTCACCGCCGCCTCCGGACTGTCCATCGCGATGTACTTCCACGCCTTCGGGGACACGCTCCAGCCGTACTCCCCGGTCGCCGCCGTCGTGATCGCCTTCGTCCTCACCCCCGTCATGGCGATCCTCACCCGGGGCAGGTACTACCTGCGCCGGAGCGACGACGGCATCCCGGAGCCGCTGCTGGACGCCGAGGGCAACCCGAGCGCGGTCACCTACGACTGCCACGTCTGCCGCCAGTCGTACGAACGCCCCGACCTGGCGGCCTGCCCGGCGCACGAGGCCATGGTCTGCTCGCTGTGCCTGAGCACGGACAAGGCCGGCGAGCACGTCCTGCCGGCCTCACCGGCGGTACCGCCCTCTCCGGCCGTACCGCCTTCGCGCGCCTGACCGGTGTCAGCCCGTCCCCGTGTCCCGCAGCAGCTCCTCGATGCGGGACAGCTCGTCCTCGGTGAAGTCCAGGTTCCGGGCGGCCTCGACGCTGTTCTCCAGTTGGGCGACGCTGCTCGCGCCGACGACGGCGGAGGTGAGCCGGCCGCCGCGCAGCACCCACGCCAGGGCCAGCTGCGCGAGCGACTGACCGCGCTCCTTCGCCAGGGCGTCGAGCGCGCGCAGCCGCTGCACCAGCTGCGGGGTGACGGCGTCGGCGCTCAGGAAGGGGCTGGCGCCCGCCGCCCGCGACCCGGCCGGAATGCCGTGCAGATAGCGGTCGGTCAGAATCCCCTGCTCCAGCGGCGAGTAGGCGATGGACCCGGCGCCCAGCTCGTCGAGGACGTCCGGCAGCCCGTCGCCCTCGATCCGGCGGTCGAGCATCGAGTAGCGGGGCTGGTGGATGAGCAGCGGGGTGCCGAGGTCCTTGAGGATCGCGGCGGCCTCGCGGGTCTGCGCGGCGGAGTAGTTGGAGAGACCCACGTACAGGGCCTTGCCCTGCCGTACGGCGGAGTCGAGCGCGCCCATGGTCTCTTCGAGCGGGGTGTCGGGGTCGGGCCGGTGGGAGTAGAAGATGTCGACGTAACTGACGCCCAGGCGCTTCAGGCTCTGGTCGAGCGAGGAGCGCAGGTACTTCCGCGAGCCCCACTCCCCGTACGGCCCCTCCCACATGTGGTAGCCGGCCTTGGTGGAGATGACGATCTCGTCGCGCAGGTGGGCGAAGTCGGTCGCCAGGGCCCGGCCCAGGGTGAGTTCGGCGGAGCCGGGCGGCGGGCCGTAGTTGTTCGCCAGGTCGAAGTGGGTGATGCCGAGGTCGAAGGCGCGGCGCAGGATGGCGCCCTGCGTCTCGGGCGTCCTGTCGCCTCCGAAGTTGTGCCAGAGGCCGAGGGAGAGCGCGGGCAGCTTCAGACCGCTGCGTCCGGTGCGCCGGTAGGGCATGGCGGAGTAGCGGTCGGCGGACGGAAGGTACATACGGGCTCCGCGGGAGGGGTACGGGGGTGGCGTGCCGGGACCGGCGCGCACCCGGCCCAGGCTTCCGCAGATGGATCCAGCAGTCCAACAGGAGATTCCGCTCGGATTCATCGCCTAGATTGCTCAATCATGGAACTGCGTCAGCTGGAGCACTTCGTCGCCGTCGCCGAGGAGCAGCACTTCACCCGCGCCGCCGAGCGCCTCGCCGTGTCGCAGTCCGGGCTCTCCGCCTCCGTACGGGCGCTGGAGCAGGAGCTGCGGACCCCGCTGTTCAGCCGGACCACGCGCACGGTCCGGCTCACCGAGGCCGGGCGGGCGCTGCTGGTGGAGGCGGAGCGCACACTGGCGGGCGCGCGGGCGGCACGGGACGCGGTCGACGCCGTACGGGGGCTGCTGCGCGGGACGCTGACGGTGGGGGTCGAGCAGTGCGTGGCGGGGGTGAGCCCGGCGCGGCTGCTGGCGGCGTTCCACCGGGAGCATCCGCAACTGGAGCTGAGGCTGCGGCAGGAGGGCACCAGCAGCCTGCTGGACGGAGTGGCGGGCGGGCGCCTCGACCTGGCGTTCGCCGCGACGGTCAGCCCGGCGGAGTGGCGCGGGGAGCTGGTGCCGCTGGCCCGGGAGCCGATGGTGCTGCTGTGTGCGGCGGGGCACGCGTTCGCCGGGCGGCCGGAGGTGGGGTGGGAGGAGCTGCCGGGGGCGTCGTTCATCGACTTCCATCCGGACTGGGGTCCCCGCCGGGCCGCCGACGAGGCGTTCGCGGCGGCGGGGGTGCGCCGGACGGTGGGCCTGGAGGTCAACGATGTGCACAGCCTGCTGGAGCTGGTGCAGGAGGGGCTGGGGATCGCGGTGGTGCCGCACCACTTCTCCCGCAAGCCGGAGGCGGCCCGGCTGGTCGCCGTGGAGCTGGCGGGGGCCCGCCGGCCGGTGTACGAGAGCGTGGTGGTGCTTCCGGCCGCGCGGAGCCTGAGCCCGGGGGCCCGGGCGCTGATGCGGCTGGTGCGGGAGGACCCGCTGCGGGAGCCGACGACGGGCTGAGCGCCCGGAGCCTCACCGGTCCCGGGCGCCCGGCCCGCTCCCGTACGGCTCAGTCCTCGTGGCCGAGCTGGAGATCACGTTCGGTGCGGCCGCCGCCCGCGACCTGGAGGACGGTGGCGACCGGCGGGTATCCGGCGGCGATCACGGTGTACTCGCCGGACGACAGGTCGACGAACCGGAACGATCCGTCGGGCCCGGTGGTGAGGGTGTCCACCACGTTGCCCGCCGCGTCGAGCAGGGTGACCCGGGCGTCCTCGACGGGGCGTCCGCCGGTGGCCCGGACGACGCCGCGCAGGACGGCCCCGCCCGCCAGCTCGATGTCCTGCCGGGTCTCCCGGGCGGCCTGCACGCTGACCGGGAGGGCGGCGGGGCGGAAGGCGGGGGCGCTGGCGGCGAGGGTGTACTCGCCGGCGACCAGTTCGCCGATGACATAGCCGCCCTCGTGACCGGTGCGGGTGGAGGCGACGACCTCGCCGCGTACGTCGGTCAGGGTGACGGCGGCGTCGCGTACGGGGGCCCCGTCGGGGGTGAGGACGGATCCGGCGAGGCGTCCGGCGCCGCCGAGCACCACGTCCAGCTCGACGGGGCGCTCGCCCACGGTGACGCTGACGGCCTGCGGCTGGTGCCCGCCCGCGGCGGCGATCAGGACGTAGGAGCCCGCGCCGGGGACGCTCAGCGCGTACCGCCCGTCCTCGCCGCTGGCCCCGCGCCCGATCTGCCGCCCCTGGACGTCGATGAGGGTGAGCGCGGCGCGGGGGACGGTGGTGCCGTCGGGGTGCTGGACGCTCCCGTGGACCGGGACGCCGGAGAGGTAGCCGGAGGCGGGCCGGCCCAAGTCGGCGCGGGCGGCGGGGATCGGGGAGGCCATGGCCTCCGCGGCGGCTTCGGGGCTGTGGTGGGACACCAGCGGTTTCTCCTTGAGGAAGAGGGCGAGGATCAGGCCGAGCACGAGCACCGGCACGAGGAAGAGGAAGATGCGCGGCATCGCGTCGACGTACGCCTGGATGTAGGCGTCGCGCAGCGCGGGCTCCATCGCGTGGACGATCTGCGGGGTGATCGACTCGGGATCGGGCAGCTCCGCACCGGAGGGCAGGCGCACCCCGAGGGCGTCGGAGAGCCGCCCGGCGAACAGCGTGCCGAAGATCGCCGCGCCGACGCTGCCGCCGATCTGCCGGAAGTAGTTGTTGGCGCTGGTCGCGGTGCCGAGGTCCGCGGGGCGTACGGAGTTCTGCACGGCGAGCACGAGGACGGACATGACCAGTCCGATGCCGGTGCCGAGGACGGCCTGGTAGAAGCTGTACGTCAGGGGGGAGGTGTCCGCCTCCAGCAGGGACAGCAGCCCCATGCCGACCACCGAGACGGCGCTGCCGATGATCGGGTAGATCCGGTAGCGGCCGGTGCGGGTGATGAGCTGGCCGGAGACGATGGAACCGCCGACGATGCCCATCATCATCGGGAGCATCAGCAGCCCGGACTCGGTGGCGCTGGCCCCGTCGACCATCTGGAGGTAGGTGGGAAGGTAGCTGGCGGCTCCGAAGAGCGCGATGCCGACGACCGCGCCGACCAGACCGGTGACGTTGAAGACGGAGTCGCGGAACAGCCGCAGCGGAATGATCGGTTCCGCTGCCCGGTGCTCGGCGGCGACGAAGAGGGCCGTCGTGACGACCGCGCCCGCCGCGAGTCCCAGGATGGTGCGCGAGCCCCAGGGGTACTCGGTGCCGCCCCAGCTGGTGACCAGCACCAGACAGGTGGAGGCGACGGCCAGGAGCACCGCTCCCAGGACGTCGAGCCGGGGCCGGACGGCGGGCCTGGGCAGTTTGAGGACGACGGCGATGACGGCCAGGGTGACCAGGCCGAAGGGGACGTTGATGTAGAAGCACCAGCGCCAGGAGGCGTGGTCGGTGAAGAATCCGCCGAGGAGGGGGCCGGCGACCGAGGCGAGGCCGAAGACCGCGCCGATGAGCCCCATGTAGCGGCCGCGCTCCCGGGCCGGGACGATGTCCGCGATGATCGCCTGGACGCCGATCACGAGGCCGCCGCCGCCGATGCCCTGGAGGGCGCGGAAGGCGATCAGCTCGTCCATGGTGCGCGACCAGCCGGCCAGCGCGGAGCCGATGATGAAGACGACGATGGCGAACTGGAAGACGCCCTTGCGGCCGAAGAGGTCGCCGAGCTTGCCGTAGAGCGGCAGGACGATGGTCGAGGCGAGGAGATAGGCGGTGACCGCCCAGGACATCTTCTCCAGGCCGTGCAGCTCACCGACGATCCTGGGCAGGGCGGTGGCGACGATCATCTGGTCGAGCGCCGCGAGCAGCAGGGTGAGCATCAGCCCGAGGAAGACCATGCGGACCTTGCGGGGGCTGATCTCCGCCGCGTCCCGGCCGGGTCCGGACCCCGCCGGAGGGGCCGGCGGGGGCGGTGCGGCGGAGAGTTCGACCGTCGTCGCCGTGCCGTCCGGTCCCGTGCCGTCCGGTCCCGTGCCGTCCGGTCCCGTGCCGTCCGGCTCGTCCTTCACCAGCGTGATACCACCCACCACGTAACGCTCCCCTCGTCGCACCTGCGCCGCCCATTTCTCGCATCGCGCGGCGAGGCGGGGCAAACGTGACGAGGGGCGTACGCGGCGCGCACGGAAGGCTTATGTGCCGGTGGGAGGTGCTACGGCGCACAACCGGCCGTTCCGGAAAACCACCCGTTCCGGTGAGGCCGTTCGTCCCACGGAGGCCGGACCCGTCCGGCCCCCGGTGCGGGGAGGGGGAGCCGGAACGCCCTCGTGGCCGGTCGGTCCTACTTCTCGACCTCGGTGGCGAGGTTCTGGAGCAGCTCGTCGTAGATCCGGCCGAGGCCCTTGGGCGCGAAGGTCCGCTCGAAGAACCCGCCGATGCCGCCCGCGCCGTCCCAGACCGTGGTCACGACGGCCTTGGACTTCCCCTCGCCGGCCGGGGTGACGGTCCAGGTGGTGACCATGGAGGAGTTGCGGTCCTTCTCGACGAGCTGACCGTCGGTCGGCTCGCTGACCTCCAGCAGGCAGTCGCGGACCCGCTTGCTGGTCGCCTGGAGCTTCCAGTGCACGAGGCTGCCCTCGCCGTCGCCGCCCTCCCGGACCTCGTACTCGCTGAAGTGCGCGGTCAGCACCTTGCCGCGGACGTCCTTGTAGTCGGCCAGCGCGTCGAACACCGCCTCCGCGTCCGCCGCGATGATCCGCTCCGTCGTGGCCTCGACCTGCGCCATGGCTGTTCCTCCAGCACTCGGTTGTTCGGTGGGTGAGCTGAGCCAACCACCTCGGGCACAGCCGCTCAAAATCGGGGCCGCCCGGGCTCAGGGACGGCGGCCCCCGAGGACGCAGAACTCATTGCCCTCCGGGTCGGTGAGCACGACCCAGCTCGCGTCGCCCTGGCCGACGTCGGCGCGGCGGGCGCCCAGGCCGATCAGCTGGCGGACCTCGTCACCCTGCTCCCGGTCGCTGGGACTGACGTCGATGTGGAGCCGGTTCTTGGCGCTCTTGCCCTCGGGCACCCGCGCGAAGGTCAGCACCGGCGGCACGGGGCCGGGGCGGTCCGCTCCCTCACGCGCAGCCGGCGGGCCGATGGTGACGACGCCCTCCTCCTCACCCTCGTCCCGCACCTCGTAGTCGAGGACCGCGCACCAGAACCGGGCGAGGCCGACGGGATCTGCGCAGTCGATCGCGAGCTCGGTGAACCTACTGACCATCGTCGGGACCTCTCGGTCGGATACGGCGGGCCTGCCAGGGGTCACAGGCTAGTCGCAGGGGGCCGCGGGCTCGCGCCTCGCACGATCAAGGGAACAAATGTTCTATTCTGCGAGGAGTGCTACCGAGGAGGCGTCCATGCGCTGGGACAATCTGGTCGAGAAGAACTCGACGGCCGGGAACAGCGCGCTCTTCGCCGCGGACGCGGTGACCACGCGCACGTTCGACACCCCGGAATTCCGGGGCATCACCTTCCACGAGATCCGGGCCCGTTCGATCCTGAACCGGGTGCCCGGCGCCTCGCGGATGCCGTTCGAATGGACGGTGAACCCGTACCGGGGCTGCACGCACGCCTGTGTGTACTGCTTCGCCCGCAAGACCCACAGCTATCTGGACCTGGACACCGGCCTCGGCTTCGACTCCCAGATCGTCGTCAAGGTCAACGCCGCCGAGCTGCTCCAGCGGGAGCTGGCCTCCCGGCACTGGCGCGGCGAGCACGTCGCCATGGGCACGAACGTCGACTGCTACCAGCGGGCGGAGGGGCGGTATCGGCTCATGCCGGGCATCATCACCGCCCTGCGCGACCGGGCGAACCCCTTCTCCATCCTCACCAAGGGCACGCTGATCCTGCGGGACCTGGAGCTGCTGCGGCAGGCCGCGGAGGTCGCCGAGATCGGCGTCTCGGTCTCCGTCGGTTTCACCGACCCGGAGCTGTGGCGGACCGTCGAGCCGGGCACCCCCTCCCCCGAACGCCGGCTGGACGTGGTGCGCGCGCTCACCGACGCGGGGATCGGCTGCTCGGTCCTGATGGCCCCGGTCATTCCCTTCCTCGGCGACCGCCCGGAGCAGCTGCGCGCCACCGTCGCCGCCATCGCGGACGCGGGGGCGGCCTCGGTGACCCCCCTGGTGCTGCATCTGCGCCCGGGCGCGCGCGAGTGGTACCTGCACTGGCTGGGGCAGCACCATCCGCGGCTGGTGGAGCGCTACGAGCGGATGTACGCGGACGGGGCGTACGCCCCCACCTGGTACCAGCGCCGGATCACGCGTCAGGTGCACGAGTTGGCGGACGAGTTCGGGATCGGCCCGGCGCACCGGGGCGAGGCCCGGCGGACCGGCCCGGCTCCGGCCGCCGCACCGGAGCCGGGCCCCACCCAGCTGACCCTGCTGTGAGAACCGCGGCGGGGCCCGGGAGACCGCCCGCAGGGCCGATGGCGTGACCGTACGGGTCGGCTCCGCGCGGAGCGGGGCCTTCCGCGGGGGTGTTCGGGGAACATGCGGCGGGGACCGGTGATCCGGCGCCGCGTCCCGTCACCCCGGGAGGCCCCATGACGAAACGTGCAGGAATTCTGGTCGCCGTCGGTGCGACCGTCGCCGGTCTGCTGACCGCCGCACCCGCGCCGGCCGCCGGTGCCGCGGCGAGCCCGCCGCCCGCCCCGAAGCCGAAGTGGACGGACTGTCCGACCGACAGCTACCCGACGCTCCAGTGCGCGAAGGTCAAAACCCCGCTGGACCACCGCCGCCCCTCGGGCCGTCAGATCACGCTCGCCCTGTCCCGCGTCCCGCACACCGCGAAGACCTTCCAGGGCCCGCTGCTGGTGAACCCGGGCGGCCCCGGTGGCAGCGGCCTGTCGATGGCCGGGTTCGTGGCGTCCTCGCTGCCGAAGAAGGTCGCGGCCCAGTACGACGTGATCGGCTTCGACCCGCGCGGCGTCGGCAGGAGCACCCCGGCGCTGAACTGCCGGCCCGGACACTTCGACCCGGTGCGCCCCGACACCGTGCCGGACTCCGCCCGCTCGGAGCGGATCAACCGCGACCGGGCGGAGTCCTTCGCGCGGGCCTGCGGCGAGAAGCACGGTGACGTGCTGCCGTACATGGACACGGTCAGCGCGGCCGAGGACCTCGACGTGATCCGCCGGGCGCTGGGCTCCCGGCAGATCAACTACTTCGGCTACTCCTACGGCACCTACCTCGGCGCGGTCTACGCCAAGCTGTACCCGGAGCGTGTGCGCCGCCTGGTCCTGGACTCGGTCGTCGACCCGGACGACGTCTGGTACGAGGGCAACCTCGGCCAGAACCACGCGTTCGACGACCGCCACAAGGCGTTCGCCGCCTGGGTCGCGAAGAACGACGCCGCGTACGGCCTGGGCAGCGACCCGGCCGAGGTCGAGGCAGCCTGGTACCGGATGCGGGCGGACGTGGCGCGCGAGCCGGCGGGCGGCACGGTCGGCGCGAGCGAGCTGGAGGACACCTTCGTCCCCGGCGGGTACTACAACGGCTACTGGCCCTACCTAGCCGAGGCGTTCGCCGCGTACGCGAAGAACGGGGACGCCGAGGCGCTGGTCGAGGTGTACGAGAACTTCGGCGCGGTCGACGCGAGCGGCGAGAACGGCTACTCGGTCTACACCGCCGTGCAGTGCCGTGACGCGGGCTGGCCCGAGCACTGGAGCACCTGGCGCAACGACAGCCGCCGGATCCACGAGAAGGCGCCGTTCATGACCTGGAACAACACCTGGTACAACGCGCCGTGCGCGAACTGGCCGGTCGCGCCGCTGCACCCGGCCCCGGTGAACAACCGCCGGCTGCCCCCGGCGCTGATCCTCCAGGCCACGGACGACGCGGCGACCCCGTACGGCGGCGCGATCAGCATGCACCGCAAGCTCAAGGGCTCCAGCCTCGTCGTGGAGGAGGGCGGCGGCAACCACGGCATCACCCTGAGCGGCAACGACTGCCTGGACAAGCACCTGGCGGCGTATCTGACCGACGGCACCGTCCCGCGCGGCCGGGACGAGGTGGACGCGGTCTGCGCCGCCCTCCCGGATCCGAAGCCGCTCCCCGCCGAGAAGGCGGCGGCCCAGTCGGTGGACAACAGCGAGGGGAGCCGTCTGCACGGCCTGCTCGGCTTCCGCCGCTGAGCGGCACGGGCCCGCCCGCTCACTCCCCCGGCAATCGCCCGAGCGCCTCTGCCGCGGCCGTGCCGAGGCGCGGGTGCGGCAGGGCCGCCGTGAGGACCGGGCGGGCCTGTTCGTCGGCGAGGCGGCCGAGGCCCTCGACGCAGGCGAGGGCGACGCGCCAGTGCGGATCGCCGGGCGCCAGCAGCCGCTGAAGGGTCGCCACCAGGGCGGGGACCGACTCGGGGGCCCGCAGGTCGGTCAGCAGGCGCACCGGGTGCAGGGCGTAGGCGGTGCGCAGGGTGTTGGTGGCGAGGGCGGCGGCCGCCCTCGGGGTGCGGGGGTCACCCAGTCGGGCCAGGGCGTGGGCGGCGGAGACGCAGCGTTCGGGGTCGCGGTGGTTGAGCAGGAGCACCAGCGCCTCGAAGGCCCGCCGGTCGCCCGCGCAGCCGAGCCGGAAGGCGGCCATCTCACGGGCCCAGAGAGGGCGTTGCGGCTCCACGAGGACCCGGGCCAACTCCTCGGGGTCCTCGGCGGCGACGAGCAGGGCGTACTGCGGGGACCCGGCCGCCTCGGGTTCCAGCCGGTCCACGAGTGAACGGAACTCCTCATCCATGACGTTCAGCGTATCCACGGACACGCTCCGTACGGGGTGACATCGAGGAGTTCATGTGGCCCAGGGCACAAGGACCCAGGGGTGGCGCGCTCGTTACTCGCCAGTTACTCTCATCTGAGCGGGACACACTCCCCGCAGGCTCCGGTGGCCTGGTGACGCAGCCATCCGGAGAGTTCGTCGGTTCGGCTTTTCCGTGCGACGCGGCCCCGGGACAGGGTCCGTCACCCCACGGCCGGGCGCGCTCCCCGCGCACCGGCCCCGTGCTCCACGACACGCAGCTCCCGCACGCCACGCGCCGCTCCCTCATCGCCGCGCGTTCCGTGCTCCCCAGTCGTCACTCACCCTGGAGTCCCCTGATGGACACCTCTCTCTCCACCATCGCCGTCGTCGGCCTCGGCACCATGGGCACCGGCATCGCCGAGGTCCTGGCCCTGGCGGGCCGCGAGGTCATCGGCATCGACATCAACGAGGCGGCAGCCCTGGGGGCCGTCGCCTCCCTCGAAGCGTCCACCGCGCGGGCCGTGGGCCGTGGACGGATCACCGAGCAGGAGCGGACCGACGCGCTGGCCCGGTTCCGTACGTCCGACGATCTGCGCACCGCCGCCGGGGCCGAGCTGGTCATCGAGGTGGTGCCCGAGACGTACGAGATCAAGCAGCGGGTGTTCCGGGAGCTCGACGCGATCGTCTCCCCCACCGCGATCCTCGCCACCGGCACCAACGCCCTGTCGGTGACCCGGCTGGCCGCCGAGTCCCAGCACCCCGAGCGCGTCCTCGGCCTGCACTTCTTCAACCCGGCGCCCGCGATGAAGCTGGTCGAGGTGGTCTCCTCGGTGCTGACCGCGCCGCCCGCCGTCCAGGCCGTCACCGCACTGGCCCGGGAACTGGGCAAGGAGCCCGTCGCGGTCGGCGACCGGCCCGGGTTCGTCGCGGACGGGCTGCTCTTCGGCTACCTCAACCAGGCCGCCGCGATGTACGAGGCGAACTACGCCTCCCGCGAGGACATCGACGCCGCGATGAAGCTGGGCTGCGGGCTGCCGATGGGGCCCCTCGCCCTGCTGGACCTGATCGGCGTCGACACCGCCCGCACCGTCCTGGAGGCCATGTACGCCGAGTCCCACGACCGGCTGCACGCCCCGGCCCCCGTCCTCGGCCAGCTCAGCAGCGCGGGCCTGACCGGCCGCAAGACGGGGCGCGGCTTCTACACGTACGACGCCCCGGGCGGCCAGAGCGTGGTGCCCGACGCGCTGACCCCGGCGGCGGACGCCGCCTCCGGAGCCGGGCGCGAGGTGGCGTCCGTCGGCGTCGCGGGCTCCGGGACGATGGCCTCCGGGATCGCGGAGGTCTTCGCGAAGGCCGGATACGACGTGGTGCTCGCGGCCAGGTCCCAGGAGAAGGCCGATGTCGCCAGGGGAAGGATCGCGAAGTCGCTGGAGCGTTCGGTGACCAAGGGGCGGCTCACCTCCGAGGCCCGGGACGAGACGCTGGCGCGGATCACGGCGGCCGGCTCGCTGGACGCGTTCGCCGAGGTCGACCTCGCCGTCGAGGCGGTCGCCGAGGACCTGGAGGTCAAGCGGCAGCTGTTCGCCGCGTTGGACAAGGTCTGCCGGCCGGGTGCGGTGCTCGCCACCACCACCTCCTCGCTGCCGGTCGTCTCGATCGCCCGGGCGACCGCGCGCCCCGAGGACGTGATCGGGATGCACTTCTTCAACCCGGCGCCCGCGATGAAACTGGTCGAGGTGGTCCGCACCGTCCTGACCGCCGACGACGTGCACGCAACGGTCCGCGCGGTGTGCGCGAGGATCCGCAAGCACCCGGTGGACTGCGGGGACCGGGCCGGTTTTATCGTGAACGCGCTGCTGTTCCCGTATCTCAACAACGCGATCAAGATGGTCGAGCAGCACTACGCCTCGCTGGACGACATCGACGCGGCGATGAAGCTGGGCGGCGGCTACCCGATGGGCCCGTTCGAACTGCTCGACGTGGTCGGCCTGGACGTCTCGCTGGCCATCGAGAAGGTGCTGCACAAGGAGTTCCGCGATCCGGGCCTGGCCCCCGCGCCTTTGCTGGAGCACCTGGTCGCCGCGGGGTGCCTCGGCCGCAAGACGGGGCGCGGCTTCCGCGAATATGCCCGTCGCTGACCCGGGAGCCGGGTGGGGCGGGCTGCTGGGACCCCCCGGCGGTCCGCCCCCGCAGGCGCGCTCTCCTGCACCGATGCGTTACGTTCATGCCATGTCCCAGCCCGCCAAGTCACCCCGTGCAACCGCCGCGACCGACGCCCCGGAGACCACCACCGCGGGGACCCGCGCCGCCGCCCAACGGCTCAAGATGCGCCGTGAACTGGCCGCCGCCGCGATGGAGCTCTTCGCCACGAAGGGCTACGAGGCGACCACCGTCGACGAGATCGCGGGCGCCGCGGGCGTCGCCCGGCGGACCTTTTTCCGCCACTTCCGCTCCAAGGAAGAGGCCATCTTCCCGGACCACGACGACACCCTCGTCAGGGCCGAGGCCGTCCTCAACGCCGCGCCCGCGCACGAGCACCCGCTCGACACCGTCTGCCGCGGCATCAAAGAGGTCATGAAGATGTACGCGGCCAAGCCCGCCGTCTCCGTGGCCCGCTACAAGCTGACCCGTGAGGTACCGACCCTCAGGGAGGCCGAGATCGCGTCGGTGGCCCGCTACGAGCGGCTGTTCACCCGCTATCTCCTGGGCCACTTCGACGAGCGCGACCACCACGTGGGCAACGACGACCCGCTGCTCGCGGAGGTCGCCGCGTCCGCCGTGGTCACCGCGCACAACCATGTGCTGCGCCGCTGGCTGCGGGCGGGCGGGCAGGGCGATGTGGAGGCCCAGCTCGACCGCGCCTTCGCCATCGTGCGCGACACCTTCGGCACGGGTGTCGGAGCGGGCCGGACCGCGGGGGCCGAGCCCGAGCGCGCCCCGGCCGCGACGGTGGCCGCGGACGGCGAGGTGCTCGTCGCGGTGGCGCGCACCGACGCCCCCCTCGACGAGGTCATGCGGACCATCCAGCAGGCGCTCAAGGACCGCTGAGTCCGGCGGCGGGCTCCTCCGCGGCGACCGCCACCGCCGCCTCCCAGGGCGGTGGCGCGGCGCCCTCGCTCCAGGCGGCCAGCTCCTCGGGGCCGTAGCAGAGGATGGCGCACTGGTCCGCGTAGTCGAGCGCGGGCTCGGTGAAGCCTCCGGTGGACACGACGAGCGCGACATCCGCCCCGTGGACCGCGTAACAGGTGCCGCCGAAGCGCTGGAGGTCCTGGGAGCCGGCCCGGTTGTCCGGCCCGTAGCGCTTGCACTGCACGACCAGGCGGCGACCGTCCGGGGTGGTGGCCAGGACGTCGGCGCCAAGGTCGCCGGCGCCGCCCACCACCTCGGCGTCCGCGCAGCCGTGGCGGCGGCAGAGTTCGGCCACGGCCTCCTCGAAGGCGTAGGGGTCGAGCTGCGCGTAGTCGACGGGGTGGGCGGGCTCCGGGAGCTCCGGGAGGGCCTGCGCCCGGGCCTCCGCGCGGGCCGCCTCGGCGGCGTCCAGCTCCGCGAGGCCCGCGTCGACGATCCCGTACGCCGCATCCGCGACGGTCTCGGCGACCCGCCGGGCCCGTCGTCGGCGGCGCAGTACCAGCACGGCCACGACGAACCCCAGAAGGACCAGGAGCACGGCGGCGGCCGGGGGGAGCCCGGTGCTCCGCCAGGCGGCCCGCAGCCCCATCCCGCCGCCCGCGACGATCAGCGCGATCAGCGCGAAACCGAACGTGGTGCGCCGGAGGTCGAAAGGAGTGCGCCGCTCCCGGACGCTCCGTCTGCGGATCGGTATCGCCATCGGTTCCCCACCCCTGTCTGCTTCTGCGGCCCATTCAAGATCACTTGCCTGGACCACCTGCCCCGGGCCGGGCTTCCGACGCGTCGGCCCTGAGTCGTTCCTCGCCGGAGGCGGCCGAAATCCACCGGTCCGCCGAAATCCGCTGGTCCGCCGATCGCCGCTGTGCTGAGGTGCGCGGATGCGAACCGACGACGTACGCGACCTGTACGACCGCACGATGCGCGAGCACGCCCGCCCGGACGGCCCGGGGGTCCGGGTCGAACGCGCCGGCCCTCTGGTGCGCCAGGTCGGCGGCCCCGACGACTGGAACGGAGTCGTCTGGTCGGACCCGGAGCTGGACGCCGCGGGTGCCGACGCCGCGATCAGGGCCCAGATCGAACACTGCACCGCGCTCGGCCACGGGGAGTTCGAGTGGAAGCTCTACTCCCATGACCGGCCGTCCGACCTGGGCGACCGGCTGCGGGCGGCCGGTTTCGTGCCGGATCCGCCGGAGACCCTGCTGGTCGCCCCGGTCGAGGCGGTGACCTCCCTGCCCGGGGTCGGGCTGCCCGAGGGCGTCACCCTGTGCCCGGTGACCGACGCGGCCGGGGCCGAGCTGATGGCCCTGGCCCACGAGCGGGCGTTCGGCACGGACGCGGGCCGGCTGCGCCACCAGGTGCTGACGCGGCTGGAGCGGGCTCCGGACGACTTCGTGGCCCTGGTGGCGATGGCCGACGGGGAGCCGGTCGGCTCGGCCCGCATGGAGCTGTACCCGGGCACGGCCTTCGCCGGGCTCTGGGGCGGCGGAACGGTCGCCGAATGGCGCGGCAGGGGCCTGTACCGGGCCCTGGTCGCCCGCCGGGCCGCCGTGGCCGCCGAGCGCGGCTACCGCTACCTCCAGGTCGACGCGACGGACATGTCGGCGCCGATCCTGGGCCGGCTCGGTTTCACGGCGCTCGGCACGACGACGCCGTATGTGTACCGCCCGGCCCGGTAGCCGCCCGCCAGCAGGACAGAACGTCCTGTAACACCCATCGTGTTGCTCATGCGTGCCCACGGGATGACAAGTGAGGGAAATTGTTGGCACTCGGTGCCTTGTCAGGTGTCACGGAGTGCCATACGTTGAAGGTGTCCGGGCGGCCGGCGTGCTGAGACCTCACACGTACGCCGGCTGTCCCCGCAACCACCGTGCTGCGCGCCCGGACGCCTGCGTCACAGGCACCCTTCTGCTCCACCGGGCAGAGCCGAGCTCCACCCGCCGAACCGACGGCAACCACCTCCACACCGCTCCCCCCTGCCAGCAGGGCCCCTCAAGCGTTCCCTCGACGCCGCATCACCGGAGGCAACACCGTGAAGGAAATCCTGGACGCGATCCAATCCGAGGACAGCACCGCCGCGGACTTCGCGGCCCTGTCGCTCCCCGAGTCCTACCGCGCGATCACCGTGCACAAGGACGAGGCGGAGATGTTCGCGGGGCTCGAAAGCCGCGACAAGGACCCGCGCAAGTCGATCCACCTGGACGACGTCCCGGTCCCCGAACTCGGGCCCGGCGAGGCCCTCGTCGCCGTGATGGCCAGTTCGGTGAACTACAACTCCGTCTGGACCTCGATCTTCGAGCCGGTGTCGACGTTCAGCTTCCTGGAACGCTACGGAAAGCTCAGCGAGCTGACCAAGCGCCACGACCTGCCGTACCACGTCATCGGCTCCGACCTGGCGGGCGTCGTCCTGCGCACCGGGCCCGGCGTGAACGCCTGGAACCCGGGTGACGAGGTCGTCGCGCACTGCCTGTCGGTCGAGCTGGAGTCCTCCGACGGCCACAACGACACGATGCTCGACCCGGAGCAGCGGATCTGGGGCTTCGAGACGAACTTCGGCGGCCTCGCCGAGATCGCCCTCGTCAAGTCCAACCAGCTGATGCCCAAGCCCCAGCACCTCAGCTGGGAGGAGGCCGCCGCCCCCGGCCTGGTCAACTCCACCGCGTACCGCCAGCTCGTCTCGCGCAACGGCGCGGGCATGAAGCAGGGCGACAACGTGCTGATCTGGGGCGCCAGCGGCGGACTCGGCTCCTACGCCACCCAGTTCGCGCTGGCCGGCGGCGCCAACCCGATCTGTGTCGTCTCCAGCCCGGAGAAGGCCGACATCTGCCGCGCCATGGGCGCCGAGGCGGTCATCGACCGCAACGCCGAGGGCTACAGGTTCTGGAAGGACGAGCACACCCAGGACCCCAAGGAGTGGAAGCGCTTCGGCAAGCGCATCCGCGAGTACACCGGCGGCGAGGACATCGACATCGTCTTCGAGCATCCGGGCCGCGAGACCTTCGGCGCCTCGGTCTACGTCACCCGCAAGGGCGGCACCATCACCACCTGCGCCTCCACCTCGGGCTACATGCACGAGTACGACAACCGCTACCTGTGGATGTCCCTCAAGCGCATCATCGGCTCCCACTTCGCCAACTACCGCGAGGCGTGGGAGGCCAACCGGCTCATCGCGAAGGGCAAGATCCACCCGACGCTCTCCAAGGTCTATTCCCTCCAGGACACGGGCCAGGCCGCCTACGATGTCCACCGCAACCTGCACCAGGGCAAGGTCGGCGTCCTGGCGCTGGCACCGAGCGAGGGCCTGGGCGTGCGCGACCAGGACATGCGCGAACAGCACATCGACGCCATCAACCGCTTCCGCAACGTCTGAGGTTCTCCGATGAACGAACGTCAGAAGGACCGGCCCTGGCTCATGCGGACGTACGCCGGTCACTCGACCGCCGAGGCGTCCAACGAGCTGTACCGCCGCAACCTCGCCAAGGGCCAGACGGGTCTCTCGGTCGCCTTCGATCTGCCCACGCAGACCGGATACGACCCGGACCACATTCTCGCCCGCGGCGAGGTGGGCCGTGTCGGTGTTCCCGTCTCGCACCTCGGTGACATGCGGCGGCTGTTCCAGGACATCCCCCTGGAGCAGATGAACACCTCGATGACGATCAACGCGACCGCCATGTGGCTGCTGGCGCTCTACCAGGTGGTCGCCCAGGAGCAGGGGGCCGACCCCGACAAGCTCCAGGGGACCACGCAGAACGACATCGTGAAGGAGTACCTCTCGCGCGGGACGCACGTCTTCCCGCCGGTGCCCTCGCTGCGGCTGACCACGGACATGATCACGTACACGGTCGACCGCATCCCCAAGTGGAACCCCATCAACATCTGCAGCTACCACCTCCAGGAGGCGGGGGCCACCCCGGTCCAGGAGGTCGCGTACGCCATGTCGACCGCCATCGCGGTGCTCGACGCGGTCCGCGACTCGGGCCAGGTGCCCGAGGAGAAGTTCGGTGACGTGGTCGCCCGCATCTCGTTCTTCGTGAACGCGGGCGTCCGCTTCATCGAGGAGATGTGCAAGATGCGCGCCTTCGGCCGCATCTGGGACCGCGTCACCCGCGAGCGCTACGGCATCGCGAACGCGAAGCAGCGCCGTTTCCGCTACGGCGTCCAGGTCAACTCCCTCGGGCTGACCGAGGCGCAGCCGGAGAACAACGTCCAGCGGATCGTCCTGGAGATGCTGGCCGTCACCCTTTCCAAGGACGCCCGCGCCCGCGCCGTGCAGCTGCCGGCCTGGAACGAGGCGCTGGGGCTGCCCCGGCCCTGGGACCAGCAGTGGTCGCTGCGGATCCAGCAGGTACTGGCGCACGAGAGCGATCTGCTGGAGTACGAGGACATCTTCGCCGGTTCGCACGTCATCGAGGCCAAGGTGGACTCGCTGGTCGAGGAGTCGCTGGCGGAGATCGACCGGATCCAGCAGATGGGCGGCGCGATGGCGGCCGTCGAGTCCGGCTACCTCAAGTCGGAGCTGGTCTCCTCGCACGCGGCGCGGCGGGCCCGGATCGAGGGCGGCGAGGAGAAGATCGTCGGCGTCAACATCTACGAGAGCACCGAACCCAACCCGCTCACCGCCGACCTCGACGGCGCGATCATGACGGTCGACCCCGAGAACGAGGCCCGGGTCGTGGCCGCCCTGCACGAGTGGCGGGACAACCGCGACGAGACGCGTGCCTCCGAGGCGCTGGCCGCGCTGAAGAAGGCCGCCGCGGGCACCGAGAACATGATGGAGGCCACCGTCGAGTGCGCCCGCGCGGGCGTCACCACCGGCGAGTGGTCCTGGGCCCTGCGGGACGTCTTCGGCGAGTTCCGCGCGCCCACCGGGGTCTCCTCGGCCCCGGTGGCGGTCACCGCCGAGCCGGGCAGCACGCTGGCCCTGGTGCGCGAGAAGGTCACCCGCACCTGCGCCGACCTGGGCGTGGGACGGCTGCGCCTGCTGGTCGGCAAGCCAGGCCTGGACGGGCACTCCAACGGGGCCGAGCAGATCGCCGTACGGGCCAGGGACGCCGGGTTCGAGGTGGTCTACCAGGGCATCCGGCTGACCCCCGAGCAGATCACCGACGCGGCGATCGCCGAGGACGTGCACTGCGTGGGCCTGTCGATCCTGTCCGGCTCGCACGCCGAGCTGGTCCCCGACGTCCTGCACCGGCTGCGCGAGGCCGGGGCCCCGGACATCCCGGTGATCGCGGGCGGCATCATCCCGCCGGCCGACGCCGCCGCACTCGTCGAAGCCGGTGTGGCCGCCGTCTTCACCCCGAAGGACTTCGGCATCACCGAGATCATCGGCCGTATCGTCGACGAGATCCGGAAAGCGAACAAGCTCGACCCTCTGGAGGTCCCCGCATGACCACGCCCACCGCCCCCGTGAACCGGCTGCGCCCCCGCCGTTCGTGCCTGGCCGTGCCGGGCTCGAACCCGCGCTTCCTGGAGAAGGCCCAGGGCCTCCCGGCCGACCAGGTGTTCCTGGACCTGGAGGACGCCTGCGCGCCGCTCGCCAAGGAGGGCGCGCGCCACACCATCGTGGACGCGCTGAACAACGGTGACTGGAGCGGCAGGACCCGGGTCGTGCGGGTCAACGACTGGACGACGCACTGGACGTACCGGGACGTCATCACGGTCGTCGAGGGCGCGGGTCCGAACCTCGACTGCATCATGCTGCCGAAGGTCCAGGACGCGCAGCAGGTCGTGGCACTGGACCTGCTGCTGACCCAGATCGAGAAGACGATGGGCTTCGAGGTCGGGCGGATCGGCATCGAGGCGCAGATCGAGAACGCCAAGGGCCTGGTGAACATCGACGACATCGCCGCCGCCTCGCCCCGTCTGGAGACGCTGATCTTCGGCCCGGCCGACTTCATGGCCTCGATCAACATGAAGACCCTGGTCGTCGGCCAGCAGCCGCCCGGCTACCCGGCGGACGCCTACCACTACATCCTGATGCGCATCCTGATGGCGGCCCGTACGCACGACCTCCAGGCGATCGACGGCCCGTTCCTCCAGATCCGTGACGTGGACGCCTACCGCGAGGTGGCCGGCCGCGCGGCCGCCCTCGGCTTCGACGGCAAGTGGGTGCTGCACCCGGGTCAGGTCGACGCGGCGAACGAGGTGTTCTCGCCCTCGCAGGAGGACTACGACCACGCCGAGCTGATCCTCGACGCCTATGACTGGTGCACCTCCGAGGAGGGCGGCAAGAAGGGCTCCGCGATGCTCGGCGACGAGATGATCGACGAGGCCAGCCGCAAGATGGCGCTCGTCATCGCGGGCAAGGGGCGGGCCGCCGGAATGCAGCGCACCTCGAAGTTCGAAGCTCCGGAGGCCTGATCATGCAGTTCGGACGCACCTTTGAGGAGTTCGAGGTCGGTGCTGTCTACAAGCACTGGCCCGGGAAGACGGTCACGGAATACGACGACCACCTCTTCTGTCTGCTGACCATGAATCACCACCCGCTGCACATGGACAGCAACTACGCGGAGAGCACGACCGACTTCGGCAAGAACGTGGTCGTCGGCAACTACGTCTACTCACTGCTGCTCGGCATGTCGGTGCCGGACGTCTCCGGAAAGGCCATCGCCAACCTGGAGGTCGAATCGCTGAAGCACATCGCGCCGACCTTCCACGGCGACACGGTCTACGGCGAGACGACCGTGCTGGACAAGACCCCGTCGAAGTCCAAGAACGACCGCGGCATCGTGTACGTGGAGACCAGGGGCTACAAGCAGGACGGCACCGTCGTCTGCGTGTTCCGACGCAAGGTGATGGTCCCGACCGAGACGTACATCAAGGAGCGTGGCGGAGAGCAGCCCGGCCGCCCGACGCCCGCCAAGTAACCGTGTGCAGCCTTAAGGCCATCCGCGTGAAGCCACAGGAGAAGCAGCCATGACGCGACTCGCCCAGACCTCCGGTCTGAACGACATCCAGCGGGAAATCCTCTCCACGGTCCGGGATTTCGTCGACAAGGAGATCATTCCGGTCGCGACCCAGCTGGAGCACCGCGACGAGTACCCCACGGAAATCGTGGAGGGGCTCAAGGAACTCGGCCTGTTCGGGCTGATGATCCCCGAGGAGTACGGGGGTCTGGGTGAGTCGCTGCTCACCTACGCGCTGTGCGTGGAGGAGATCGCGCGCGGCTGGATGAGTGTGTCGGGCATCATCAACACGCATTTCATCGTGGCCTACATGCTCAAGCAGCACGGCACCCAGGAGCAGAAGGACACCTTCCTGCCGCGGATGGCGCTGGGCGAGGTGCGCGGGGCCTTCTCGATGTCGGAGCCGGCGCTCGGTTCGGATGTCTCGGCGATCTCGTCGAAGGGTGTGAGGGACGGCGAGGAGTACGTCCTCAACGGCCAGAAGATGTGGCTGACGAACGGCGGAACATCGAATCTGGTGGCCGTACTCTGCCGAAGTGACGAAGGCCACCCCGAGGGCACCGCGCCGCACAAGTCGATGACCACCTTCCTCGTCGAGAAGGAGCCCGGTTTCGGAGAGGTCCGGCCCGGCCTGACCATCCCCGGGAAGATCGACAAGATGGGCTACAAGGGCGTCGACACGACCGAGCTCATCATGGACGACCTGCGCATTCCGGCCAATCGTGTTCTCGGGGGCACGACCGGCCGAGGGTTTTACCAAATGATGGACGGCGTCGAGGTGGGGCGGGTGAATGTCGCCGCGCGTGGTTGCGGTGTCGCACAACGTGCATTCGAGCTGGGTGTTTCGTACGCGCAGCAGCGCCACACCTTCGGCAAACCGATCGCCGAGCACCAGGCGATCCAGTTCAAACTGGCCGAAATGGCCACCAAGGTCGAAGCCGCTCATGCGATGATGGTGAATGCGGCACGCAAAAAGGACTCCGGGGAACGAAACGACCTGGAGGCAGGGATGGCGAAGTACCTCGCCTCCGAGTACTGCAAGGAAGTCGTCGAGGACGCCTTCCGCATCCACGGCGGTTACGGCTTCTCCAAGGAGTACGAGATCGAGCGCCTCTACCGTGAGGCACCGATGCTGCTGATCGGTGAAGGTACCGCCGAGATCCAGAAAATGATCATTGGCCGGCGCCTCTTGGAGGAGTACCGATTCCAGGGCTGATTGTCCCTTTCGAGGTGATTTGGTGGCGAAGAACATCACACCAAGTCACCCTCGGCGGGTGCCTTTCCGCCGTCCGACTCGGCTGCTGGCTTGCCCAGTTGCGCCCGGCAACCGATACCATCGCCGGAAAGCCGCCGTCCCCCGTTGCCAGCGCGGCATCATCCGCTACGAAGGTCATTCATGCCCGACAGCACTTCCTCCGCATCCCGCGGCGGGGTCCGCATCGCCCGCGGAGCATCGCCGTGGCTCCTGCCGACCGTCGCCACCGCAGCCCTCAGCCTGGCCCGCGCCCGCAAGTCGGGGCGCTGGGCAGCAGCGGCTGTGCCCACCACCGCGCTCGCGGCGGGCATGCTGTGGTTCTTCCGTGACCCCGAGCGCGAGATCACTGACGGCCGGGTCATCTCCCCGGCCGACGGTGTGGTGCAGAGCATCATGCCGTGGAAGGACGGGCGCACCCGCGTCGCGATCTTCATGAGCCCGCTCAACGTCCACGTGAACCGCGCTCCGCTGGCGGGCACCGTGACGTCGGTCGAGCACATCCCGGGCGGCTTCGTTCCGGCGTTCAACAAGGAGAGCGAGAACAACGAGCGCGTTGTCTGGCACTTCGACACCGAGCTCGGCGACATCGAGATGGTGCAGATCGCGGGAGCGGTCGCCCGTCGGATCGTGCCGTACCTCCCCCAGGGCACGAAGGTGGAGCAGGGCGAGCGCATCGGCCTGATCCGCTTCGGCTCGCGCGTGGACATCTACCTCCCGGAGGGGATCGATGTCGCGGTCGAGGTCGGTCAGACCACCACCGCGGGGGTGACTCGAATTGACCGTGATTGATCCTGATACCAAGGCCGGCTGGGTGCCGGAAGCCGACGACGAGAGCGACGTCGACGGCGCGGAGGAGATGCCGCTCTCGATGCGGCTGTCGATAGCGGACACACTCACGCTCGGTAACGCGACGTGCGGGTTCATGGCGGTGTACTTCACCACCACGGGCATTCTGATCCCGCACCTCACGGGCAGCGACGAGACGGGCATGGCCCGGCACTCGGCCGCCACCGCCGTGATCCTCATGCTGATGGCCGCGATCTTCGACCTGTTCGACGGTCTCGTGGCGCGCAAGCTGCGCTCCTCGCCGATGGGCGCCGAGCTGGACAACCTCTCGGACCTGATCAGCTTCGGGCTCGCACCGGCCTACTTCGTGCTCGTGTACGGCATGGTCGCCGACGACGCCCACCAGCGGGTGTCGGCGCTGGCGGCGATCGTCGTGCTGCTGGCGGTGGTGCTCAGGCTTGCGAGATTCTCCTGCGTGACGCTGAAGGACGGCATGTTCCAGGGCATGCCGAGCCCCTTCGGCGCGCTGACGGTCGTCTCGATCGTGCTCCTGGAGCTGCCGTTCATCCCGACGCTCCTCGCGATCGTCGGTGTGGCGTGGCTGATGGTGAGCCGCGTGGAGTACCCCAAGCCGCGGGGCGTCCTCGCGGTGGCGATGCTCGGCTGGATCGTGGCCGCGATGGGCCTGCTCGCCGCGTGGGCGTTCGACGCGCCCGGCGGTCAGCTGCTCCTCCAGACCGGCTGCGCGCTCCAGGTGGTGCTCGGCGCGGTGATCCCGCTGTTCGCCACGGCGCGACGGGTGAACACGTTCCGTGACAACCGGCGCGAGGCGCGGGCGGCACAGCTGCCGTAGCGGCGGACACGCGCAGGACGAGGGCGAGGGCCCGGATGCTCCCCGGCATCCGGGCCTTCGTGCGTTCCCGGCACGCTCAGGCGTTCCGGACGCCCGTACGTTCCCCGGCGCCCGCGTCACTCGTCGTCGCGGGGCTCCAGGCTCCAGATCAGCTCGGCGCGCAGGGGACCCGTCCGGGAGAGGACGGCGCCGTGGACGGGGGCGAGAGCGGCGAGCTGGGAGGCATGGCACAGGACCGCCTCGCGCTTGGCCGCCCACTGCTCGTCGGAGAGCACCAGCTCATGGCGGACGGTGGGCCGGCGGGTGCGGCTCAGCTCCTGGTAGGCGGGCCCCCAGTCCTCGCTCGCGGCCAGCGCCTCGTCCGCACCGGGGGTGCCCCATTCCGGGAGGTGTCCGGTGTAGGGCAGGTCGGCGTACACCCAGGGCTCGGGCGCCCCGGCGGCGGCGAGGACCCGCTGGGTGCGCAGCCGGACGGCCCCGTGGTCGGGCTGGTTGGTGCCGAGCGGTACGAGGACCCGGGTGCCGGGGGCCAGGGTGCGCAGCAGGGGGTCGAGGCCGAAGGGCTCGTCGCCCTCGCCGACGTACGGGCCGTCGGGGTGGTCGACGAGGACCTGCTCGGCCCCGAGGAGCTCGCAGGAGCGGGCGTCCTCGGCCCGGCGCGCCCGGTACGCCTCGACGGCGGAGCTGAACCCGCAGAGGGCGTCCCAGTCCGAGACCGGGAGCCCGGGGGCCGGGGAGCCGCCGTGGACGGTGACCACCGCGAGGGGGCCGGGCAGGGTGGGCAGCAGTCCCGCGAGGGAGAGGGCGGCGTCGTCGAAGTGCGGCGAGATGACGACGGTGCGCCAGGGCGGGGGTACGGCGATGGGCACGGTTCCTCCGGAGGGGTTGCGGGCGGTGGTCAGGGGCCCGGGGTGCGGCGGGGGATGTCCAGCGGGGCCAGGGCGGCGTCCCACGCGGCGTCGTCGCCCTCCCAGCGGCTCGGGCTGAGGACGGCCGTGCCCCACAGGACGCCGGGCGGGAGCGCGGCGGTGTCCGTCGGGGGCGTACGGCGCAGCCACAGCAGGTCGAAGTCGTGGTCCGGGTAGCGGGTGCGCAACAGCCCGTGCAGGTCGGCCATTTCGGGAGCGCCGCTCTCGTCGAACGCGTCCTGGTGGACGTACAGGACGCGGGACCGGGAGGCGGTCAGGGCCCGCCAGCGGTCGGCGAGGTGGGCGAACTTGGCCCGGACCGCCGGATGCTGCTCGGCGATGAGGGCCGGGGTCAGCGGGGCGCCCTCCGGGGCGTGGAACTCGTGGAAGAAGCGGATGTTGGAGCCCCGGTCCCGTACGCAGGCGCCGTCGCTGAACGGTTCGCCGAGGCCGGGGCGGAGGACGTTGGCGAAGTCGGCCTCGATGGTCTCCTTCACGGCGATGAGATCGAGGTCGAGCCAGTCGAAGAAGTGGGCCCGCTCGACGCCGGTGATCCGGCGGAGCTGGTAGGTCGACTCGCAGTGGTAGCCGAGCCCGACGCAGACGTCGTACATCGCGGACTCCGTCAGACGCCGGTGCGCCGCAGCAGGACTCCGATACTGCCGCGCTTGCTCAGATAGGCGCGACCGCCGCAGACGGCCTCCAGCGCCGGGGCGACGAGCGGCGTCTCGTCGGCCTTCTCCCAGTGCGGGGTGTGCTCCAGCCAGGGCGTCAGCCGGGCGGCGAGCGTCTCCGGCGCCAGGGCGACGAAGACCAGGTCGGCGGGGAGGCGGTCGAGCAGGGCGAGATCCTGGCCGTAGTACAGCATCTCGATCAGGAGGTAGGCGGCGCCGGGGAGTTCCGGGTGGGCGGCCAGGTCCTCCAGGGACTGCGCGTGGACGTGCGCGCTGTCCCCGGCCCGGGTGGCCAGTCGGTGGCGGAAGACCGGGTTGGGCTCGGTCGCGTGGACGGTGAAGCCCTTGTCGACGAGCCGGGTGGTGAGGGCCCCCTCGCAGGCTCCGACCTCGACGAGGGGGCCGCTGCCGGGCGGGCAGTGCCCGGCGATCCACGCGACGGTGGTGTCCAGCCGCTCGGCCTCGTAGGCGGACGTGGCGAATTCCCAGGGGTCGGGCACCGAGGCGGCGTCCTCGTCGAGGCTGGCCAGGAGCGCGAACAGACGCTCGCGTTCGTCGGGTCCGGCCGCGAAGAAGCGTTCGGTGGCGTGGACCCGCCCGGTCCGGACGACGTACTCCTCCGAGGCGGTGCGCAGCAGGTGTCCGCACTGCCGGTTGACGAAGCCGAGCTTGGCGGTGACCTCGGCCCGGTCCAGGGGGCGGTCCAGGTCGCTGATGAACTGGAGGTAGGGCGAGTGGCCGACGGCGTGCAGGACGGGCCGTTCACCGGCGGCGAGGGCGGCGTCCCGGCCGAGCCGCCCGCGGCTGCGCCGGGTGTCGGCGGGCGAGTGGGTCCACAGACGGGCCGGGCCGCCCTGGGCCGAGGCCTCGACGAGGGCGGCCAGCGCCCCGGGTCCGGGCGAGGCGGCGTGCTCGTCGACCGGCCCGACCAGCGGGGCCAGGGCATGGAGCCGTTCGGCGAGCGGCCGGCCCGCCGGGAGCACCAGGCGCTCGCCGGTGTCGCCGCACAGGACGTGGACCTCGGCCTCCCGGCCGCTGAGCACGGAAAGGAAGTCCAGGACCGCGTCCTCGGCCCTGAGTACCGCCACGATGTCGATCACGGAAGGATCCCCTCAGCAGGACTCGTCAGGACATGGTCGGAAGCCGGCGGCCCCGGCCCGAGGGCGCGGAGTCCGGAATGAGCTAATCACCGGCACCCCATGTGGTCCAGACCAATTTTCCGCCGATCATGAAGCCCGGAAGAGCGGCCGCCCGAAGCCGGAGCCCCCACTGACGCCGTGCCGGAACCGGATTCCCGCCCACGTCCGACGGTTGAGATCCGGCCATCCGCGGTCGTCCTTCATGTCCGGCGCTTACCATCCCGCGCGCCGGGCCGCCAGAGGCGAAACCCTGCTGTCGGCTGAGCCGTTCCACCGACCGGATGAGTAGCCGCGTCCCGTCACCAGGGCACTGTCCGCTTCTAGGATCGCCTCGCTGTCGACGCCCGGACCATTCGGCCAGGGCGCGGAGCAGAGGACCAGGGGGGTCCGAAGATGAAGCTGATGCTGGTGGGGAGACACGTGGCGGCGGTCGCGGCGGCGGGGGTGCTGCTGGCCGGGTGCGGCGGGTCGGCGTCGAAGGGCGGGGACGGGCCGGACCCGAAGGCGAGCGGATCGCCGGAGCGGGGCGGCCGGGCGGCCGGCGGCGGGGAGACGGGGGCGACGGGGGCGACGGGGAAACCGGACGCGAAGGAGTCCACGCTGCCAGGGGCACTGCCCAGCGCCTACGAGTTCACGCCGGACCCGGCGCGGGTGCCGAAGGACGCGGCCCGGGCGCGGGAGCTGACCCGTGGCGCCGCGCTCGGGGAGGCCGACTGGACGGCGGGGATGGTCCGGCACACGCCGTACGAGAGCGGCGGCACCTGGCCCGTGCTGGCGGACTCCTGCGTCTGGAGTCGCTCCGCGCTGCCCGACGGGGTGCTGGACAGCTTCACCCGGCGGCTCGACGTACCGGCACGCGACGGCAGGGGCCGCGTGCAGGGGGCGGTGACCGTGACCGTGCACCGGAGCGTGGCGGGCGCCGAGAAGGAGATCGAGGACACCGTGCAGGAGAGCTTCCGCTGCCCGCGGCAGGAGTTGGGCGGTGGGCAGCACCTCAGCGGTCTGATGTCGCTGCGGTTCGACCAGAAGGACGTGCGCAACGCGGACGCCTCGCTGTTCGAGGCGGGGAAGTACACCGGCCCGGAGTCGGGCGGGATCCAGGACTACGTCTGGACCAAATCCCGGATCGGTCCGGTGACGACGGCCGTGTCGGTCAAGGGCGCGAAGGGCTACAAGAACAGCGACCTGCTGCGGATCGCCGCCGAGGGCGGCGCCAAGGTGCTCTACCGCGTCGAGCTGGAACTGAAGTGACCGCGAGCCCGGACGAAAGGCACTGACCCCTGATGGAACCGCTCCGTTCCACCGACCCGGCACGGATCGCCGGGTACCGCGTCCTCGGCCGGCTCGGCGCCGGGGGCATGGGCGTGGTGCTGCTGGGCCGGTCGGCCGGCGGCGCGCTGGTGGCGATCAAGCTGATCCGCGCGGAGTACGCCGACGACGCCGCCTTCCGCGCCCGCTTCCGGCGGGAGGTGGCCATCGCCCGGCAGGTGCGCAACCGGTGGGCGGTGCCCGTGGTCGACGCCGACACCGAGGCGCCCGCCCCGTGGCTGGCCACCGAGTTCGTGCCGGGGCCCGCCCTGAGCGAGGCGGTCGGCAGCGGGGGCGCGCTGCCGGAGCGCGGGGTGCGGGCGCTGGGCTCGATGCTCGCGGAGGCGCTGGAGGCCGTCCACGCGGCGGGGCTCGTGCACCGGGACGTCAAGCCCGGCAACGTCCTGCTGGGCCTGGACGGGCCCCGGCTGATCGACTTCGGGATCGCGCGGGCCCTGGACGACACCGTCCTCACGGCGACGGACGTGATCGTCGGCTCCCCCGGCTTCCTCTCGCCCGAGCAGGCGCAGGGGCGGCGGATCGGACCGGCGAGCGACGTCTTCTCGCTGGGCTGCGTCCTGGTGTACGCGGCGACCGGCGGGCGGCCGTTCGGCAGCGGCCCGGTGGAGGCGATGCTGTTCCGCACCGTGCACGACACGGCGGACCTGAGCGCGCTGCCGCCCGGACTGCTCCCGGTCGTCGAGGCGTGCCTGTCCAAGGACCCCGGGGGCCGTCCCGCGGCGGCGGACATCCGCCGGGCGTTCGCCGAGGACGTGTCGGGCGGCAGTTGGCTGCCCGGTCCGGTCACCCATCTGATCGCCGAGCGCTCGGCGCGGATGCTCGCCCTGCCCGACATCGACGCGACGAGCCTGGACGCCGGCACGACGGGCGGCCCGGACACCGGCACGGGCACCGGAACACGGGCCGGAACCGGTGGCCGGGACACGGTCACCGTCCCGGCCTCCCCCGCCCGTCGCCGCCTCCTCGCGTACGTCGTCGGCGGCGCGGCGCTCGCGGCGACGGGCGGCACCGCCGCGTGGCTGGCCTCCTCCGGCGACGGCGACGGCGACGGCTCGGGCGGCAGGGGCGAGGGGGACGGCGGGAAGGCGGTCCGCCCGGAGCTGCACATCGGGCTCCAGGCCGACCTGAGCGGCCCGTCGGCGGCCCTCGGCAGGGGACAGGACCGGGCGGCGCGGCTCGCGGTCGCGGAGCACAACGTTCAGGGAGACGCGCCGTTCACGCTGCGGCTGACCACGGTCGACGACGGGGGCGACGAGGAGCGGGCCAGGGCGGCGGTGCGCCGGTTCGCCGAGGACCCGCTGCTGGTGGCCGCCCTGGGCGCGACCGGCACGGCCGCGGCGCGGGAGGCGCTGGTCGCGTACGACGAGGCGGCGCTGCCGCTGCTCAGCGTGGTCGACGGGGACATCCGGCACCTCAACCGGATCTTCCTCTGCGCCCGGCCGCGCAACGACCTGCAGATGCTGCCGGTGGCCCAGTTCCTCGGGGCGTACGAGATCGACCGGATCGCGCTGGTCGACGACGGCACCGAGTACGGCCGGCAGACCACCCGCTTCCTCGGCACCGGGTTGCGCGGCAACGGCCGCACGGTGCTCGCCGAGACCGTACGGGAGGGCACGCGCGACCTGGACGCGGAGGCGGAGCGGATCGCCGCGAAGCGGCCGGGGGCCGTGGTGTACGGAGGCGGTTGGCGGGACGCCGGACGGTTCGCCAAGTCGCTGACCAGGGCCGGTTTCCTCGGGCCGAAGATCGGCACCCAGGCCGTGCACGACCCGCGATTCCTGGCGGAGGCCGGCGAGGACGCGGCGGGCTGGCTGGTCGTCTCGACGGCCGCCGATCCGGCTTCCGTGCCCTCGGTGCACCCGTTCGCCGCCGCCTACCGCAAGCGGTTCGACAGCGCGCCGCCGCTGTTCGCGGCGGAGGCGTACGACGCGGTCGGGCTGATCGCCGCCTGTGCGCGGGGGCTGGGCCGGGAGCGGATCAGCCGCCAGGACCTGCTGCCCGCGCTGCGGACGACCTCGTACAAGGGGGTGTCCAAGAGCTACGCCTTCGAGCCCGCCAACGGGACGTACACCGGGACCGGGGTCTTCGTCTACCGCGTGGAGCGCGGGCGCTTCCGGTACATCGGGATGGACGGCCGGGAGGTCTGACCGGGTGTCCCCGGCCGGACCTCCCGGCAGCGGTCAGGAACCGGCGGTGAAGGACTCCGCCGCCGCCGCGACCTCGGCCGGCCGGACCACCTTCAGCCCGCCGGCGGCGCCCGCGTCCGGCTTCATGATGACGCTCTCCCGGGTGGACGGGGCCTTCGGGTCCGAGAAGTCGTGCGACACCCCGAACTCGCTCCCGTACCCCTTGATGGTGAGCAGCGCCTTGTCGATGCCCTCGCGGGTGAGGTCCTTGTCGTCGCAGGCCTTCGACAGCGCCTCGCCGAACAGGGAGGCCGCCGTGTAGCCGGCGACGACGCCGTTGTCGAGCACGTCCTTCGGGTACTGGGCGGCGTACTCCTTCGCGAGCTTGGCGGGGCCGTCGCCCGGGTCCCCGATGGGCAGGGTGGAGGCGGCGACGTAGTAGTCCTTGAGCAGTGCGGGGCCCGCCTGGGTCTTCAACAGCTGAGGAGCGAAGGCCGAGTTGTTGCCGACGACCGGGACATCGAAGCCGGTGGCCGCCGCGACGCCGACGAGCGAGGCCGCCTGGCGCGGGCCCGCGCTGACGATCACGGCCTTGACCCCGGCCTGCTTGAGGGCGGCGACCTGGGCCGTCATGTCGTTGTCGGTCGGCTTGATCTTCTGCTCGACGACAGTCAGCCCGGCCTCCTTCGCCGCGTGCTTCGAGCCGACGAGCGCGTTCTCGCCGTAGTCGCCCTCGAAGTACACATGACCGATCTTGTCGCCCTTCGCGATGCGCTTCTCGGCGAGGAGATAGTCGATGAGGTTGATCGTCTCCACGTCGTAGGTGGCGCCGATGACCCGGATGTACGGGGAGCCCAGCAGATTCGCCGACCACGCCTGCGGCAGCACGAGGCCCTTGTCCTGGCCGTCGACGCGCTGCTCGACGGCGGCGACGAACGGGGAGCCGATGAACTGGGCGAAGCCCACCACCTCCGGCTCCAGCTCGGTGTAGGCGGCGATCGCCTTCTGCGGATCGTAGCCGTGGTCGCGGACCGTCAGTTCGATCTTCCGGTCGCAGATGCCGCCCTCGTCGTTCGTCTGCTCAACCCACAGCTGCTGCGCCTGGGTGACGCTCTTGCCCAGCGAGGCGTAGACGCCGGTCATGTCGGTCAGCACGCCGAGGGAGATCGTCGAGGAGGAGACCCCGGGGCCCGTCTTGATCCCGCCCTCGCCCTCCTCGGTCGCCTTGCCGTCGGTCGCCTTGCCACTGCACCCGACGAGGGTGACGGCGAGGGTCGCGACCACGGCCGTGAGCACTCTGAGTTTCATGACTTCTCCCCTGGATTCTTCGGAGCCGCGGGCTTCTTCGCGCGTGCGAGGCCCAGGCGGGCGAGGCCGCCGGGCAGGAACAGGACCACCGCGACCACCGCGGCGCCGTACAGATAGCGGGACGCCTCACCGGGCGCCAGCCCGCCCGTGCCGGGGGCGGAGACCAGCGGCAGGGAGTCGCTGTAGTGCGTGAACACCTGCGGGAGCAGGGTGACGAAGGCGGCGCCGATCACGGCTCCGCCGACGCTGCCGAGCCCGCCGATGACGATCATGGCGAGGTATTCGAGGGACAGGATCATGCCGAAGTACTCGGGCACGGTCCGCTGGAAGACCAGGGCGAGCAGGACGCCCGCGAGGCCCGCGTACATCGAGGACAGGACGAAGACCCCGGCCCGGTAGCGGGCCACGGGCACGCCCATCACCCCGGCCGCGATCCGGTGGTCACGGATGGCGTTCATGGCCCGTCCGGGCCGGCCGCGCAGCACGCCCCGGGCGAACAGCGCGCTCAGCAGGAGCGCGAGCAGTCCCGCGTACCAGAGCTTCTCCGAGGAGCCGAACGGGACGGCGGCGACGACGAGTTCGGTGTCGTCGAAGGTGAACCCGAACAGCGACAGCGGTGGTACGGCCCGGCCGTTGTAACCGCCGGTCAGGGAGTCCGCGTTGAACAGGACGTGCTGCCCGATGAAGATCAGCGCGAGGGTCGCGATGCCGAGGTAGGCGCCGCGCAGCCGGCCGGCGATGGGGCTGAAGAGCCCGCCCGCCGCTCCGGCGAGCAGCACGGCGAGGATCGCGGCCAGCCAGGTGGGCAGCCCGAGTCCGGTCAGCGTGTGCCCGTTCTCCGTGCTGCTCTCGCCCGCCAGGACGGAGTAGCCGTACGCGCCGACCGCGAGGAAGAACGCGTGCCCCATGGAGAGCTGCCCGGTGGCGCCGGTGAGCATGTTGAGCCCGATGGCGCCGATCGCCGCCGCCATCGCGAACAGCCCGGCCTGGAGCCAGAAGCGGTCCAGGTAGAAAGGGAGGACGAGGAGCAGGAGGGAGCCGATGAGGACGGCGTACGTACGGGGCCTGCGCAGCCGGTCGGTGAGGCCCTGGGCGCGGGTGGGTGCGGGGGCCGGTGCGGCAGGGGCTTCGGCGGCGGGGGCGGCTTCGGCGGTGGTGTCAGACACGGGCCGACTCCTTCGTGCCGAAGAGGCCCGCGGGCCGGATGAGCAGGACCGCCACCATCACCAGGTAGGGCGCCAGGTCGCCGATGCCCCGGCCGAGGAAGGCGAGGTCGCTCTGGTAGCCGGTGGCGAGCGACTCGGTGACCCCGACGATGAGCCCCCCGGCGAGCGCCCCGGTGGTGGAGTCGAGTCCGCCGAGGATCGCCGCGGGGAACGCCTTGAGCGCGGCGAGCGAGGTGGCGCGCTCCAGGCCCGGGGTCGGGAACACGGTGAGGAAGAGGGCGGCGACGGCGGCGAGCGCCCCGGCGACCGCCCACGCGGCGAGCGAGACCCGCCCCAGCTTGATGCCCATGAGCGCCGCCGTCTGCGGGTTCTCGGCGGCGGCCCGCATCGACACACCCCACGAGGTGTAGCGGAAGGCGAGCAGGAACACCGTGATCAGCAGCCCGGCGGCGAGGAACGCGGCGATCCGGGTCTGGGCGAGGGTGATGCCGCCGACGGAGACGACCTCGTTGCCCCAGGGGTCCCCGAGGGCGAGCACGTCCGTGCCCATCCGGCGGGTGAGTTCGGTGATCAGGAGGATGTCGACGCCGATGGTGACGATCGCCAGGACGCTGTGGTCGCTGCCCCGGTAGCGGCGCATCACGAAGAACTCGATGCCCGCCCCGACGGTCGCCGCCCCCGCGATCCCGACGAGCAGCGCGGGCCAGAACCCGATGTCGTCGTGGAGCACGGCGGTGACGTAGCCGCCCGCCAACAGCAGGGACGCGTGGGCGAAGTTGACGACTTCGGTGGCCTTGAAGATGACGACGAACCCGAGCGCGATGAGTGCGTAGACCGAGCCGATCGACAGGCCGCCGAGGAGGAGTTCGACGAACGTGGTCATTGAGGTGCTCCCAAGTAGGCCTGGACGACGGCCGGGTCGTTCTGGACCTCGGCCGGAGTGCCCCCGGCTATCCGTCGTCCGAAGTCGAGTACGGTCACCGCGTCCGCAAGCCGCATCACCACCCCCATGTCGTGCTCGACCAGCACGATGGAGATGCCGAGGCTGTCGCGTACGTCGGCCACGACGGCGGCGGTGCGGCGGCGCTCGATCGCCGTCATCCCGGCGATCGGCTCGTCCAGCAGCAGGACCTTCGGCTCCATGCACAGGGCACGGCCCAGCTCGACGAGCTTCTGCTGCCCGTACGGCAGTGATCCCGCCGGGCGCTCCAACTCCCCGTCGAGGCCGATGAACGCGGCGATCTCCCGGACCCGGTCGCGGTGGCGCCGTTCCTCCCGGGCGGCGGAGGGCAGCCGCAGGCCGGTGGCGACGAACCCGGAGCGGGTCAGCCGGTGGCGGCCGAGCAGGAGGCTGTCGGCGACGGTAGCGTGCGGGGGCAGCGCCAGGTTCTGGAAGGTGCGCGCGACCCCGAGGTCCGCGATGGTGTGCGGCGGGAGTCCGGTGAGCTCGGTGCCGCCGAGGCGGACGTGCCCGGAGGTGGCGCGGTAGACGCCTGAGAGGACGTTGAAGCAGGTGGACTTGCCCGCGCCGTTGGGCCCGATGACGGCGTGCACGCTGCCGGGTTCGACGGTGAACGAGACGCCGTCCAGGGCGGTGAGCCCGGAGAAGCGGACGGTGACGTCCTCGACGGCGAGCGCGGCCGTCGTGCTGTGCGCGGAGACCGTGGCGGTGGTGGTCACGCGGACCACCTGCTCAGGGTGCGGCGGTTCCGGGCCGCCGGGTCTGCGTCCGCCGCCGCGTCCTCGTCGACGACGCCGAGGTAGCGGCGGCGGACCTCGTCGGACGCGGCGAGTTCGTCGGCGGGCCCCGACAGGGCGACCTCGCCGACGTCGAGGACGTACGCCGTGGAGGCGAGCCGCAGCGCGATGGCCGCGTTCTGCTCGACGAGCATGACGGAGGTGCCGCTCGCGTTGATCT
The DNA here is from genome assembly GCF_044766265.1 of Streptomyces sp. NPDC102283. NCBI lineage: Bacteria > Bacillati > Actinomycetota > Actinomycetes > Kitasatosporales > Streptomycetaceae > Streptomyces > Streptomyces sp. NPDC102283. The sequence continues at coordinate 205,183 of NZ_JBIWLQ010000014.1, forward strand.
CCTGCACGGTCTCGGCGATCCTGGCCGCCATCAGCGGGGCGAGGCCGAGCGAGGGTTCGTCCAGCAGGAGCAGCCGGGGCCCCGCCATCAGGGCTCGGCCCATCGCCAGCATCTGCTGCTCGCCGCCGGACAGCAGCCCGGCCCGCTGGTGCGCGCGGTCGGCGAGCACCGGGAACAACTCGTGCACCCGGGCCAGCGCGGCACTCGCCCCCTTGCGTCCGCCGCGTGCCCCGAGGGCTCCCGCCCGCAGGTTGTCGGCCACCGTCATCCGGGCGAAGACCTGCCGGCCCTCCGGCACCTGGACCACTCCGGCGGCCACCACCTGGGCGGGCCGCAGCCCCTCCAGGGGGCGGCCGTCGAACCGGATGGTTCCGGTGCCCGTCCCGCGGTGGAAGCCGAGGGTCCGCGAAACGGCCCGCAGCAGCGTGGTCTTGCCCGCGCCGTTGCCGCCGAGTACGGCGGTGATCCCGCCGTCCGGCACATCGACGGAGATGTCGCGCAGCGCCCGGACCGGTCCGTAGCCGACGGACAGCCCGCGGATCTCTAGCGTTGCCATGCGTCCTCCTCCTTCCGCCTTGTCGTGTCGTGCTCGTCTGTCGTCTGGTTGGTGGGGGTGGTGCCACAGACCAGCACCGGGCGGGACGTGCGTCCACGGCGCGGGACCGACTCGATGCGGGCGACCAGCGAACGAAGGGCCTCGTTGTGCACGCGCACAGACGCGGTGACGGGCGGGCGCCCGCCCGTCCGGCCGCTGGCATCCTCATCGGTCATCAGGAACGCCCGGACCGGGGGACGGAGCGGCGGATGCGGTGTGGGACGCGGTACGGGGCGCTGCTCGGCCCGCTGCTGGCGGGCGGGGCGCAACCGGACCTGGTGGAGCGTGCGGCGCGCGGCCTCGGGCTGCCGGAACGGGGGCGTTACGCGGTGGTGGTGCTGGGCGCGCCCGTGCCGGAGGCCGCGGTGGCGGAGGGCGCGGACGCGGACGGGGCGCGCTGGTGGTGGTGCGGCGCGGGGGACGGGGACGTCGCGGTGGTGCTGCTGGGTGCGGCGGGTCCGGCCGGGGCGGTGGCGCGGCTCGGTGAGCACGGTGCGGGGCCGGGGGGCATGAGTCCGGTGGTGGGCTCGCCGACGCAGCTGGGCGCGGCACGGCGGCTGGCGGGCACGGCGCTGCTGACGTGTGCGCCCGGCAGCCGGGAGGTCGTCCGGCTCGACGAGCGCCTGCCGACGGCGCTGCTGGTGAGCGGCCCGGAGCTGTCAGCCCGGCTCCTCGCGGAGGTGTTCGGTCCCCTGCTGGCGCTGGTACCGGCGGAGCGCGCGGTGCTGGTGGGGACGCTGGAGGCGTGGCTGGAGTGCGGGGGTTCGGTGGGGCGGGCCGCGGTACGGCTGCGGTGCCATCGCAACACGGTGTTCAACCGGCTGCGGCGGCTGGAGCGACTGACCGCGCGCTCGCTGTCCCGGCCGCGTGAGCTGGTCGACCTGGTGCTGGCGCTGGACGTGCTGAGGCTGTCGTCGGCGCCGCCGTGAGGCGGGGGCCCGTGGCGCGGGGCCCGGCGCGGGCGCGGCGGCGGCCTCGGCTGAGGTACGGCGGGCCCGGGCGGCGGGGCGTGGGTGCCCCGGGGCGCCCGGGGTGCGGTAGCCCGGGCGCGGGAGGATCCGGCGTCGGGTAGGCCCGGGCGCGGGAGAACCCGGCGTACGGAAAAGGGGCCCGGCGTCTGTCCCCGGGCCCCTCCCTGTGCTCTTCCCGTACACCTGCTTCGCGTACGCCTGATCCGCGTCAGCGCAGCAGGAAGTCCCGGGCGATCGACTCCGCCACCCGCTCCAGCAGCGGCCCGGCCTGGGCCATGGACACCGCCGGGTCCGGTTCCAGCTCGGCCAGGGCGTAGGCGCGGCGGATGCCCGCCTTCTCCAGTGCCTCCGGGGTCAGGGCGAGCCGGCCGCAGACCGCGACGACCTCGATCCCGGCCGCGCGGGCGGCGGCGGCGACCCCGGCCGGGGCCTTACCGTGCAGCGTCTGCTCGTCGAGCGAGCCCTCGCCCGTGACGACCAGCGTGGCGCGGGCGAGCGCCGGGGCGAAGCCGAGCACGTCGAGCATCACCTCGATGCCGGGGCGGAAGCGGGCGCCGAGGGCGACGAGCGCTCCGTAGCCGATGCCGCCGGCCGCGCCCGCGCCGGGCAGCGCCGCCGTGTCCGGGCCCAGGATCGAGGCGTAGTGCGCCAGGGCCGCGTCGAGGACCGCGATGTCCTCCTCGCTCGCGCCCTTCTGGCGGCCGTAGACCTCGGGTGCGCCCTTGGGCCCCGTCAGCGGGTTGTCCACGTCGCTGGCCAGGACCAGGTCGATGTCCGCCAGCCGGGGGTCGAGCCCCGCGAGGTCCGCCTCGGCCAGCTCCGCGAGAGGGCCGCCGCCGGGGCCCACGGGCTTGCCGTCCGCGTCCAGGAAGCGGGCTCCGAGCGCGGCGAGCATGCCCGCGCCGCCGTCCGTGGTGGCGCTGCCGCCGACCCCGAACACGATCGTCGTGGCCCCCGCCTCCAGGACGGCCAGCAGCAGCTCGCCCGAGCCGTACGTGGTGGCCGTGAGCGGGGCGAACACCCCGTCGGGCAGGTGCTGGAGGCCCGAGGCCTCGGCCATCTCCACCACGGCGGTGGACCCGCGCAGCGCGTACGCCGCCGTCACCGGGTCCCCGAGAGGTCCGGTCACCCGCGCCTCGCGGCGCTCGAATCCGGCGGCCACCGCCGCCGCGACGGTGCCGTCGCCGCCGTCCGCGACCGGCAGGGTCTCCACCCGCACGTCGGGGACGACGCGCCGCAGCCCGGCCGTCACCCGCTCCGCGACCTGCACAGCCGTGAGCGAGCCCTTGAACTTGTCCGCCGCCACGAGCACGCGGGCGGTCTGCATATCTGCTCCGTCCGTCACCTTGCATCCCTTGCTTTCGAACAGGCAGTCGCGCCGCCCCGACCTTATCCGCACGCCCCCTGATCTGCCCATGGCTGTCCACGGCCGCGCGATCGGGCCCCGGGGCCGGGCCGCCACCACTACGCTGGCGGCCGTGACGACTCCCGATGCCGACTACGCCACGTACATCGCCGGGCTCCCCCGGGTCCTGTCCGGCGCCGCCTCGCTCTTCCGTGACGTGGAGGGACGACTCCTCCTCGTCGAGCCGAACTACCGCGAGGGCTGGGCGCTGCCCGGCGGGACCGTCGAGTCGGAGGCGGGCGAGGGGCCCCGGCAGGCCGCGCGGCGCGAGACGGCGGAGGAGATCGGCCTCGACGTGGCGCCGGGGCGGCTGCTCGCCGTGGACTGGGTGCGGGGCCCCGGCCGCCCGCCGATCGTGGCGTACCTGTACGACGGCGGGGTGCTCACGGCGGACCAGCTGGCGGCGATCCGGCTCCAGGAGGAGGAGCTGCTGTCCTGGAGGCTGGTGGCGCCCGCCGAGCTGGACGGCTTTCTGCTCGGCACGCTCGGGGGCAGGGTCCGGGCGGCGCTGGAGGTCCTGACGTCCGGCGGCGGGACCGTGGAACTGGAGGACGGCGAACCGGTCGGGTAGGGCCGGCCGCGTAGGACCGATCGCATAGGACCGCCGCGTCAGAGGCGAGGAGCGATCGGCCGTGCCGGGCGCAGCCCCGTACGGGGCGATCGGCCGTGCGCGGCCCGGTCCCCCGGTCGGCGATCAGCCCTGCTGCGCCTCGGGCTTGATCTCCACGTCGCGCACCGCACCCTCGCGGTCGGCGACCAGGGCCTCGGTGCGGTGGCCGCGTGCGATGTAGTCGCGCACCACGAGTTCGACGGCGTCCTGGGGGTTGCCGACCCCCGCGAGCACCATCACTTCGACGACGAGTGCGGCATCCAGACTGACGGTCACCTTGGCCATGCGCGGACCCTATACCGGCGTGCTCCGCTCGCGGGCCGGTTTCCATGAGGAGCATCGCGCCGGACCGTCGTGACCACCATCCGGCCCGGCCACGCTATGGGGTCGGCCGCCATCGCCGCGAGCCGTCACCGGTTCCTGGTCCCGTGCGCAGTCGACGAGGCGAGAGGTGGACGGATGAGCAGGGACAAGGTGGTCGCCGACGCGGCGGACGCGGGTCGCGGACATCGGGGCCGACTGCGTCCGCTCGTGCCGTGCCACCGTTCGGCGGCGACGGCGCTGGAACGCTGGCTGGACGACGGCCGGCGCCCCCCGTCGAGCCGCACCCTGGAGCTGTCCGCGGGAGCCGGTCCCGCCGAGCTGCTCGGCCGCTGCCCGCTGGACGGGGAGCCGCGCCACCCGCACACAGGTGGCGATGCCCGCCACTCCTCGCCCGCTCGCTGTGGAGATCCGCGCCATGGGATGTCCGGTCAAGTGTCTCTAGCGTTTCCGGCCATGACGAGCCAATTTCACGCAGCTCCCGGTTCCTCCGCGCCGGACACCGGGGCCGTGGACCTCAGAGGGCGTACCGCCCTGGTCACCGGCGGCGGCAGCGGCATCGGGCGGGCCACCGCCGAGGCGCTCGCCGACGCCGGCGCCCTCGTTCACGTGGTCGACCGCGAGGCCGGGAGCGCCAAGTCCGTCGCCGCCGCGATCGGCGGTGTGGCCCACATCGTGGACCTGGCCGAACCCGAGGCGATCGGGACGCTGCCGACCGGGGTGGACGTTCTGGTCAACAACGCCGGGCTGCAGCACGTGGCCGCCATCGAGGACTTCCCGCCGGACCGCTTCGAGCTGATCCAGAAAGTGATGGTGACCGCCACCGGTCCGGCCGAGCTGCCGCACGCGCACAGCGAGGCCGACCGCTGCCTTTCCGCGCTGCGCGCCCTCGGGCGCACCGGGAGCGGCGGGGCGGTCGGGGACCTCGGGTTCATCGGCGTGCTGCTGGGCGACCAGGCGGACCTGGGCGGCTACGTGCACCGGACGCTGGGACCCGTGCTCGACTACGACACCCGGCGCGGCACCGACCTCGTCACCACGCTGGACGCCTATTTCGCCCAGGGGGCGAGCCTCACCCGGACCAAGGACCTGCTCCACGTCCATGTGAACACGGTGGTGCAGCGGCTGGAGCGCATCGGCCGGCTCCTCGGCCAGGACTGGAACACGCCTGCCCGCACCCGGGAGATCCAGCTGGCCCTGCGGCTGCATCGCCTGACGCAGGGCCTGTGACGGGAGGGGTTACGCGCCCGGCCGGGCGGCCTCAGTCGTCCAGACCGGCCCGGACCCGGCGCGAGGGCTGGAAGGCGTAGAGGTCGAGGATGTCCGGGGCGTCCGCGAGCCCCGGGCCGCCCGCCGCCGCCCAGGCCACGATGTCCTGCTCGGCGTGCTCGTCGTTGACCAGGCCCAGCCAGACCGGCCGGCCCCCGGCGCGGCGGCCCTCGGACGAGGGCTGCACGACGATGACGTTGCCCTGCTCGCAGGCGTCCAGGCACTCGACCGCCCGTACGGTGGCGGCGCCCTCCAAGCCGGTGCGCAGCCGGGCCAGCTGGGCCGCGTGGTCGACGCCCGGGATCTTCTCCGTGCCGCAGCAGCACCCCCGGCAGACGCTGACGGTGGGCCGGGGGGTGCCCTGGGCGGGCACGTCGTTGCGGGGGCGGCGGCTCATGGGGCACTTCCCGTCGCGGTGGGGTGGAGTCGGATGGCTGTGGACCACCACCGGTCGGGTGATCATCACGATGCTACCGAGGTGCTCACTGTTCGAACACCAGGCCCTGCGTCCGGCGGGGTGGGGTAATGTTGACGGCTGCGAAGGGGAGTAGCCCCGCAAACCGGTCGTCGACATACTGGAGCCTTCGGGTTCCCGGTGGCCGGGCTCGTGTGTCCTGCAAGGGATGACCACGGGCGGGCGAGACCTTCGGTCCTGTATGACACGTCCACGTCCTGTGGGCGGAGCCGTCATGCCGGGCCGAGTGGTCCTCCGAAAGCCCGAGCGGCGCTTCGCGAAGATCCGGGGCCCGGCTCGAACAGAAAGCCACCCGGAATGCACCTCGACCCTCTGGCGATCCTCACCGCCTTCGGGCTGATCTTCCTCGCGGAGCTCCCCGACAAGACGATGTTCGCTTCGCTGGCCATGGGCACGCGGATGCGGCCCCTCTACGTGTGGTTCGGCACCTCGTCCGCGTTCGTCGTGCACGTCGCCATCGCCGTCGGAGCGGGCAGCCTCATCGGGCTGCTGCCCGACTGGACCGTCAAGCTCGTCTCGGCCTCGCTCTTCGCGTTCGGCGCGTTCATGCTGCTGCGCGGCAGCGGTGGGGACGACGACGAGGACGCCGAGGTGAAGACCGTGACCGGTTTCTGGCCGGTCTACACGACCGCGTTCATGGCGGTCTTCATCAGCGAGTGGGGCGATCTGACGCAGATCACCACCGCCAACCTGGCGGCGAGCAACGGCACCTGGTCCACGGCGATCGGTGCGGCCGCCGCCCTGATGTCGGTCTCGGCGCTGGCGCTGCTCGCGGGGAAGTTCATCGCGAAGCGCGTACCGCTGAAGACCGTGCAGCGCATCGGCGGGATCTGCATGCTGGGCCTCGCCGTCTGGACGACCGTGGAGATCTTCACCGGCTGAGGTCATCACCGGCTGAAGAGCGCGGGCTCGGGGGCGTACCGGCTTCGGCGCCCCCCGGCCCGCTCTCAGAACAGTGCCGCCACCCCGTCGTCCGTCCCCCCGCTCTCGAAGGCGAGCAGCCGCTGCTTGCGGTCCAGGCCGCCGCCGTAGCCGGTGAGGCTCCCGGAGGCTCCGACGACCCGGTGGCACGGCACGATGATCCCGACGGGGTTCTTGCCGTTGGCCAGTCCGACCGCCCGCGAGGCGCCCGGCTTTCCGAGCTCCTCGGCCAGCTCGCCGTACGTACGGGTCTCGCCGTACGGGATCTTCAGCAGCTCCGCCCACACGCTCCGCTGGAACGGCGTGCCCGCCAGGTCCAGCGGGAGGTCGAAGGTGGTGCGGTCCCCGGCGAAGTACTCGGTGAGCTGCTGGATCGTCTCGCCGAAGGGCTCCGGATCCGGGACGCCGAAGGTCTCCTGGGGCGGGCGGTGGCGCTGGTCGGTCATGTAGAGGGCGGAGAGGACTCCGTCGGTGGCGACGAGCGTGAGAGGGCCGTAGGGGCTGTCGAGGACCATGTGCTGCTTGGTCACCGGTGAGGTGGGAGTGGTGCTGGTGGTGGTCATGGGAGCCGTGTCCTTGTCAGCGTCAGGCGGGCAGGTGGTTGATGGGGTGGTCGTCCACCGTCCAGAGGTACTGCACGGCGTACGCCCGCCAGGGGCGCCAGTCGGCGGCCCGTGCGGTGAGGGCGGCGGGGGTGGCAGGCAGGCCCAGCCGCTCGGCCGCCCGGCGGATGCCGAGGTCGGTGGGGAGGAAGGCGTCGGGGTCGCCGAGGGCCCGCATGGCGATGGACTCGACCGTCCAGGGGCCGAAACCGGGCAGGGCGGCCAGATCGGCGCGGGCCCGCTCCCAGTCGGTGTCGGTGTCGAGCCGCAGCCGGTCCTCCGCGAGGGCGGCGACGAGGGTGGTGAGGGTCGTTCGACGGGTGCGCGGCAGGGCCAGGGCCGCCGGGTCGAGCCCCGCCAGCGCCTCCGAGGTCGGGAAGAGGTGCGTCAGCCCGCCCTCGGGGTCCTCGACCGGGACGCCGTGGGCGGTGACCAGCCGGGCGGCGTGGGTGCGGGCGGCGGCGGTGGAGACCTGCTGGCCGAGCACCGCGCGTACGGCGAACTCCGCCCCGTCCACCGTGCGGGGCACCCGGCGGCCGGGGCCCGCGTCGACCAGCGGGGCGAGCAGCGGGTCGGTGCGCAGTTGCGCGTCGACGGCGACCGGGTCCGCGTCCAGGTCGAGGAGCCAGCGGCAGCGGCTGATGGCCCGGGTGAGGTCGCGGGGGTCGGTGAGGGAGAGCCGGCAGGCGATGTGGTCGGGCTTCGGGGTCAGGGCGACGATTCCGTGGCCGTACGGGAGGGTGAGGGTGCGTCGGTAGGCGCCGTCCCGCCACTCCTCGACGCCGGGGACGCCGGTCGCGGCGAGGTGGCCGAAGAGGTTGCTGGGGTTGAGCGGGGCCCGGTACGGGAGGCGGAGCGCGATGACGCCCGGCACGGTGGCGGGCCGGGGGCCGCGGGCGGCCCGGGTGCGCAGCTCGCCCGGGGCCAGGCCGAAGACCTCGCGGACCGTCTCGTTGAAGGTGCGGACCGAGGAGAAGCCCGCGGCGAACGCGACCTCGGCCATGGGCAGCGCGGTCGTCTCGATGAGCAGGCGGGCGGTCTGCGCCCGCTGGGCGCGGGCCAGGGCCAACGGGCCGGCGCCCAGCTCGGCCAGCAGCTGGCGTTCGATCTGGCGTGCGGAGTAGCCGAGCCGGGAGGCCAGCCCGGGTACGCCCTCGCGGTCGACGACCCCGTCCCGGATCAGGCGCATGGCGCGGGCGACGGAGTCGGCGCGGGCGTTCCACTCGGGGGATCCGGGGCTGGTGTCGGGGCGGCACCGCTTGCAGGCCCGGAATCCCGCCTGCTGGCAGGCGGCGGCGCTCGGGTAGAAGGTCATGTTGCGGACCTTGGGCGGCACGACGGGGCAGCTGGGGCGGCAGTAGATCCGGGTGGTGAGGACCGCGGTGAAGAACCAGCCGTCGAAGCGGGCGTCCTTGGACTGGACGGCCCGCACGCAGCGCTCGGTGTCGGTGTGCATGGTTCCAGGATGGTGCACCGGTCAGCGGCTTGGCTGGCGGAAATCCGACAGGGTCCTCGCGCGGAAATCCGACAGGCGCCCGAACCCTTCCGGCGGTCTGCGGGCAGGGCCTCAGCGCATCGCGAGGACTTCCTCGAACTCCACGTACGCGTGGGCGTCGAAGAGCACGAAGCGCACCTCTTCGACCGGCTCCACGGTCTCCGCCAGGACCGTGCGCACGGCGATCCTGGCCCCGTCGTCCATCGGCCAGCCGTAGATGCCGGTGGAGATCGCCGGGAACGCGATGGACCTGGCGCCCAACTCGGCTGCCAGGCGCAGGGATTCGCGGTAACAGGAGGCGAGCAGGGTGGAGCGGTCCTGGGCGCCGGAGAAGACCGGGCCGACGGTGTGCACGATCCATCGGGCGTCGAGACGTCCGGCGGTGGTGGCGACGGCCTGCCCGGTGGGCAGTCCCTTTCCGTACTGCGAGGCGCGCAGGTCACGGCAGGCGGCGAGGATGTCGGGGCCGCCGCGCCGGTGGATGGCTCCGTCGACGCCGCCGCCGCCGAGCAGGGAGGAGTTCGCCGCGTTGACGATGACGTCGACGGACTGGTCGGTGATGTCGCCGCGGACCAGACGTACGGCGGGAGAGACAGAGGTGCTCATGCGGACATCATGCCGCGCGCCGGGGGGCTTCGCCGCCCGGTCCGTTCAGGAGGCCCGCAGCCTTCGCCATACGGCCTTGGCGGCGTGGTGGCCGGACATGCCGTGGACCCCGGGTCCGGGCGGGGTGGCCGAGGAGCAGAGGAAGACCGCGGGGTGCGCGGTGGCGTAGGGGACGCGCGCGAGCTTGGGGCGGATCAGCGTCTGGAGGCCGGCGAAGGCTCCGCACGCGATGTCGCCGCCGACGTAATTGGCGTTGCGCGCGGCGAGCTGGGGCGGGCCCGCGAGGGCGCGGGCGAGCACCAGGTCGCGGAACCCTGGTGCGAAGCGCTCCAGTTGGCGTTCGATGACGTCGGTCGCGTCGCCCTCCCAGCCCGCCGGGACGTGTCCGTACACCCAGAAGACGTGGCGTCCTTCGGGGGCCCGGGAGGGGTCGGTCAGGCTGGGCTGGGCGGTGATGAGGAAGGGGACGCTCGGGTCGCGGCCCGCGACGGCCGCCTTCAGCGCGGTGTCGATGGTCCCGGCGTCGGGGCCGATGTGGACGGTGCCCGCGCGGCGGGCCGCGGACGCGGTCCAGGGGACGGGGCCCGACAGCGCGTAGTCGATCTTGAAGGCGGAGGCGCCGTAGCGGTAGTGGTGGTACGCCGAGCCGAGGCCCGCGATCCGGGCGAGCGCGGTGGGCGAGGTGTCGAAGATGTAGGCGCGGGCGGGCGGCAGTTCGTCCAGGCGCTTGACCTCGCTGCCGGTGCGGATCGTGCCGCCCTGTTCGCGGAGGAAGGAGGCGAGGGCGTCGGAGATGGCCTGGGAGCCGCCGCGCGGCACCGGCCAGCCGTGCTCGTGGGCGGCGAGCGCGAAGACGAGGGCGATGGCCGAGGTGGCGAATCCGCTGGTGGGAGCTATGGCGTGGGCGGCGAGCCCGGCGAAGAGGCCGGGGGCCTTCTCACCGGAGAAGCGGCGGGAGAGCCAGGTGGCGGGCTGGAGACCGAGCAGGCCGAAACGGGCCAGCCGGTAGGGGTCGCGGGGCAGGCCGTCCCAGGGGGTGCGCAGGAAGTCGGCGGCCAGGGTGTCCCAGCGGCCGACGAAGGGGGCCATGAGGCGGCGGTAGGCCCCGGCGTCGGCGGCCCCCAGCGACATCGCGCTCTCGCCCACCGAGCGGGTCAGCGTGGCCGCGGTGCCGTCCGGGAAGGGGTGCGCGAGGTAGACCTCGGGGTGCAGCCACTCAAGGCCGTGCCGGGCGAGCGGCATGCCCCGGAACGCGGGCGAGCCGATCCCGAGGGGGTGCACGGCGGAACAGGGGTCGTGCCGGAACCCCGGGAGGGTCAGCTCCTCGGTGCGGGCTCCCCCGCCGATGGTGTCGTGCGCCTCGTGGACCTCCACCGCGAGGCCCCGGCGGGCCAGTTCGGCTGCGGCGGTCAGTCCGTTGGGCCCCGCGCCCACCACGACCGCATCGAGCATCGACGGCACCTTGGGACTCCTTCGTCGGCCGGCAGGCGGACCTCCAGGGTATGCGTCGCCACCGACCGTGCGTACGCGGGTGCCCCGGGTTCGGCCGGTACGGGTCAGCCGTCCGTGCGCAGGGCGGCCAGGACGCGCCGGGCGGTGGCCTCGTCGCGGGCGGCCGTGAACGGCAGGTCGTTGCCGCCCGCGATACGGAACGGGGCGCCGGACAGGGTCGACTGGGCGCCGCCCGCCTCGGTGACCAGGAGGAGGCCCGCGGCGTGGTCCCAGGCGTACTCCCAGTTGAAGGCGGTGGCGTCCAGATCGCCGCGGGCCACGGCGAGGTATTCGAGCCCGGCCGAGCCGCAGGGGCGGGCCGCGATGCCTTCGGTGCGCAGGCCGAGCAGGGCCCGCTTCTGGGCCTCGGTGGTGTAGTCCGGGTGCGACATCGCCACGTTCAGCACGGCGCCGGGCGCGGGCGCCCCGGAGCGTATCGGCACGCCGTTGAGTGTGGCGCCCCGGCCGCGTACGGCGATGGCCATCTCGCCCCGGACCGGTGCGTACGTCCAGGAGGCGTGCACCTCGCCGTGAAAAGCGAGGGCGACCAGGGTGCAGAAGCCGGCCTCGCCCCGGACGAACTGGCGGGTGCCATCGACCGGGTCGACGATCCAGACCGGGGCATCGCCGCCGAGGGCGTCGTAGACCGCCGGGTCGGCGTGCACGGACTCCTCGCCGACGACGACCGAGCCGGGCAGCAGCTTGGTGAGGGCGACGGTGAGGTGCTCCTCGGCCAGCCGGTCGGCGGCGGTGACCAGGTCGTGCGGGCCGCTCTTCTCGATGATCTCGTGGGCGGCGAGCTTCCGGTGGCGCGGCATGATCTCGGCCGCGGCGGCGGCGCGCACGGCGGCCTCGACCTCGGCCGGCGGTCCGGTGTGCCCGGCGGTCCCGTACAGGAAGTCATCGATCATGGCTCCAGCTAAGCACGGCCGTGCGAGCCCTCACCCCCCGGGTGAATGCGGACATCTGCGACGCGGACCGGATCCGGATTCCGGACGGTGTCCGCACCGTGACCGTGGGCGAGCGGGCCGCAGCGTGACCATGGGCAAGCGGCCCGGACCGTCGGAGCTCGGCCGCGGCGCCGGGAGCGCTCCGGACGACTGGCATGACGCGGACCGTCGCGACCGGGATGATTCGGACCGTCCGCCGGGGGCAGGCGATCCGCCGGACGGCCGATCGCCGCCGCCCCGTCGGAAGCCTCTTTCCGGCACACGTGGGCGGGAGGCGGCTCCCGGCCCGGCCGGGCCTACCGTCGGCCTGGTCAGCCACCCCGACCAACGGAGATGTACGACATGGCAAAGATCCTTTTCGTGGTGTCCGGAGCGGACCACTGGACCCTGGCGGACGGCACGGCCCACCCCACGGGCTTCTGGGCGGAGGAGGCCGTGGCTCCGTACCGGGCGTTCACCGATGCCGGGCACGAAGTGGTCGTCGCCACCCCGGGCGGCGTCGTCCCGACCGTGGACCGCGGCAGCCTGGCGCCCGACGTCAACGGCGGCCAGGAGGGCGCCGACGCGGTGGCGGCCGGTCTTGAGGCGTTCGAGGAGCTGCGGCGTCCGGTCGCGCTGGAGGACGTGGACCCGGACGCGTACGACGCCGTCTTCTACCCCGGCGGCCACGGCCCGATGGAGGATCTCGCGGTCGACCCCGTCTCCGGGCGGCTGCTCACCCGGGTGCTGGCTTCGGGCAAGCCGCTCGGTGTGGTCTGCCACGGCCCGGCGGCCCTGCTGGCCGCGACCGGCCCCGACGGCACGAACACCTTCGCCGGGTACCGGCTGACCGGCTTCACCAACGCCGAGGAGACCCAGGCGGGCCTTGCGGACAAGGCCAAGTGGCTGCTCCAGGACCGGCTGGTGGCGCTGGGCGCGGACTTCCAGGAGGGCGAGCCCTGGGCGCCTTACGTCATCACCGACCGAAACCTGATCACCGGTCAGAATCCGGCCTCCTCCGTCCCGTTGGCCGCCGAACTGCTCAACCGGCTCGGCTGACCGGCCGATCGGCGGTTAGCCTTCCGGCCGGCCCGGCCGTTCAGACCCAGTCGCGCCGTGCGGGAGGCTCGCAGAGCTCCAGGACCACCTCGCCCGTCTCCGGTTCGCCCTCGGAGACGGGCCGGACGCGCGCGCCGACCGTCACCAGGTGCGGAGCCGCCCCCACGATCCGGCAGCGGAAGACGAACCCTTCGGAGAAGCGCACGAGGGACTCGTTGCGCGCCGCCTCGGTGTAGCGGTGGACCACGGCGGTCCGGACGACCACTCCGTGGCCGGTGGTGCGTTCGGGCTCCAGTTCGCTCGACGCGCACACCGGGCACAGCAGCCGCCGGAACGAGGCGGTGCCGCACCAGCGGCAGCGGCTGAAGGAGAGGCCGCACTCCTCGTGCGCCTTCTGGACGGTGCCCATTACGGTGCCCATTGCTCTCTGGGACACGGCTCGACCCCCTGCGCTCGTCTCGGACGCGCCGCACCTGCACTGCGGGCGCGTCCGCACCATATGGCACTCCGTGCCGGGCAGTAAAGGTACTGAGTGCCCATTGATACTCAGTTCTCGCCGACGACCGCCTCGATCTGCTGCACGACGCGCCACATCGGGGTGCCCTTCCGCGCGACCATCACGATCACCTCTCCGTCGCCGGAGACGGGAAGGGCGTCGGCGGAAGAGGCCGCGGCGGGAGGGTTCGGCACGGGAAGGGTCGCGGCCGGGCCGGACACGGATCCGCCCGGCAGGCCGCCCTCCCCCTCCGGCGACAGCGCGCCCGCCCTCCCCGCGGGCCGCCGCCCCCACACCTCGCGCACCAGGGCGAGCGCGTGATCGACGGCCACCTCGGGGTCGCCCGCCCCGCCCGAACGCAGCCACAGCCGAAGCCCGTTGTTGTGCGCGGCGACCACCGAAGCGGCGATCACCTCGGCCCTCAGCTCCCCGTCCCCGCCCTCGCCGAACCGGCCGCGCAGATGACCGGCGAGGGTCTGCTCGTAACGGCGCACCACCGACAGCTCGTACGTCCGCAGCCCCGGCACCTCCCGGGTGAGACGGTAGCGCTGCACGGAGAACTCCGGGTTGGCCGCGTACATCCGCAGCACGATGCGGGCGGCGTCGCACACCGCGCCGACCGGGTCGCTGCCGTCCACGGCGGCCAGGAACTCGGTCATCTCGGCGAGGCAGCGCTCATGGTCCGGGAAGACCGCGTCCTCCTTGGACGGGAAGTAGCGGAAGAACGAACGCCGGCCCACTCCGGCCCGCGCCACGATGTCGTCCACGGTCGTCCGCTCGAAGCCCCGCTCCAGGAAGAGCTGGAAGGCCGCCTGTGCGAGCACCTCCCGCATGGGTGCCTTCTTCTCGGGTCCTCGTGCCTCGCTCATGCGGCGAAACGTAGCACCGGACGGAGCGTTTTGGCACTGCGTACCTTTACAGAGGGTACTGAGTGCCATAATCTGTCCACCCGTACGAATGACACCCAGGTGGGACCACACCCAGGTAGGCAGGAGAGCCGGCGTGAGCTTGAGGATCGTTGTCTGTGTGAAGTACGTGCCCGACGCGACCGGTGACCGGCGGTTCGCCGATGACCTGACGTTGGA
>NZ_JBIWLQ010000015.1:0-217895 GCF_044766265.1 Streptomyces sp. NPDC102283
GCGGTCACGGTGATCGACGGCGAACTGCTGACCACGCTCTGACGGCCCGTCGGGGGGGGGGGGGCCCCCCGCCCGCCCCCCCCCCCCCCCCCCCCCCCCCCCCCCCCCCGGGGGGGGCGCCCCCCGCCCCCCCCCCCCCCCCCCCCCCCCCCCCCGGCCCCGCCCCTCAGAAGGGACCGTAGAGCTCTCATGAGCAAGTACGCCATCGTTGGCCTCTCCTGCCTGTTCCCGGGCGCGGAGTCCCCTGCCGAGTTCTGGCAGAACCTCCACGCCGGGACGGACAACCGCGGGGAAGGGGGCGAGCAGATCTTCGGTCCCGGCATCGACGCCAGGGACGCGGATCCGCAGCACGCCGTCTACTGCACACGCGGCGGCTTCGTCACCGGATTCGACTTCGACCCGGAGGGCTACCTCCTGGACCCCGGCCACCTCTCCGGGCTCGACCGGATCTTCCACTGGTCGCTGCACGTGGCCCGGGAGGCGCTGCGCGACAGCGGGCAGCTGGACCGCCCCGGCGTCCTGGACCGCACCGGCCTGATCCTGGGCAACTACTCCTTCCCCACCCCGGCCTCCGCGGCCGTCAGCGTCCCCCTGGTCCAGGAGTCGGTCCTCGAAGGCCTGCGGCGGGCCGGGCACCCGGCGCTCGGCGCGCTGGCCGACGCGAGCCGTCGGATCGACCCGTCGCGGCTGCGCCCCGAGAACCTGCGGGTGAGCGGCTCGCCGGCCTCGGTCGCCGCGAGCGCGCTCGGGCTGGGCGGCCCCCGCTACGCGCTGGACGCCGCCTGCTCCTCCGCGCTGTACGCACTCAAGCTGGCGTGCGACCACCTCGCCGCCGGCCAGGCCGATCTGGTGCTGGCGGGCGGCGTCTGCGCGCCCGACCCCACGCTGATCCACCTGTCGTTCTCCGACCTCCAGGCATACCCGCGCGACGGCTTCAGCCAGCCCTTCGACAGCCGGTCCGGAGGCATCCTCACCGGTCAGGGCGCCGGGATGGTCGCGGTGAAGCGGCTGGCCGACGCGGTACGCGACGGGGACCGCATCCACGCCGTCGTGGACGGCATCGGGCTGACGAACGACGGCAGCGGCCGCCATCTGCTCGTCCCGCAGGGCGGCGGGCAGCACGAGTCGTACCAGCGGGCCTACGCCGACGCCGGTGTCGACCCGGCCACCGTGGACTACCTGGAGTGCCACGCGACCGGGACCCCCATCGGGGACGCCACCGAGGTGGACTCCGTCGCCGAGTTCTTCGGCGGGGCCGGCCGGGTGCCGCTGATCGGCTCGGTGAAGGGCAACATCGGCCATCTGCTCACCGTGGCGGGGCTCAGCAGCCTCCTCAAGGTCGTGCTGTCCATGGGCGACGGGCACATCCCGCCGACCATCGGCGTGACCCGTCCCGTCACCTCGAAGGACGGACGGGTCGGCGAGGAGTCGCTCGTCCGCACCGGCCGCACCTGGCCCGAGGGCGAGGGCCCCCGCCGGGCGGCTGTGTCCGCGTTCGGCTTCGGCGGGACCAACGCCCACGTGGTGCTCTCGGAGGCGGCCACGGCCACCGGCGGCACACCCGAGGACTCGGCCCCGGCCGAGGTGCCCGCGCTCGACATCGTCGGTCTCGGCGCCCACTTCGGCCCGCTCGACTCCCTCGACGCCTTCGAGGAGGCGGTCCACCGAGGCGCCGGAGCCCTCGTCCCGCTGCCCGAGCGCCGCTGGCGCGGCCTGGACCAGACCCGCGGGGGTTCCCTGGAGGCCGCCACCGGCGTCGCGCCCGGCACGGTGCCGAACGGCGCGTTCGTCGACGGCCTCGGCATCGACCCCGTCGACCTCAAGATCCCGCCGGCCGACCTGCGTACGTACAACCTCCAGCACGCCCTGGTCACGAAGGTCGCCGACGAGGCCCTGCGGGACGCGGGGTTCAGCCGGGCCACGGCCGAGGGCCGGAGCGCGCCCGACCCCCGGCGCATCGCGGTGGTCATCGGCATGGAGATCGAGCCGATGACCCATCTGCGGCTCACCCGCCGCGGCCTGGGCGCCTTCGTCCGCGAGGAGTTCGCGCGGGCCGGGGTCGCGGTGGACGAGGAGCGGCTCGCCGCCATGAGCGCGGCCGGCCGGGACGCGGTCGTGGACCCCATCGTCGCCAACGAGGTGCTGAGCTTCATCGGCAACATCATGGCCAGCCGCATCTCCTCCCTCTGGAACCTCACCGGCCCCTCCTTCACCGTCTCCTCCGACGGCTCGGGCACCGCCGAGGCCCTGGAGGTCTCCCGGCTGCTGCTGCTCGACCCCAGCATCGAGGCGGTCCTCGTCGGAGCGGTCGACCTGGCGGGCTCGGCGGAGAACCTGCTGCTCCGCCCGGACGTGGTGGGCGAGGCCGGACTGACCTTCGGCGAAGGCGCCCGCGGCCGGCGCATCGGCGAGGGCGCGGGCGCGGTCGTCGTCACCCGGCCGGACGAGCGGGAGCGCCCCGCCTACGCCCGGCTCGACGCGGTCGCCATCCGCCATGCCGCCCCGGTGGACGGCGTGGTGCCGGAGGCCGACGCGGCGACGCTCGTCGCGGCCGCCGAGGAGGCACTCGCCACCGCGGGCGTCACCGCGGGCGACATCGGCTACCTGGAGGCGCACGCGGGCGGCACCGACGCCCAGGACCGGGCCGAGATCGCCGCCCTGGCCCGCGTCTACCCGGCCGGCGGCGACGGGGTGGCCCTCGGCAGCGCCAAGGCCCTCGTCGGCGACGCCGGGTGCGCGGCGACCATGGCCGGGCTCATCCGGTCCGTCCTGTGCCTGCACCACGGGTATCTCCCCGGCACCGCCGGCTGGACCCGTCCCGCCGACGGACTCGCCGAGGACTTCGGCGCGTCCGCGCTGTTCGTCCCGACCGAGTCGCAGCCGTGGCTGCGCCGGAACAAGGGGGCGCGCAGGTACGCCGCCGTCGACTTCCTCGGCGCGTCCGGTGCGCACGGGCACCTCGTGCTCTCCGCCGACGCCACCCGGGGGCGGGCCGCCCGGGCCGACTGGCGGCGGGCCGACGGGCCTGTCGTGCTGCCGCTGTCGGCGCACTCGTTCGAGGCGCTGCTCGACGCGGTCGAGCGGCACAGGGCGCTGGTGGCCGGGGCCGACCCGTACGACCTCGCCCGGCAGGCCGCCCGTGAGCTGACGGACGGCGGTCCGCGGGTGGTGCTCGTCGGCCAGGACCGCGACGAGCTGCTGGCCCAGCTCGACCTGGCCGCACGCGATCTCCCCGGTGTGCACGGAGACGGCGGCGAGTGGGCCACGCCGGCGGGCAGCTACTTCACCGCACGGCCCATCGGCCCGGACGGCAAGGTCGCGCTGGTCTACCCGGGCGCGTTCAACTCCTACCCGGGTCTGGGCCAGGACTTCTTCCGGGTCTTCCCCGGCCTGCTGGACCGGTTCGAGGAGGACGCGACCCAGCCCGAACGCCAGCTGCGCGCCACCTCGCTCTATCCGCGCAGCCAGGTCGCGCTGGGCCGCCGCGAGCTGATGGGGCTGGAGGCCGGTCTCGGCGACGACGTGCCCTTCATGCTCGCCACCGGCACCAACTTCGCCATCCTGTACACGGATCTGGTGCGCGAGGTGCTCGGTGTCCGGCCGCACGGCGCGTTCGGTTACAGCCTCGGCGAGTCGAGCATGCTCTTCGCGACCGGCGGCTGGCAGACCGGCGGTCGCCGCGACGACCTGATCAGCGACACCCCGATCTTCAAGGACCGGCTGTGCGGGCCCCGTCGCACCGTGCGCGAGCTGTGGAAGCTGCCGGACGCCGTTCCCGACGCGTCCGTGTGGGCCAGTCATGTGCTGCTCACCGACGCCGACTCGGTGCGCGCGGCGCTGCCCCGCTACGACCGGGTCCACCTCACCCACATCAACACCCCGGCCGAACTGGTCGTCGCGGGCGACCCGGAGCAGTGCCGCGCGCTGGTGAAGGAGCTCGGCTGCCCGGCGGCGCGCTCGCCCGTCAACGTCGTCATGCACTGCCCGGTCGTGGACGCCGAACTGGACGGCCTCGCGGGGTTGAACGACTACCCCACGGGCTCGTTCGGCGACCTGGAGCTGTTCAGCGCGTACGACTACGAGGCCCTGCCGGTCCTGGAGCGGGGCGAGACAGCCCGCCGGATCGCCTGGACCCTGCGCTCGACGATCGACTTCGCCCGACTGGTGCGGGACGCCCACGACCGGGGCTTCCGCTACTTCATCGAGGTCGGCCCCGGCGCGACCTGCTCGCGCTGGATCCACGACACGCTGGGGGACGCGCCGCACGCCGCGGTTCCCGTGGACCGGCGCGGCGTCTCCACCGCCAGGTCGGTCGCCCGGCTGGTGGCCCGGCTGGTCGGCAACGGCCTGGATCTGGACCTGTCGGCGCTGCTGGAATCGCCCTCGACCGCGGCGCGGAGCGCCCGAGCCCATCGCTTCCGTGTGGGCGGCGGTGATCCGGTCCCGGCACGCGTGGCCCGGAGCATCGCCGCGACGGCGTCCGCGGGTGCGGCCGCGGACGCCGTCCCGACCGTCCCCGCCGCCGCGCTCGCCGCCTCGGGAGCGTCCGCCGCGCCCGCCGCCTCCGGCCCGGCCGCCCCCGGCGCCGCCGCCGCAGGGGGAGGGACCGGCGGTCGAGCCACCGCGGGTCCCGGCACGCCCCGCCCCGCCGCCCCGTCCGCCCCCGTACCGTCCGTACCGCCGGAGGACCCCGCCATGCCTGCCGATCCGACTCTCGCCGACGCGGAGGTCATCACCTTCGACGGCGACCCGATCTCCTTCCTCCCCTGGGCGCCCGCACCGCACGGGGGCAGCGCCCCGCCGGTCCCCGCCCGGTCCGACGCCCCGCCTCCCGCGCCCACCGCCCCCGTCCCGGCACGCCCCGCGGCGGCCGCCCCGGCCACCGGGTCCGACGGCTCGCCCGCCCCCGCCGCCGACCTGGTGCGGGACATCCGCCGGCAGATGGTCACCACCCACTCCGTCGTGATGGAGACCCAGCGCATCCTCCAGGGCGCGACGCTCTCCCGGATCGAGGCGCTGCTGGGCGGCGACGCCGCGGCCCCCGCCGGCCCGCCCGCGCCCCCGGCCCTTCCCGCGCCCCTGCCGGCGGCGGCTCCCGCGGCCGCGCTGCCCCCGGCCGCCCCCGCCCCCGTGGACCCGCCGGAGCCCGCGGCCGGGCAGCGCGAGGTCAAGGAGGGCGTGATCTGGGACGAGGCCGATCTGCTGGAGTTCGCGGTCGGCTCCGTGGCCAAGGTCTTCGGGCCGGAGTTCGGCGTCATCGACGGGTACGACAAGCGGGTGCGGCTGCCCGCGCCGCCCTACCACTTCGTCTCCCGCGTCACCGCGCTCGACGGCACCACCGGTGAGTTCGAGCCCGCCACGATCACCACCGAGTACGACGTCCCCGAGGACGCCTGGTACGCCGTGGACGGGGGCGTACCGCCGGCCGTCACCGTCGAGGCGGGCCAGTGCGACCTGCTGCTCGTCAGCTATCTGGGCATCGACTTCCGCAACAAGGGCGAGCGGGTCTACCGCCTCCTGGACAGCACCCTGATCTTCCGCGGGAACCTGCCCCGGACCGGTCAGACCCTGCGCTACGACATCTCCATCGACCGCTTCGTGCACCAGGGCGCGACCACGCTCTTCTTCTTCAGCTACCGGTGCTACGCCGACGGCGAGCTGATCCTCGAACTGCACGACGCCTGCGCCGGGTTCTTCAGCAAGGAGGAACTCGCCACCCCGCTCGGCGTCGTGATGACCGACAAGGAGAAGGCGGCCCGCGCGGCCCTGCCCAAGGGGTACTTCAAGCCGCTCGCGTACACCGACAAGAACCACCTCACCCTCGATGACCTGGAGGTCCTGTCCCAGGGCCGGCCCGGTGACGTCTTCGGCCCGGACCACGCCCAGGATCCGGGCGTCAACCCGGCGATCCGGCTGCCCGACGCCAGGCTGCGGATGATCGACGAGGTGGTCATCGACCGCAAGGGCGGCCCGCGCGGCCTCGGCACCCTCAGCGCCGTCAAGCGCCTGGAGCCGGACGCCTGGTACTTCACCTGCCACTTCCCGGACGACCATGTGCTCGCCGGCTCGCTGGTGGCCGAGGGCGCGGTGCAGCTGCTCCAGATCTACCTGATGCACCAGGGCATGCACCTCACGCTGCCGGACGCGCGGTTCCAGTGCGTCACCGACGTACCGATCGAGGTCCAGGTCCGCGGCCAGATCACCCAGGCGCACCAGGAGATCCGGTACGAGGTCGAGGTCATGGAGCTCTCGCTCCTGCCCCGGGCCACGGTCATCGCCGACGTGCTCATCTACCTGGGCGACCTGCCGGTCATCCGGATGAAGGGGCTCGGTCTCCAGGTCCGGGAGAAGGAGGGCACGCCCTTCCGTCCCGAGGCCGGCGGCGTCCCGCGGTTCCTCGGCCGCCGCAACCGCGACGGCGAGGCCGCGATGATCAACGAGATGCACCTGGCCCACGCGGCCAAGGGGCTGCTGGACGTCGCGATGGGCCCGGAGTTCGAGGTCTACCGCGACAGCCGCGCCCCGTACATCCCGAACGGCGACTTCCAGTTCGTCGACCGGGTGATGTCCCTCAAGGGCACCCGGGGCGATCTGCGCAGCCCCGGCTCGGAGATGGTCACCGAGTACGACTCGCCGGCGGACGCCTGGTACTACGAGGAGAACGCCCACCCGCACATGCCGAACGCGGTCTACATGGAGAGTTCGCTCCAGGCCGCGATCTTCCTCGGCTACTACCTCGGCGCGACCCTGGAGTCGCCCGAGGAGGAGTACGCGATCCGCAACCTCGACGGCCGGGCGACCCTGGTCAAGGACGTCGACCTGCGCGGCAGGACCATCCGCCACCACTCCAAGCTCCTCATGACGAGCGCGGTCTCCGGCGCGGTGCTCCAGAACTTCAGCTACGAACTCTCCGCGGACGGCGAGGTGTTCTACACCGGGGAGTCGCTCTTCGGTTACTTCAGCGACGCCGCCCTGGCCAATCAGGTGGGCCTGGACGCCGGGAAGTACGTCGCTCCCTGGATCGAGACGGAGAAGCCGTCCGCCGACCGCGTCCGCCGCATCGAGCTCGGCGCGGACGCGCCCGCCCACACCGACCCGGCCGGAGGTCATCTGCGCCTGGCGGGAGGCCGGTTCGCCCTGGTGGACCGGGTCGACCTGGTCGCCGACGGCGGCCGGCACGGCCAGGGCTACCTGCACGGCCACCGCGCCATCCGGCCGGACGAGTGGTACTTCGACTGCCACTTCCACCGCGACCCGGTGATGCCCGGATCGCTCGGCGTCGAGGCGATCCTCCAGGCGATGAGGCTCTTCGTCCTGGAGGAGAAGCTCGCCGAGGGCATCGAGCGGCCCCGCTTCGCGATGGCCACCGAGGTCGAGACGGCCTGGAAGTACCGCGGCCAGATCCTGCGCGACGACCGCGAACTCCGGTTCGACGTGCACATCAAGGAGGTCCGCCGCGAGGAGGGCCGGCTGCTCCTCATCGCCGACGCCGACCTGTCGAAGCCGGGCCTGCGCATCTACGAACTCACCGACGTGGCCATCGAGGTCCGTTCCGCCGACGCCTGACGGCCCGACCAGCGCTCAGCCCTAGGAGCTTCGTATCCCATGCCCCTTCACGACACGCCTCTCCGGTGGTCCGGAGAGCGGTACCCCAGTACGGACGCGGCGGGGATCTACCACGCCCTCGCCGACCTGGACCAGCCCTGTTTCGTCGTCGTCACCCCGCAGGGGATCGGAGCCGTCTCCGGCGGCTCCGCGGTCTCCGGCTCCGACCCCACCGGATGGCCGCTGCTCGCCGCCGCCCAGCCGCTGCCGCCGCACCGGCTGGGGTCGGCCGCCTTCCTCGCGGCCCACGGGGTGCGCAGCCCGTACATGGCCGGTGCCATGGCGGGCGGCATCGCCTCGGCCGACATGGTCGTCTCCCTCGCCCGGGAGGGATTCCTCGCCTCCTACGGGGCGGCCGGGCTGCTGCCCGGGACGATCGAGAAGGCGCTCGGCAGGTTCGCCGTCGAGATCCCCGGCCTGCCGTACGCGGTCAACCTCATCCACAGCCCCAGTGAGGACCGGCTGGAGCGGGAGGCCGTCGAGCTCTTCCTCCGCCACGGCGTGCGCTGCGTCGAGGCGTCCGCCTATCTCAACCTCACCCCGCACGTGGTCCGCTACCGGCTGGCCGGACTCCGCCGGGAGCCGGACGGCTCCGTCGTGGCCGACAACCGGCTGATCGCCAAGATCTCCCGGACCGAGACCGCGGAGCGGTTCATGCGGCCCGCGCCCGCGACCCTGGTGACCTCGCTGCTGGAGCAGGGGCTGATCACCCAGGAGCAGGCCGCGCTCGCCCACCATGTGCCGCTGGCCGACGACATCACCGTCGAGGCCGACTCCGGCGGGCACACCGACCGCCGGCCGCTGCCCGCGCTGCTGCCGACGATCCTGCGGCTGCGCGACACCGTGCAGCGCGAGCACCGCTACACCGTGCCGATCCGGGTGGGCGCGGGCGGCGGGCTCGGCACCCCCGTCGCGGTCTCCGCCGCCTTCGCCATGGGGGCGGCGTACGTGGTGACCGGTTCGGTGAACCAGTCGTGCCTGGAGTCGGGCGCGTCCACGGCCTCCAAGGCGATGCTCGCGGAGGCGGGGATCGCCGACTGCGACATGGCCCCCGCGGCCGACATGTTCGAGATGGGGGTGGAGCTCCAGGTCCTGAAGAAGGGCACGCTCTTCCCGATGCGTGCCAAGAAGCTCTACCAGCTCTACCAGGCCCACGACAGCATCGAGGCGATCCCGGCCGCCGAACGCGCCAAGCTGGAGCAGCAGGTGTTCCGGCGTCCGCTGGAGGACGTCTGGCAGGAGTGCGTGGGCTACTTCGAGCGGCGCGACCCGGAGCAGCTCGCCCGCGCGGCGGGCAGCCCCAAGCGGCGGATGGCGCTCGTCTTCCGGTGGTACCTGGGGATGTCCTCGCGCTGGGCGGTCACCGGCGACACCGACCGGACTATGGACTACCAGGTCTGGTGCGGCCCGGCGATGGGCAGCTTCAACGACTGGGTGACCGGCAGCTATCTGAAGACGCCGGGCAACCGGCGCGTCGCCGACGTGGCCCACCACCTGATGCTGGGCGCGGCCTTCCACACCCGTCTCGCCCAGCTGCGCAGCGCCGGCGTGCGGATTCCGGCGGGTGTCGGCGACTACCGTCCCGTGCCGCTGGAGGCTCCGGCCGACGGCACCCCGGCAGGTCTGCGATGAGCGCGGCGCTGACTCCGGAGCGGCTGGAGGAACTGCTCGGCGACCCCGGCGACGACACCGGGCCGTACGGGTTCGCCGCTGCGGTCGCCCGCGACGAGCAGGACGCGTTCCCCACCGCGCTGTGCGAGGCGCTCGTCGGCGCCGGGTTCCACCTGGCCTACCTGCCCCCGGAGTGGGGCGGCACGTTCCGGTCGTTCGACCGCAGCCTCACCCTGGTGCGGTGCGCGGCCCGCCGGGACGTCAACATCATGCCGGGCACGATGTTCAGCATCATCGCCGCGACCTGCCTCCAGCTGCACGGCTCGCCCGCCCAGCAAAAGCGGGCGGCACAGATCCTGCGCGGCGGCGGCGCGGTGGCCTTCGCGCTGACCGAGGCGGAGCACGGCAGCGACCTGCTGGCGGGCGAGGTGCGGCTGTCCGACGGGGTGCTGGACGGCGAGAAGTGGATGGTCGGCCTCGGGATGCGCTGCGAGGCGGTCTACGTGGTCGCCCGCACCGGGGGCCGGGGGCCGGCCGCCTTCTCGGCCGTGCTGCTGGACCTGGCGTCGGTGGAGCCCGGACAGCTGGAGCGGGTTCCGGCCGTGCGCACCGGCGGGATGCGCGGCATCGATCTGGCCCGGATGCGCTTCACCGGGCTGCGGGTGCCCGGGGACGCGCTCGTCGGGAAGGCCGGCGAGGGTCTTGAGGCCGCGGTGAAGGCACAGCAGGCGGTGCGGCTGATGAGCATGGCCGGCAGCCTCGGCATCGCCGACAGCGCGGTGCGCCTCGCCCTGGACTTCGCCTCCGCCCGCAGGGTCGGCCGCACCCTGGTCGCCGACTCCCCCCACCCCCGGCGCGAGCTGGCGGTCGCCTCGGCGGCCCTGCTGGCGGCGGACGCGGTGGCGACGGGCGCGGCCCGCGGGGTCCATGTGCTGCCCGAGGTGTTCAGCGTCTGGGCCCCGGTCGCCAAGCACGTGGTGGCGGAGTCCTGCGACGAGCTGATCCGCCGCTGCGGCACGGTCCTCGCGACCCGCTCGGTGCTGCGGGAGGGGGAGCGCGGCGCCGGGCTCTTCCAGAAGCTCCAGCGGGACTCGGGGGTGGTCCGGGTCATCGACTCCAGCACCCTGGCCAACCTGCGTTCGTACGCGGGCCAGCTGCCGACGCTGACGGCGGCCGGCTCCCCGTCCGACGACCGGGCGCTGGCCACGGTCTTCGGTCTCGACACGGACCTTCCGGCGTACGAGCCGTCCCGGCTCGACATGTTCGCCCGGGGCTCCGACCCGGTCCTCGCCCGGCTCACGGCCGTGCTCGCGGAGGTGACCGGGAGCGTGGCGGAACAGGACGACGTGACGGGTGGGCTGCTGCGCCGCCTGGCCACCGCCGCCGACGGGCTCGGGGAGCTGACGCGCGCCGCCCAGCGGCCGGGCGCCGACCCCAATGCCCTGGTGGACGCGGCCGAGCGCTACGCGTGGCTGCACGCCGCAGCCGTCTGCGTCCACCTGTGGCACGCCAACCGGGACCGCTCGCTGTACGGCACGAAGCCCGGTTCCACGGGCTGGCTGGGCGCCGTGCTCGGCTATCTGCTCGCCCGCGCCGACGGCGTGGACCCCCGGCGCCACGGTGCCGCTCTGCTCCCCGCCCTGGACGCCGTCGCGGCGCTGCGGGAGTCCGGACAGCTCTTCTCCGCCCTGCCGCTCACGCTGGCGCCGACCCGACAGGAGCCCCATGTCCAAGGCTGACCTCACCGCGCTGGCGGAGGAGTTGGAGCGGTATCTCGGCGACCCGTCCGACGACGGCAGCCGGATGTCCTTCCGCCGGATCCTGGACCACGACGAGCACGAGGAGTATCCCTTCGGCTTCGTGAGTCAGCTGCGCCGCTGGGGCGTGCACGAGCACTCCCTGCCCGCGGAGCAGGGCGGCCGGGCGGGCAATGTGGAGACCGGCTTCAACCTGATGCGCCTGGTCGCCCGCCGGGACTGCACGACCGCCACCTGCCTGGTGATCACCAACCTCAGCTTCATGCCGCTGTGGATCGCGGGCACCGAGGAGCAGAAGAGCTCCGCCATCGCCGCGATGAAGCGGGGCGGCGGGCTGTCCTGGGGACTGTCCGAGCGCGACCACGGCAGCGATCTGATCGCCAACGAGATGGCCGCCGTCAAGGTCGAGGGCGGCTACGAGCTGACCGGCGAGAAGTGGCTGATCGGCAATGCCACCGTCGCCGACACGATGCTCGTGTACGCGCGGACCGGCAGCCGTAACGGACCCGGCGCGTACTCCATCTTCATCGTCGACAAGTGGGAGTTGGCGGCCGGGACCGTCGAGGAACTGCCCGGCGAGAAGCTGCACGGGCTGCGGGCTCTCGACCTCAGCGGGCTGCGCCTGGACCGCGCCTTCGTCCCGGACAGCGCGCTGCTCGGGGCCGAGGGCCGGGGGCTGGAGATCGCGCTCAAGGCCACGCAGGTGGCGCGCAGCGTGATCGGCAGCCTGCCGCTCTCGGCGGTCGACACGGGACTGCGGCTGACCCTGGACTTCACCGAGGGGCGGGTGATCTTCGGCACCACGGTCAGCGACGTGCCCTACAGCCGTCGGCAGCTGACCGAGGTGTTCGCCGACCTGATGATCGCCGACGCCATGAGCCTGGGGGCGGTGCGCTGCCTCCAGGCGGCGCCGGAGCAGATCAGCGTGTGGTCGTCGGCGGTGAAGTACCTCGTGCCGACCCTGCTGGAGAAGAGCATGTCCCAGCTGAACACCGTCCTCGGGGCACGGTTCTTCCTCCGCGACCACCCGCACTACGGCCCGTACCAGAAGATGCTGCGCGACCTGCTCGTCGCCAACATCGCCGACGGCAACACCGTGGTGAACCTCCGCAACCTCGGCCAGCAGCTCGACGGGCTGCTGAACACCGTCCGCGACGCCTCGGCCGAAACCCGCGCGGCGGCCTCCGAACGCGCCGCCGTGCTGTTCGGCATGGACCGGGAGCTTCCTGGTTACGAGCCGTGGAAGCAGGAGTTGTTCAGCCGGGGCGCGGACGACGCCCTGCTGGCCGGGCCCGACGGCGTGCGCCGGCTGCGGGAGATCGCCGCGGCGGCCGGGGGCGCCGAACGGGAGCGGCTGGAGCGGGCGGCCGACGCGGCCGAGGAGCTGCTGGGCCGGACGGCGGCGCTGTCCGACCGGGCCGCCGCGCTCAGGGCGCGGCTCGGGCGGGCCTACGGGCACTCGGCGGAGCTGTTCGAACTGTCCAAGGAGTACTGCCTGTTGCACGCGGCCGCGGCCTGCGTGCTGACCTTCGTCCACGCGCACGGGGTGTCGGAGGCACCGCTGCCGAGCGGCGCTCTGCTGCTGCTGATGCTGGAGCGGCTGCGCCGCCACATCCACCCGGTGGAGCAGATCACGGATCAGTCCGACATCGACGAGGTGATGGCGGTGCTGCGCGGGCTGCACCAGGAGGACCGGCTCTTCTCGCACTGGCAGTTCGCCCTCGCCAAGCGGTCCGGCGTCCCCGCCGCCGCCCGCCGCTGAGAATCCGAAGGGGCACAGCCCATGCCGTCCGACCCGACCTTCCTGTGGCTGCTGCCCGAGCACGCGGTGGACCGCTTCGCCGCCGCGCTCGGCGGCACCCGACTGCTCACCGCGCGGGAGCGGGCGGCTCTCGGCCGACGGCTGACCCCGGGGGCCGCGCGGCGCTATCTGGGGGCGCGGCTGCTGTGCCGCTACGCCCTCAGCGCGCGGGTGCCCCGGCCCCTGGAGCACTGGCGCTTCACGACCGGCGCGTACGGGCGGCCGGAGCTTCTCGCGGGCGGGGAGGGCCTGCGGTTCAACCTCTCGCACACCGAGGGGCTGATCGCCTGCGTCGTCACCCGGG
Source organism: Streptomyces sp. NPDC102283 (assembly GCF_044766265.1). Lineage (NCBI taxonomy): Bacteria > Bacillati > Actinomycetota > Actinomycetes > Kitasatosporales > Streptomycetaceae > Streptomyces > Streptomyces sp. NPDC102283. The sequence continues at coordinate 13,079 of NZ_JBIWLQ010000015.1, forward strand.
GGCGGGGGTGCGGGGTCGACGCGGGCCCCGATCCCGCGCCCGCCGGGCTGGTGTCGTGGCTGGAGCCCCGGCTCGCCCCCGCCGAGCGGGCCGAGCTGGCCGCTTCGGCCCCCGGCACGCGGAACACCCTCGCCGGGGAGCTGTGGGTGCTCAAGGAGGCCTACCTCAAGGCCCTGGGCACCGGGCTGACCCGGGACCTGGGCGGTTTCGCGTTCGGCCCGCGCGGGGGCGGCCCGATCCGCGTGCACGACCACGACCACGACCACGACCACGGCCATGACCACGGTCTCGACCACGGCTACGACCGTGGCCGGGACCGGCCGTGGGACGCCGCGTCCCGCTGGTGGTTCGACCTGCTCCGCCCCGCGCCCGGCCACCTCGTGGCCGTGGCCGCCGAGGACGGCCGCCCGCGGGACCTCCGCCGTATCGACCTGGCCCCCCTCCCACCCCTGGACCTCCCGCCCGCGGGCCCCTCGCCCCTGGACCTCTCGCACGCGGACCTCTCGTCCGTCTGAGACCGACCACGAAGGACACTTCCATGTCACAGCCCACCCGCCCCCGCGTGGCCATCGTCGGAGCCGGTGTCGCCGGACTCTCGGCCGCGTACCACCTGCGTGACCGTGCCCGGATCACGATCTTCGAGCGGGAGGACCGCCTGGGCGGTCACGCCAACACGGTCGAGGTCGTGGAGAACGGCCGCACCCTCGGCATCGACACCGCCTTCGTCGTGTTCAACCGCCCCGCCTACACCAACCTCTGCGAGTTCTTCGAGGAGTTGGGCGTCGACACGGTCGAGCACCGCGGCGCCTTCAACTTCTTCGACCTGGACAGCGGCCTGGAGTACGGGACCGAGGAGCTGGACATGAGCGAGGAGGAGGTGTCCGCCCGCTACTCCGAGGAGTTCCTGACCATCTGGCGGGAGGCACGCCGCTTCCACACCGAGGGGCGCAAGGACTTCGTCCGCAAGAAGGCCGACATCCCTCTCGGCGAGTACCTGGACCGGGGCGGCTACAGCCAGGCGTTCCGCCACTCGTACGTGATCCTGCTCTGCTCGGCGGTCTGGTCGATCCCCGCCGAGCTGATCTGGCAGATGCCCGCCAGCACCGCCATCGCGTTCTTCATGGGGCACGACGAGGGCGGGCTCGGCGGCCGCGAGGTGGACTGGCGGACGGTCGGGGGCGGTTCCATCTCCTACGTGCGCAAGGCGCTGGCCGCGATCGGCCCGGAGATCCGGTCCGGGGAGCCGGTGACCGCGATCCACCAGGACGGCGACGGAGCCACCGTGACCACCGCGCGGGGGTCCGAGCGGTTCGACTACGTGGTCGTCGGCGCGCACGCCGACGAGGCGCTCGCCATGCTGGACAACCCCACCGAGCGGCAGACCTCGGTGCTCTCCACGGTGGCGTACAACGGCTCGTCGGTCATCCTGCACACCGACCCGTCCGTGGTGCCGGCCGACCGGGAGCGCTGGGAGGCGTGGAACTACGGCAAGGTCGAGGTCGACGGAGAGCCGAGGACCTATGTGGCCTACTACATGAACAAGCTGCACGGGTTCACCGCCGAGAAGGACTATTTCGTCACCCTCGACTACCCGGGCGAGGTGGACCCGGCGACCGTCATCGCCGAATTCCCCTACACCCACCCCATCATCGACGTGGCGGTCCGCGACCTCCAGAAGGACATCTACGACGTCAATGACGGCACCCGCGTGAAGCTCTGCGGTTCCTATTTCCACGCCAAGCGCCACGGCGTGGACCAGATAGGTTCGCACGAGGCCGGATACTCCTCCGGAATGGACGTCGCGGCCCGGATCATCGGCGAACTCTGATCGTCCGGCGAAATCCGAGCGGTCGCACGGAAGCGTCCCGGAGGATTCTCCGGGACGCTTTTGCGCTCCTCACACTCCGCCGGTGTGCAGCTCCCGTCCGCTGAGGAGGTCGGTCAGGAACCCGAGAGCCGTGCGTTCCGCGGGCCCGTCCGGCCGCTCGACGTGCCGGACCACGAACCGGTGGGGCCGCGGCCCGTCACGGCCGGCCGGCGACCGGAGCGGCGGGAACGCGACCGGTGCCCGCGCCCCGGCGCCCGCGGCGGACAGCTCGGGGGACTGCGTGCCGATCTGTTCGAGGCGGGCCCGCAGCAGCGGGGTGTGCCCGTGGGCCGCGGTGAGCCGCTGCCGGGCGTCGGTGTAGACGCCGATCGCCTCCCCGCCCCGGCCCGAGCGGCACAGGGCCAGCATCAGCTGGTCGTGGAAGCGCTCGCACAGCGGGTGGGCGACGGTGGCTTCCCGCAGCTCGGACAGGACGTCCGCGTGCCGGCCGGCGCTCAGGGCCGCGTCGAAGAGGAGTTCCAGCGCCTGCCGTCGCACGTCCTGGAGTCGTTCGGCCAGGTCCGCGCCGAGGGGCCCGTGCGGGCCCCCGCCGTCCAGCACGGCCCCGCGCCACAGCGAGAGGGCCTCGCGCAGGATTCCGTACGCCTCCTCGGGAGCCGTCCGGCCCCGGCCCCGGGCCCGGGTGACGGCGAGGCAGAACCGCCCGCTGTCCGTCTCCGTCGGGGACACCCGCAGCATGAGCCCGTCGGCCCCGGTGACCAGGCGTGCCCGGCCACCCCTCGCCCCCTCCGCGCCCGCCACGGTCTTCCGCAGCCCCGAGGCATGGGTGCTCAGGGCGCTGCGCGCCTGTCTCGGCGCCCGCCCGGCCCACACCTCGCGCATCAGTTCCTCCCTCGGGACGAAGGAATTCGGCCGTGCGATCAGCGCTCCGAGCAGCCGTTTCTGTTTGGGGCTGGTCAGCGGTGTTCGAAGGCGGCGCTCCTCATCGAAAAGATCGGGCGGGCCCAGAATCCTGAACTGCATACCCATGCCTCCCCACATGCGGTGAATGATGTCCGCCGTGTGCATTCACACGCGAGAAGACCATTTCCGCGCACAGGGAGACGTGAGGGATTACCACTCACTTCACCCGCGGCCCGGGCGACCCGTTCCCCGGAAAGCGGAGGGGATCGCGGAAGGGAGGTGAGTACCGGCCACTCAGGCGCGGGGCCCCGCCGCCGTGCTGCCATGGGGGCCGGGCGCCGCACGGCTGCCCGGAGCACACCGCCGGGGCGTCAGCTGCGGTGGCGGACCGTCGACTCGGCCTCCTGCGCGAGCCGGCGCAGGGCCAGCAGCGCGGGCTCCAGCAGCACGGTCAGCAGGACGGCGCGCTCCGCCTTCTCCAGCGGGTCGTCCGGCCCCTGGAGCTGGTCCAGGTCGAGCGTGGCCGTCTGCTCGGCCAGGGCCGCGTAGGGCAGCAGCGCGCGCCAGCCGTAGTCCATCCCGAGGGAGTTGAGCGTATGCAGGGTCTGGGTGATCGTCTCCCGGGCGGGATTGTGCTCGGAGACCGTCCATCCCATCTCCGCGATCAGGTCGTCGACTTCGCGGACGCCTCCGCCCGTCGCCCCGTCCGCCGCGCCATCCGTCGCCCCGTCCGCCGCGCCCCCCTCGGCGGGCGGCCGGATGCCGAAGACCAGCCCCAGCAGCTCGTGCGTGTCGGCCTCGCCCTCGTTGACGACGTCCAGGACGTCCTTGGCCGCGCTCACGGTCAGCCCCCGCACGCCTATGAGAGCCCGGATCAGCCGCAGCCGGCGCACATGGACCTCGCCGTACTCCGCCTGGGTCGCGGCCGTGGCGCGCCCCGGCGGCAGGAGCCCTTCCCGCAGGTAGTACTTGATCGTTGCGGTGGCCACACCGCTGCGGCGGCTCAGCTCAGAAATTCTCACGCGGATTCAGCTCCCACTGGCGATTAGGCAGTGCCACTGTCTAATATAGATACTGCCACTCACCAACTGTGATGCGAGGATACCGTGCCGACTCTTCCCTGGACGACGCCGAACCCGGCCCGGCCCGACACCACCGCCTTCGTCATGGCTTCACGCCTGGAGGTGAAGTCCGGCAAGCACACCCCGCGGTTCTTCCTGAAGTCGCTCTCCGCCTGGGGCCAGGTGCGCAAGGCGCCGGGAGCCCTCGGAGCCTCCTTGGAGGCCCAGCTGCTGAAGGGCGTCTTCTACACGCTCTCCGCCTGGGAGGACAAGGACGCGCTCTACACCTACGCGCGGACGGAGCCCCACAAGAGCGTCATGACCGGACTGCGCTCCGTGATGGGCGCGTCGACGTTCACCTTCTGGGAGGTGCCGGTGTCCCAGCTGCCGATCACCTGGGAGGACGCCAAGCGGCGTATCGAGGCGCAGGAGCGCGAGGACGCGGCGCAGGGCGGCCAGAGCCGCTGACCCAAGAACCCCGGTCCAGGGCCTCCCCCGTCCCTGGACCGGTCCTCACCCCCGCTTCGGCCGCTTGCGGCCGGAGGTCCTGCGGGACGCCGGGTTGCCGGTGCGGGTCGAGCGGCGCTTCTCGAACTGGCCGCGGGCCTTCTCGTACTCGGCGCGGCGCAGCTTCTCGCCCGGGGCCTCGGTGAGCGAGCGGGCGAAGTAGGCGAGGAGCGAGCCGATGAAGCCGATCGACTTCAGTCCGCGCAGGGAGTCCTCGCGGGCCGGGTCCTTCGGGCGGGCGCCGAAGCCCTCCCAGGTCTTGCGGAACGCGATGGCGCTGCAGATGGAGAACGTCCCGATCACCAGCATCCCGACGAGGCTGTCGACCTCCGCGATCTCCAGCCCCTCGTAGGCGAAGCGCAGGAGGAAGCAGGCTGCCACGGCCGCGGCCAGCGAGCCGGCGGCGACGCCGACGCGCCGGAGGCCGTAACCGCCGTCGTGGTCGACCCAGGTCGTGCCGAAGAAGCGGATGGGCTCGGGCCGCGGGCCCGGGGCCGTGGCGGGCGGGGTGCCGGGGGCTGCGCTGTTCTCGCTCACGAGGTCGATTATCCCCGCAGCCCCCGGGTGCCCGGGCGATGCCGTCAGTCGCAGCGCGGTGCGATGTAGCCGTCACGCCCCGTGTAGACGTACGCGTCGGCGACGAACTGGCCGTTGGCGATGTTGTCCCAGAGGTTCGACGTGCCGTACGGGCCGGTGACCGTCTCCCCCGGCTTCTGGCAGTAGATCGGGATCTTCTGTCCGAGCGGCATGGTCCGGACGATGCGGTAGCTGGTGCCGGGACCGGTGCGGACGTTGACCCGGTAGCCCGGGGCGACCGGATAGCGGGTGCCGGAGGCGGTGGTCTCCACCTTCAGCTCGGTCTCCGCCGCGGCCGTCGCCCCTTCCACGGCCACCCCGTCCACCTCGTTGCGCGTGGACTCTGCGGTCTGCTCTTCAACACCCATGTGGGTCTCCCCCGTTGAGAATCGCGTACGCGAGGCGCGTACGACGCGCAGGCTAGCAAGCCCCGTGCCTCTCGTACGCACCATCGACTAGGCTCCGTGCGTCGCATGCGCACGAACACACGGGGGTGGGCGATGCCGCCGCTGCGAGAGCCCGGAGCGCATCCGGAAGCGGAGTTCCCGCGTTACGCCGGCACCTACCGTCTCGAGGCCCGTCTCGGCTCGGGCGGCATGGGGGTCGTGCATCTGGCGCGCTCGGCCTCGGGGATGCAGCTCGCGGTGAAGGTGGTGCACGCGCCGTACGCGGCGGATCCCGAGTTCCGGGCGCGGTTCCGGCAGGAGGTGGCGGCCGCGCGGCGGGTGAGCGGGGCCTTCACGGCGCCCGTGGTCGACGCCGATCCGGAGGCCGGCCGGCCCTGGATGGCCACCCTCTACGTTCCCGGGCCCACGCTCGCCGAGCAGGTGAGGCGGAGCGGCCCGATGGCCCCCGCCGAGCTGCGCAGGCTGACCGCGGGGCTCGCCGAGGCGCTGCGGGACATCCATCGGGCGGGCGTGATCCACCGCGATCTGAAGCCGAGCAACGTGCTGCTGACCGACGGTGGCCCCAAGGTCATCGACTTCGGGATCTCCCGGCCGTACGACAGTGATCTGCGCACCGAGACGGGCAAGCTGATCGGCTCGCCGCCCTACATGGCTCCCGAGCAGTTCCAGCGGCCGCGCGAGGTCGGGCCGCCGGTCGACGTGTTCGCGCTGGGGGCCGTGATCGTCCACGCGGCGACGGGCCGGGGTCCGTTCGACTCGGACAGCCCGTACATCGTGGCGTACCAGGTGGTGCACGACCAGCCGGACCTCGGCGGGGTGCCGGAGGACCTCGCGCCGCTGGTCGCCCGGTGCCTGGCGAAGGACCCGGCCGAGCGGCCCACCCCGGGCGAGGTGATGGAGGCGCTGCTGCCCCCGTCGTACGAGGCCGACGCGTTCCTGCCGTCGCAGCGGCGCCGGACGGTGGTCGCGGCGGCGGTGCCGTCGCGGACGGAGCGGGACGGATCGGAGGCGGACACGCATGTGGGCCCCGCGCCCGCGGCCCGGCGCCGGCGGCTCCCGCGCGTCCGGCTGGTCGTGGCGGCGGCGCTGCTCCTGCTGGTGGCGGGGGCGGGCGCCGGGGCGTACGCCGTGTGGGGCGGCGGCGGTTCGGACACGAGCCGCCCGGAGCCGGCACGCGCGGGCGCCGGGGGCGGGGCGGGCGACGACGCCGTCACCCCGTGGCGTACCGCGTTGCGGGCCCCCGGCAGCGGCACGCCCGTCTGTTCCACCGCCGGGGCGGGAGGCGCGCTGTACTGCTCGGCGGCCGGGGCCGGTACCGCCAGGATCGATCCGGCGGACGGGAGCGTGCTGTGGTCGGCCCGGTCCTCCTCGTCGCGGACGGCCGCGCACGCCCCGATCGTCTCGGGCGGGGTCGTGCTGTCCGCGGGCCCGGACGGGAAGCTGCGCGCGTTCGACCCGGTGAAGGGCACCGCCGTCCGGGACACCGCGCTGTCCGCGAGCCCCGGTGGCGCGTTCCCGGCGGGCGACACCCTGCTGGCCGTCGCGGACGACGGCACGGTGACGGCGCTGGACGGTGCGAGCGGGACGCCCCGCTGGACGGGGCCGCTGGCGAAGCACACGCGGCCCGGCTTCGCCCTGTACGACGGGGCGTCCGGGCTCGCCTACGCCTTCGAGCAGACGTCCTCCGGCGCGTCGACCCTGGTCACGGCCGTGGACGCCGCGAGCGGCCGGACCTCCTGGCAGCGGAGGCTGGACGGGGCCCTCACCCCGGTCGGCACGGCGGGGGCCGGGGAGCTGGTGCTGACGGCGATGAACGGGAACTCGGACGTCACCGGGCTGGTCCGGTACGCGCCCGGGACCGGCCGGTCGGCCCGGGTCCCGCTGCCCTTCGCCCTGGACGGGCCGCAGGTGGCCATGGCCGGGGACGTCGCGTACCTGCTGGCGCGGGGCGGGTCGCTGCTCGCGTTCGACACCGCGGCGGGCGGTGCCGAGGCCGAGCTGTGGCGGCTGGAGACCGGAGTCGGGCGGGCTTCCGCTCCGGTGCTCGGGGAGGGCGGGCACCTGTACTTCTCCGCCGCGGACGGACGGCTGCTGGCCGTCGCCACGGACCGGGGTGCGCTGGTGGGGCAGACCCGGACCCGGCTGAACGGCGGGAAGCTCGCCTACGCCTCGGACCTGCCCGCCCCGGTCACGGCGGGGCGGACGGTCGTGGGGACGGCGCCGGACGGGTCGGTCTTCGCGGTGGACGGGGCGGACCCGGGCTCCTGGTGAGGCCCGGGCTCCGCCCTCGGGTGCCGGGGCTCCGCCCTCGGGTGCCGAGGGCGGAGATCCGGGACGTCATCCCAGCTTCGAGACGTCCCTGACCGCGCCGCGGTCCGCGCTCGTCGCCATCGCCGCGTAGGCGCGCAGCGCGGCCGAGACCTTGCGCTCGCGGTTCTTCGGCGCGTACACGCCGTTCAGCGCCTCGCGGCGGGTGGCCAGTTCGGCGTCGTCGACGAGCAGTTCGATGGAGCGGTTCGGGATGTCGATCCGGATGCGGTCGCCGTCCTCGACGAGCGCGATGGTGCCGCCGGAGGCCGCCTCGGGCGAGGCGTGGCCGATGGAGAGGCCCGACGTGCCGCCGGAGAAGCGGCCGTCGGTGACCAGCGCGCAGACCTTGCCCAGGCCCCGGCCCTTGAGGAAGGAGGTGGGGTAGAGCATCTCCTGCATGCCGGGGCCGCCGCGCGGGCCCTCGTAACGGATGACGATGACGTCGCCCGGCTGGATCTCCTTGCGGAGGATCTTGTCGACGGCCTCGTCCTGCGACTCGCAGACGACGGCCGGGCCCTCGAAGGTCCAGATCGACTCGTCGACGCCGGCCGTCTTCACGACACAGCCGTCCACGGCGAGGTTGCCCTTGAGGACGGCGAGACCGCCGTCCTTGGAGTAGGCGTGCTCGACGTCGCGGATGCAGCCGCCCGCCGCGTCCAGGTCGAGGGTGTCCCACCGCTCGGACTGCGAGAAGGCGGTCGCGGAGCGGACGCAGCCGGGGGCGGCGTGCCACAGCTCGACGGCCTCGGGCGACGGGGAGCCGCCGCGGACGTCCCAGTTCTTCAGCCACTCGGCGAGGGTGTCGGAGTGCACCGCGTGCACGTCCTCGTTGAGCAGGCCGCCGCGGTGGAGCTCGCCGATGAGGGCGGGGATGCCGCCGGCCCGGTGGACGTCCTCCATGTAGTACGTGCCGCCGGGGGCGACGTTGGGGGCGACCTTGGAGAGGCAGGGGACCCGGCGCGAGACCTCGTTGATGTCGTCGAGGCCGTAGGCCAGCTCCGCCTCCTCGGCGGCGGCCAGCAGGTGCAGGATCGTGTTGGTCGAGCCGCCCATGGCGATGTCCAGCGCCATCGCGTTGTCGAACGCGGCGCGGGTGCCGATGGCGCGCGGCAGGACGGTCTCGTCGTCCTGCTCGTAGTAGCGCTTGGTGATCTCGACGACCGTGCGGCCGGCGTCCTCGTACAGCGCCCGGCGGGCGGTGTGGGTGGCGAGGACGGAGCCGTTGCCGGGGAGGGAGAGGCCGAGGACCTCGGTCAGGCAGTTCATCGAGTTGGCGGTGAACATGCCGGAACAGCTGCCGCAGGTGGGGCAGGCGTTCTCCTCGATGCGGAGCATGTCCTCGTCGGAGACGGACTCGTCGACCGCGTCGCTGATCGCGTTGACCAGGTCGAGCTTGCGGACCGTGCCGTCGACGAGGGTGGCCTTGCCGGCCTCCATCGGGCCGCCGGAGACGAAGACCGTCGGGATGTTGAGGCGCATGGCGGCCATCAGCATGCCCGGGGTGATCTTGTCGCAGTTGGAGATGCAGATCAGCGCGTCCGCGCAGTGCGCCTCGACCATGTACTCCACGGAGTCGGCGATCAGGTCGCGGGAGGGCAGGCTGTAGAGCATGCCGCCGTGGCCCATCGCGATGCCGTCGTCCACGGCGATGGTGTTGAACTCGCGCGGGACCGCACCCGCCGCCAGGATCGCCTCGGAGACGATCCGGCCGACCGGGGCGAGGTGGGTGTGGCCGGGGACGAACTCGGTGAACGAGTTGGCGACCGCGATGATCGGCTTGCCGATGTCCGCGCTCGCTACGCCCGACGCGCGCATAAGGGCGCGCGCGCCCGCCATGTTGCGTCCGTGGGTGACCGTGCGGGACCTCAGCTGCGGCATCGTCGCTCGCTCCTTCGGCAGGGGGACTGCCTCCGACAGTTAAAGAAAAGACTGCCTTCGAGCGTACGCCCCGGATCCAAGATCTGGACAGCCCGTCCGGAATGCGGGACGCGACGGCCGGTGGGTGGTCAGCCCCCCGCCGGGGTTCGGCGCTCGGGTTTCAGCGCTCACCCAAGTATCGCTGGAGCGTGGGGGCGACCATCGCCACGATGTCCTCAGGGTCGGCGGAGGCGAGCGGCTCGGCGCGGATCACGTAGCGGAGCATCGCGATGCCGATCATGTGCGAGGCGGCCAGCTCGGCGCGGAACGTAGCGTCCGGAACGTCCAGCTCCGCCGCGATCCGCTCCAGCAGCCGCCGCAGAACGAACTCGCGCAGCACCTTCGCCGCCGCCTCGTGGGTCAGCGCGGAGCGCAGGATCGCCAGCAGGGGGGAGCGGGTGGCCGGGTCCTCCCACACGGAGAGGAAGAAGCGCGCAAGCCGCTCCCCCAGCCCCTCCGGCGGACCGCCGAGCACGGTGTGGACGACCAGGGCCGGTTCGAAGGTGACCTCGACCGCGGCGGCGAAGACCTCGTCCTTCGTGCCGAAGTAGTGGTGGACGAGGGCCGCGTCGACCCCGGCGGCCCTGGCGATGCCCCGGATCGACGTCCTGTCGTAGCCGCGCTCGGCGAACTCCGTACGGGCCGCCTCCAGGATGCGCGTACGGGCGTCGGGCCCCTCCCGCGAGGCCGCGGCCTCGCGGGAGGGGCGGCCCCGGCGGCGCGGGGCGGGAGCGTCCTCGGTCACGGGCGGTCGGTCGGACCCCTCGGTCACGGGCGGCGGATCTTCGGGGACGGGTCGGCGGCGGCCGCGGTGGCCAGGTGGAGGCGGGTGAAGGCCAGCGCCTCGGCGAGGTCGGCCTCGCGTTCGGCGGAGGACATCGCGCGGCGGGTGTTGACCTCGATGACGACATGGCCGTCGAAGCCCGTACGGGCCAGGCGCTCCAGCAGCTCCGCGCACGGCTGGTCGCCCCGGCCGGGCACCAGGTGCTCGTCCTTGGCCGAGCCCTTGCCGTCGGCGAGGTGGACGTGGGCGAGCCGGTCGCCCATCCGGTCCACCATGGCGAGCGCCTCGGTGCGGGCGGTCGCGGTGTGCGAGAGGTCGACCGTGAAGTGCCGGTAGTCGTCGTTGGTGACGTCCCAGTCGGGCGCGTACGCGAGCATCTCGCGGTCCCGGTAGCGCCAGGGGTACATGTTCTCGACGGCGAACCTGACGTCCGTCTCCTGAGCCATCCGCCAGATACCGGTCACGAAGTCGCGCGCGTAGTTGCGCTGCCACCGGAACGGCGGGTGCACCACGACGGTGGAGGCCTCCAGCTTCTCGGCGGCGGCCCTGGCCCGCTGGAGCTTGACCCAGGGGTCGGTGGACCAGACGCGCTGGGTGATCAGGAGGCAGGGGGCGTGCACCGCGAGGATCGGGACCCGGTGGTAGTCGGAGAGCCGGCGCAGGGCCTCGATGTCCTGGCTGACGGGGTCGGTCCAGACCATGACCTCGACGCCGTCGTATCCCAGGCGCGCGGCGATCTCGAAGGCCGTCGCGGTGGACTCGGGGTAGACCGAGGCCGTTGACAGGGCGACCTTCGCATCGGGGATGCGCACCACGGGTTCTGCCACCTGGACAGCGTACGGGCACGGGTGCGCCGCGCCGAGGGCTCCTGGCGGAAAGTGATCAGGGCCATGAGGTCGTCACCGTACGTCACCGGAGCGGTGCGTCCCGTCCCGCCGCGGCGCCCGAGCGGTCCGCCCGGAGTCCGCCGCCGTACGCCACGTCACCCCGGCAGCGCGGCGCGTTCCGCGGGGAGGTGGTCCAGGCGGCGCAGGATGACGCCCTCGCGCAGGGCCCAGGGACAGACCTCCAGCTCCTCGACGCCGAACAGGTCCATCGCCCCCTCGGCCACCAGGGCCCCGGCGAGCAGCTGGGCGGCCCGGCCCTCGGAGACCCCGGGGAGCCGGCCGCGCTCCTCGACCGTCATCCCGGCCAGCTTGGGCACCCAGTCCTCCAGCGCCTTGCGGCTCAGCGAGCGCTGGACGTACAGGCCCTCGGTGGAGCGGGCGGCGCCGGCGATCCGGGCGAGCTGCTTGAAGGTCTTGGAGGTGGCGACGACGTGGTCGGGGCGGCCGGCCCGGCTGAACTCGCCCACCGTCCGCGCGATGCTGGCCCGGACGTGCCGGCGCAACGCCCTGACCTGCTCGGGGCCGGCCGGGTCGTCCGGCAGCCAGGCGCCGGTGAGGCGGCCCGCGCCGAGCGGCAGGGAGACGGCGGTGTCCGGCTCCTCGTCGATGCCGAAGGCGATCTCCAGGGAGCCGCCGCCGATGTCGAGGACGAGCAGCTTCCCCGCCGACCAGCCGAACCACCGGCGGGCGGCCAGGAAGGTCAGCCGGGCCTCCTCCTCGCCGCTGAGGACCGCGAGGTCGACGCCGGTCTCGACCCGCACGCGCTCCAGGACCAGGTCCGCGTTGGTCGCCTCGCGCACGGCGGAGGTGGCGAAGGCGAGCACGTCCTCGCACCCCTTGTCCTCGGCGGCCTGCACCGCACCGGCGATCGTCGCCACCAGCCGGTCCACGCCGAGGGGGCCGATCGCGCCGCCGTCGTCGAGGAGTTCGGCGAGCCGGAGCTCCGCCTTGTGCGAGTGCGCGGGCAGCGGGCGGGCGCCGGGGTGGGCGTCGACCACCAGCAGGTGAACCGTGTTCGATCCCACGTCGAGGACTCCGAGTCTCATGGGGGAACGCTACTGCGCCATGGGACTTACGCTGTCCGCGTGCCAAAGACGAAAAAGGCTAAGCAGGACAAAGCCACGAAGAAGCAGAAGTCGAACAAGCAGGCAGCACAGCCGGGGGCGAGCGGACCGGCCCCGTCCGACGAGAAGGGCATCGACTTCGCCCGGGCCTGGGTGGAGTTTCCCGACCCGGCCGACGACGAGCAGGTCTTCCGCTGCGATCTGACCTGGCTGACCTCCCGGTGGACCTGCATCTTCGGCAGCGGCTGCCAGGGCATCCAGGCGGGCCGGGCGGACGACGGCTGCTGCACGCTGGGCGCGCACTTCTCCGACGAGGACGACGAGAAGCGCGTCGCGGGGCACGTGGCCAGGCTCACTCCCGAGCTGTGGCAGTTCCACGACGTCGGCGCGGAGACGGGCTGGGTCGGCGTCGACGAGGACGGCGAACGCCAGACGCGCCGCTGGGAGGGCTCCTGCATCTTCCAGAACCGGCCCGGCTTCCCCGCCGGGGCGGGCTGCTCGCTGCACATCCTGGCGCTGCGCGAGGGCAAGGAGCCGCTGGAGACCAAGCCGGACGTGTGCTGGCAGCTGCCGGTGCGGCGGACGTACGACTGGATCGACCGGCCCGACGACACGCGGGTGCTCCAGGTGACGATCGGTGAGTACGACCGCCGGGGCTGGGGTCCGGGCGGTCACGACCTGCACTGGTGGTGCACCTCGGCCACCTCGGCGCACGGGGCCGGTGACCCGGTGTACGTGTCCTACCGCCCGGAGCTGATCGAGCTGATGGGCAAGGAGGGCTACGACCGGCTGGTCGGGCTGTGCGAGGAGCGGCTGTCCTCGCTGCTGCCGATGGCCCCCCACCCGGCGGACCCGCCCCCCGCGCCGCAGAAGGGCTGAGGCGCACGGGGCCGTACCGGCCGGCGGGCCCTCGACCCGCCGGGTCCGGGCTCGACCCGCCAGGTCCGGGCTCAGCCCGCCAGGTCCGGGCTCGACCCGCCAGGTCCGGGCTCAGCCCGCCAGGTCCGGGGCGGAGGGGCCGGGGTCGGTCGGGGCCGGGTCCGTGGGGCTCGGCTCGGTGGGGTCGGTGGGGCCGGGTGTCGGTTCGGGCGGGTCGGTCGGGTCCGGCGGGTCCGTGGGGTCCGGCGGATCGGTGGGATCGGTCGGGCCCGGCCCGGGGTCGGTGGGGCCGGGATCGGTCGGACCCGGATCGGTGGGACCCGGATCGGTCGGGCCGGGGTCCGTGGTGCCCGGGTCCGTGGGCCGGGGGGAGTCCGTTCCCGGGCGCGAGGGGCGCGGGCCGCCCGTCGTCGGGGCCGCGCCCCCGTGACCGTCGATGAGCACGGCGGACCCCGAGGGCGTCAACGAGATCCGGGCCCGCCACGGTCCGCCCGGCTGCGCGGCCCGGATCACCGAGACCACGATCGTCGTGCTCCGCCCGGCCGCGAGCGTGCCGGACGTACGGCTGAGACGCAGCCAAGGGGCGTCCGTCGCCGCCGACCAGCCGACCGGCCCCCGGCCGGAGGCGGTCAGCGTGAGCGTCGTGACGGCCCCGGAGGTCCGGGCCGTCACCGCGAGCCGGGCGTCGCCGGGCGGCGCGCCGCCGGTGCTGACGACCTCGGCGGTGACGTCCGGGACGCGGACGCCGAAGCGGTTGCCGGGGCGGCCGTCGTCGGTGTCGCTGTAGGGGTCGCCGTTCATACCGCCGGCACCGTCGACCTCCGTGGCGGCGACCGAGGTCCCGTCGTGGCCCTCGCCGGTCTGGGGCGCTCCCCGGTAGGCGGCCCACAGGGCGATCACGGGGGCGGCGACCACCGTCGCGACGACCGTGGTCGTCACGAGCCGGGCGCGCAGCCGGTCCCGGCGGGCCGCCTGGTCCTTGGGGTCGAGCGGATAGCCTGCCCGGTCGAAGCGCGGGCCGGCGGCGCGGGAGCGCTGGGCCTGGGCCATCGCGACGTACACGGAGGGGCGGGGGGCCTCGACGACGGGCAGGGCGACGACCGGGACCGGGGCCGCTCCGGGCCAGGGGCCCGCGGCATCGGCCCGCTCGGCGGCACGGCGGCAGCGGGGGCAGTCGTCCACGTGCCGGACGAGCTCGCGGCGCAGGGCGGCGGAGAGCAGCACCTGGTGGTCGCCGGTGATCCGGGCGACGGCGGGGCAGTCGCCGGTCCGGACGACGGCGAGGGCCGCGCGGGTGCGCTCCACCTCGCAGGCCGCGCCGGCCAGCAGCTCCCGGGCGGTGGCGGGCTCCAGACCGAGCACGGCGGCGACGGCGCGCGGGGCGAGCCGGTGGCGTACGGCCAGTTCGAGGGCTTCGCGCTGCTCCGGGGTGGTGCCCGCGGCCTCGGGCCAGGCGAGCGTGGCGAGCTCCCGGCGGCGGGCCTCGGCGGCCGGCGACTCGGAAGGGGCGGGCACGGCGGCGTCCTCGGGGGTGACGGGCGAGGTGTGCTCCGGCGTGCGCCGGATGGTGTGCGCCCCCTGGTGCCGGAACGGCGCGAAGGCCACGGAGGCCTGACGCTCTGCGGAGGCCTTGGCCGTGCGGGGCGGTTCGACCGTCCCCGAGGGGCGGCGGTGGGCCTGCCGGCCGCGCCCGCGTTCGGTGAGGGTGCGCAGGCAGGTCCAGCGGGCCAGCGCGTACAGCCAGGATTGACGTTCCTCCTCGGCCGTGGGGCCCCGGGCGTCCTGCCGGTCCGCGACCGACAGCGCGGCGCCGAGCGCTTCGGCGGCCGCGCCGTGATCGCAGAGCACGGAGAGGCAGTAGGTGAAGAGTCCGTCGAGATACGGCTCGTAACGTACGGGCGGTCGCTGCGCCGGGGGGTGAGGTGCTCGGCGGTGCGCCCGGTGTGCGCCGGTGGTGTGCGTCGGGGTCTCCAGCCTGCTGCTCATCACCCGGCGACCGTAGGCAGAGGAGCGCATGCCCCAGTACCCCTTGCACGCATTTAACCCTTACGAGTGAACGTATCCCTCGAAAGAGGACAGGGATCACGGATTCCGCCCGTAGTGCTCCGGTGCGCTTCCGTGCGCCCTGCGCGCGGCGGGGCCCCGCACGCCGCCGCGCGGGAGAGGTTGTCGTACCCCACCTATACGGTGGCGCCATGGCTGCCCGTACGAAATCCGCGAAGGACCGGCCGTCCTACCGCTGTACCGAATGCGGCTGGACCACCGCCAAGTGGCTCGGCCGTTGCCCCGAGTGCCAGGCGTGGGGGACGGTCGAGGAGTTCGGCGGCGCCCCCGCCGTGCGCACCACCGCGGCCGGGCGGGTCTCCACGGCGGCCGTGCCGATCGGCCAGGTCGACAGCCGGCAGGCCACCGCCCGCTCGACCGGCGTCGGCGAGCTGGACCGGGTGCTCGGCGGCGGGCTCGTGCCGGGCGCGGTCGTGCTGCTGGCGGGCGAGCCGGGCGTCGGCAAGTCGACGCTGCTGCTGGACGTGGCGGCCAAGGCGGCGAGCGAGGACCACCGCACGCTCTATGTGACCGCCGAGGAGTCCGCGAGCCAGGTCCGGATGCGGGCCGACCGGATCCGGGCGATCAACGACCACCTCTACCTCGCGGCGGAGACCGATCTCTCCGCGGTGCTCGGCCACCTGGACGCGGTGAAGCCCTCGCTGCTCGTCCTGGACTCGGTGCAGACGGTCGCCTCGCCCGAGATCGACGGCGCGCCCGGCGGGATGGCCCAGGTCCGGGAGGTCGCCGGAGCGCTGATCCGGGCCTCCAAGGAGCGCGGGATGGCCACGCTGCTCGTCGGCCACGTCACGAAGGACGGCGCGATCGCCGGGCCCCGGCTGCTGGAGCATCTGGTGGACGTGGTGCTGTCCTTCGAGGGCGACCGGCACGCCCGGCTGCGGCTGGTGCGCGGCGTCAAGAACCGTTACGGGGCGACCGACGAGGTCGGCTGCTTCGAGCTGCACGACGAGGGCATCACCGGTCTCGCCGACCCCTCGGGCCTCTTCCTGACCCGCCGCGACGTGGCGGTGCCGGGCACCTGTCTGACGGTGACCCTGGAGGGCAAGCGCCCCCTGGTCGCCGAGGTGCAGGCGCTCACCGTCGACTCGCAGATCCCTTCGCCCCGGCGCACCACCTCGGGTCTGGAGACCTCCCGGGTATCGATGATGCTCGCCGTGCTGGAGCAGCGCGGCCGGATCACCGCGCTCGGCAAGCGGGACATCTACAGCGCGACGGTGGGCGGCGTGAAGCTCACCGAGCCCGCCGCGGACCTGGCGATCGCGCTCGCGCTGGCCAGCGCGGCCAGCGACACCCCGCTCCCGAAGAACCTGGTCGCGATCGGTGAGGTGGGGCTCGCGGGCGAGGTCAGGAGGGTCACCGGGGTGCAGCGGAGACTGGCCGAGGCACACCGTCTGGGCTTCACCCACGCGCTCGTTCCGACGGATCCGGGCAAGGTCCCGGCCGGTATGAAGGTCACGGAAGTCGCCGACATGGGCGACGCTCTGCGGGTTCTCCCGCGCCGGTCTCGTCAAGAGGCGCCGCAGCCTCGTCAGGAAGACAACGCGCGCCGGTAGACTTTGCCCTGGTCTCGCCCGCCCGTGGACACGGCATGGGGGACGCGAGGGCACCGCAACCTGTGACCGGAGGAGTGCAGTGGCAGCCAACGACCGGGCGACGACGCCCGGAAAGTCCGGCCAAGGCACCGGTAACGAGGCGCTGATGCGCGCCTCGTTGAGCGCGGTCGCGCCCGGAATGGCCCTGCGGGACGGCCTGGAGCGCATTCTCCGCGGCAATACCGGTGGGCTGATCGTGCTGGGCATGGACAGGACCGTCGAGTCGATGTGCACCGGCGGATTCGTGCTGGACGTGGAGTTCACGGCGACGCGCCTGCGCGAGCTGTGCAAGCTCGACGGGGCGCTGATCCTCGACAAGGACATGACCAAGATCCTGCGGGCCGGCGTGCAGCTGGTCCCGGACGCCTCGATCCACACGGAGGAGACGGGCACCCGTCACCGCACGGCGGACCGGGTCTCCAAGGCGTGCGGCTTCCCCGTCGTCTCGGTCTCCCAGTCGATGCGCCTGATCGCGCTGTACGTGGACGGGGAGCGACGGGTCCTGGAGGAGTCCTCCGCGATCCTGTCCCGGGCCAATCAGGCGCTCGCCACGCTGGAGCGGTACAAACTGCGCCTCGACGAGGTGGCGGGCACGCTGTCCGCCCTGGAGATCGAGGACCTGGTCACCGTCCGGGACGTGACGGCGGTGGCGCAGCGGCTGGAGATGGTGCGGCGGATCGCCACGGAGATCGCGGAGTACGTGGTCGAGCTCGGCACCGACGGACGCCTGCTCTCCCTCCAGCTGGACGAGCTGATCGCCGGGGTGGAGCCGGAGCGGGAGCTGGTCGTCCGGGACTATGTGCCCGAGCCGACGGCGAAGCGGTCGCGCACGGTGGCGGAGGCGCTGACCGAGCTGGACGCGCTGAGCCACACGGAGCTGCTGGAGCTGGCGGTGGTGGCGCGGGCGCTGGGCTACAGCGGCTCGCCCGAGACGCTGGACTCGGCGGTGTCCCCGCGGGGCTTCCGGCTGCTGGCGAAGGTGCCGCGGCTGCCGGGGGCGATCATCGAGCGGCTGGTGGAGCACTTCGGCGGTCTACAGAAGCTGCTGGCGGCGAGCGTGGACGACCTCCAGACGGTGGACGGCGTCGGCGAGGCACGGGCGCGCAGCGTCCGGGAGGGGCTTTCGCGGCTGGCGGAGTCGTCGATCCTGGAGCGGTACGTCTGAGACCGGCCCGAGCCGCATCCAGCCCGTCCGGCGTCTGAGGACGGAACCCCGGGCCCGGTCAGGCCATGCTCATACGGGCCGGCCCGGACCACCACCAGCCCGTCCGGCGTCTGAGGACGGAACCCCGGGCCCGGTCAGGCCATGCTCATACGGGCCGGCCCGGACCACCACCAGCCCGTCCGGCGTGTGAGGACGGAACCCTGGGCCCGGAGGGCGGTGCCGTGACGGGTGGGCCCGGACCTCTTGGCGCATCGCTCGTCCACGTGGACGGTTCCGTCCTCAGACGCCGGACGGGCCGGGTCTGCCGGGCCGCAGAGGCCGGTCAGTCCTTCGCGAGGACGAACGAGGCCCGCTGGACCGGGGCGCCCGGGGCCTTCGCCTCCAGGAGGTACGTTCCCGGGCCCGCCTTGCCCGCCGGAGGAGTCGCACAGCCGGGGGCGGACAGCGTGCGGTTCCAGTCGACCGTGTGGATCACCGTCGCGCCCGCCGGGACCTGCAGGAACAACGGGCCGGCCGCAGCGGGGCAGTCCTTCGAGGACCAGATCGGATCGTCGTCCTCGCCACCGGCCTCGGTGACCGTGAGGACCGCGCTCTTCGGCCCGAGGTCGGCCTTGCACGTCGCCGACGAGGTGTTCTTCGCGATCAGTTCGAACTTCGGCTTGTCGTCGGGGCCGTAACTGACCTTCGTCCGCAGGCTCAACCGCACCGCGGCGGGCTTGCACTCGGGGAGCGGGGAGCCGGCCGGGACCTGTTGGCCCGCCGTGCCGCCGCCGCCCGAACCCGAACCGGCCGCGCCCGCACCGCCCGTTGACGCCCCGTCGGACGAGGCACCCTCGCCCGCACCCCCGGAGGACCCGCCCGCGCCGCCACCGGAGCCGCCCGAACCGCCGGAGCCGCCGTCCTCGCCCGACTCGTCGCGGCCGCCCGGCTGTTGGCTGATCGCGGGGCCGGATCCCGAGGGCCCGGGAGTGATCGACTCGACCGGGTCGGAGCCGCCGGACTTGCCGTCGCTCCGGCCTCCCCCACCGCCTCCGGACGTCACGCCCCAGGCGATCAACACGGCGAGCAGCGCAACGAGAAGTCCCGCTACCGCCCTTCGTCGCCAGTAGATGCTGGAGGGAAGCGGACCGACCGGATTGCGCATAGATCCCACGGCCCGAACTCTACGAGAGATCCGGGCCGACTCAGGCCCCACCCGCCGCTCCGGCCGCAAGTTCTGCCGATCATCATCACGGAGATCCGGTCACAGGGGACAGAACGGGTGGCGTTGTCACCCCGTGGACCGCCGCATGGGCCGACACCCCCGCGCCCGTGACCGCCGCTCCCTCTTCCGTGCCAGGATCGTCGTGCGATGACTGCCATGACTTCGACACAGACGCCCCCCGCCGCCTCCCTCCACGCCCCCGTCATCGGGTGGTTCGAGCAGCATGCCCGCGATCTGCCCTGGCGCCGCCCCGAAGCGGGCGCCTGGGGTGTGATGGTCAGCGAGTTCATGCTGCAGCAGACCCCGGTGAGCCGGGTCCTCCCGGTGTACGAACAGTGGCTCGCCCGCTGGCCCCGCCCCGCCGACCTGGCCGCCGAGGCGCCCGGGGAGGCGGTCCGCGCCTGGGGCCGGCTCGGCTACCCGCGCCGTGCGCTGCGCCTGCACGGGGCCGCGCAGGCGATAACGGAACGGCACGACGGCGATGTGCCGAGCGAGCACGCCCAGCTGCTGGCGCTGCCCGGGATCGGCGAGTACACGGCGGCGGCCGTGGCCTCGTTCGCGTACGGACAGCGGCACCCGGTGCTCGACACGAACGTGCGCCGGGTGTTCGCCCGCGCCGCGTCCGGGGTCCAGTACCCGCCGAACGCGACCACGGCCGCCGAGCGCAAGCTCGCGCGGGCGCTGCTGCCCGAGGAGGACGAGCGGGCGGCGCGCTGGGCGGCGGCCACGATGGAGCTGGGCGCCCTTGTGTGCACCGCGCGCAACGAGGACTGCGACCGGTGCCCGATCGCCTCGCGGTGTGCCTGGCGGCTGGCGGGGAAGCCCGCGCACCAGGGGCCGCCGCGCAAGGGCCAGACGTACGCCGGGACCGACCGCCAGGTGCGCGGGCGGCTGCTGGCGGTGTTGCGGGACTCGGTGAGCCCCGTGGCCCAGGCCGCGCTGGACGCGGTGTGGGAGGAGCCGGTGCAGCGGGCCCGCGCACTGGACGGGCTGGTGGCGGACGGGCTGGTCGAGCCGCTGGCGGACGGCCGGTACCGGCTGCCGCTGACCTGACCTGCCTGACCCCGGGCCGGATCCGCAGCCCCTCTCGGCCCGATCCCGGGAAACGTCTTCTCCCGCACTGTTACACAACCGATGGGCAGCCGTGCACCGGCCTACGGCTGCTCCGCACATCGCCGTGACAACGCCTCCGTAGCGTCTCCGACAGCAGGACGGCCGGACCGCGGAACACCCGCGGTGCCGCCTGTGGCACGGGGATGTTCGGGGACGGAGGCGGTTGTCATGGCGCAGGGCGAGGTGCTCGCGTTCGAGGACTACGTACGCACACGGCAGGAGGCGCTGCTGCGCAGCGCGCGTCGTCTGGTTCCCGACCCGGTGGATGCCCAGGACCTGCTGCAGACCGCCCTGGTGCGCACCTACGGCCGCTGGGACGGCATCGCCGACAAGTCCCTGGCCGACGCCTATCTGCGCCGCGTCATGATCAACACCCGTACGGAGTGGTGGCGGGCGCGCAAGCTCGAAGAGGTCCCGACCGAGCAGCTGCCGGACGCGAGCGTCGAGGACGGCAGCGAGCAGCGCGCCGACCGCGCCCTGCTGATGGACATCCTCGGCATCCTGGCTCCCAAGCAGCGCAGCGTCGTCGTGCTGCGACACTGGGAGCAGATGAGCACGGAGGAGACGGCCGCGGCACTCGGCATGTCGGCCGGTACGGTCAAGAGCACGTTGCACCGGGCCCTGGCACGACTGCGCCAGGAGTTGGAGAGCCGCGAGCTGGTCAGCCGCGAGGCGGTCGCCCGGGAGACCGGGAGCCACCGGAGCGCGGCGCCGGTCACCTCCGCCCGTGTCCCCGCCCCGCGGTCGCCCGTGACGACGGTGCCGGGGGCGAGGGCACACACACCGGCGCAGCGGAACGGGCGTCACGACGAGCGGGGGATGGAGCGGTGCGCGGCCTGAGCGGCAGCAGCAGCGGCGGGGGCGGCTTCGGGGGCGATTCCTCCGGCGGCCCCTCCAGGAGGGGCCCTGCCGGAAGGAGCCCTGCCGGAAGGGGCCCTGCCTTGAGTGACTCCTCCTCGGGTGATGCCTCCCCGAGCGGTTCCTCCTTGAGCGGTTCCTCCCTGAATGGTTCCGGGGGCTCGGACGACGGCGACGATCCGGGGAGAACGGGCCGGAGCCGAGGATTCCGGAGCGGTATGGCGGCGAGTGGCACGGCCTTGGCCGGACTCGTCGCCTTCGGGCTGTTCGGCGTCGGCTGCTCCACGGGCGGCACCGGTACCCGGGACGAGGGTCCCGCCGGCAGCCAGCCGGTCGCCAAGGTCACCCCCCGGGCCAGCCCCTCCGGCACGACCCCGCCCGTCAGGCGGGTCGACGCCGTGCGGCTCCTCAAGGGCGACCCCAAGGTGGGCGAGCAGGTCAGGGACGGGCTCAGGCCCTGCGCGGGCAAGGCCTATCCCATCGACACCTCCTACGGGTCGATGACGGGCGCCCGGGCCGCCGACGTGGTGGTCAACGTGATGAGCTGCGCCGACTCGGTGGGCGTCGGAACGTATGTCTACCGGGCGGACGGCAACGGCTCGTACACGAACGTCTTCGCGGCCGAGGTCCCCGCCGTCTACGGAACGATCGACCGGGGCGACCTGGTGGTGACGACCCAGGTCTACGGGTCGAAGGACCCGCTGGCGTACCCGTCCGGCTCGGAGGTGGTCACCTACCGTTGGGCGAGCGACCGCTTCACCGAGCACGACCGGGTGCACAACGACTTCAGCCGTGCCGTCGAGGGCACGGACGGCGAGCTTCCGGTGCAGTCGGAGCCGGTGGACCCGGTGGAACCGGTTCCGTCCGAGGCGCCGGTGGAGCAGGACAGGAATTGAGACCGGGCAGGCACGAGGCCGTGCCGGTGGAACCGAGCGGGAACGGAAGGCGAGAAGCAGCCCCATGGCCGAGACCCACGTCCTCTTCGTCGAGGACGACGACGTCATCCGCGAGGCCACCCAGCTCGCCCTGGAACGGGTCGGCTTCATGGTCACCGCGATGCCCGACGGGCTCTCCGGTCTGGAGGCGTTCCGCGCCGACCGGCCGGACATCGCCCTGCTCGACGTGATGGTGCCGGGTCTGGACGGGGTGAGCCTGTGCCGCCGCATCCGGGACGAGTCGACCGTCCCGGTGATCATGCTCTCCGCGCGGGCCGACTCGATCGACGTGGTGCTGGGCCTGGAGGCCGGGGCCGACGACTACGTCACCAAGCCCTTCGACGGCGCGGTCCTGGTCGCCCGCATCCGGGCGGTGCTGCGCCGCTTCGGCCACGCGGCCGGGCCGGACGGTCCGGGCCAGGGCGGTGCGGAGGGGGAGGCGGGGGCGTTCGGCGGGGTGCTGGTCTTCGGTGATCTGGAGGTCGACACGGACGGCATGGAGGTGCGGCGCGCCGGTGAGCAGGTGGCGCTGACGCCCACCGAGATGCGGCTGCTGCTGGAGTTCTCGTCCGCGCCGGGCACCGTCCTGTCCCGCGACAAGCTCCTGGAGCGGGTCTGGGACTACGGATGGGGCGGTGACACCCGGGTCGTGGACGTCCACGTCCAGCGGCTGCGCACCAAGATCGGCCAGGACCGGATCGATACGGTCCGCGGCTTCGGCTACAAGCTGCGCGGATGAAGCGACTGGCCCTGCGGACCGGAGTCCGCTGGAAGATCAGCATCGCCATCGCGGCGGTCGGCGCGCTCGTCGCGGTGGCGCTGAGCCTCGTGGTGCACAACGCGGCCCGCGTCTCGATGATCGAGAACGCCCGCGAGGTGCAGCTGGAGCGGCTGCTGGGCGCGCAGCGCTTCTACGAGGCGACGAGCATGCAGAAGGGCGGGCCGAAGTTCGGGGCGAAGCTCAACGACCCGACGATCCCGCCGAGCCTGCGCGACGAGGTCCGCAAGAACCGCCGGGCCACCCATGTGACGCAGGGCCCCGACGGGGTCCCCGAGGTCTGGGCGGCGGTTCCACTGGCGGGCGGGGACGTGCTCTCGCTGCACTCCCGGTTCGCGGACCGCTCCGCCACGATCATGGACGACCTGGACCGTGCCCTGCTCATCGGCTCGGTCTCGGTGGTCTTCGGCGGCTGCGCGCTCGGGGTCCTCATCGGCGGTCAGCTCTCGCGCCGGCTGCGCAAGGCGGCGGCCGCTGCGGGCCGGGTCGCCCAGGGTCAGACGGACGTACGGGTCAGGGAGGCCGTCGGCGGGGTCGTCCGCGACGAGACCGACGAGCTGGCGCGGGCGGTCGACGCGCTGACCGACGCTCTGAACGAGCGGATCGAGGCGGAGCGCCGGGTCACCGCGGACATCGCCCATGAGCTGCGTACCCCGGTGACCGGGCTGCTCACGGCGGCCGAGCTGCTGCCGCCGGGCCGCCCCACCGAGCTGGTGCGGGACCGGGCGCAGGCGATGCGGACACTGGTCGAGGACGTGCTGGAGGTGGCCCGGCTGGACAGCGCCTCGGAGCGGGCGGAACTCCAGATGCTGCCGCTCGGCGAGTTCGTCGGCCGCCGGATCGGGCTGCTGAACCCGGAGGTGACCGTGCGGGTGGTGCACGAGTCGTGGGTCTCCACCGATCCGCGCCGGCTGGAGCGCATCCTCGGCAATCTGCTCGGGAACGCCGCGAAGCACGGTTCGACCCCGGTGGAGGTCACGGTCGAGGGCCGGGTGGTGCGGGTCCGCGACCACGGTCCGGGATTCCCGGAGGAGCTGCTGCGGGACGGGCCGAGCCGGTTCCGTACCGGAAGCATGGACCGGGCCGGGCACGGGCACGGTCTCGGCCTGACGATCGCGGCGGGCCAGGCGAGGGTGCTGGGAGCCCGGCTGACCTTCCGCAACGCGGCGCCCTCGGGCGCGGCGGAGGGCACGGGCGGGGCGATCGCGGTGCTGTGGCTGCCGGAGCACGCGCCGACGGTGACCGGGAGCTTCCCGGTGCTGCGGATGGCGGACCAGCGGCAGGCGTCGGACTGAGCCGTACGCAGGGTGGACGGTGTGGTGGAACGACGACGGCGACCCCGAGGAGTGAGCCGTGAGGCTGTCCTCGACGTCGCCGTCGGACGGGTGACCCGGGCGCACGCCCCGGGTACCGGGGTGTAACGGGTCCACTGACACTTTTCGGTTGTGCTGCGCGATCGGCCGGGCGCTTCGATGGCCGGCTCGGGGTCGCGCGGTTACGCCGGCCGGATCAGATGGAGACGTGCACCGAGCGGAGGAACGCGGCCGGGTTCAGCGCCGAGCCGTAGTTCGGGCTGGTGCGGATCTCGAAGTGCAGGTGCGGGCCGCTGGAGTTTCCGGTGTTGCCGGACAGCGCGATCTTCTCGCCCGTCTTGACCTGCTCGCCGACCTTCACGTTGACCTTCGACAGGTGCGCGTACTGCGAGTACTTGCCGTTGGAGTGCTTGATCACGACGGCGTTGCCGTACGCGGGGCCGTCGCCGGCGCCGTTCGGGCCGGCCTTCACGACGGTGCCCTTGTGGGCGGCCACGACGTCGGTGCCGACCGGCACGGCGAAGTCCTGGCCGGAGTGCTTGGCGGCCCAGCGGGCGCCGCCGGTGCCGTAGCTGGCGCTCAGCGTGTACTTCTTGACCGGGGACTTCCAGGAGGCGGCGTTCTTCTTCGCGGCCTTCTTCTTGTCCTCGGCCTTCTTCTTCGCGTCGGAGGCCTTCTTGGCGGAGGCCTTCTTGGCCGCGTCGGCGGCCTTGCCCTGCGCGGTCGCCTGCGCGGCGACGGAGCCGGCGGTCGTGCCCGCGGCCAGAGGAGCGGCGGCGGCCTCGGTGCCGCTGGACGCGAACGCCGATCCGGCACCCAGCACCACGGACGCTCCCAGGCCGGCGGCCAGGACGGCGCCACGGACGCGGAAGGCGGACGGGCGGATGGTGTGCTGGTTCGTTGCGCGCTTCATACGAGGAAGTCCTCCGAAGGTGAGTGGACCCGGCGTGCTGTCCGGGCTTGCTCCACCTTGGTAACCCGCACCCCCGCCGGTGCTCAAACCCCCCATCTACGAAGAAAAGCCGTAGAGAGGGCCGAGGGAATTGGTCGCGCTTGTCCCTCTGCGAGGAGTCGGCACGGGCCACGAAATCCTTCGCACGGAAGACGTTTAACACCTGTTCCATGAGCCTCTTTCCGGACATCGCACCGCGAAAGGCCCGTATCACCCAGAACGTCGGAAGGGCCCGCCGACGCCGGGCCGAAGGTCCTGCGGCCGATCACGCACCCTCCTCCTAGCCCGGGTAGTAGGCCTGTTTCGGGCTGTGCGCCTTGTCACCGCCGGTGGGACCTAGGCCCTTCCGATTCGGGACCTTCGGCCTGCTGCTTCACGACGCCGACGGGAAAGCGGCACCACACCCCGAGGGGGGCCCGCGACGGCCGAGAACACCCACGTACCGAACACCAGGTACCGGACACCCACGCGCTGGACACCCACGCGCTGGAAGGCATCGAGCTCGCCGATGCCGTCGCGTCCCTCCGCAACCAGCTCATCGACGCGGCGACCCGGGCCACGGCCCCCCTCCCCCGGTCTCCTTCGCGGTCTGCGACATCCAGATGGACTTCCCCCTCGAACTGCGCCAGGAGGCCAGGACGGGCGGCAAGGCGAAGGCCTGGGTGGTCGAGGCGGGCGCGGACGCCGCCCGCACCACGGGCCGCACGCACAAGGCGGCCTTCACCCTGGCCCCGCGCAACGCCGCGACGGGCGAGGCCTGGGAGATCGGGACGGAGGACGACGGCTCCACGGCGGGATTCGGCGGAAGCGCACCGCGGGACGGCGGGTCAACGGCCGGGTCCGGTGACGGGGCGGCGAGGCCGTGAGCACGGTGCCGCCGGCCGACCGCACGGTGGTCGTCTCCGCGATCCAGCAGGGCAGCGGCGTCCTCCTCACCGACCGGCTGGTCCTGACCTGCGCCCATGTGGTCGAGTCCGGGTCCGTCCTGATCGCCCACCCAGCCGTCTCCGACCGCGTACGGGCCACCGTCGCCTGGATCGACCACCGACTGGACGTGACCCTGCTGGAGGCCGTCGAACCGGTGCGGCCGGTGCCTCCCGTACGGCTCGGCGTGGTCGACACCCGCCAGGCGGTACCCGCGTGCGAGATCACCGGCTTCCCGCGCGTCCAGCGCTGCGGGCGCGACCAGCGCCTGGAGGCGGACCCGTACACGGCGACGGTGCTACCCATGGCGGGACTCGTCCGCGACCTGCTGGTCTGCGACCTCGACGGCTCGCCCGCCGCGCGCCCCGACGACGAACCGGCCGCGCTGTCCGGCTCTCCGGCGGCCCGGTCTTCATGGGGGACGTGCTCCTGGGCGTCGCCCGGCAGGTCCCGCGGCAGCGCGACGGCCCGCCGGGTCGAGTGCGTCCCGCTCGTCCCACCACGCCGACGCTGAACGTTCCGGCGGGCACAGCGGAACTGGACCTCACGCCCTTGCTCCCCTGGACCGGTCTCCGGGTGGACGTCTACGGAGGCGTCGGCACGGCCCTGGTGGGCGGCGACGCACGGGGAGACCGGCTTCGCATCCACGCCCTACGCGAAGGGGCTGCCCCGGACCGGTGGAGAACCGGTGCCGGGGCAGCCCCTTCACACGCTCGGGCTCACGCCCTAGGCGCGCGTCACGCGTCCTTCGTGAGGTTCGGGCCGGCGCCGCCTGCCGCCTGCTCGATCGGCGGGACGTCGGGCAGAGCCGACTTCTCCTCGCCGCGGAAGGTGAACGTCTTCTCGTCACCCTCGCCCTCGGTGCCCACGACCACGATGTGACCGGGACGCAGCTCACCGAAGAGGATCTTCTCGGAGAGGATGTCCTCGATCTGCCGCTGGATCGTCCGGCGCAGCGGCCGGGCGCCCATCACGGGGTCGTAGCCCTTCTTCGCGAGCAGCATCTTGGCCTCGCCGCTGAGCTCGATGCCCATGTCGCGGTCCCTGAGGCGCTCGTCGACCTTGGCGAGCATGAGGTCGACGATCTGGATGATGTCTTCCTCGGTCAGCTGGTGGAAGACGACCGTGTCATCGACGCGGTTGAGGAATTCCGGCCGGAAGTGCTGCTTGAGCTCCTCGTTGACCTTGGTCTTCATCCGCTCGTAGTTCGTCTTGACGTCGCCCTGGGCGGCGAAGCCCAGGTTGAAGCCCTTCGAGATGTCCCGGGTCCCGAGGTTGGTCGTCATGATGATGACCGTGTTCTTGAAGTCCACGACCCGACCCTGGGAGTCGGTCAGGCGACCGTCCTCCAGAATCTGGAGCAGGGAATTGAAGATATCGGGGTGGGCCTTCTCGACCTCGTCGAAGAGGACGACGGAGAACGGCTTGCGGCGCACCTTCTCGGTGAGCTGGCCGCCCTCCTCGTAGCCCACGTAGCCGGGGGGCGAACCGAAGAGGCGGGAAACCGTGTGCTTCTCGCTGAACTCCGACATGTCGAGGGAGATCAGCGCGTCCTCGTCGCCGAAGAGGAATTCGGCGAGCGTCTTGGAGAGCTCGGTCTTACCGACACCGGACGGGCCGGCGAAGATGAACGAGCCACCGGGGCGCTTCGGGTCCTTCAGACCGGCTCGCGTACGGCGGATCGCCTGCGAAAGGGCCTTGATGGCGTCCTTCTGCCCGATGACGCGCTTGTGGAGCTCGTCCTCCATGCGCAGCAGACGGGAGGACTCCTCCTCCGTCAGCTTGAAGACCGGGATTCCGGTGGCCGTGGCCAGGACTTCGGCGATGAGCTCGCCGTCGACCTCGGCGACGACGTCCATGTCGCCGGCCTTCCACTCCTTCTCGCGCTTGGCCTTCGCCGCCAGCAGCTGCTTCTCCTTGTCACGGAGGGAAGCCGCCTTCTCGAAGTCCTGGGAGTCGATGGCCGACTCCTTGTCGCGGCGGACGCCCGCGATCTTCTCGTCGAACTCGCGGAGGTCCGGCGGCGCGGTCATCCGGCGGATACGCATGCGGGATCCGGCCTCGTCGATCAGGTCGATCGCCTTGTCCGGCAGGAAGCGGTCCGAGATGTACCGGTCGGCCAGGGTCGCGGCCTGGACCAGCGCCTCGTCCGTGATGGAGACCCGGTGGTGGGCCTCGTAACGGTCGCGCAGACCCTTGAGGATCTCGATGGTGTGCGGCAGCGACGGCTCCGCGACCTGGATGGGCTGGAAGCGGCGCTCGAGAGCGGCGTCCTTCTCCAGGTGCTTGCGGTACTCGTCGAGCGTGGTGGCGCCGATGGTCTGGAGCTCACCGCGCGCCAGCATGGGCTTCAGGATCGAAGCCGCGTCGATGGCGCCTTCCGCGGCACCCGCACCGACCAGCGTGTGGAGCTCGTCGATGAACAGGATGATGTCGCCGCGGGTGCGGATCTCCTTGAGGACCTTCTTCAGGCGCTCCTCGAAGTCACCCCGGTACCGGGAGCCGGCGACCAGGGCGCCGAGGTCCAGGGTGTAGAGGTGCTTGTCCTTGAGGGTCTCGGGCACCTCGCCCTTGACGATCGCCTGGGCCAGGCCCTCGACGACCGCCGTCTTGCCGACGCCGGGCTCGCCGATGAGGACCGGGTTGTTCTTGGTCCGGCGGGACAGCACCTGCATGACCCGCTCGATCTCCTTCTCGCGCCCGATGACCGGGTCGAGCTTGGACTCACGAGCGGCCTGGGTGAGATTCCGGCCGAACTGGTCGAGCACCAGGGACGTGGAGGGCGTGCCCTCGGCGGGACCGCCTGCGGTGGCCGCCTCCTTGCCGCCCGAGTACCCGGAAAGCAGCTGGATGACCTGCTGCCGCACCCGGTTCAGGTCGGCGCCCAGCTTCACGAGGACCTGGGCGGCGACGCCCTCGCCCTCGCGGATCAGGCCGAGCAGGATGTGCTCGGTGCCGATGTAGTTGTGGCCCAGCTGAAGAGCCTCGCGGAGCGACAGCTCCAGGACCTTCTTGGCTCGCGGGGTGAAGGGGATGTGCCCGGAAGGAGCCTGCTGCCCCTGCCCGATGATCTCCTCCACCTGCTGGCGGACCGCCTCGAGCGAAATCCCGAGGCTCTCCAGGGCCTTAGCGGCGACACCCTCACCCTCATGGATCAGGCCCAGGAGGATGTGCTCGGTGCCGATGTAGTTGTGGTTGAGCATCCGGGCTTCTTCCTGAGCCAGGACGACAACCCGCCGCGCGCGGTCGGTGAACCTCTCGAACATCGTTAATCGCTCCTCAGAGCGGTCGGTCAGTGAGGGGTCGGTCCCCTCCCAGTCCTTCCGCATGCTAGTCCCGCAGGACGGGACAGCTCATTCCAACTGCCGACATCCGTCCGGATCACCCCGCGCCGGGCGGGGATTCTTACTGCCGAACAGCTGACAACTGCTCCAACCCGATGGTGCGAGACGATGTTCCCGCAGGCCAGGCAGATACCCCTTTCGCCAGTACGCCGATGGCGAACGTGAGACGCCTCGGCCAGCGTGTCGCCCCTTCCCACTAGGAAAGTCTTACCCGCAATCACTGACAGTCCATGCGGCGCGCCCCCGTTCCCTCCGCTACGGGCGAACATCCTTGCGCTGCCGAATGCTCTCGCACGCCCCCGCGGCCAGGACTGAACGTAACGCTCCGGAGGCCCTGCGTAACCCCGGAGGCGATCGAGCGGTTCATCGGACATGCCTCCCACCGTCCCTCAGCCCCGATCGTCACCCGATGCCGCTCCGGGTTCGGCCGATGCCGCGCTCGCCCGGCGGTACGCGAGGGAGCTGGGCTGGGCCACCGCGGGACGGGCTCCGCTGCGGCTGCTGACCGGGGCGCTCTTCGATGTGCTGGAGCTGCCCGCCGAGGCCGGTCACGCCGTGCTGCGGCGCGGTGTGCGCACCGGTCCCGTACTGCTGTCCGGTACGCGGATGGGGCTGCTGGTCGCCGCGGGCGGCGCCGATGAGCTGCCGGGGCTGCTCGACTGGCTGGAGTGGGGCCCGGTCGCACTGGACCTGACCGCCGTGGGTGCGGGGGGCCGTGTCACGGCCCCGCCTCTCCCGGGCACCCCGGGGGACTCGCCGGGGGCCGCCGTGTGGCTGCGGCCCCCAGAGCCGAGGCGTGCGCCCGAGCCGCGACTGCCGGCCCTCGCGGGCTTCGGGAGCAGCGGTGGGGATGCCCCCGATCTCGTACGCCTGGTGGACGCCGCGGCAACCGAATGCCATCGGGTCCGGCTGTCACGCGCCCGTTCGGGGGCGCCGACAAGGGGTGGAGCGGATCAGCCGTTGGCCTTCTCGTAAGCCTCGCGGATCTCGGCGGGAACGCGGCCGCGGTCATTCACATTGTGGCCGTTCTCCCGCGCCCACCGGCGGATTTCCGCGGTGTCCTTGTTCCCGCCGGCCACGGCACGGCCCTTGCCGCGGCCCGTGGCCGCACGGCCGCCGGTACGGCGTCCGCCCTTGGTGTAGGGCTCGAGAAGGCCGCGAAGCTTGTCCGCGTTGGCCGTGGTGAGGTCGATCTCGTACGTCTTGCCGTCAAGGGCGAACGTGACGGTCTCATCGGCCTCGACGCCGTCGAGGTCATCGACAAGAAGGACCTGAACCTTCTGTGCCACGGGATTTCCTTTCATCGAAAATGGAGTACGCGGAAAGGAAACCGCTTTTCCCTCGAAAACACAAACCCCCTGGAGGGGTTCAGCAGCCCGAGAGGACGGGAAACGTGCGCGATTCGGACATAGGGTTGCAGGTCCTTCTGCAGATCACAGGTGCAGAAGCATCCGGCTGTTGCCCAAGGTGTTCGGCTTCACTCGTTCGAGACCGAGGAACTCCGCGACACCCTCGTCGTAGGAACGCAGCAGCTCACTGTAGACATCGGTGTCGACGGGCGTCTCTCCGATCTCGACGAAGCCGTGCTTCGCGAAGAAGTCCACTTCGAAGGTGAGACAGAAAACCCTGCGGACGCCGAGCCATCGCGCGGTCTGCAAGAGCTTGTCCAGTACGTGGTGCCCGACTCCCGCGCCCTTGATGCGGGGATCGACGGCAAGGGTCCGCACTTCCGCCAGGTCTTCCCACATGACATGCAGTGCGCCGCAGCCGACGACAGCCGCGTCCTCGTCGCGTTCCGCGACCCAGAACTCCTGGATGTCCTCGTAAAGGGTGACAGTCGCTTTGTCTAGCAGGATGCCTCCGGACACGTACCCGTCGAGGAGTCGTCGTACGGACGCGACATCACTCGTCCTGGCCCGCCGGACGGTGATGGCCGGTCTATTTACCGACGGGTCGGTATGGAGTTCGGTATCCGGATCGCATTGCGGCTGGTCTGAGGACATGCCCCGACGCTATCGCCCGCTCTCCGGCGGCACGTCATCGGCCGGGGCGTCATCTCCGGTGGCGGCGGCGGTCGGTTCCGCGGGGTTGCCGGGGGTTTCGGCGAGGTTGGGGGAAACCATGCGAACGGCGTCCTGGAGCGCTTCGCGCTGTTCGGCGGACATCATGCCGAAGAACGCGACAAGTGCGGCGGCGGGGTTGTCACTGCGCGACCAGGCTTCGTTCATCAGTGCGGCCGAGTAGGCGGCCCTGGTGGAGACGGCCGTATATCGATAGGCCCGGCCGTCGACTTCCCTGCGCACCCAGCCCTTCTGATGGAGATTGTCCATTACCGTCATCACGGTCGTGTAGGCGATGGACCGTTCCTGCTGAAGGTCCTCAAGGACTTCCCGCACCGTGACCGGTCGGTTCCATTGCCAGACGCGCGTCATCACGGCGTCTTCGAGGTCTCCCAATTGGCGGGGCACGAGATCATTTTAGTGCTAGATGTCCCGATTGTTCTGGTATTTACACAGCAAAAGAGCGCACGGCTCGGATGAGTCGTGCGCCCCGGGGACGCGCGCGCCGTGAAGATACGGGGCGGGCGGACCGCTGCCGTGATCAGGCATTCTCCGGATGAGCGGTCTGCTTTACGGATTCCGCGCGGGCGAGCGCCGCATCCACCACGGCGTCCTCCTTGGTCTTGTTCGGACCACCCTGACTCTTGACGATGATCACGATCAGGGCGATGAAGAAGACGGCCATCACCACGGGGGGCACGAGCGCGGATACGTAGTCCATGCCGTCCAGAGTAGCGAGCCCGGAACGGCCCGACGCGGCGACCTCCCGGTGGGAGGCCGCCGCGTCGGACGCCGCGTGGAGGTCAGCCGGCCGCCCGCTCCTCGGACGGGGGCGGCGCGGGCCTGCGACGCGGCGGGAAGACCTCGGAGGGCTTGGGCATCGGGCGGTCGCCGGGCTTCCGGGGGCGGTCCGGAGCCGCCGGGGTCCTGGGCCGGTCCGGCTCCTGCCCGGCGGCACGGCCGCCGGGCAGGGCGAGCAGCCTGCTGCGGGGCCCGGGGGCCACGAGTCCGGCGGAGCGGCCGGCGAGCCGGGCCCGTACGGAACGCTCGGCGAGCACCTGGCAGCGCTCCAGGAGGGCCGCCGCGAGCCGCCCGCCACGCAGGGCCCGCAGGGCGGCCAGATCGTCCGGGCGGGGGTCGTAGCCGGCCGCCAGGGCGTCCTGGAGCAGCTCCAGGTAGCCGGTGGCGGAGCCGGGGAGGGCGTTGCGGTAGCGGGCGAGGTCGGCGAGGAGGAACGCTCTCAGCCGACCCGCCTCGCCGGCCGCCTCGTCCACGGAGCCGGCGAGCCGCAGGCAGTCCTGGACGTCCTCGTCGGACAGGGGCATGGGGTGGAGGGCGATGGCGAGGGCACGTCGGAGCACCCGCAGCTCGTCCGCGCTGAACGCCATGCCGCCTCGTGAACCGTAGGGCGTGGGCATAACGCGACAATACGTGCTAAATGGACAAAATCCGTTTAACTGGTCGTCGGTGGCGCGGCGTGCCCGGCCCGGTTCCCCCGGCCCCCGCCCCCGGCCGTTCCCGCAGGTACCACCGGGTTCCGGCAGGGGCCCTACGACCGGGAGACGTTCCGCTCGTACACCAGGCGGAGCCCGATGAGCGTCAGCCACGGCTCGTGCTCGTCGATGACCGAGGACTCCCCCAACACCATCGGAGCAAGGCCGCCCGTCGCGATGACGGTGACGTCGTCCGGGTCGGCGGCCAGCTCCTTCTTCATCCGGGCCACCACCCCGTCGACCTGGCCCGCGAAGCCGTAGACGATGCCGGACTGCATGGCCTCGACGGTGTTCTTGCCGATCACGCTGCGCGGCCGGGCCAGCTCGATCTTGCGGAGCTGGGCGCCCTTGACGCCGAGAGCCTCGACCGAGATCTCGATGCCCGGGGCGATCACCCCGCCCGTGTACTCGCCGCGCGGGGAGACCGCGTCGAAGGTGGTGGCGGTGCCGAAGTCGACGACGATTGCCGGGCCTCCGTACAGCTCGACGGCGGCGACCGCGTTGATGATGCGGTCCGCGCCGACCTCCTTGGGGTTGTCCATCAGGATCGGCACGCCCGTCTTGACACCGGGCTCCACCAGGACGGCGGGGACGTCGCCGTAGTAGCGGCGGGTGACCTCGCGCAGTTCGTGCAGGACCGAGGGGACGGTGGCGCAGATCGCGATGCCCTCGATGCCGTCGCCCAGCTCCATGCCGAGCAGCGGGTGCATGCCCATCAGTCCCTGGAGCAGGACGGCCAGCTCGTCGGCGGTGCGGCGGGCGTCCGTGGAGATCCTCCAGTGCTCGACGATCTCCTCGCCGTCGAAGAGGCCGAGGACCGTGTGCGTGTTGCCGACGTCGATGGTGAGCAGCATCAGGCGTCGGCCCCGTCGGTGGCGGAGGTGTCGGCGTCGGCGTCGCGGAAGTCCAGGCCGATGTCGAGGATCGGCGAGGAGTGGGTGAGCGCTCCGACCGCGAGGTAGTCGACGCCCGCGTCGGCGTAGGCGCGGGCCGAGTCGAGGGTCAGGCGGCCGGAGGACTCCAGCATCGCCCGGCCGGCGACCAGGGCGACGGCCTCGGCGGTCTCGGCCGGGGTGAAGTTGTCCAGCAGGATCAGGTCGACGCCCGCGTCCAGCACCTCGCGGACCTGGTCCATCGTGTCGACCTCGACCTCGATGGGCAGCTCGGGGAATTCGGCGCGGACCCGCTTGAAGGCCTCGGCGACGCCGCCCGCGGCGATCACGTGGTTGTCCTTGACCAGGGCCGCGTCGGAGAGCGACATCCGGTGGTTGACGCCGCCGCCGCAGCGCACCGCGTACTTCTCCAGCGCGCGCAGGCCCGCCGTCGTCTTGCGGGTGTCGCGGACCTCGGCCTTGCTGCCCTCCAGCACGTCCGCCCACGCGCGGGTGGCGGTCGCGATGCCCGAGAGGCGGCAGAGCAGGTTGAGCGCGCTGCGCTCGCCGGTCAGCAGGTCGCGGGTGCGCGTGGTGACCGTCAGCAGCTTCTGGCCGGCGACGATCCGGTCGCCGTCCTCGACGTGCCGCTCGACCTCGAACTCCTCGGTGCAGACGATCGACAGGACCGCCTCGGCGACCCGGAGCCCGGCGACCGTGCCCGCCTCGCGGGCGGTGAAGTCACCGGTGATCACGGCGTCCTCGGGGACGGTCGCCACGGTCGTGACGTCCACCCCGCCGTCGAGGTCCTCCTCGATCGCCACATGGGCGACGTCCTCGACCTGGACGGGGTCGAGCCCCGCCCGGGCCAGCAGCAGGGCGAGCGCGGGGTCCAGGCCGCACTCCAGGGCCTCGGGGTCGAATCCCTCGTCACCCCCGCAGCCGCAGGCGTCGCCGCAGCCGCCTTCCGCCGGTGCGGAGGATGCGGGCGCGCCGACGCTGATCAGCGGTACGTCCACGGGTGTGGGGCGCGGATTCTCTTCGGGCGTGCTCACGGTGACGGCTCCTCGGGGGCGTGGCGGGTGGTGCGGATGATGCTCGTGTGCTGCCGGTGCCGCGCTGTGGTGTCCGGCGCCGCGGGTGTTTCCAGCAGTCTGCGGTGTCCGGCGGTGCGGCTGCTTCCAGCAGTCTGCTCAATCCGACGGGCGTACGGGCGGGAACGCCGCGGTCTCCGTGCGGTGGACGACCGGGGTGCGGTCCGGAGCGATGCGGACGACCAGGTGGCGGCGGCCGTGGGCGTCGTCGCGGTCGGGCCGGTCCTCGCGCCAGTGGCAGCCGCGGGTCTCCTCGCGCTCCCGGGCGGCGGCGACCAGGACCCGGGAGACCAGGAGCAGGTTGGTGACCTCCCAGGCGTCGACCCCGGGGACGACCGCCTTGGCGCCGCCCGGCCCCTCCGCGTCGGCGGCGGCGTCGCGGTGCAGGGCCTCCAGCTCCTCGGCGGCCGCGGCCAGGCTGTCGGCGGAGCGCAGGACTCCGGCGCCCCGGGTCATGGCGCGCTGGATCGCCGTACGGGCCTCGGGGGCCAGCAGCGGGGCGGGATCGCCCGCGTCCGGGCTCCCGGCCGGTTCGGTGCGGGGCGGGCGGGCCTCGGCGATGTCGGCGGCGATGCGCTCGGCGAAGACCAGGCCCTCCAGGAGGGAGTTGGACGCGAGGCGGTTGGCCCCGTGCACACCGGTGCAGGCGACCTCGCCGCAGGCGTACAGGCCGGGCACGGTGGTGCGGCCCCGCAGGTCGGTGCGGACACCGCCGGAGGCGTAGTGCGCGGCCGGGGCGACCGGGACCGGCCCGGTCACCGGGTCGATGCCGTGGGACCGGCAGGCGGCCAGGATGGTGGGGAAGCGCTGCTCCCACATCCGCGCCCCGAAGTGCCGGGCGTCGAGATACATGTGCTCGGCGCCGTGTTCGATCATCCGGCGGGTGATGGCCTTGGCGACGATGTCGCGGGGGGCCAGCTCGGCCAGCTCGTGCTGGCCGAGCATGAAGCGGACGCCGTCGCCGTCGACGAGATGCGCGCCCTCGCCGCGTACGGCTTCGGAGACCAGCGGCTGCTGGCCCTCGGAGTCCGCGCCGAGGAACAGGACGGTCGGGTGGAACTGGACGAACTCCAGGTCGGAGACCTCCGCCCCGGCCCGCAGCGCGAGCGCCACCCCGTCGCCGGTGGAGACGGGAGGGTTGGTGGTGGCGGAGAAGACCTGGCCCATGCCGCCGGTGGCCAGGACGACCGAGGGGGCCCGGACCGCGCCCACGCCGTCGTGCTGGCCCTCGCCCATGACGTGCAGCGAGACGCCCGCCGTACGGCCTTCGGCGTCCGTGAGCAGATCCAGGACCAGGGCGTTCTCGATGGTGTGCAGGGCGGCCTCGCGGACCGCGCCGACGAGGGCGCGGGAGATCTCCGCGCCGGTCGCGTCGCCGCCCGCGTGGGCGATGCGGCGGCGGTGGTGGCCGCCCTCGCGGGTGAGCGCGATGTCGCCGCTGTCGGTGGTGTCGAAGTGCGCGCCGGTGGTGATCAGCCGGCGTACGGCGTCGGGGCCCTCGGTGACCAGGGTGCGCACGGCCTCCTCGTCGCAGAGGCCCGCGCCCGCGACGAGGGTGTCGTCGAGGTGCTGCTCGGGGGTGTCGCCCTCGCCGAGCGCGGCGGCGATGCCGCCCTGGGCCCAGCGGGTCGAGCCGTCGTCGAGGCGGGCCTTGGTGACGACGACGGTGTCCAGGCCGGCGGCGGCGCAGCGCAGCGCCGTGGTGAGCCCGGCGACGCCGGAGCCGACCACGACGACGTCCGCGTCGATGGCCCAGCCGGGGGCGGGGGCGGTCAGCCGTATTCCGGTCACGTCAGGGCTCCGAAGGTGAGGGGGATGTTGTCGATGAGGCGGGTGTCCCCGACCCGGGCCGCGACGGCGAGGATCGCCTCCCCGCTCGCGCGGTCGTCCGGGATCTCGGTGAAGTCCGCCGGGTCCACCAGCGCCAGGTAGTCGAGGGCCAGCGGCGCCCTGTCCCGGGCGGCGGCCTCCTCCAGGATCGTCCGCGCGGCAGCCCGGACGGCGGCGGGCGCCCCGTGGGGCCGGGCCAGCGCCACGGCCTGGGCGTCGGCGGCGGCGCGGGCCTCACCGAGCCGGTTGAGGCCGGCGGCCCGGTCGCCGCCGGGCGCGGTGGCGCGGGCCCGCTCGTGCAGTGCCTGCTGGGCGGCGAGCCGGTCACGGGCCGCGAAGAGGGCACGGGGCAGGGCGAGCGCGGTGTGCCGCTCCGTGGCGGTGAGGAAACGGTTGCGGCTGGAGAGTGCGAGGCCGTCCGGGTCCCGGACGGTGGGCACGCCGGTGATCCGGACGCCGAAGTTCAGGTCGCGGACCATGCGGCGGATCAGGGCGAGCTGCTGGGCGTCCTTCTGGCCGTAGAACGCCTCGTCGGGGCGGGTGAGGTGGAGAAGCTTGGCGACGACGGTGAGCATCCCGTCGAAGTGCCCGGGGCGGGCCGCGCCTTCGAGTCGCTCGCCCATGGGGCCCGCGGCGATCCGGACCTGGGGCTCTCCGCCGGGGTAGACCTCGTCCACACCGGGGGCGAAGACCGCGTCGGCCCCTGCCGCCGCGGCGGTCTCCAGGTCGGCGTCCAGGGTGCGCGGATAGCGGTCCAGGTCGGCGGCCTCGCCGAACTGGAGCGGGTTCACGAAGACGGTGACCACGACCTGGCCGTCCGCCCCGGCCGCCGCGCGGGCGGCCCGGATCAGGGCGGCGTGGCCCTCGTGGAGCGCGCCCATCGTCATGACGACGGCCCGCTCGGCCCCGGCGGGGCGGGACAGCGCGTCCAGCTCGGCGGCGGTGCGCAGGAGGGCGGGCCGGACCGTGCGCGTCATCGGGTCTCCCCCGGTCCGGGGCCGCCGGGGCGGCGGCGCTCCTGGTCGGCCAGGACGCCGAGGAGGTCCTCGGCCAGCTCGGCCTTGAGCAGGCCGTGGGCGAGCGCCCGGTCGGCCGTGGCGCGGGCCATCGCGAGGTATCCGGCCACCGCCTGCGGGGCGTGCTCGCGCAGCTCGCCGATGTGGGCGGCGACCGTGCCCGCGTCACCCCGGGCGACCGGGCCGGTCAGCGCGGCGTCGCCCGAGCGCAGGGCGTTGTCCAGGGCCGCGCCGAGCAGCGGGCCGAGCATCCGGTCCGGGGCGGCGACCCCGGCCCTGGCCAGCAGCTCCATCGACTGGGCGACCAGCGTGACCAGGTGGTTCGCACCGAGCGCGAGGGCCGTGTGGTAGAGCGGGCGGGACTCCTCGGCGATCCACTCCGGCTCGCCGCCCATCTCGATGACCAGGGCCTCGGCGGCGAGCCGCAGCTCCTCGGGGGCGGTGACGCCGAACGAGCAGCCCGCGAGCCGCTGGACGTCGACGGCCGTGCCGGTGAACGTCATCGCGGGGTGCAGCGCGAGCGGCAGGGCCCCGGCCCGCAGCGCGGGGTCCAGCACCCTCGCCCCGTACCGCCCGGAGGTGTGGACGAGCAGTTGGCCCGGCCGTACGGCGCCGGTCTCGGCGAGGCCCTCGACCAGCGTGGGCAGCACGTCGTCGGGGACGGTCAGCAGCACCAGCTCGGCGCGGGCCAGCACCTCGGCGGGCTCCACCAGGGGCACGTCGGGCAGCAGCTCGGCGGCGCGGCGCCGGGAGGCGTCGGAGACGCCGGACACGGCGACCGGGCGGTGCCCGGCGAGCTGGAGGGATGCGGCGAGGGCGGGTCCGACCCGGCCCGCACCGACGACGCCGACCGTGAGTCGGGCGGGGCGGTCCCTCGGGTCGAGGGGTTCCTTCGAAACTGGTGCGTTCACGGGGCGATGGCCTTCCGTTCCAGTCCGCGGGGGGTACCGGACGATTTCTCTGCATGCTACGCCAGCGTTTCGGCGAAGCCTTCCGGTCACCCACAGCCTGTGGATAACTTTCCGGACCCAACTCGGCACCCGACTCGGAAGCTCACTCGGGAGCCGATTCCGAACCCGCCCCCGAACCCGGCTCCGGGCAGGACTCCGGGCGGGCGGAAATCGGCGGGCGCCCGGTCGATGGCCCGGGTGATGATCGTCCCATGGTGACCATGGATGAGCAGGAGCAGCGGCGGCGCAGGCTGACCGCGTGGCGGGCGTCGCGGCGGACGCTGGCCCGGGTGGGCGCGGACGGCACCCTGGGCGAGCGGTTGGCGGCACTGGCCGCCGGCGCCGCTTCCGTACACGATCCGGAGGACTGGACCGATGTGTACGGGGGCGGGGTCGTCGCCGATCTGGAGCGGCGGGTGGCCGGGCTGCTGGGGATGGAGGCGGCGGCGTTCTTCCCGACCGGGACGATGGCCCAGCAGGTCGCGCTGCGGTGCTGGGCGGGGCGCACGGGCGACGCGACCGTGGCACTGCACCCCCTGTCCCACCCGGAGCTGCACGAGGGCGGGGCGCTGGGCGCGGTGAGCGGGCTGCGCACGGTCCACCCGACGTCCGGGCCGAGGCTGCCGAGCGCCGAGGAGGTCCGGGAGTATCCGGAGCCGTTCGGGACGCTGATGCTGGAGCTGCCGCTGCGGGACGCCGGGTTCGTACTGCCGTCCTGGGAGGAGCTGACGGCGGTGGTGGCGGCGGCCCGGGAGCGGGACGCGGTGGTGCACTTCGACGGGGCGCGGCTGTGGGAGTGCGCGCCGCACTTCGGCCGGGAGCTGCCGGAGATCGCCGCCCTCGCGGACAGCGTGTACGTGTCGTTCTACAAGTCCCTGGACGGGCTGTCGGGCGCGGTGCTGGCGGGCCCCTCGACGCTGGTGGAGGAGGCCCGGGTATGGCTCCACCGGTATGGGGGCCGGCTCTTCCAGCAGTACCCGACGGCGCTGTCCGCGCTGCTGGGCCTGGAGCGGGAGCTGCCGAGGCTGCCGGCCTACGTGGCGCAGGCGAAGGTGGTGGCCGGGGCGCTGGCGGAGGGGTTCGCGGCGTCGGGGGTGCCGTGGTTCCGGGTGCGTCCGGAGCCGCCGCACACGCATCAGTTCCAGGTCTGGCTGCCGTACGGGGCCGAGGCGCTGGACGAGGCGTCGGTGCGGCAGGCCGAGGAGACGGGCGTGACGCTGTTCCGGCGCTGGTTCGCGGGTGCGCCCGGGTCGGGGCTGCCGCCCGGGGTCTCGTACACCGAGGTGACCGTGGCGGCGGCGGGCCTTGAGTGGTCGGCCGAGGACGTGCGGGACGCGGTGGCGGGGTTCGTGGGGTACCTGGCGCGGTAGCCGCTCCGTCGAGCGGCCGCCCCCTGCCTCGGGCATCCGGCGAGCGGCCGCCCCGGCCTCGGGGTTCCGTCCTCACACGCCGGACGGGCTGGGTGTGCCGGGCTCGCCGGATCTGCCGGGGTGCCGGTTCTGCTGGAGGCGCCGGTTCTGCTGGAGGCGCCGGTACAGGTCGCGCAGGACCGCGCGGTCGTGGCGGCCCGGGGGCGGGGGCGCGGGCCGCGACAGCCGGGCCGCGCGGTGGAGGTCGAGCAGGTGCTGCTGGGTGGCGTTCATGCGGTCCAGCCTGCGCAGGTCACGGCGGCGCCGCGCGTTGATTGACGGCCCCCGTCAATCGGAACGACGACCCGTGCCCGTACCCCCACTATGGAGGGGTGAGCGTGCACATAGACATCGCGGGCCTGCCCGCCGACCGCGTCGTTTTCGCGACCTCTCCCCTGGCCGAGCTGGGCCTCGCCCTGCACGCGCTCTCCGAGCCCGGACACCATCCGGGGCTGCACGGCTGGGCCACCGCGACCGCCACGGCCCTGGAGCCCGACCTCGCGGACCGGCTGCTGGAGGCGGAGTTCCTCTGGCGGAACACCTTCTCCGACGTGTTCATGCCGTTCGCCGGCATCCGGGGCGGCGACGGCAGAACCGGCGCGACGCTCGCCGAGGACCTGGACCTGCTGGACAAACTGGACGACGAGCGGTTCGTCGCCGCGGCCCTGGAGTTCACCTGCGCCAGCCATTACGGGGGCGGGGCGCCGTCACCGCTGAACGACGCGGGGATGCGGGGCCGCGCCCTGGACCTGGCGGCGGCGCGCGGCCCGCAGCAGATCGACTTCACCCGGCGGCTGCTGGCCGACCCCGCCTCCGTACGCGGCTGGGTCCGGAGGCTCTTCGAGGACTGCGACCAGGCGTTCTTCGCCGACACCTGGCGCCGGGTCTCCGTCCAGCTGGTCGCGGACGCCCGGCACAAGACGGAGCTGCTGCGGCGCAAGGGGCTGGCCGACGCGGTCGGGGCGGTGTCGGCCGCTGTGACGCTGGACGAGGGCGCGGGCCGGATCAGCATCGACAAGCTGTCCGAGGGCCGGACCACCGCCGTCGGCCCGGGTGCCGGCCGCGGCCTCACGCTCATCCCGACCAGCTTCGGCTGGCCGCATCTGATGGTGCTGCACGCCCCGGGCTGGCGGCCGGTGATCCACTACCCGGTCCATCTGCCCGACCTGCCGGCGCCCGCCTCCGTGGAACTGCTCCAGCTGCGCCTGGAGGCGCTCGCCCACCCGATGCGGATGCGGCTCTGCCGCAACCTGGCCCGCTCCCCGTACACC
The DNA here is from genome assembly GCF_044766265.1 of Streptomyces sp. NPDC102283. NCBI lineage: Bacteria > Bacillati > Actinomycetota > Actinomycetes > Kitasatosporales > Streptomycetaceae > Streptomyces > Streptomyces sp. NPDC102283. The sequence goes on from NZ_JBIWLQ010000015.1 coordinate 54,439, forward strand.
ACCGGCGAGCTGGCCGACTCCAACGGCATCACCTCGCCCGAGGTCTCCCGCCACCTCTCCATGCTCAAGAAGGCGGGCCTCGTCACGACGCGTCGCCGCGGCCGCTACGTCCTGCACCAGCTGGACCTCACGGTCGTCGCCCGGCTCGGCAGCGACTTCCTGGAGGGCGTCCTGCGCTGAGCCCGCCCCGGCCGCCGCGTCCTTCAGCCCGCGCCGCCGCCGGCCCGGACCAGGCCGGTCTCGTAGGCGAGGACGACGACCTGGACCCGGTCGCGGAGGTTCAGCTTGGTGAGGATCCGGCCGACGTGCGTCTTGACCGTGGCCTCGGAGAGCACGAGCCGGGCCGCGATCTCCCCGTTCGACAGGCCCTGGGCGACCAGGAGCATGACTTCCCGTTCCCGCTCGGTGAGCTTGCCGACGTGCTTGTTCCTCGGCTCCTTGTCGCCGCTGGGCAGCATCGGCGAGAAGCGGTCGAGCAGCCGGCGGGTGGTGGAGGGGGCGACGACCGCGTCGCCGCTGTGCACCGAGCGGATCGCGGCGAGCAGCTCGGCGGGCGGCACGTCCTTCAGCATGAAGCCGCTGGCCCCCGCCTTCAGACCGGAGAAGGCGTACTCGTCGAGGTCGAAGGTGGTCAGGATGAGCACCTTCGGGGGGTCCTGCTGCGCACAGATGCGGCGGGTCGCCTCGACGCCGTCCAGCCGGGGCATGCGGACGTCCATCAGCACCACGTCGACGGCGGTGGACCGCAGGGTCTCGATCGCCTCCGCCCCGTCCCCGGCCTCGGCCACGACCTCCATGTCGGGCTGGGCCGCGAGCACCATCCGGAAACCGGTCCGCAGCAGCACCTGGTCGTCGACGAGCATCACGCGGATGGCCGTGGTCATGGGGATCGTGTCCTGTCCTGGGGTCGGTCGTGGTGGTCGTGGTGGGTCGCCGTGGTCGTGAGGGGCAGGTCGACCGGGCGGCGGGTCAGCCCGGGGGTTTGAGCGGCAGCAGGGCGCTGATCCGGAATCCGCCGCCGGGCCGGGGCCCCGCGTCCAGGGTGCCGCCGACCATGCCGACCCGCTCCCGCATCCCGATCATCCCGTGCCCGGCGCCGTCCGCGCCGCCGTCCTCGTACAGCTCGTGCGCGGCACCCCGGCCGTCGTCCTCGATCAGCAGCCCGAGGCCGTCGTCGAAGTAGACCAGCCGGACACTGGCCCCGGCGTCGGGTCCGCCGTGCTTGCGGGTGTTGGTCAGGGCCTCCTGGACGACCCGGTACGCGGTCAGCTCCACGCCGCTGGGCAGCGGGCGGGGCGTGCCCTCCACCTTGAAGTCGACCACCAGGCCGGTCTGCCGCACCTGCGCGACCAGGTCCTCGATCTGCTCCACATCGGGCTGGGGGACGTACTCCCCGCTCTCCGGGGCGTCACCGGTCCGCAGCACCCCGAGCAGCCGCCGCATCTCCGCGAGCGCCTGGCGGCCGGTGCTGGAGATGGTCTCCAGGGCCTGCTTGGCCTGGTCGGGGGCGGCGTCCATGACATAGGCGGCGCCGTCGGCCTGGACGACCATCACGGACACGTTGTGCGCGACGACGTCGTGCAGCTCACGGGCGATCCGGGCCCGCTCGGCGGCGACCGCGACCTTGGACTGCGCCTCGCGCTCCCGCTCCAGGCGGGCGGCACGCTCCTCCAGCTGGTCGAAGTAGGCCCGCCGGGTCCGCAGCGAGTCCCCGAGCACCCAGGCCAGCACGAACGGCACGGTCATGATGATCGTCACGAAGACCACCTGGGCCCAGGAACCCCCGGGCTCGGCCTCCCACCGCAGCTGGGACAGGGCCGCCGCGCTCAGGCTGCACACCAGGGCGAGCCGGGACGCCCAGCGCTCGCCGACCGTGGCCACGGTGTACGTGATCACCAGCATGGCGAAGTTCCCGATGCCCGGCCGGACGTTGAACACCAACTGCGCGACGCCCACCAGGATGGCGAGCAGCAGCATCTTCTCCGGCGCCTTGCGGCGCAGCGCCACCACCGTGGAGAGCCCCAGCACCACCGGTACGGCGACGATCTCCTCACGCCCCGCGTCGTACGTGCCCGACACCATCGACATGCCGGAGAGCCCGAGGAGGAAGACGGCCCAGAAGACGTCGACGCCCGTCGGGTGTCTGCGGATGAAATCGTAGAGGCGCTGCACGTAACCCAGCGTAGGGACAGCGGATCGGTGCCCGGGTCAACCGGAGGGTCGATCCGGGTCCTGGGACCGTACTCCCCAAGGTGGAGACTTGCCTACGTGACGGACGAGTGGCGTGGGTGGCGGGAGGCGGCTCAGGCCGCTCTGTACGGAGATGAGGGCTTTTATCGCAGCCCGTCGCGGAGCCCGGAGGGGCCGGCGGGCCACTTCCGTACGTCGGTCCACGCCTCGCCCCTTTTCGCGGCGGCGGTGGCCCGGCTGCTGACCGGAACGGCGCGGGAGCTGGGTACCGGCACCGTCGCGCTGGTCGACGTCGGGGCGGGGCGCGGCGAGCTGCTGACCGGAGTGCTGGCGGCGCTGGCCGCGCTGCCCGGGGGGCCGGACGTGACCGCGTACGCCGTCGAGGTCGCCGACCGGCCGCCGGGCCTGGACCCCCGGATCGCGTGGTGCGCGGAGCCGCCCGCGGGGGTCACCGGGCTGCTGTTCGCCAACGAGTGGCTGGACAACGTTCCCGCCGAGGTGGCGGAGGCGGACGCGGACGGCGTCCCCCGGTACGTCCAGGTGCGGACCTCGGACGGCGCGGAGCGCCTCGGGGACGCGGTGGGCGGGGCGGACGCGGCGTGGCTGGAGCGCTGGTGGCCGCTGACCGCGCCGGGCGAGCGGGCGGAGATCGGCCGGACCCGGGACGCGGCCTGGGCGGGAGCGGTCGGCTCCCTCGCCGCCGGTCTCGCGGTGGCGGTGGACTACGCGCACGTACGGGGCGCCCGGCCGCCCTTCGGGACGCTGACCGGCTTCCGGGGCGGGCGCGAGGTGCGCCCGGTGCCGGACGGCTCCCGCGACCTGACCGCGCATGTGGCGCTGGACGCCTGCGCGGCGGCGGTCCCGTACGCGAGCGCGGAGCTGACCGACCAGCGGGCGGCGCTGCACCGGCTGGGCGTCGACGGCGGCCGGCCGCCGATCGGCCTGGCCGCGACCGATCCGGCGGGCTACGTCACCGCGCTGGCGGCGGCGGGCGCGGCCGCGGAGCTGACGGCCCGCGGCGGCCTCGGCGACTTCGGCTGGCTGCTGCACCGGGTGGGGCCGGTGCGGCCGGATCGCGGGTGACCCCCGTGGCGGGCCGGCGTCAGGGAATACTGTCCCGCATGACGGAGACGACGATCGGCATCGGCGGAGCGGCGGAGAGCACCGACATGGTGCTGAACATCGGTCCCCAGCACCCCTCGACGCACGGAGTCCTCCGGCTGCGGATCGTGCTGGACGGCGAGCGCGTCCAGCACGCGGAACCGGTCATCGGCTATATGCACCGGGGCGCGGAGAAGCTCTTCGAGGCGCGCGACTACCGGCAGATCGTCATGCTCGCCAACCGCCACGACTGGCTCTCCGCGTTCTCGAACGAGCTGGGCGTGGTGATGGCCGTCGAGCGGATGCTCGGCATGGAGGTGCCCGAGCGCGCGGTGTGGACGCGGACGCTGCTCGCCGAGCTGAACCGGGTCCTCAACCACCTGATGTTCCTCGGCTCCTACCCCCTCGAACTCGGCGGCATCACCCCGGTCTTCCACGCCTTCCGGGAGCGCGAGGAGCTCCAGGCGGTGATGGAGGAGGTCTCCGGCGGGCGGATGCACTACATGTTCAACCGGGTCGGCGGACTCAAGGAGGACGTCCCGGCGGGCTGGGCCGGCCGGGTCCGCGACGCCGTCGCCTCCGTCCGCTCCCGCATGGACGTGTACGAGAACCTCGTCCTCGGCAACGAGATCTTCCGGGGCCGCACGCGCGACGTGGGCGTGCTGTCCGCCGCCGCGGTGCACGCGTACGGGGTGTCGGGGCCGATCGCCCGTGCCTCGGGCGTCGACTTCGACCTGCGGCGCGACGAGCCGTATCTCGCCTACGGGGAGCTCCAGGACACCCTGGAGGTCGTCACCCGGACCGAGGGCGACTGCCTGGCCCGCTTCGAGTGCCTGCTGGAGCAGACCCTGAACTCCCTGGACCTGGCGGACGCCTGCCTGGACCGGATGGCCCACCTGGCACCGGGGCCGATCAACCAGCGGCTGCCCAAGGTGCTCAAGGCGCCGGAGGGCCACACCTACGCCTGGACGGAGAATCCGCTCGGCGTCAACGGCTACTACCTGGTCTCCAAGGGCGAGAAGACGCCCTACCGGCTGAAGCTGCGCTCCGCCTCGTTCAACAACATCCAGGCGCTCACCGAACTGCTGCCGGGCACCCTGGTCGCCGACATGGTGGCGATCCTGGGCTCGCTGTTCTTCGTCGTCGGCGACATCGACAAGTAGTCGACCAGGAGCGGACGGGGCGGGGCGGGGCCGTCCCTCAGGAGACCGCGCCGCGCAACTCCGCCACCTCGATCTGCTCGGTCTCGTCGTGCGCGGTGAGGTCGATGACCTTGCCGACGGCCCGGTTGTCCACGGCTCCCGTGCGGTGGGCGGCGAGCGCCTCCTCGCCGACGACGTCCGCGAGGTCCTCGTTCTGCACGGACTCGATCGCGGCGTTCGCCTTCTCGGCGCTCTGAGCGCTCCCGGCGTGCTGGGCGCCGAAGAAGTCGAAGTTGCCCTGGGGAACCAGGTTGCGGCGCGCGGCGTACGGGACGACGGCCGAGGCGGCCGGGATAGCGCGCGGCGCGATGGAGGCCGGGGCCTTCGCACGCGGGAGCTCCGGGGACCGGGGGGCCGTCGCGAGGGCCGGGGTGTCCGCGTTCGGAGCGTGCGGGGTGCTCGGGGCCGGGGCGGGCAGCGTGGTCGAGGGGCGGCGGTGCTGGTGGTGGTCCCGGTGCCCGCCCGCCCCGGTGGCCGCCGCGTGCTTCCCCCGCGGGCCCTCCGCCTCCGTGTCCCGGTGCCGGTCGTCGACGGCCGCCTGACGCCGCCGGACCGCCTCCACCGTCCTGCGGGTCTCCTGGAGCACCGCGTTGCGCGTGAGGTTCATCAGGGCCTCGTCCGCGCGCCGGTAGGACTCGGGGGTCGGCGTGGACCGCGCGGGCATCAGCTCCCTGGGGGCCGCGGCCTCGATGGCGAGCTGCCTGCGGCCCTCCAGCGCGCTGGCCCGCTCGGTCTCGGCGTTGGCGTAGCGGCGCAGCAGTCCGGCGTGCTCCCCGCGCAGCCCCGCGAGCTCGACGCGCTTGCGGCGGAGCTTGGTCTCCAGACGGGTGCGCAGCTCGCGCGACTCCTCCAGATCCTGCTCCAGCTCGGCTATCCGCTCCTCGGCCCGCCATTCGTCACCGGCGCGGGCCCGGGTCAGCTCGGCGACCCGCAGCCCCGCCGCCCGGTCCCAGCTGCGCATCAGATACGCGCCGGTGACGGCGGCGGCCGCCACGGCGGCCACCAGGCCACGCAGGACCAGGGGTTCGGCCAGGAGCCAGGCGCCGGCGGCACCGACGACCGACACTCCCGCCACCACGGAGGGGGGCAGGATTCTGTGGAGGGGCGGCGAATGACGGTGGCGTCCACGTGGCATGGCCTGAAATTTACCGTGTGTACGGGCCACTTGGGGGGCCGCCCGGCAATCTGTTCCCCGCCGGTTACCTCGCGGCCCCCCGAAGGCCCTCCACCCGGCCCTTTCCGGCCCTTTACTCCGTGGTCGAGCGCTACTGCCCCGTGGTCGGGCGCTACTTCTTGATCAGGCCCTTCGACTCCAGATACTCCTTGGCCACATCGGTCGGCTTGGCCCGCTCGGCGTCGACCTTCCGGTTCAACTCGGCGAGATCTTCCGTGGTGAGCGTGGAAGTGAGCTTGCCGAGGGCGTCGGCGATCTCCGGCGCACCCGCGTCCGCGGCATTCAGAACGGGAAGGACGTTGTCCGCGTTCTGGAGCTTCTTGTCGTCCTCCAGGAACACCAGCCCGTCCAGCACCGCGTCCGTCGTGGTCGTCAGGACCAGCTGGACCTTGCCGTCGCGGACGGCCTGCTTGGACTGCGGGGTGCCGACGCCCTTGGGGTCGATACCGGTGACGTCGATGCCGTACGTCTTCTTCAGACCGGGTGCGCAGAACGGCCGCACCTCGCACTCGTCACCCGCCGCGATCTTGACCTTGATCTTCGACTTCCCCAGATCGGAAAGCGTCGTGAGGTTGTTCTTCTCGGCGAATTCCTTCGAGACCGCGAAGGCGTTCTGGTCGACGGCCTTCCCCGCCGGGAGGACCTTGAGACCGAGCGGCCCGGCGAGCTTCTCCAGAGCGGCCACCGTGGCGGCGGCGTCCGAGGAGGCCACCGGCCCGGCCTGGGCCTTCTTGGCCCCGTTGACCTTGGCGTTGAGGAATTCGGCGAGGGTGGCGGCGTACTCCGGTACGACGTCGATCTCGCCCTTCTCCAGCGAGGGCTCGTACAGCTCACGGTTCTTCACCGTGGTGACCGAGGTGCTGTATCCGGCGTCGCCCAGGATCTGCGCGTACAGCTCGGCGAGCACCTTGGACTCGGTGAACGAGGCCGAGCCGACGACCAGGGAGCCCTTCTTGCCGTCGCCGGCCGAGGAGCCCGAGCCGCCCTTCTCCTTCTCCAGGCTGTCGCCGCCGCAGGCCGCGAGCGACCCGGCCAGCGCCACCATGCCGACGACCGCTCCAGCTATCCGCGAGGTCCTGCTCATATGCGTTGTTCTCCGTCCGAACAGAAGAAAAGTGACCATGGGTAAGAAAATGCGCCCGAAGAAGGATGAGCGCTCACGCGGGCCTGCGGCGGCGCAGTGGTGACAGCAGCCGGTCCAGGCCCACGAGCACCCCCTCCACCAGCAGGGCGAGTCCGGCGACCAGGACGGCGCCCGCGAAGACCTGGGCGGTGTCATAGGTGTTGAACCCGGCGGTGATGATCCGGCCAAGACCGCCGAGGCCCACCATCGCGGCGATCGACGCGGTGGCCACGACCTGGACGGCGGCGGACCGCAGCCCGGTCATGATCATCGGGTAGGCGAGGGGCAGCTCGACCCGGACGAAGAGCTGCCCGCCCGACATCCCCATGCCGCGCGCGGCCTCCACCACGGCCCGGTCCACCTCCCGCATCCCGACGTAGGCGTTGGTCAGCAGCGGCGGCACCGCGAACAGCACCAGCGCGATGATGGTGGGCCAGTAACCCGAGTTGCGCAGGGGCGTGACCATGAACAGGGCGAGCACCGCGAAGACGGGGACGGCCCGCCCCACGTTGGAGAGGTTGACCGCGAGCGCACCGCCCCTGCCGATGTGCCCCAGATACAGGGCGAGCGGCAGGGCTATCGCGCAGGCCACCGCGAGCGCGACCCCGCTCACGTACAGATGCTCGCCGAGCCGGTGCGCGGCCCCGCCGTCGCCCGACCAGTTGGCCCCGGTCGTCAGCCAGGTCCAGGCATCGCCGATGACTCCCACGGGTCAGCCCGCCTCCACCTTCGCCGGGGCGGGCAGGCCCGCCGGTCCGCCCGGTCCGTCCGGGTCGGTGCGCCTGTCCCTGTCCGTCCCGGGCGTCCGGGACGTGCCGGATATCCGGGTCCAGGGCGTCAGCAGCCGCTGGAGGCCGAGCAGCAACAGGTCGGCCGCCACCGCGAGCAGCACGCACAGGACCGAGGCGGCGAGCACCTGGGCCTTGAAGAAGCTGGGCAGCGCGTCCTCGATGAGATTGCCGAGGCCCCCCTTGCCGACGAGCGAGCCGACCGTGGTCAGCGCGACCGTCGACACGGTGGCTATCCGCAGCCCCGCCATCACCGCGGGCAGCGCCAGCGGGAGCTCCACCTCCCACAGCAGCCGCCCCGGGCCGTAGCCCATGCCGCGAGCGGCGTCCCGGGCCTCCTCGGGCACCGCTTCGAGCCCGGCCAGGATGTTGCGTACGAGGATGGTCAGCGAATAGAGCACCAGGCCCGTGACGACGAGCGCGGCCGACAGCCCGAACACGGGCAGCAGCAGCGAGAACATCGCCAGCGAGGGCACGGTGTAGAGCACGGTCGTCAGCCCGAGCACCGGACCGGCGAAACGCCGGCCCCGGCGGGCGAGCAGCGCCAGCGGGAGGGCGACCGCGAGCCCGATCAGCACCGATACCACCGTGATCCCGATGTGCTGCACGGTCGCGTCGGTCAACTCCTGGCTGCGGGAGCGCAGATACTCCCCGCAGATCCAGTCGTTCGTCACCAGGCAGTTCTGCTCGGCCATCCGCCCCCACCTCCTACTTTCGCTCGTCGTCCCGGATTCCCTCGCCCGGACCCCGTCGTTCCGGATCCCGTCGCCCCGGATCGCCACCGGATCGAACTGACGACTGGCGAGCCTATCCTCGACCTCTGACAATCGCGGAGGCTGTCGCATTCCGGCAACATGCCCTTCACAGAACGCCCTCCACAATGGGGAACCATGATCCGTTTCGAGCACGTCACCAAGCGGTACGCCGACGGCACCACCGCCGTCGACGACCTTTCCTTCGAGGTCGCCGAGGGTGAACTGGTCACGCTCGTCGGACCTTCCGGTTGCGGCAAGACGACCACCATGAAGATGGTGAACCGACTGATCGAACCGACCGAGGGCGGGATATTCCTCGACGGGGACGACATATCCACCATCGATCCCGTCCAACTGCGCCGCCGAATCGGCTACGTGATCCAGCAGGTGGGACTCTTCCCGCACAGAACGGTGCTGGAGAACACCGCGACCGTTCCCCATCTGCTGGGCTGGAAGCGCGGAAAGGGACGCGAACGCGCCGCCGAACTCCTCGACCTCGTCGGACTCGACCCTTCCGTTTATGGCGACCGCTATCCGGAGCAGCTTTCCGGAGGCCAGCGCCAACGCGTGGGCGTGGCCCGAGCATTGGCCGCGGATCCGCCCGTTCTCCTGATGGACGAGCCTTTCGGGGCGGTCGATCCGGTCGTCCGCGAACGCCTCCAGAACGAATTCCTGAAACTCCAGGCCCAGGTGCGCAAGACCGTGCTGTTCGTCACGCACGACATCGAGGAGGCGGTCCGCCTGGGCGACCGGATCGCCGTCTACGGCCAGGGCCGCATCGAGCAGTTCGACTCCCCCGCCACCGTGCTCGGAGCCCCCGCGACCCCGTACGTGGCCGACTTCGTCGGCGCGGACCGCGGGCTCAAGCGGCTCTCGGTGACGCCCATCGAGGAGAGCGACCTCGACCAGCCCCCGGTCGTCCACCTCGACGACCCGCTGGCCACGGCCACCGAACGGCTCAGGTCCCAGGGCGCGCGCTGGGCCGTCGTCCTGGACGGCCGGGACAACCTCCACGGCTGGATCCCCGCCGACGCGACCGCCGACGCGACCGCCGACGCGACGGCCGGCAAGGCGACCGGCGGCACACCGGCCGCCACCAAGGGCACCGTCCGCGAACACGCCCGCCGGATGGAGGCCTGGCTCCCGCTCGGGGCGCCCCTCAAGCAGGCCTTCGCCACCATGCTCCAGCACGACGCGGGCTGGATCGCCGTCATCGACAAGGAGAGCGAGGGCCGCTTCCTCGGCGTGCTGACCCCCGCCCGCCTGCACGAGGCCCTGCGCCGCTCCATCGACGCGGACGCCCAGGACGTACCGCGCGCCGAGGTGGCCGTGGAGACGGTCGCGACGATCACGCAGGCCGGCTGACCGGGGCGGCGGCCGCCCGCCTCAGTTCTCCCTGAACCGGGCGCTCAGCCACTCCAGGGCCGGCGGGATCTCCCGCCGCCAGGTCGTGAAGTTGTGCCCGCCGCTGTCGAGCACGATGGAGGACACCTTCGCGGGCGCCTTCACCTTCTCGATGAACTCCATCGTGCTCCCGAGGTTGTCCTCGCCCTCCCGGGACGTCGTCACGAGGAACGAACCGCCGGACGGCGGCCGGTTCTCCAGCGTCCACATCAGGTCGGCCCGGTCGCGCAGCTCCTGCCTCCCGTGGAACAGGTCGCCCGTCGTCGGGTCCTCGGCCACCTTGTAGTACGCGGAGAGCCCGACGCTCGCCGCGTACCGCTCCGGGTGGTGCAGCCCGATCTTCAGCGCGCAGTAGCCGCCGGTGGAGTTGCCGATGATGCCCCAGTTACGGGCCTTCTCCCCGACCCGGTAGGCCCCCGCGATCGCCTCCGGGAGGTCCTTCGCGAAGAACGTCTCGGTCGCCGGGCCCCCGGGCACGTCCACGCACTCGGTGTCCCGGGGCGGCGCGACCGTCGGCCGCAGCATCACCAGGATCATCGGCCGGGCCTTCCCCGCCTTCACCCGGTCATGCGCCGTCTGCGGGTAGCGCAACCCCTTCAGGAGGTTCTCCGCCGTGCCCGGGTAGCCGGTGAGGACCACGGCAGCCGGGAAGGTCCGCCCGGCGTACGCCGGGCGGAAGTACTCCGGCGGCAGATAGACGTACGCCGGGGACTCGATGCCCGAGGTCCGCCCGGAGACGACCACCTGGTCGATCCGCCCGCCGACCGAGGGCACCCGGCCGCCCGGCACGTCCGGGTGGTGGGTGCCGATCCGCGTCATGTGCCGCGCACCGGACCCGTTCCCCACGTGGTCGGTGACCACACCGAGCTCCTGCTGCCGGCCGAGGAGGTCGGCCCAGGAACCGTAGAAGAGGAAGGCGTTGTTGGCGGCCAGCCCCACCGCGGCGAACAGCGCCAGCTGGGTCGCCAGCAACAGCCCGACCCGGCCCGACACCGCCGCGGGCCCGGGCCGGGCCAGCCGCGGCCAGAGCCCGACCGTGGCGGCGAACAGCGCGACGGCGACCGCCGCCACGACCGCCAGAACTGCTGAGCTGGTGAGACCCATGAGCGTGCTTTCTCCGTGCTTCCTTACGCGGGCCGGATACGGGAAATTTCCGGAATGGTGGGTGAACCCGCGCTCCACAACCCACGTCCTAGAGGGCGCACATCGTCCGTGGGGCTCCGGCCGGCGGACTCAAGGAATCTCTCGCGAAGCCACGGGAAACGATGTCTGTCACGCTAGATGGGGATAATTCGGTGTCGGTTCCGCAGCGCGTGCGCCGGCTGATCCGCGGGCCACGCCCCGCATCCGTACCGGCGCTCGTCGGCAGCGCCTGCACCGTCGTCGGGCTGATCGACGTCGCCGCCGGGGTCTTCCCCCGCTTCCGGCACAGCCGGATGCACACCCTCGCCGAGGTGCTCCCCGGAGCGCTCGGCCCGTTCGCCGCCGCGCTCTCGCTCAGCGCGGGCGTGCTGCTGCTCCTGCTCGCACACGGGCTGAAGCGGCACAAACGGCGGGCCTGGCGGGCGGCGGTGATCCTGCTGCCCGCGGGGGCCGTGGCCCAGTTCGCGTACCGCCACTCGATCGTCGGGGTGCTCGTCCCGCTGGCGCTCTGCTGGCTGCTGGTGCGCCACCGGGACCAGTTCCGGGCGCTGCCCGACCCGCGCAGCCGCTGGCGCGCGCTCGCCAACTTCGTGCTGCTCGGGGCCGGTTCGCTGGGGCTCGGGCTGATCATCGTGAGCGTCCACCCCGGCCGGGTCGTCGGCGACCCGTCCATCGCCGACCGCCTCCAGCACGTGCTGTACGGCCTGTTCGGCGTCGAGGGGCCCGTCGGCTACGCCGGGCGCACCGGCTGGACCGTGGCCTACTCGCTGGGCGCGCTCGGCCTGCTCACCGCGGTTACCACCATCTACCTCGCCTTCCGGCCCGAACACCCGGCCGCCCGCCTCACCGAGGACGACGAGAGCCGGCTGCGGGCCCTCCTGGAGCGGCACGGCGGCCGGGACTCGCTCGGCCACTTCGCACTCCGCCGCGACAAGGGCGTCGTCTTCTCCCCCAGCGGCAAGGCCGCCGTCTGCTACCGGGTCGTCTCCGGGGTGATGCTGGCCGGCGGCGACCCCATCGGCGACGTGGAGGCCTGGCCGGGCGCGATCGAACGCTTCATGGACGAGGCGCAGGCGCACTCCTGGACCCCAGCCGTGATGGGCTGCAGCGAGACCGGCGGCCAGGTCTGGACCCGCGAGACCGGCCTCACCGCCCTGGAACTGGGCGACGAGGCGGTGGTGGACGCAGCGGATTTCTCCCTCGCCGGACGAGCCATGCGGAACGTGCGCCAGATGGTCAAGCGCATCGAACGAAACGGCTACGAGACCCGGGTCCGGCGGGCACGTGACATCGGCGACACCGAGCTGGACCGGATCCGCCGCGCCGCCGCCGACTGGCGCGGCACCGACACCGAGCGCGGCTTCTCCATGGCACTGGGCCGGATCGGCGACCCGGCCGACGGCGACTGCGTGATCGCCACCGCCCACCTGCCCGGCTCCGGTACGGCGGACTCCCCGCACGGCGACCTCAAGGCGGTCCTCCACTTCGTACCGTGGGGCCGCGACGGGATGTCCCTGGAGCTGATGCGCCGCGACCGCTCGGCCGACCCCGGCATGAACGAGCTCCTGATCGTCGCCTCCCTCCAGGCCGCCGGGAAGCTCGGCGTCGCCCGGGTCTCGCTGAACTTCGCGATGTTCCGCTCCGCGCTGGCCCGCGGCGAGCGGCTCGGCGCGGGACCGGTGCTGCGCTGCTGGCGCGGGCTGCTGATCTTCCTCTCGCGCTGGTTCCAGATCGAGTCGCTGTACAAGTTCAACGCCAAGTTCAGACCCCGCTGGGAGCCCCGCTTCGTGGTCTTCCGCACCAGCCGCGACCTGCCCCGCATCGGAATCGCGGCGATGCGGGCCGAGGGCTTCGTGAACCTCTCGCTGCCCCGCCCGTTCCGCCCCCGCCGCCCGCGCCCGTGCGGCCACACGCTCCACAGCGCCCAGGAGCACGAGGTACGCGCGGCGTGAGGGACGACGGGGCGGGCCTAGGCTGGTGGTATGAGTACGACACGCTTGCGGGGCACGGTCCGAGGACTGCCGGAGTGGGACCGCTGCGCGGTCATGGGCGTCGTCAACGTGACGCCCGACTCCTTCTCCGACGGCGGCCGCTGGTTCGACACCACCGCCGCGGTCAAACACGGGCTGCACCTGGTGTCCGAGGGCGCGGACCTGGTGGACGTGGGCGGTGAGTCGACCCGTCCCGGCGCCAGCCGCGTGGACGAGGCCGAGGAGCTGCGCCGGGTCGTCCCGGTCGTGCGGGGGCTGGCCTCCGAGGGCGTCACCGTCTCCGTGGACACCATGCGCGCCCGCGTCGCCGAGCAGGCCGTCGCCGCCGGGGCCGCCCTGGTCAACGACGTCAGCGGCGGCCTCGCCGACCCGGACATGATCCCGGCCGTCGCCGCCGCCGAGGTCCCGTTCGTCGTGATGCACTGGCGCGGCTTCAGCGAGTCGATGAACAGCCGCGCGGTGTACGAGGACGTGGTCGCCGAGGTCCTCGACGAGCTGCGGCAGCGGATGGACGCGGTGATCGCGGGCGGCGTCGCCCCCGAGCGCATCGTGATCGACCCCGGGCTCGGCTTCGCGAAGGACGCCGCCCACGACCTGTCGCTCGTCGCGCACCTGGCCGGCCTGCACACCCTGGGCCGCCCGCTGCTGGTGGCCGCCTCCCGCAAACGCTTCCTCGGGCACGTCCTGGCCGGACCGGGCTCCGCCCCACCGCCCGCCCGCGAACGCGACGCGGCGACCGCGGCGATCTCCGCGCTGTCCGCCTCGGCCGGAGCCTGGGCGGTCCGGGTCCACGAGGTACGGGCCACCGCCGACGCCGTTCGCGTCGCCCGCGCGGTCGAGGGAGCCGCGTGAACGAGGAACACGCACGGGCCGCCGCCGACATCGCGGAGGTCGAGGCGGCCAACACCGCCTTCTACGAGGCGCTGGAACGCGGCGACCACGACGACCTCTCCGGCCGGTGGCTGCCGGGCGAGGACCTCACCGTCTCCTGCGTCCACCCCGGCTGGCCGGTGCTCACGGGCCGCGGCGACGTACTGCGCAGCTACGCCCTGATCATGGCGAACACCGAGTACATCCAGTTCTTCCTCACCGACGTCAACATCGCGATGACCGGCGACACCGCGCTGGTCACCTGCACCGAGAACATCCTCAGCGGCGGCCCCGCCGAGGACGGCGACGCACTGGGCCCCCTCGTGGGCCAGCTGGTCGTCGCCACGAACGTGTTCCGGCGCACCGCCGACGGCTGGAGGCTCTGGTCCCACCACGGATCGCCCGTCCTGACGGACTCCGACGAGGACGACGACGAGGAGACACCCTCCTGAGGAGGAAACACCCTCACGAGTGGGTACGGGTCCCGTGGGGATTGGAACCGATGACCACCGGGTATGGGCGGCTACCAGCCCGGGAAGGCACTGTCCATGGCCCCCACGGGCGAGCACTGTCGGTGCTCGCAGTAGATTCGAAAGAAGGCACCTCGCCGCCCGCACGCGGCCGGGTGCCTCTCGACCAACGACAGCAGGAGTGATTCGCGTGGATCGTGTCGCGCTGCGCGGCCTCAAGGCCCGTGGGCACCACGGTGTCTTCCCCCGGGAGCGGGAAGAGGGCCAGACCTTCATCGTCGACCTGGTGCTCGGCCTCGACACCCGCCCCGCGGCAGCCACCGACGACCTGGCCCGCACCGTGCACTATGGCGTGGTGGCCGAGGAGGTCGTCGACGTGGTGACCGGCGAACCGGTCGATCTGATCGAGACGCTCGCCGAGCGCATCGCCCAGCAGTGCCTGAAGCACGAAGGCGTCCAGGAGGTCGAGGTCGTGGTGCACAAGCCGGACGCACCGATCACCGTCCCCTTCGACGACGTGACCATCACCATCACCCGGAGCCGAGCATGACTGCATTTTCCACCGAAGGGCAGAGCGACCCGACCGTACAGCCGGTTCCGACCGCCGTCGTGCGGCAGGTGGACGCCGCCGACGTCACCCTCTCCAACCCCAAGATGGCCGTGATCTCCCTCGGCTCCAACCTGGGCAACCGGCTGGAGACCCTCCAGGGGGCCGTCGACGCCCTGGAGGACACCCCGGGCCTCCGGGTCAAGGCCGTCTCCCCGGTGTACGAGACGGAGCCCTGGGGCGTCGAGGCGGACTCCCAGCCCTCGTACTTCAACGCCGTCATCCTCGTGAAGACGACGCTGCCTCCCGCCTCCCTGCTGGAGCGCGGCCAGGCCGTGGAGGAGGCCTTCGACCGGGTCCGCGAGGAGCGCTGGGGGCCGCGCACCATCGACGTCGACATCGTGGCGTACGCCGACGTCCTCTCCGACGACCCGGTGCTCACGCTCCCCCACCCGCGCGCCCACGAGCGGGCCTTCGTCCTCGCCCCCTGGCACGACATCGACCCCGAGGCCCAGCTGCCCGGCGCCGGCCCGGTGGCCCAGCTCCTCGCCGAGGTCGGCCGCGACAGCGTCCTGCCCCGCGCCGACCTGGAACTGCGCCTGCCGGAGTAATCGTTAGGCTCGACGAACGGTGGTCCGGCGCACGGCCGGACCGGGCACAGGCGGCGCGAAGGGCGGCTCACTCGGTGAAGCAACTACGGCTCGGGGTACTGGCGGGCCTCTTCGCCGCCGCCGGTGTCCTCTCCTGGGGCGGGGCCCGCCTCTGGGACTCCCTCGGCACCCTGCCGAGCGTCCCGCTGGCCGCGTCGATCGTGCTCGCCGTGATCGCGGCGATCCTCCTCGCGACCGCCCTCTCCACCCGCACCCGCCTCCGCGCCCAGCGCGAGCGCCGCCCCGGCGCCAAGGGCGTCGAGCCCCTGTTCGCGGCCCGTGCGGTCGTCTTCGGCCAGGCGAGCGCCCTGGTCGCCGCCCTGGTCGCCGGCATGTACGGCGGCACCGGCGTCTTCCTCCTGAGCTACCTCGACATCCCGCCCCGCCGCGACCAGGCCATCTACGCGGGCGCGGCGATGGTGGCGGGCATCGCGGTCATCGCCGCCGCCCTCTTCCTGGAACGCGTCTGCCGCCTCCCGGAGAAGGGCAACGACCACGACGGCACGGGGGCGGCGGCCGCGTAGGGCGGTCGCCGGGCCCGTATCGCGTGTTCCGGGCGCGTCAGCGCGCCATGATGAGGCTCATCGCCTCGGCGCGGGTCGCGGGGTCACGGAGCTGGCCGCGGACCGCGGAGGTGAGGGTCTTCGCCCCGGGCTTACGGATCCCGCGCATCGACATGCACATGTGCTCGCACTCGATGACGACGATGACTCCGCGGGGCTCCAGGATCGACATCAGGGACTCGGCGATCTGCGTCGTCAGCCGCTCCTGGACCTGCGGGCGGCGAGCGTAGACATCGACCAGCCGGGCGAGCTTGGACAGGCCGGTGATCTTTCCGGTGGATGCGGGGATGTAGCCGACGTGCGCGACGCCCCTGAACGGCACCAGGTGATGTTCACAGGTGCTGAACACCTCGATGTCCTTGACCAGCACCATCTCGTCGTGCCCCAGGTCGAACGTGGTCGTCAGGACGTCCTCGGGCTGCTGGTACAGGCCCGCGAATATCTCCTTGTACGCCCGCGCCACCCGCCCCGGCGTCTCCCGCAGGCCCTCGCGGTCCGGGTCCTCCCCGACGGCGATCAGCAGTTCGCGTACGGCCGCCTCGGCCCGCTTCTCGTCGAATTCGCCGATCGAACCCTGGCCGTCCAGCGTCACCGGGTCGGTCATCTGTGCCTCGTTCCTCTGTGCTGTCCCGTGCGCGGGTTCGCGCTCAGACCTCGCAGGCATACGGAAAAGCCGCGCCCCCACAGGCTAAAACCTGGGGGGCGCGGCTTCCATTCCGGGACCGGGGCGACCCCCGTGACGGGGGTCTCACCGGAGCCGGTCGGGCCCTAGCTCTCGGGACGCTCCTCGGGGGTCGCCTCGGTGGACGGGGCGATGTCCTTCGTCAGGTCCGTCGGGGCGATCTCCGGCGGGGTGGCCGAACCGTTGGCGACCGATGCGCCGTTGGTGAGGGCCAGCTCCTTGGGAGAGAGCACGGGGGGCCGCGTCGACGGGGTGCGTCGGGCGGATCCGGTCCATGCCGGCCGGGCGGGACGCCTGACGAGCGGGGCGAAGATCTCCGCGATCTCGTCCTTGCCCAGCGTCTCCTTCTCCAGCAGTTCGAGCACCAGGGCGTCGAGGATGTCGCGGTTCTCGACGAGGATCTCCCACGCGTCGTTGTGGGCGGTCTCGATGAGCTTCTTGACCTCCTCGTCGACCAGTGCCGCGACCTCTTCCGAATAGTCGCGCTGGTGACCCATCTCGCGGCCCAGGAAGGGCTCCGAGTTGTCGCTGCCGAACTTGATCGCGCCGAGGCGCTCCGTCATGCCGTACTGCGTGACCATCGCGCGGGCCGTCGCCGTGGCCTTCTCGATGTCGTTCGATGCGCCGGTGGTCGGGTCGTGGAAGACCAGCTCCTCGGCCGCACGCCCGCCCATCATGTACGCCAGCTGGTCGAGCATCTCGTTGCGGGTCGTGGAGTACTTGTCCTCCTCCGGGAGCACCATCGTGTAACCGAGGGCGCGACCGCGGGAGAGGATCGTGATCTTGTGGACCGGGTCCGACTGGGGGGAGGCCGCCGCGACCAGGGCGTGTCCGCCCTCGTGGTACGCGGTGATCTTCTTTTCCTTCTCGGACATGATCCGGGTCCGCTTCTGCGGGCCCGCCACGACGCGGTCGATGGCCTCGTCGAGGCTCTCGTTGTCGATGAGCTTCTTGTTGCTGCGCGCCGTCAGGAGCGCGGCCTCGTTGAGCACGTTCGACAGGTCGGCGCCGGTGAAGCCGGGCGTGCGTCGGGCGACGGCGCCGAGGTCGACGCCCTCCGCCACGGGCTTGCCCTTCTGGTGCACCTTGAGGATCTCCAGGCGGCCCTGCATGTCCGGGCGGTCGACCGCGATCTGCCGGTCGAAGCGTCCCGGGCGCAGCAGCGCCGGGTCGAGGATGTCCGGGCGGTTCGTGGCGGCGATCAGGATGACGCCGCCCTTCACGTCGAACCCGTCCATCTCGACGAGCAGCTGGTTGAGCGTCTGCTCGCGCTCGTCGTGACCGCCGCCCATGCCGGCGCCGCGGTGGCGGCCGACGGCGTCGATCTCGTCGACGAAGACGATCGCCGGGGCGTTCGCCTTGGCCTGCTCGAAGAGGTCGCGCACCCGGGAGGCGCCGACGCCGACGAACATCTCGACGAAGTCGGAACCGGAGATCGAGTAGAACGGCACGCCCGCTTCGCCGGCGACGGCGCGTGCGAGCAGCGTCTTGCCCGTACCGGGCGGCCCGTAGAGCAGGACGCCCTTGGGGATCTTGGCGCCGACGGCCTGGAACTTCGCCGGCTCCTGGAGGAACTCCTTGATCTCGTGGAGTTCCTCGACCGCCTCGTCGGATCCCGCCACATCGGAGAAGGTCGTCTTGGGGGTGTCCTTGGTGATCAGCTTGGCCTTGGACTTGCCGAACTGCATGACCTTGGATCCGCCGCCCTGCATCTGATTCATCAGAAACAGGAAGACGACCACGATGAGGACGAAGGGCAGCAGCGAGAGGAGGATCGAGACGAACGGGGACTGCTTCGACGGCGAGACGGTGTAACCCTTCTCGATGTCGCCGTTCTCGAACTTCTGCTGCAACGTGTCGGCGAGCTCGACGCCCTGGTTGCCGATGTAGCTCGCCTGGAACTTGCTGCCGGACTCGCCTTCGAGCTTCTGGCCCTTCTTCAGCTCGATCTTGAGGATTTGTTCGTCACCGGTGGTCAGCTTGGCCTGCTCCACCTGGTCCTTGCTGATCGCCTGGATCACCTTGCCGGTGTCCACGGTCTTGTGGCCACCCGACGAGCCGACGACCTGCATCAACACGACCACGGCGAGGACGGCCAGCACGATCCACATGACGGGCCCACGGAAGTATCGCTTCACGTCCATCCATACGGAGCGAAGACGCCCCGTCCCTCCTGCCCGTAGGTAAATGCTGCTGTTTGAAAAGACTGTTCTTCGGACGGTACCCCAGCATCGTCACCCGCGACTGCCGGGTGCGGCGGAGAAACCCGCTTTCGAAGCTTCAACGGCCCGAGGGCGGTGAGGGTTCCCCGGCGGGTCGGCCGGGGTCAGCCGCCGTAGACGTGCGGGGCGAGCGTGCCGACGAAGGGCAGGTTGCGGTACTTCTCGGCGTAGTCCAGCCCGTAGCCGACGACGAACTCGTTGGGGATGTCGAAACCGATCCACTTCACATCGATCGCGACCTTTGCGGCATCCGGCTTGCGCAGCAGGGTGCAGACCTCCAGCGAGGCCGGCTCGCGGGAGCCCAGGTTCGACAGCAGCCAGGACAGGGTCAGGCCGGAGTCGATGATGTCCTCGACGATCAGGACGTGCTTGCCCTTGATGTCGGTGTCGAGGTCCTTGAGGATCCGGACGACGCCGGAGGACTGGGTGCCGGCCCCGTACGAGGAGACGGCCATCCAGTCCATCGTGACGGGGGTGGACAGCGCGCGCGCCAGGTCCGCCATGACCATCACCGCGCCCTTGAGCACGCCGACGATGAGCAGGTCCTTGCCCGCGTACTCCGCGTCGATCTTCGCGGCCAGCTCGACGAGCTTCGCGTCGATCTCTTCCTTGGTGAGGAGCACCGACTGAAGGTCGGTACCCATGTCCTTCTCGTTCACCCACGTCTCTTTCTCTGCCTGCCGGCCCGGGAAAGCGCCCCGGGCCGGGCCGGCTGTTCGCCTGCACTTCAGCCGCTTGCGCGTCAGCTCTGCCGAATGACCAGTCTGCCACCCTGCCGCATCGCCTCGACGCGGCCGGGCAGGTTGATGGCCCGCTGGCCGCGCCAGCCGGTGATCAGGCGGTCGACTTCTTCGAGGTGCCGGGCGAAGAGGGAGCCGGCGGGCGACCCGGCCTCGATCAGTGCGCGGCGCAGCACCCGGCGGCGTACCGCGGGCGGCAGGACGTAGAGCTTGGCGCACTCCAGGCGGCCGGTGTCGTCGCGTACGGACAGCTCGGCCTCGGCGGCCCAGGTGTCCAGGGCGTCGGCGTCGTCGCGGGAGAGCTGGGCGGTACGGGCGAGGGCCTCGACGACGCCTTTGCCGAGCGCCTTCTCCAGGGCGGGCAGGCCCTCGTGGCGGAGCCGGGAGCGGGTGTAGGCGGGGTCGATGTTGTGCGGGTCGTCCCAGACGGGCAGGGACTGGACCAGGCAGGCCTTGCGGACGGCCTGCCGGTCGAGCTGGAGGAAGGGGCGGCGGTAGCGGCCGGCCGGCCCGGAGGCGGCGGCCATGCCGGAGAGCGAGCGGATGCCGGAACCGCGGGCCAGGCCGAGGAGGACCGTCTCGGCCTGGTCGTCGCGGGTGTGGCCGAGCAGGACGGCGGCGGCCCCGTGGCGTTCGGCGGCGGCGTCCAGCGCGGCGTAGCGGGCGTCGCGGGCGGCGGCCTCGGGGCCGCCCTCGCGTCCGACGTGCACGGCGACGGCCTCGACGGGACCGAGGTCCATGGCGGTGAGCCGGGTGACGACCTCGGCGGCGCGGAGACCGGATCCCGGCTGGAGGTTGTGGTCGACGGTGATGCCGCCGGCCCGGACGGAGAGTTTGCGGGCCTCGAACGCGAGCGCGGAGGCGAGCGCCATGGAGTCGGCGCCGCCGGAGCAGGCGACGAGGACGAGCGGGGTGTCGGGCCGATCGGGGAGTGCGGGTCGTTCGGGGAGAGCGGCCCTGCCCGCGGCGCCGGCCTCGGCGTAGCGGGAGCGGGCGGCGTGCGCGGGGCGCCTCGCCGCGTCGGCGGGCCGGTCGTGGTCGGCGTGCCGGTGGAATTCGGTGAGTACGTCGTGGAGTACGCGGCGGACCGCCAGGCGTATCGCCGCGACCGCAGGATGGGGACCCATGTCCGGTGCCCTTCGTGGAGTTCTGGAGGAGCGTGGAGCGCCGGAACGCGTGAGTCCCGTCACTCAGAGTGCGTCGATGGTGACAGAGGCAAGCTGTTCACCGAGCATTGCACGCCTTCCCATGCGCCTACGGTCCCTCGGATGGGTGATTGGCGGGCCGATATCGGCCAGGGCCTCTCGTTCGGATCAGGCCGGACCAGGGAGCGGGGCCCGGTGCGTGCAGCTGCAAGGCGGAGGATTGAGTCAACGCGGAGCGTTGGGGATTGACGACAACGCCGCGGATGCGGTGCCGGACCCCGCGAGCCCGGCCTGATCCGAACGGGAGGCCCTGGGGCCGCCCGACGGTCAGGATTCGGCCTTACGGTGCACCCGCGCGACCCAGTCGGCGGGCTTGGCGATCTCGGCTTTGGTCGGGAGGGTGTTCGGTGAGGTCCAGACGCGGTTGAAGCCGTCCATGCCGACCTCTTCGACGACCGATCGTACGAACTTCTCGCCGTCCTTGTACTGCCGCAGCTTGGCGTCCAGGCCGAGGAGCTTGCGCAGGGCCTGGTCGAGACGGCCGGCGCCCTGGGCCCGGCGCTGCTGGAACTTCTCCCGGATTTCCGAGACGGAGCCGACGACCTCGGGGCCCACGCCGTCCATCACGAAGTCCGCGTGTCCTTCGAGGAGGGACATGACGGCGGTGAGGCGGCCGAGCACCTCGCGCTGGGCGGGGGTCTGGACGATGTCGACGAGGCTCCGGCTGTCGCTCTCGCCCTGTTCGCCCTCGGGCCGTCCGGCGCCGGCGAGGGACTGGGCGGCCTCGCGGAGGCGTTCCAGGAAGGTCATCGGGTCGACGTCGGTCTCGTCGAGGAACGTCTGGATCTCGCCCTGGAGGTGGTCACGGAGCCAGGGCACGCCGGTGAACTGGGTGCGGTGGGTCTCCTCGTGCAGGGCGACCCAGAGCCGGAAGTCGTGCGGGTCGACGTCCAGCTCGCGTTCGACGTGGACGATGTTGGGCGCGACGAGGAGCAGCCGGCCGCCGCCGTCGGCGGAGGCGGGCAGCTCCCTGGTGGCCGGGGCGAACGTCTCGTACTGGCCGAGGACCCGGGAGGCGAGGAACGAGAGCAGCATGCCCAGCTCGACGCCGGTGACCTTGCCGCCGACCGCGCCGAGGACGGCGCCGCCGGGTCCGCCGGAGCGGCGGCTCTCCATCTTGGCGAGCAGGGGGCGCAGCAGTTCGCGGAAGCCGGCGACGTTGGCCTTGATCCAGCCGGCCCGGTCGACGACGAGGACGGGGGTGTCCTCGGGCTCGGTCCCTTCGGGGATCATCCGGGTGAAGAGCCGGACGTGTTCCTCCGAGGCCCTGGCGTGCCGCCGCAGCTCCGCGACGACGGCGCGGGCCTCCTCGCGGCTGATGTCGGGGCCGGGCCGGACCAGTCGGGTCGCGGTCGCGACCGCGAGATTCCAGTCGACCATCTGGGCACCACCGATGCTCGTCATGCGTCAACCGTACGTGAGCCCGTCGCCCGGTGGTGGGGTCTTGCACGGCTCTTCGGGTGCTGCGCCTACTCGGCGGCCGGGCGGGCGAGTGCGGTGGCCAGGGCGTCGAGGGCGGGTTCGGCCTCGGTCGCGGAGAGGCTGCCGGAGGCGAGGAAGGCGAAGGCGAGCAGGCGGCCCCGGGGATCGACGACCGTTCCGGCGAGGGAGTTGACGCCGTTGAGGGTGCCGGTCTTGGCGCGGATCAGGCCGGTGCCTTCGGAGCCGTCCTGGTAGCGGTCACCGAGGGTGCCGCTGAATCCGGCGATCGGGAGGCCGGTGAGGACCGGGCGGAGTCCGGGGCGGTCGGGGTCGGCGGCGCGGGCGAGGAGGGCGGTGAGGAGGGCGGGGGTGACCCGGTCCGCGCGGTCCAGGCCGCTGCCGTCGGCGAGGTGGGCCCCGGCCACCGGGATCTTCAGCTTCCTCAGTTCGTTGGTGACGGCGCGGCGGGCTCCGGCGAAGTCGGCGCTCTCGCCCTTGGCGATGGCGGTCTGCCGGGCGAGGGCCTCGGCGATGTCGTTGTCGCTGTTGGTGAGGGTGCGCTCGACGAGGGCGGCGAGCGGGGCCGAGCGGTGGGTGGCGACGGTGCGGGACTTGTCCGCCGCTCGGGCCTCGCGGGGCGCGCCGGTGACCTCGGCGCCGGCCTTCCGCAGCTGTGCGGCGAAGGCGCGGGCGGCGTCGCCGGCGGGGTCGTCGGTGCGTTTGGCGGGGCCGCGGTCCGTGTCGTTCACGCGGCCCTCGTTGACCATCAGGGCGGTGACGGGGGCGATGTTCTCGTTGGGGCTGATCGGGTGGAGCACGGGGCCGCTGTAGCGGGAGGTGTCGTACGTGAGGCGTACGGGGCCTGCCGGGTCCTCGCCGTCCTCGCCGTCCTCGCGGAGGGCCTTCGCGGCGTCGGCGGCCATCGAGCGCAGGGCCGCCCTGCTCAGCGTGGGGTCGCCGCCGCCGACGAGGGTGAGGGTGCGGGCGTCGGGGGACAGCGCGACGGTGGTGGCGATGCGGTGGTCGGGGCCCAGGACGGAGAGCGCGGCGGTGGTGGTGGCGATCTTGATGGTGGAGGCCGGGGTCATCGGGGCGGTGGCGCCGCTTCCGTACAGCTGCTGGCCGGTGGCGGTGTCGATGACGGACGCGGCGACCTTGTCGCCGAGTTCGGGCACGCCGATGAGCGGGGCGAGGGTGTCGCGGAGCGCCGCGGCGTCCCTCGGGACGTCGTGGGTGGTGGTGCCGAGGGCCGGGAGGACGGCCGGGGCACTGGGGGCCGGGCGGGGGCCGTCGGGCGTCGGGCGGCCGTGATGTGCGCCACCTGTTCGGTCCGCGGTGACTGCCAGTGCCCGCTCGGCCTTACGCTGACCGTTGTCCCAGGGGCCGGCGGCGAGGACGGCGCCGGCAGCGACGACCAGGCCGAGCGTTGCGGAGCCTGCGATGACCTGCCAGGTGTACGACCCGTTGTGTCTGTTCTTCAGGACCTTCAGCCTGCCCCACGGGTCCGACGGGCGCATCGACGGTCTTACCACCGGCTCGGCCACCGTTGACCAGCCCCTTTCGCGAGCACTCTTCTGCGTGGGGGACACTTAATCACCAGTCGTATGTGTTGATCATGGAGGAGCCACCCGTGGAGTTCGACGTCACCATCGAGATCCCGAAGGGTTCGCGGAACAAGTACGAGGTGGACCACGAGACCGGTCGGATCCGCCTGGACCGTCGACTCTTCACCTCGACCAGCTACCCGGCCGACTACGGCTTCGTCGAGAACACCCTCGGCGAGGACGGCGACCCGCTGGACGCGCTGGTCATCCTGGACGAGCCGACCTTCCCCGGTTGCCTCATCAAGTGCCGTGCCATCGGCATGTTCCGGATGACCGACGAGGCGGGCGGCGACGACAAGCTGCTCTGCGTCCCGGCATCCGACCCCCGGGTGGAGCACCTGCGCGACATCCACCACGTGTCGGAGTTCGACCGCCTGGAGATCCAGCACTTCTTCGAGGTCTACAAGGACCTGGAGCCGGGCAAGTCCGTCGAGGGCGCCGACTGGGTCGGCCGTACCGAGGCGGAGGCCGAGATCGAGGCCTCGTACAAGCGCCTTGAGGCGCAGGGCGGCGCGCACTGACGTCCTTCTTCCGGTTCCGTTTGTGAGCCGGACGGCCGTAGGGGAACGGGCGGTACACCTTCGCGGGTGTGCCGCCCGTTTCGCTGTCCGCATTCCCGCGCGTGCGGGGCCCATGCCGGTGGCCATACTGGGCACACGTGCGGCGGGACAGACACCCAGGAAAGTGCGGTCGAGGAGGAACGAGGTCGAGTGGTGGCGGAATCGGGCGGTCCTGAGGACCAGAAGCCCCAGTCCGACGAGGCGCGGAGCGCTTTCGCGCCGCCCGCGGGGACGAGTCAGCCGGCATCGCCGCCCGAGGAGGACCATCCGACGTCGGAGTTCGCGTTGCCGACCGGTGTGCACCAGGATCAGGCCGGTCCGGCCGGTTCGGGCGGTGGTTCCGGGGGCGGTTCGAACTCCGACACGCTGAGTTCCGCTTTCACCCCGCCGAGCACGTACAACGCCCAGCAGGCGCCGCCCGCGTTCACCCCGGCGCAGGGCATTCCGATGGTCAGGCTGACCAAGGAGGCGCCCTGGCAGGACCGGATGCGCACGATGCTGCGGATGCCGGTGACCGAGCGTCCGGCCACGGAGGCGATCCAGCGCACGGACGACGAGACGGGTCCCGCCGTGCCGCGCGTGCTCGACCTGACGCTGCGTATCGGGGAGCTGCTGCTGGCGGGCGGCGAGGGCGCCGAGGACGTCGAGGCGGCGATGTTCGCGGTGACCCGGTCCTACGGTCTCGACCGCAGCGAGCCGACGGTCACGTTCACCCTGCTGTCCATCTCGCACCAGCCGTCGCTGGTCGACGACCCGGTGACGGCGAGCCGTACGGTACGCCGTCGGGGCACCGACTACACCCGTCTGGCGGCCGTGTTCCGGCTGGTCGACGACATCACCAGCGCGGACACCGAGATCTCGCTGGAGGAGGCCTACCGGCGGCTCGCGGAGATCCGTCGTAATCGCCACCCGTATCCGGGCTGGGTGCTGACGGCTGCCGCCGGGCTGCTGGCCGGTTCGGCCTCCGTGCTGGTCGGCGGCGGGTTCCTGGTGTTCGTCGTGGCGGCGGCGGGCGCGATGCTCGGCGACCGTCTCGCGTGGCTGTGCGCCGGGCGCGGGCTGCCGGAGTTCTACCAGTTCACGGTGGCCGCGATGCCGCCCGCCGCGATGGGGGTGGCGCTGACGCTGACCCATTCGACGGACATCCGCCCGTCCGCGGTGATCACCGGTGGGCTGTTCGCGCTGCTGCCGGGGCGGGCGCTGGTGGCGGGGGTGCAGGACGGGCTGACCGGCTACTACATCACCGCCTCGGCCCGCCTCCTGGAGGTCATGTACTTCTTCATCGGGATCGTCGCGGGCGTGCTGATCGTCCTGTATCTGGGGCTGCAGCTGGGGGCGGAGCTCAATCCGGAGGCGCGGTTCACGCCGTACAACGAGCCCGCGATCCAGATCCTGGCGTCGATGGCGCTGAGCCTGGCGTTCGCGGTGCTGCTCCAGCAGGAGCGCTCCACCGTGCTGGCGGTCACCCTGAACGGCGGCGTGGCCTGGATCATCTTCGGGGCGATGGCCCGCACCGGAGGCATCTCGCCGGTCGCGGCGACGGCGGTGGCGGCCGGTCTGGTGGGGCTGTTCGGCCAGTTGTTCTCGCGCTACCGGTTCCACTCCTCGCTGCCGTACATCACGGCGGCGATCGGGCCGCTGCTGCCCGGTTCGGCGACGTACTTCGGTCTGCTGGGCGTGGCGCAGAACGAGCTGGACACGGGGCTGGCCTCGCTGTCGACGGCGGTCGCGACGGCGCTGGCCATCGCGATCGGGGTGAACCTGGGGAGTGAGATCTCGCGGCTGTTCATGGGGGCGCCGGGTGCGGTCGGCGGGGCGAGTCGCCGGGCGGCGAAGCGGACCAGGGGGTTCTGAGCGCGCGGACCCGCGGCGCCTGCGCGGCCACGCCACCGTGCCTCGTGCCCATGCCGCGCCACCCGTGCCTGTGCCTCGTGCCTGTGCCTCGTACGACGAAGGCGCCCCTCCCCCGGTCCGCGGGGAGGGGCGCCTTCGGTGCGTACGTACGCGGCGCGGGGTCAGCGCTTGGCGTGCCGGCCGCGCTGGCCGGTGGAGGGGCCGTTGCCGCCGGTCGGGGGGCGGCCGGAGCCGCCGCCCTCCAGCGCCTCGGCCGCGGCGGCCTTCTTGCCCTGGCTGCGGGCCCGCAGCACCTCGACCACGATCGGCACCACGGAGATGAGCACGATCAGGATGAGGATCATCTCGATGTGCTCGTGCACGAAGTCGATCTTGCCGAGCATCGCGCCGAGCACGGTGACGCCGACGCCCCAGAGGATCGCGCCGACGATGTTGTACGTGATGAAGGAGCGGTAGTTCATCCGGCTGACGCCCGCGATGATCGGCGTGAAGGTGCGCACGATGGGCACGAAGCGCGCCAGGACCAGGGACTTCGGGCCGTGCTTCTCGAAGAACTCGTGGGCCTTCTCCACGTTCTCCTGCTTGAAGAGGCGGGAGTCGGGGCGCTTGAAGAGGGCCGGTCCGACCTTGCGGCCGAAGAGATAGCCCACCTGGTCGCCGACGATCGCGGCGACGGCCACCAGCGTGCAGACCAGCCAGAGCGGGTACTTCAGCTGGCCCGTGGTCACCAGCAGCCCCGTGGTGAACAGCAGCGAGTCGCCGGGCAGGAAGAAGCCGATCAGGAGGCCGGACTCGGCGAAGACGATGAGGAGGAGGCCGGGGAGTCCGAACGTGTTGAGCAGATAGTCCGGGTCCAGCCAGCTCGGTCCGAGCGCAAGCGTATTCAAGGGTCCGGGCTCCAGGATGGTGTGCGATGGCGGCTCTGTGGCTGCCCCAAGCTATCAACGCCCGGCCGGTGCCCGTGGTTCCAGTGGCGCACAGCGGGAATGCGCATCCCATGGAGCTGCCCGAAGCTGATCACAGGAGGTGCCACAAACATGGGCATTGAGGATTTCGGCGGCGGTCAGGCCGCCCAGGCGGACGTGCTGGTCGTCACCACGAACGACGTACCCGGCTATCAGGTGACGCAGGTCATCGGCGAGGTCTTCGGACTGACCGTGCGGTCGCGTCACCTCGGGAGCCAGATCGGCGCCGGGCTGAAGTCGATGATCGGCGGTGAGCTGAAGGGGCTGACGAAGACGCTGGTCGAGACCCGCAACCAGGCGATGGAGCGGCTCGTGGAGCAGGCCAGGGCCCGGGGCGCGAACGCGGTCCTGATGATGCGCTTCGACGTCACGGAGGCGGCGGACGTGGGCACGGAGGTCTGCGCGTACGGGACGGCGGCGGTGATCAGCAAGGTGTGACGCGGGACCATCGAGGCCACCATTGGGGCGTTTTGTCTGCTTCGTCACCCTAGGGTGAGCCGGTGGCCCCCGACTCCCCCGCACCCCCGCCGGCTCCCCCGAGCCCCCCGCGTCCTCCGGCCGCCCCGGCCCGGCGGCTGCTGCCGCTCGTCCTGCCCGCGATCGCCGTCGGCGTCGCCTGCGCGCTGATCCTGCTCGGGGTGAGCCTGTTGGCGGAGCGGCTCCAGGACGTGCTCTGGGAGACGCTGCCCGACGCGCTCGGGGTGGGGCGGTTCTCCTCACTGTGGATGATCGTGATGCTCACCGCGACCGGCCTCGCGGTGGGACTCGTCCTGCGGGCCGTGCCCGGTCACGGCGGGCCCGATCCGGCCACCACCGGACTGGTGGACGCACCGATGAGGCCCGGCATCGTGCCCGGACTGCTCCTGGTGACCGTCCTGGCGCTGGCGGGCGGGGTGAGCCTCGGGCCGGAGAACCCGATCACCGCGGCCAACATCGCGCTGGCCTTCTGGCTCGGCCGGCGGTTCGCGCCCGGTGCGCCGGGCGAGCTGTGGGTGGCGCTCGCCGCGGCCGGGACCATCGGGGCCCTCTTCGGAACCCCGGTCGCCGCCGCGCTGATCCTCTCCGAGGCGCTGGCCTCGCAGCCGGGCCCCGGGGCGTTCTGGGACCGGCTGTTCGCCCCGCTCGCGGCCGGTACGGCGGGCGCGCTGACCATGTCGCTGATCGCCGAGCCCAGCTTCGACCTCTCCCTCCCCGCGTACGCCGGAGCACACTGGGGCGATCTGCTCTCCGCCCTGCTGATCGCCTCGGCGGGCGCGCTCCTCGGCCTGCTCGCGGTGTACGCCTTCCCGGTGGCCCACCGGGTCTTCACGGCGCTGCGGCATCCGGTGCTCGCGCTGACGCTGGGCGGGCTGGCGTTGGGGCTGCTCGGCGCGCTGGGCGGCCACCTCACCCTCTTCAAGGGGCTCGACGAGGTGAAGGTGCTCGCAGGGGACCCGGAGGGCTGGTCGGCCGGGGAGTTCGCGGGGATGGCGGTGGTGAAGATGGCCGCCCTCGTGATCGCGGCGGCCGCCGGCTTCCGGGGCGGCCGGATCTTCCCGGCGGTCTTCGCGGGGGTGTCGCTCGGGCTCTGCGCCCACGCGCTGGTCGACGTGGTCCCGCCGTCGCTCGCGGTGTCCTGCGCGGTGCTGGGCGTACTGCTGGCCGTCACCCGGCAGGGCTGGGTGAGCCTGTTCACCGCGGCGGTGCTGGTGAGCGACGCGTCCGTGCTGCCGCTGCTGTGCGCCGCCACCCTGCCCGCCTGGCTGCTGGTCACCGGGCGGCCCCAGATGCAGCTGGACGGGGACGGGAAGTCGCTGCGCTGAGGGGCGGTGCCGGTCACGGAGAAGGCCCCGCCCGACGCGCCGGACACGCGGAACCTCCGTATCGTCTGGTTCGTGCGCTTTTGCGCCGCCTTGTATCGATCCCGCTCCGACGGAGGTCCCCCGCATGCCCACGCCCGTCAACGTCGCCGTCATCTACTACTCCTCCACCGGCACCGTCGCCGCGATCGCCAGGGCCATGGCCGGGGACGCGGAGCGGGCCGGGGCGCGGGTGCGGCTGCGCCGGGCGGCGGAGCTCGCCCCGCAGGCGGCCATCGACTCCAACCCGGCGTGGGCCGCGAACGTGGCCGCGACCGCGGACATCCCCGAGGTCTCGCAGGACGACATGGCGTGGGCGGACGCGGTGATCTTCGGCTCGCCGACCCGGTACGGGAACGTCACAGCCCAGCTGAAGCAGTTCATCGACACGCTCGGCGGGATGTGGCAGGCGGGGCAGCTCGCCGACAAGGTCTACAGCGGCTTCACCTCCAGCGCCACCGCCCACGGCGGCCAGGAGTCCACGCTGCTCGCGCTCTACAACACGATCCACCACTTCGGCGGCATCCTCGTCACCCCCGGGTACACCGACCCCACGAAGTTCGTGGACGGCAACCCGTACGGCACCTCCCACGTCGCCGGGCAGGGCGACATCCCGGTCGGCGAGCAGACCCTGACGGCCGCCCGGGTGCAGGCCGAGCGGGTCGTGAAGTTCACCCGGGCGATCAAGGCGGGCCTGGCCGCCGAGAGCTGACCCCGCGCCGAGAGCCGACCCCGCACCCGACCGCTTCGGCCGAGAGAAGGGCCTCCACCATGCCGCTCCACCGCGGTGCCCACCCGGAACAGGACGAACCCTCGAAGGAGCGGCGCAGGCTCGCCCTGAACCCGTTCTTCGGCGAGGCGGACCCGACGGCCGCGATGAACACCGCGCCGCCCCGGCACCGGCTGCCCGACGGGCCGCTGCCGCCGCTGACGGCGTACCGGCTGGTCCACGACGAGCTGATGCTCGACGGGAACTCACGGCTCAACCTGGCCACGTTCGTCACCACCTGGATGGAGCCGCAGGCCGACGTCCTGATGGGTGAGTGCCGGGACAAGAACATGATCGACAAGGACGAGTACCCGCGCACCGCCGAGTTGGAGCGGCGCTGCGTGGCGATGCTCGCCGACCTGTGGAACGCGCCCGATCCGAGGGCGACCGTGGGCTGTTCGACCACCGGGTCGAGCGAGGCGTGCATGCTCGCGGGGCTCGCCCTGAAGCGGCGCTGGGCGAAGCGGAACGCGGACCGCTATCCCGCGACGGCCCGGCCCAATCTGGTGATGGGCGTCAATGTGCAGGTCTGCTGGGAGAAGTTCTGCGACTTCTGGGAGGTGGAGGCCCGGCTCGTGCCCATGGAGGGCGAGCGGTTCCACCTCGACCCGGCGGCCGCCGCCGAGCTGTGCGACGAGAACACCATCGGGGTCGTCGGCATCCTCGGCTCCACCTTCGACGGGTCCTACGAGCCGATCGCGGAGCTGTGCGCGGCCCTGGACGCGTTCCAGGAGCGGACCGGCCTCGACGTCCCGGTCCATGTGGACGGGGCGTCGGGCGCGATGGTGGCGCCCTTCCTCGACCCGGACCTGGTGTGGGACTTCCGGCTGCCGAGGGTGGCGTCGATCAACACCTCGGGGCACAAGTACGGCCTCGTCTACCCGGGGGTCGGCTGGGCGCTGTGGCGGACGGCGGACGCGCTGCCCGAGGAGCTGGTCTTCCGGGTCAACTACCTGGGCGGCGACATGCCGACGTTCGCGCTGAACTTCTCCCGGCCCGGGGCGCAGGTGGTCGCGCAGTACTACACGTTCCTGCGCCTCGGGCACGAGGGCTACCGCGCGGTCCAGCAGGCCTCCCGGGACGTGGCGTGCGGTCTGGCCCGCGCGGTGGAGGGGCTGGGCGACTTCCGACTCCTCACCCGGGGCGACGAGCTGCCGGTGTTCGCCTTCACGACCGACGCGGACGTGCACGCGTACGACGTCTTCGACGTGTCCCGCCGGCTGCGGGAGCGCGGCTGGCTGGTGCCCGCGTACACCTTCCCCGCCAACCGGCAGGACCTCTCGGTGCTGCGCGTGGTGTGCCGCAACGGGTTCTCCTCGGACCTGGCCGAGCTGCTGATCGAGGACCTGAAGCTGCTGCTTCCCGAACTCCGGGCCCAGAAACACCCGTTGAGCCATGACCGGGCGGCACCGACGGCCTTCCACCACTGAGCACGGCTCGCGGCGCCACGCGGAGCACGGCTACCGGCTGAGGCGCGCGAACCTGGCCACCGCCAGCGGGAAGAACACCGCGATGATGGCCACCGGCCAGAGCACCGCGAGGAGTTCGGCGTGCTCGGCCGCCCAGGAGCCGGTCGCGCCGCCCGGATTGCCGAACAACTCCCGTACGGCGGTGGCCGTGGCGGACATCGGGTTCCACTCGACCACCGCGCCCAGCCAGCCCGGCATCGAATCCGGGGTGGCGAAGACGTTGGAGAGGAAGCCGACCGGCCAGACCAGGATCTGGACCGCCCCGACCATCTCCGGCCGCCCCGCCACCATGGCCAGCAGGATGCCGACCCAGAGCATCGCGAACCGCAGCAGGAGCAGCAGCCCGAACGCTCCCAGCGCGGCGGCGGCCCCGTGGTGCCAGCGCCAGCCGACCGCGTAGCCGACCCCG
This sequence comes from Streptomyces sp. NPDC102283, assembly GCF_044766265.1. NCBI lineage: Bacteria > Bacillati > Actinomycetota > Actinomycetes > Kitasatosporales > Streptomycetaceae > Streptomyces > Streptomyces sp. NPDC102283. Next base: position 86,149 of record NZ_JBIWLQ010000015.1, read on the forward strand.
GTCATCACCGCGAGCCCGGCCGTCGACTGGAGCATGTCCGCGGCGCTGCGGCCGACCAGGACGGCGCCGGGGACCATCGGCATCGAGCGGAAGCGGTCGATGACGCCCTTGCCGAGGTCCTGGGTGACCGCGAGCATCGTGCTCTCCAGGCCGAAGGCCATGGTCAGCGCGAGCATCCCGGGGACCAGGAACTCCGTGGGGTCGCCGTCCACGCCCCGGCCGCCGCCGACCAGATAGGTGAACATCAGCAGCAGCATCACCGGGAAGACCAGGTTGACCAGGACCGCGACGGGCTGCCGGGCCCAGTGCGCCAGTTCACGGCGGGTCATCGTCCAGGAGTCGGCCAGGGCCCAGCCCAGCCGGGAGGACGCCCCGTCCGGTCCGGGCGCCGTCGTCGTCGCCGCGCTCATGCCGCCACCTCCGTCTTTCCCGTCTTCTCCGCCTTCGCCGTACGCCGTGCGTCGGCGGGCTGTCCGGTCAGCGACAGGAACACCTCGTCGAGGGTGGGGCGGCGCACCGCGATGTCCTCCGCCTCGATGCCCGCCTCCTCCAGCACCCGCACCGTCCGGGCCAGGGCCGCCATCCGGTCCGGGGCGGGCGCGCCGATCCGCCGCCGGTCGGCGTCCAGCACCAGGTCCGCGCCACCGAGCAGCGCGCCCGCCTCCACCAGCCGGGACGCGTCGCGCAGGACGATGTCGATCCGGTCGCCGCCGACGAGCGCCTTCAGCTCGTCGGGGGTGCCCTCGGCGACCGCCCGGCCGTCGTCGATGAGGGAGATCCGGTCGGCCAGCTGGTCCGCCTCCTCCAGATACTGCGTGGTCAGCAGCACCGTGGTGCCGCCGCCGACCAGGGACCGCACCGCGTCCCACACCTCGGTCCGGCCACGCGGGTCGAGGCCGGTCGTCGGCTCGTCCAGGAACAGCACGTCCGGATCGGTGATCAGCGACGCGGCCAGGTCGAGGCGCCTGCGCATGCCGCCGCTGTACTGCTTGACGGCCTTGCGCCCGGTGTCCGCGAGGCCGAACCGCTCCAGCAGTTCGTCCGCCCGGCTGCCCGCCCGGCGTGCGCCCAGGTGGTACAGCCGCCCGAACATCTCCAGGTTCTGCCGCCCGCCGAGCTGCTCGTCCACCGCCGCGTGCTGGCCGAGCAGCCCGATCCTGCGCCGCACCTCGCCCGCCCGCTCGCGGACGTCGAGGCCGGCCACGGTCACCCGGCCCGCGTCGTGGCGCAGCAGCGTCGACAGGATCCGTACGGCGGTGGTCTTGCCCGCCCCGTTGGGGCCGAGCACTCCGTGCACGGTGCCGCCGCCGACGGCCAGGTCCAGTCCGCCCAGGGCGCTCTTCTCCCCGTACCGCTTGTGCACGCCGTCCATGACGATCGCTTCGGTCACGTTCCCCGCCCTCCTGTAGTCAAACTTGACTAGGAGGTCGAAGGTAAACCCGGATCCTTCATTCGTCAAACTTGATTAGTCGTGGTCCCCGGGGTGGGGCACACCGGTGGCGTAAGGATTCCCCTCGTCATCGGCGAGCAGCCCGACGAACGGGTCACCCTCGTCGACGAAGGTGTAGGCACCGCCCTCGATGCGGGCGATCAGACCCCGGGTCCACTCCGCGCCGGAGTCGGCCGAGTGCACCCAGAAGTTCATGATCTCGCCGATGTGGCCGAGGGATTCGGGGCCTTCCTCGGGGGTGTAGTACTCGGTGACCGCCGTGCGCCACTTCTCGATGCCCTCGATCCGCTCCTTGAGTAGCGCGACCGCCTCCGCCCGGGGCAGGTCGACGATGAAACCGATGGCCGCCGAGAGGACGTCCACGCCCTGGTCGTAGGAGCGGATGGCGTCGCGCAGCAGGCGGCGGCACTCCGCCAGCCCCTCGTCCGTGAGCTCGTACTCGGTGCGCGGGGGGCCGCCCGCCGTGGACGGGGCCGTCTCGTGCGCGAGCAGCAGCCCCTGCTTCGCCATCTGCTTCAGGGCGTGGTAGATCGACCCGGGTTTGGCGTTGGACCACTCGTGCGCGCCCCAGAACTCCAGGTCGTTGCGGACCTGATAGCCGTGTGCGCGGCCGTGCATGCGCACGGCGCCGAGGACCAGCAGTCGGATCGCGGACATGACACCCAACACCCATCTTCCTATTCAACTTTGACTAGGGTAGCCCGCCCGCTTGCGCCCGGCCGGTCGGTGTGCCCTCATCCGTACGGCCGGGGCCAGCAGCGCGGCGACGAGGCAGCCGACCGCCAGCGCGGCCCACACCACGTCGTACGTGCCGAAGACGTCCCGCGCGGTGGCCCCGAGGAACGCCGAGGCGCCCGCCCCCACCTGGTGGGCCGCGTTCGTCCAGCCGAAGACCACGGGGCCGTCGTCCCCGTACACCCGGCGGGCCAGCTCGATGACGGGCGGCACGGTCGCCACGTCGACGAGTCCGTAGACCACCACGAACAGGAGCATCGGGGCCGTGACCGTGGAGGTGAACAGCAGGGGCAGGGCGAGCAGGGTGAGCGCGCGGACGGCGAAGCAGACGGTCAGCAGACGGCGCGGATCGAACCGGTCGGTCAGCCAGCCGGCCAGCAGCGCGCCGAGGGCGGAGAAGATCCCGACGAGGGACAGCAGCGAGGCCGCCGCCGTGGCCCGCATGCCGTGGTCGTGTGCCGCGGGCGCCCAGTTGGACCACATGATGCCGTTGGTGGAGGCCCCGCAGAGGGCGAACATCCCGGCCAGCAGCCAGAACGGACCGGTGCGCGCCGCACGCAGCAGCACCCTCAGCGCCCGCACGGCCGCACCGGGGATCGGGGGCGGCCTCGGAACGAACTCCTTCGCCCCGTACGGCTTCACGCCCGCGTCCGCCGGGTGGTCGCGCAGCAGCAGGAACACCAGGGCGGCGACCGCCAGGGCCACCAGTGCCAGCGTCACCACCGGCGGACGCCAGCCGAAGCGGCCCACGGACCAGGCCAGCAGGGGCAGGAAGAGCAGCTGGCCCAGGTGGCTGGAGGAGCTGAGCGCACCCGTCACCAGGCCGCGCCGCCGGTCGAACCAGCGGGCCGTGATCCCGGCGGCGAACGTCATGGTCAGGCAGCCGCTGCCGAGGCCGATCAGCACGCCCCAGTACGCGACCAGCTGCCACGGCCGCGTCATGACGCCGGTGAGCAGCGCCCCCGCCGAGACCAGGAGCAGCGCGCCCATCACGACGCGGCGGGCCCCGATCCGGTCCATCAGCGCCGCCGCGAACGGGGCGGTGAGGCCGAACAGCACCATGTTCACCGAGGCGGCGAGCGCGATCTGCCCGCGCTCCCAGGCGTACTCCTCGTGCAGGGGCGTCACCAGCAGGCCCGGCACGGTGGTGAACGCCCCGGCCGTGACGATGGCCGCGCCCGCGACGGCGGCCATCAGCCAGGCGCGATGGATGCGCGAGGTCCGGCGGGAGGACGGGGTGTACGGAGATGCCGAGGTCGAAGGGGCCATGGACCCAAGCGTCGCGAGCGGGGCCCGTCCCCACGAGTGTCCAGATGGACCGGGTGCGCAAGGATATGGCCATGACGGTCTTCATCCACCCCGGGCGGCACCGCGTCGCCGTGCTCGCCCGCGAGGTTCTGCTCCCCATCGAACTGGGCATCGTGCACCAGCTCTTCGGCCAGGCCCGGCGCGGGGCCTCGGCGGACGGCGAGCCGCTGTACGAGGTCGCCACCTGCTCCCTGTCGCCCGGGGACGTGCGCACGGACGGCGACTTCACCGTGGCCGTCCCGCACGGCCCCGAGGCGCTGGCCGAGGCCGACACGGTGGTCGTCCTGTCCTCGTACGAGGACTACGTCCAGGAGACGCCGGCGCTCCCGGCCCCGCTGGCGGAGGCCTTCACACTGATCCGGCCCGGCGCCCGGGTGGCCTCGATCTGCACGGGCGCGTTCGTGCTGGCCTCGGCCGGACTGCTGGACGGCCATACGGCGACCACCCACTGGCGGTACACGGAGCTGTTCGCGCGGCTCTTCCCCCGGGTCCGGCTGGACCCGGACGTGCTCTACACCGACGGGGAGAGGGTGCTCACCTCGGCGGGCTGCGCCTCGGGAATCGACCTCTGCCTGCACATGATCCGCCGCGACCACGGAACGGCCGTCGCGAACGACGTGGCCCGGCGCACGGTCGTGCCGCCCCACCGCGAGGGCGGGCAGGTCCAGTACATCCGGCGGCCGATGCCCGAACGGTCGGCTCCGGGGACCTCGGCCGCCCGCGCGTGGGCGCTGCGGCGGCTCCAGGACCCGATCACCCTGGGGCAGTTGGCGGCCAGGGAGTCGATGAGCGTGCGGCACTTCACCCGGCGGTTCCGGGACGAGGTGGGTCTGACGCCGATGAACTGGCTGACCCGGCAACGCATCGAGCTGGCACGGGAGTTGCTGGAGGAGTCGGACGTACCCGTCGAGCAGGTGGCCGCGCGCGCCGGGCTCGGCACGGCGGCCAATCTGCGCCACCACTTCCACGCGGCGCTCGGCGTCTCGCCCAGCGCCTACCGCACCACGTTCCGGGGGCCGGGGAACTGAGGAAGGCCGAGGAGGGCGGAGGCCCCGTCAGAACGGGAAGGCGGAGCGGCCGTGCTGGATCGACATCCACCGCTGGGTGGTGAACGCCTCGACGACGGCCTCGCCGTTCAGCCGTCCCACCCCGGACGTCTTCTCGCCGCCGAACGCGACCAGCGGATCGTCCTGCACGGTGGAGTCGTTGACGTGGAACATCCCGCTGACGATGCGCTGCGCGAACTTCACGCCGCGCTCCGCGTCCCGGGTGTGCACCGCGCCGCTGAGACCGTACGGGCTCTCGTTGACCATCCGCACGGCCTCCTCCTCGCCGTCGAACGTCATCAGCAGGGCCACCGGGCCGAGGATCTCCTGCTGAAGCAGCGGGGAGTCCTCCCCGAGGTCGGTCAGGACGGTCGGGCCGACGACGTTGCCGACGGTCCGGCCGCGCACGAGTGCCGTCGCGCCGTCCGCGACCGCCCGGTCGACGAGGGCGTCCAACGCGTCGGCCTGGAAGGCGTTGATGACCGGTCCGATCCGGGTCTCCGGGTCCCTCGGGTCCCCGGCCTTCAGGGCGGCCACCTCGGCGGTGAACCGCTCGGTGAACTCCGCCGCCACCGACCGGTCCACCAGGATCCGGTTGGCCGCCATGCTGACCTGCCCCTGGTGCAGGAAGCGGCTGAAGACGGCCGCTTGGACCGCGTAGTCGATGTCGGCGTCCTCCAGCACCACCAGGGCGCTGTTGCCGCTCAGTTCGAGGATGGTCCGCTTGAAGGCGCCCGCCGCGGTGGCGGCGATGTGCCGGCCGACGCGGTCGGAGCCGGTGAACGAGATCACCTTGGGCACGGGGTGCTCGATGAACGCGTCGCCGATCTCGGCGCTGTCGGTGATCACCACGTTGAGCAGCCCGGCCGGCAGTCCGGCGTCCTCGAAGATCCGCGCGATCAGACCGCCGCCCACGACGGGCGCGTTCTGATGGGGCTTCACGACGACCGCGTTGCCGAGCGCCAGGGCGGGCGCGACGGACTTCATCGTCACCAGGAAGGGGAAGTTGAAGGCGCTGATGACACCCACGACGCCGACGGGCAGCCGGTAGAGCCGGTTCTCCCGGCCGTCCCCCACGGCGGGCAGCAGCCGCCCGGTGGGCCGCAGCGCCTGGCGGATCGCCTCGCGCAGGAATTCGGTGGCACCACGGACCTCGTACTGGGCCCGCAGCCGGGTGCCGCCCAGTTCGTCGATGATCGCCTCGACGATCTGTTCCGTGCGCTCACGGGTGGCGCGGAGCGCGCGTTCGAGGACGGCGCGGCGCTCGTACGGATTGACGGCGGCCCATTCCCGCTGGGCCCGCTCGGCGGCCCGGTAGGCCCGGTCGACCTCCAGCGCGGTGGCCACGGTGACGGCGGCGAGTTTCTCACCGTTGTAGGGATTGAAATCGATGATGTCCCACGAGCCGCTGCCGATCAGCCACTCGCCGTCGATGTACTGGTGGGCCAGTTCATGGAAGTAGGACATGCAATCCCTTACTGCAGGCGTTCGCAGACTCCTGATGCGACGTCATCGTACTGAGAAATTACGCCAGTTGGAGTAGACCGCGCAGAAGATCCCGACTGTCTTCCGGTGTGGGGCTGTCCTGGGCGAGACCAGCCATGGCCTTTTCGTACTGCGCGACTTCCTCGGGCTTGTCCAGATAGAGCGCGCTCGTCAGCTGCTCCAAATAGACAATGTCCGACAGATCGGATTCCGGGAAACGCAGCATCGTGAACGATCCGCTCTCGCCGGCATGACCGCCGTGACTGAAGGGCATGACCTGGAGCGTGATGTTCGGCTGCTCCGACATATCGATCAGATGCCGCAATTGGGCACGCATGACGTCGCGTTCGCCGTACGGGCGGCGCAGGGCCGCCTCGTCGAGAACGGCGTGGAACGTCGGGGCGCGCTCCGAGACGAGGGCCTTCTGGCGCTCCAGGCGCAGGGCCACCCGGCGGTCGATCTCGGCGGGCGAGGCGCCGCGCATCCCGCGCGAGACGACGGCGTGGGCGTACGCCTCGGTCTGCAACAGCCCGTGCACGAACTGCACTTCATAGATACGGATGAGGGAGGCGGCGCCCTCCAGGCCGATGTACGTCTGGAACCAGCCGGGCAGCACGTCTCCGTAACTGTGCCACCAGCCCGCCACGTTGGCCTCACGGGCCAGGCCGAGGAGGGAGTCGCGCTCCGCCTCGTCCGCGACTCCGTAGAGCGTGAGCAGGTCCTCGACGTCCCTGGCCTTGAAGCTCACCCGTCCCAACTCCATGCGGCTGATCTTCGATTCGGAGGCCCGGATCGAGTAGCCGGCCGCCTCACGGGTGATTCCGCGCGACTCCCGCAGTCTCCTGAGCTGAGAGCCCAGGAGGATGCGCCGCACCACCGATCCACTCGACTCGCCTGCCGACACTGGTCCGACCCTCCCCATCGCCTACCTGGCATCCGGAGCCCCCAACCCCGAGTGCCGGATTCTGCCACCAAAACGCTTCAGCCCGTACTCATTCGATTACGGAAATGGGAAGACGTCCGGAAACCTCCGAAACTGACCTCGGGAAGAAATACCCCAGAACCACCACGGTATCGGGCAGGTCCGGCGCGTGCACGTGCATCTGCCCTTGCATCTGCCCTGCGCATTCGGAACCATGGCCCTCGCGCACCTGCGTGCTCGTGTTGTGCCGCTGTACCCCCCGCAGTACCGCTACAGGCAGTGCCGCTACAGCCGCGAATCCCGGGAGTGCCTCGTATGGGGACGAATGGATCGACGATGCTCGAGCCGTTACGGCAGGGGCTTCCCCCCACCGACCCCTCAGGGGTTGCCGGATCGGCGTCCTGTGCTCTGCCCGCACGCTACGAAGCGGTCGGCGGAGCAAGGAAGTTCACCCGGTCGACGCTGGAGCGGTGGGAACTGGGCGACCGTTTCGACGATGTCGCCCTGGTGGTGTCCGAACTCGTCACCAACGCCCTGCGCCACGCGCTGCCCGACGATCCGCCCCGCGAATTCCAGGACCCGCCGGTGCGACTGCACCTGATGCGCTGGACCTCGCGACTGGTGTGCGCGGTGCGCGACCCCAGCCGGGAGAGCCCGGTGGCGGGCGAGGCGGCGGATTCGGCCGAATCCGGCCGCGGACTGTTCCTGGTGGAATGCGTCAGTGACAGCTGGGGCTGGCACCCTTCTCCCGTACCGCTCGGAGAACTGCCCTCCGGGCCGCTGTACGGCAAGGTCGTCTGGGCTCTTTTCCGGCTCCAGGAGAACCAGAAGCCGGGTTCGTGAGTACCCCGGTCCGGCCCGTCACGGGCCGGACCCCGCGTCAGGCGCCGGCGGCGAGGTGGTCGAACTCGCCGTCCTTGACGCCGAGCAGCAGCGCCTCTATCTCCGCGGGCGTATAGACGAGGGCGGGCCCGTCGGGGTGACGGGAGTTCCGCATCGCCACATCCCCTCCGGGCAGCCGCGCGAACTCCACACAGGACCCCTGGGAGTTGCTGTGCCTGCTCTTCTGCCAGACGACTCCGCGAAGCTCTGTGGCCGCCATGCCGTTGTACACGTCGTGCACAGGACGCTCCCCGAGTTGCAAGGTGCAGGTGTCAACTAGCTCGGATCATAGCTCTGTTCATATGCCAATGCATGAGCAGATGCACGTGCACGCGGGGTGTTCCTTTGATTACAGGCTTTTCCGCCCCGGTCGCACCCTCCGGGAAGAGAGACGAACGGCACGCCTATTTCGCTCCCGTTCAAGGGAGTTGATCGTTACGGGCCTTGGTAACGTGGCGCGGTCCTTCGACCGGAAAACAGCAAGGGGGAACTCCACGTGATCAGGTCTCTACGCACCGGCGCCGTCGCGGTCGCCGCTCTGGCCGCCTCACTGGCGCTGACCGCATGCGGCGGCGACGACGCGAGCAAGGATTCCGGCGCGGACTCCGCCGCGAGCGCGACACCCGGGAGCGGCGGGAACGGCTCCGGGGACTCCACCGGAAGCGGCGCCGTGGACGCGGCGGCACTGGAGGGCACCTGGGTGGGGCTGACGGACGGGAAGAACGTCACGGTGTCCGTCAGCGCCCGCAAGGTCGCGCTGGTCGCCGACCAGTCCGTGTGCCAGGGCGACGTGAAGGACATGGGCGGCGAACCGATGCTGGCGCTGAAGTGCACCGGCGGCTCCACCGACCGCACGATGGGCGCGATCGACTCCGTGGACGGCACGAAGCTGGCCCTCTCGTGGGACGGCGGCGTCAAGGACACCCTCACCAAGGCCGACCCGGGCAAGCTGCCGAGCGGCATGCCCTCGCTCCCCGACCTCCCGGACCTCCCCGAGGTCCCCGCTCCGTGACGCCCGCCGCGGCCTGACCGCCGCCCGGCGGCCGTTCAGCCCTCGGCCAGCGTGCTGCTGACCCGGGTGGAGCCGCCCCGCTCGTCCAGGGCGCGGGTGAACTCCTCCAGCGCGTCCAGGAGCAGCGCCGCGCCCCGGCGCACGACCGGGTCGCCGACCGGGGTCGTGCCGTCGTCCGTCGAGGTGGGCATGTCCCAGTGGGCCACCGCGTCCACCACCGGCTGCCAGTCGGGCAGCCGCCGCTCCCGTACCGCCTTGGCGCCCTTCTCGGTGGCCCGGCGCAATGCCTCGGCCAGCTGGGCGGCGCCGGGCACCGGGTCGGCCGACCCGGTCGGCAGATGGGCCTCCAGGACCATCGCGGACCGGCCCAGCTGGGCCAGCGCGTGCTGGGCGTCGGTCGCGGCGGCCCGGGAGATGCCCCGGTGGCGCACGGGCTCGTGCTGGGCGGTCGCCAGCGCCTCCTGCCACGCCACACGGGCCTCCCGGGTGGCGATCAGGGCGTCCCGGACGTCCTCGGCGTCCCGGTTGGCGGGGTCCGCGTACCGGTCGACGACCGTGGCCGCGTACCGCCCGTCCGCCACCAGCCACTCGGCCAGCCGGTTGCGCAGCCGCGGGGTCTCCCAGGCCGGGTAGACGGCGTACGAGATCATCGCGAGGAGTCCGCCGACGAGCGTCAGCACGATGCGCTCGGTGACGGTCTGGGACCAGTCGTCGCCGGCCATGCCGAGCAGGAAGACGACGTACGCGGCGACACAGACCTGGCCGACCGCGTAGCCGGTGCGCATCAGCAGGTACATCAGCCAGGCGCAGACCACCGCGAGGAGCGCCGAGAGCCGGGCGTCGGGGCTCGCGGTCTGCACGACGGCGGTGGCGAGCCCGACGCCGACCAGGGTGCCGCCGAAGCGTCCCGCCGCACGGGCGTACGTCTGCGAGAACTCGGGCCGCATCACCATGACGGCGGTCATCGGGGCCCAGTAGCCGTGGCCGAGGGGCACGGCCTCGCCGACGAAGTACCCGGAGACGGCGACCACCGAGACCCGGATGGCGTGGCGCATGATCGGCGAGCCGTGGTGCAGTTCGCGGCGCATCGAGGCCAGCACCACCGGGACCAGTCTCAGCAGCGTGGGCCGGTGCCGGGTGTCCGGGGCGAGGTCGGAGGGGACCCCGCTGTCGGTCCCCGTGCCCTCCGCGATCTCCAGGACGTCGTCGAGCAGGGCCGCGAGCCGGTCGGCGGCACGGCGGGCGGGGCCGACGAGGATCACGTCGTTGTCGGGGGTCTTCAGGACGCCCAGGTCGGTGGCGGAGAGGTGGACGGGTTCGCCGTGCCGGACGGCCCGCGCGGCGGCGTCCAGGACCGATCCGGCCGCGCCCAGCAGCTCGTTCACCCAGAGCCGCTCAAGACCGTCGCCGGGCACCCCCATAGCCGGGTCCGCGAGCGAGGCGAGCACCGGGCGCAGCCGCTCGGCGACCCCCCGGGCCCCGTGCAGTTCGGCGGGGCGGCGGCGGGCCTGGCGCGGGGTGACGGCGGCGGCGCTGCGGGCGGTCATCAGGGGCAGCGGGTCGAAGGGGGCGACCGGGTCGTGGCGCAGCCGCCGGGCGTAGTCGGCCTCGGCGGCCAGGGCGTCGGCGAGCGCGTCGCGCTGGGCGCCCCATCTGCGGACCGGGAAGAGGACGATGAGCGTCGCCTGGACGAAGCCGCCGACGGCGATCATCCCGGCGTGGACGGCGGCGTCCACGACCGAGGTGGGCAGGGTGATCGTCACCAGCATGATCGCGACGTTCGACGCGGCGATGATGCCACCCGTGGGGCCCGCCGCCCAGGCGAGTCCGGCGAGGAAGGTCCAGGCGCCGAGGAGGCACAGGAAGAGCACGACGTGCGCGCCGCTGACATAGCCGACGAACGTCGAGACGGCGAGGCTCACACCGGAGACGAGAGCGAGGACGGGGCGCGGCCGCCAGCTGCGCTGGAAGGTGGCGATGGCCGCCTGGAACGCGCCGAAGGCGGAACTGGCCGCGATCTCCGGCCCGAACAGCACGAGGCTGACCCCGACGACGAGGGCGAGGCCGGCCGCACCGCGGAAGGCGATGAGGGGCTCCAGTCTCTGCCGCTCGATCTCCAGCCCCGAGCGGGCGGTCTCCTTCAGCGCCCGGAGCCAGCTCATGGGCCGAGCCTAACGGTGCAATGCGGGACAAGCTCGACTTACCTCGCGATTTCGCCTTCGGGTTCCCGGGGCGTGCCGCCCGTGCGGGCCCGGTCGGCGGCCTCGGTGCCGTGCGTCCAGCCGTCCAGGTCGGTGACGCCGCGGACCCGGGTGGTCGTGGTCCTCGGGAACATCCGCCCGGCGGTGTCGGTGACCGCGACGTCCCGGGCGGCCAGCACCGGCAGCAGCTCGCCGGCCGGGGCCGCGGCGGCGCCGTCCGCCGCCGCCGTGGCCCGTTCGGCGCCGTCGGCGAGCCGGCGGCCGAGCCGCTGGGCGTACCCCATCCAGAACGCCTGCCGGAAGGTCTTGGTCCGCTTGCGTCCCCCGGCGCGCTGCCCGGCCTCCGCCCGGGTCATCGCGGCCGCACCTTGAACGAGCAGAGAGGTGAACAGCAGCTCGACGGCCTCCAGGTCCGGCTCGAAGCCGACGACCGTGGTGAAGCCGAGATCGTCGTTCCACACGGCCCGGCAGCGGTTCGCGGAGGCGACGGCGTCGAGCAGGATCGCCTTGGCGCTCTCGTACGGGGGCTCCACCCCGATCCGGCAGGCGCCCGGCGTCTCGCGGCTGTGCGCCCGGGCGGCGAGGAGGGCCTCGTCGACGCTGTGCCGGGCCATCAGCTCCTGCGCCTTGGTGGTCAGCGCCTCGGCCTCCTCCGGGAAGCCGGTCGCCTCCGCCTTCGCCAGCAGCGCCCGGATCCGGGTGAGCATGCGGGGCTCGTCGGCGGCGGGCGGCCGGTGCAGGTGGTCGGCGGCGGCGCCGGGCGGGGGCCCCACGGGCTCGATGGCGGGCAGCCGCAGCAGCAGCCGGTACAGCTCCAGCAGGTCACCGGCGTAGCGGAACCGGTCGGGGAGGTTGCGCGGCACGGGGGCGGGCAGCTCGGCGAGCTGCCGGCGCCAGCGGGGCGGCAGCTCCGCGTACCGGGCGGTCTCGGCGGCGATCAGGGTCGCCGCCAGCGCCGCCCGCCGCTCGTCCAGCTCGTGGCGGACGAACCGGACCAGGTCGGCCGGGTGCCAGCCCCGGTCCCACGCCCGGCGCACGAACTCCTCGCCGCGCCGGTGCGCCTCCGCGTCAGCCTCCGGGGCGGCGGCGAGCAGGGAGGCCCCGGTGTCGAGGGCGGCGTCGCCCTCCGCGTAGAGGGCCGCCGCGCACGCCCGGTCGATCACCGATTCCATCCGGCCAAGGGTAGGCGCACCGCCCGCACGGCCCGCGACCGTGGGCCCGGCTCGCACCGCCCGCCCCCCTGCACGACCTGCGACCGACCCGTACGACCCGTACGACCCGTACGACTCGTACGACTCGTACGGCCCGTACCGCCTTCTACGGCAGCAGGACCAGCTTGCCGCGGACGTGGCCGCCCTCGCTCAGGGCGTGGGCGTTCGCGGCGTCCGCGAGCGGGAAGACCTGGGCGATCTCCACACGCAGCTCGCCGGCCTCCGCCAGCCGGGCGTTCTCCCCGAGGCGGTCGGCCGAGGGCCCGCCGCCGCCGGAGGAGAACGCGACGCCCAGCTCGGCGGCGTCCCCGTCCGCGATGGTGACGATCCGCTCAGTGGTGCCGCCGCGCAGTTCGATGGAGGCGGGCAGCGCGCCGCGCCCCGACGCGTCGAACACCGCGTCCACGCCCTCCGGGGCCAGCTCGCGCACCCGCTCGACCAGCCCGTCCCCGTACGCCACCGGGACCGCGCCCAGCACCCGCAGATAGTCGTGGTTGGCCGGGGACGCGGTGCCGATGACGGTCGCGCCGCGGGCCGCCGCGAGCTGTACGGCCACGGAGCCGACCCCGCCGCCCGCCCCGTGCAGGAGCAGCGTCTCTCCCTCGGCCAGCGCCAGTTCGTCCAGCACCCGGGAGGCGGTGTCGGTCGCGACGGGCAGCGCGGCGGCCTCCTCCCAGGACAGCCCGTCCGGCTTGCGCGCGAGGGAGGCGGCCTCGGCCAGCGCCTCGGTGGCGTAGGAGCCGGTGGCGCTCCAGCCGAGGACCTCGTCGCCGGGGGCGAAACCCGTGACGCCCTCCCCCGCCTCCAGGACCACCCCGGCGAATTCGGCTCCGGGCGTGGCAGGCAGCGGGGTGGGGAAGGCGTCCTCCATCAGGCCGTTCCGGATCTTGTGGTCGAGCGGGTTCACGCCGGCCGCGCGCACGGCGACCCGGACCTGGCCGGGGCCGGGACGCGGCGGATCGCGGCGCTCCAGGTGCAGGACGCCGGGGCCGCCGAACTCCTCGTACACGATCGCTTCCATGAGGTGATCCTCACGGCTGCGGCGGCGGGCGGCCAGTCGGGCCCGCCTCCGGGGCACTGTCAGTGGCGGGTGCCAGACTCGCACCCATGACCGAACGGTGGGCGGTGGCGGCTGCGGACGGGGGCGGGGCGCTGCTCGCGCCGCTGGCCCGGGACGGCACGCCCGCCGGGCCGGTCGTCGCCGAGCCCGACCTCGTCGAGGCGGTCCGCTCCCGTCCGGACGTGGTGCGCTGGGTGTGGCGGTCGACCGCCGAGATCTACCCCCGGCTGCTGGCCGCCGGGGTCCGGGTGGAGCGGTGCTACGACATCGAGTGCGCCGAGCTGCTGCTGCTCGGGCACGCCGGGCGGCTCGGCGAGCCCCGTTCCGCCGCCGCCGCGCTGGCCCGGCTGGACAACGGGCCGGTGCCGCCGGACCCGCCCGCCCGGTCCGCCGAACCGGGCGCGCAGTCCTCCCTCTTCGAGCCGCCGTCCGGTCCCGGGGTGCCGTTCGAGGGGCTCCTGCGGGTCTACGCGGACCAGGTGCGCCGTCACGAAGCGGCGGAGCACCCGGACCGGATGCGGCTGCTGACCGCGTCGGAGTCGGCGGGGATGCTCGTGGCCGCCGAGATGCACCGGGCCGGGCTGCCCTGGCGCGCCGACGTCCACCGGGAGCTGCTGAACGGACTGCTGGGCGAGCGGTACGCGGGCGGCGGCGAGCCCCGCAGGCTCGCCGAGCTGGCGGACGAGGTGTCGGCGGCGTTCGGCCGGAGGGTCCGGCCCGACCTGCCCGCCGATGTGGTGAAGGCGTTCGCGCAGGCGGGGATACCGGTGAAGTCGACCCGGCGGTGGGAGCTGGAGGAGGTGGACCATCCGGCGGTCGAGCCGCTGATCGCGTACAAGAAGCTGTACCGGATCTGGACGGCGCACGGCTGGTCCTGGCTCCAGGACTGGGTGCGCGAGGGCCGCTTCCGCCCGGAGTACCAGCCGGGCGGCACGGTCAGCGGCCGCTGGACGACCAACGGCGGCGGGGCCCTCCAGATCCCCAAGGTGATCCGGCAGGCCGTCGTCGCCGACGAGGGGTGGCGCCTGGTCGTCGCGGACGCCGACCAGATGGAGCCCCGGGTGCTGGCGGCGATCTCCCGCGACCGGGGCCTGATGGAGGTGGCCGGTCATGACGGCGACCTCTACAAGGCGCTGTCCGACCGGGCGTTCCGGGGTGACCGCGAGCACGCGAAGCTGGCGCTGCTCGGCGCGGTCTACGGCCAGACGTCCGGGGACGGGCTGAAGAACCTGGCCGCGCTGCGCCGCCGCTTCCCGCTCGCCGTCGCCTATGTCGACGACGCGGCGCGGGCGGGCGAGGAGGGACGGGTGGTGCGGACCTGGCTGGGCCGGACCAGCCCGCCGGTCGCGCTGACGGGCCAGGACGAGGAGGCGGGCCTTCCCCAGGAGGGTTCCGAGGGCTCCGGGGCCTCGGCCGACGGCGGTCCGGCGCGGGCCAGGGGGCGCTTCACCCGTAACTTCGTGGTGCAGGGCAGCGCGGCCGACTGGGCGCTGCTGCTGCTGGCCGCGCTGCGCCGGACGCTCCATGAGCAGGGGCTGCGGGCGCAGCTGGTGTTCTTCCAGCACGACGAGGTGATCGTGCACTGCCCGGCCGGGGAGACCGGGGCCGTCGCCGAGGCGATCCGCGCGGCGGGCGAGCTGGCCGGGCGGACCGCCTTCGGACAGACGCCGGTGCGGTTTCCCTTCACGACGGCGGTGGTGGAGCGGTACGCGGACGCCAAGTGACGCCCCCGGGCGTGCCCCGGGCCTGCCCCCGGGGGTATTCGGGGGCACGCCCGGCGGACCCGGCCCCGATCCGCCGGTCGGGCCCTGGGCGTGTTTCGAAAGTAGCGCCGTCCGCCCGGAGGGCGGGCGCGGCGCAGGCGGGACTTTCGAAACACGCCCTAACGCTGCTGGAGCCTCGGCCACTCCGGGCTGGTGGCCAGGGCGGTCAGCTGATCCATCGTGAGCGCGGGCGCGGGCCGGGTGGCGGGGCTCGACTGCTCGCCGGAGTTGAAGGCCGAGACGACGACGCGCATGCCGTCCGGTCGCATCGTGTCGGCCGTCCACATGACCACTCCCCGGCCGCCCTTCTCGCCGGGCTCCTTCGAGGTGGCCAGCAGGGTGCCGTCCGGCAGGGTGGTCGCCTCGCGGTACAGATCGTCGGCGACCTCCCGCACGTCTCGCTGCACATTGATCTGCACGAGGGACCGGCCCTTGCCGTCGTCGACGACGACCGACGCGAACTCGCCCCCGCTGTCCGTCTCCTCGGTCACGCTCAGGCCGTCGGGCAGCAGGGCGCGGAAGGTGGACATCAGAGCCGCGTAGTCGAGCGGCGGCGCCGGCTCCCCGGCATCGTGCGTTCCGCGCGACGCCGGGCCGGGCGAGGGATCACCGGTGCGCGCGGCGTCCTTGGCACTGGGCGTCGGCGCGTCCGGGGTCGGGGGCGCGTCCGACGGCGAGGCCGTCGCGGCGTCCGTGGGAGCGGCCGTCGCCGTGGGGGCGGCGGTGTCCGTGGCGCTGTCCGTGGGAGTGGCCGACCGCGCGACCGGGCCACTGCTCGCGACGTTCGCCCCGTCGCCGGAGACGCCCATCTGCCCGGTGGCGTACGTGACCCCGCCGGCGACGAGGGCCAGGGTCAGCACACTGCCCGCCACGGCGGCGGCACGGCGGCGGCGCACGGTGCGCCGGCCGTGTTCCAGCGCGCCGTCCACCAGGGCGCCGCGGCCGGACAGCTCGAAGGCCTCTCCGGCGCGGCGGATTTCCGTCCCGAGGCCGTCCTCGAACGGCCGCTCGTCTTCGCTGGGCATGGGGAACCACCACTTCTCTTTCTGGATGCTCGACAGTTGACGGCCCGGGGGCCGGTGGGCGGGCGCGCGGAGGTCAGCGGGCGGCGAACTCCGCGATGCTGCCGCCCAGCAGTTCACGCAGCCGCCCGAGCGCCCGCACGCAGCGGGTCCGTACGGCGGCGGGGCTGACCTGGAGGGCGGCGGCGGTCTCCTCGATGCTCCGGTCCTCCCAGTACCGCAGGACCACGACCGCCCGGTCCTTGGGGGCCAGTTGGGCCAGGGCCCGGAGCAGCGTCATCCGCAGCGCCGGGTCGTCCGCGTCGGCCGGAGCGCCCTCGGGCAGTTCGGCCAGCGGGCGTTCGCTCGCGGAGCGGCGTCGCCGCTGGGTCAGGAAGGTACGCACGAGCACGGTCTGCGCGTACGCCGCCGGGTTGTCGATCCGGCGGGCGCGGCCCCACAGCACGTACATCCGGCTCAGCGTCTCCTGCACCAGATCCTCGGCGAGGTGTACATCGCCGCTGGTCAGCAGGCAGGCCGAGCGGAACAGATGGCCGGCCCGGCCGGCCGCGAACACCTTGAACTCCTCGGTCCGCGACGCCCTCATGCTCTCCCCCGTCCGTCCGTCCGCTCCGCCCTTCCCCTGTACGACGCGGCGGGAGCGGGCAAATGTTTCGGACGATCCGCGAAAACTTTCCCGGGGCCGAGCCGGGGCAGGTGGCGGACGGCGCGGCGGAACGCGAGAAGCGCCCCGTTCACGCGCCGGACGGCGTGAACGGGGCGCGGGCGGTGGTGCGCTCGCTGTGTCCTCGTCTACCCGCGTTCCCACAACGCGGGGACGTTCGGAGGCTCCCAGCCCGCATGGGCCTGGTGTGCCTGCAGACAGCGGTAGGCGACCCCGCCGTACGTCACGCGGTCACCCGCGCGGTAGGAGGTGCCGGTGGCCCAGGTGGTGGACCCCGGCTCGGTGGGCGGATCGGTCGGGCCGGGCGTCTGGGCGACGTCCAGCACGAAGTCGAAGGTGCCCTGGCGCCCGTTCCCGACGTTGCGGACGTTCATCAGCAGCTCGGGGTCGAACAGCGCGTCGGTGTTGTTGCGCGGCTCGTTCGGGAAGTACAGCTGGGTGGTGAGGATGCGCCCGCCGGGCGCCTGCGCCTTCACGTGGATGTGCCGCGTACGGCCCGGGTAGAGGCCCGGCACGATGGTGGTGAGGCTGAACGCCCCGTCCGTGCCGGTGAACTGGTGCCCCCGGAAGGCGAACTGGGCCATGTCGTAGGACCCGTTGGTGTCGGCCTGCCAGAAGTCGAGCAGCGCCCCGGAGATGGGCCGGCAGGCCCGGCCGAAGACGTAGCCGCTCACGGTGAGCGGTACGCCGGGGGTGCTCGGGGTCACCAGGCTGGTGCGGCGCGGAGAGTTGGGCTTGAAGTACGGCCCCTCCATCTGCGGCGGCGTCGTGTCGTCGCCGTCGTCGCACTCCGGGGTCGGGGCCAGCGGCCCGTTCCCCGTGGAGGCGGCGTCCCGGGCGAGCGCGACGCCCCCTCCGGCGAGCAGAGGCGCGGCGCTCGCGACGAGCGCGGCCTTCAGGAGACCCTTGCGGCTGATCCGCCGCCGGTCTCCCGACGCCTCGACGGACGCGTCGGGGTCGTGGGGGTTGTCGTTGTCCATGTGTGGGGTCATGACAGATTCCTCGGAGTCCTCGGGGGCGCCTCGACGCGGGGAGGCGAGAGGCGGGAGGTTCAGGAGGTTCAGGAGGTTCAGGTGGTACGGGGGTGCCGGGTGGGGCCCGGACCGGTCAGACCCGCTGCCAGAGCGCGGGCACGTCGGCGGGGTTCCAGCCGGGCTGGGCCGTGTGCGCCTGGAGGCAGCGGTAGGTGGCTCCGCCGTACGTCACCGTGGCGCCGGCGGCGTACGCGGTGCCGGCCGCCCAGGTGCCGCCGGGCGGGTCGGTCGGCGGGGTGGTCGGCGGGTCCGTCGGCGTACCGCCGCCGCTGGTGACCAGGGTCAGCCCGTACGTCTGGAGCAGCGGGTTGATGGGCTGGAAGTACGTCGTGCCGCCGGAGGAGCAGTTGCCCGAGCCGCCGGAGGTGACGCCCTGCGCCTGGCTGCCGGAGATGTAGGAGCCGCCGGAGTCGCCCGGTTCGGCGCAGACGCTGGTGCGGGTGACCCCGGAGATGGTGCCCTCCGGGTAGGTGACGCTGGTGTTCAGCTGCTGGATGGTGCCGCAGTGCCAGCCCGTGGTGGAGCCGGAACGGCAGACCGAGGCGCCGACGACGGAGGCGGTGGAGCCGGCGACGGTGACGTCGCCCCGCCCGTAGCCGTTCACCAGCGGACGCGGGGTCCAGTTGGCGTTGGTGGCGACCCAGGCCATGTCCCGGCCCGGGAAGGTCGAGCCCTGGAAGGAGCCCTGGGCCTGCTGGTTGACACCGTTGGTGGTGGTGCCGACGCGGCCGCAGTGGCCCGCGGTGGCGAAGCCGCCCTGGGTGCCGCGCGTCACCGGGAAGCCGACGGAACAGCGGCCGGAGCCGTTCATGTAGTACGCGTCGCCGCCACGGATGTCGGCGAGGGCGCGGGGCTGCTCGGCGGACCTGGCGACGGTGACGAGGCCGCCGGCGACCCCGGCCGACTTCAGGAACGCCTGTCCGGCGGCGGTGCTCGCGGCGTTCACGACGACCTTGTTGGCCGCGACGTCGACGTACCAGACGGGCACGTTCTCGGGCGCCTTGTTCAGCGCGGCCCTGTCGAGCGTCTTCTTGACGCCTTCGAGCCGGTCCAGGCTGTTGCCGACGACCTCGGCGCGCGCTCCGGCGTCGGTGATCCGGGCGGCCTCGGAGGCGTCGGTGGTGGCGACGGTCAGCGTCGGCTTCGCCCCGCTGACCCGCGCTCCGGCGAAGCTGGCGCCGAGGGACTTCTCCAGCCCCGCGGCCACGGCGGCGGCGCGGTACTCGTTGGCTATCCGGCCGCGGGCGTCGTCCGCGTCCAGGCCGAGGTCGCGCTCCAGGGCGGCCAGCATCCCGGGCGACAGGCTGTCGGCGGAGACCGGCGGGGCGGTGGTGGCCGCGGGGTCGGCGGACGCCACACCGGTCAGCCCGGCGAGGGCGAGCGCACCCACGGCCACCGTGGCGGTGCCGGCGGCGAGGGCGCGTCTGCGGAGCGTGGTTCTCTCCACGTCACTCTCCTTGGTTCTGGGGGGTGTCCGGATCCGGCGGGGGTTGGTCCGGACCAGGGAATTGCCGAAACCGTAGCGGCGGCGACACCCGGCGCAGGAGATCCCGTTCACCCCCCTCCCTCCGCGTTATGGGGCCGCGCGGCACATGCTCCGGCCCGCCGCGCAGGCCGGGTACGGAGCCGTTTCGGAGACCCGGCCGGGCGAAGCCGGAACGCGACTCCCTTTCGGCGGGGCGCCCGGGTAGGTTCGGCCCCATGCACACAGGGCAACTTCTGGGCTCGGGACGCACCGCCGACGTGTACGCACTCGACGGCTCCTGGGTCCTTCGCCGCTACCGGGACCGCACCGACACCACGGAGGAGCTGGCCGTGATGAGTTACGTCGGCGCCTTCGGCTTCCCGGTGCCACGCATCGGTCCGCCCGCCGAAGGGGCCCGCCCCACGGACCTGGTGCTCCAGCGGCTGACCGGCCCGACCCTGGCCGCGTCCCTGCTCGCGGGGCGGCTGGGGGCGGCCGAGGCGGGCGCGCTGCTCGCCCGGCTGCTGCGCGAGCTCCACGCCATACCGCCCCGGGTCTCGACGAACCCGGAGGACTGCGTGCTCCATCTGGATCTGCGTCCGGAGAACGTGATGCTGACGGAGGAGGGCGCGGTGGTGATCGACTGGTCCAGCGCGGCGGAGGGCCCGCCCGGTCTCGACCGGGCGATGTCGGCCCTGACCCTGGCCCGGATCGCGCTCGACCCGCAGTTTCCGGCCGGGGCGGACGTCCGGCCCCTGCTGGCGTCCCTCCTGGCGGAACTCTCCGACGACGGCGGTGCGTCGGCCGCCGATCTGGCCCTCGCCCGCGACCGCCAGCGCGCGAACCCGTATCTGACCGCCGGTGAACGGGGCAGCCTGGACCGGGCGGTGGACCTGGTGCTGGGCTGCGCCCCGTAAGGTGCGGGCGCCTCCGGCGGCCAGGGGCCGGAGGCCCGGCAGAAAGCGCTCAGCGCCGCCCGCGCTTCGCGTCGCGCACGCGCCGCAGCCGGTTCACCGTGACCGGGTCCTCGCGCAGCGCCCGCCCGTCGTCGATCAGCGCGTTCAGCAGCTGGTAGTAGCGGACCGGCGAGATCCCGAGCTCCTCGCGGATCGCCCGTTCCTTCGCCCCGGGCCCCGCCCAGGACCGCCGCTCCAGGGCCAGCAGCGCCCGGTCCCGTGCGGACAGCCCGTCGGCGGCGGGCTCGGTCCGGGGGGCGTGGCGCTCGTGGTCGGGGGCGGTCATATCAACCAACCTAACGCCCACCCCCGACACCGGGACCGCGACCGCTACTCGGCGGCCTCCGCCCGTGTCGCCTCGGTAGCCACCTCTCCGAGGATGCCCTCGGGGTTGCTGCCCGGCGCGACCGCGCTGCCGATCTTCTTCTTGATCGCGTCGCTGACCGTGGCCCAGGACGTCTTGCCGTAGGGGATGAGCGTCGAGTTCGGCAGGGCCGCCAGGAACGGGCGCAGCTTCTTGTGCTTCGTGTCGGTCTCCATCGCGGCGGAGGCACTGCCGGTGACCGGGAGCAGGTCGTACTGGTCGGCGAACTCCAGCACGTTCTCGTCGGAGTAGGCGTAGTCGAAGAACTGGCCTATCTCCTGGCGGTGGCCGTTCTTCTTGAAGCCCATCATCCAGTCGGCGACGCCCATGGAGCCCTTGGTCGGGCCGTCGGAGCCGGGCAGCGGCACCATGCCGACCTTGACGCCCTCGGCCTCGGCCTCGTCCATCAGTGTGGGGTGTCCGTTGAGCATGCCGACCTTGCCGGCGGCGAACGCCTCGAACGCCTTCGCCCGGTCGAGCTTGCCCGGCGCGACCGGGCCGGTGAGGCCCGCGCCGACGAGGTTGTCCCGCAGCCAGCGGAACGTGGCGACGTTCTCCGCCGAGTCGAGGTCGTACGCGCCCACGTCGTCCGTGTAGCCGCCGCCACCGCTGAGGAGCCACATCAGGGTCTCGGCCTGGGCCTCCTCCTGGCCGAGCGGCAGGGCGAAGGGGTAGTCGACGCCCTTCGCCCTGAGCGCGGCGGCGTCGCTCCGGATGTCGTCCCAGGTCTCGGGGGCGTCCAGGCCCGCCTGGTCGAAGAGCTTCTCGTTGTAGAAGAGCAGCCGGGTGCTGGCGACGAAGGGCAGGCCGTACTGCGTGCCGTTGATCTTGCCCGCGTCGGCGAGCGACGGCAGGAAGTTCGCCGTGGTGCGGATCGCGAGCGTCTCGTCGGCGGTGTAGAGCTCGCCCGCCTTGGCGTAGTCCGCGTACGCGCCGATCTGGGCGATGTCCGGGGGGTCGCCCGCCTCGACCATCTTCCCGACCTCGCGGTCGACGTCCTTCCAGTGGAGGACGGTGACATCGACCTTGATGCCGGGGTGCGCCTTCTCGAAGCCCGCGGCGACCCCGCTCCAGTACTTGTCGGAGCTGTTCTCCGGACCGGTGCCGTAGTCGGCGGCGACCAGCTTGAGCGTGACGTCGTCCGATGCGGCCTCACCGCCGCAGCCCGCCATGGTCGCCGTCATTCCCAGCGCGGCCGCCACCGCGGTCAGACCCAAAAAGCGCCGCTGCACAGCCTCGCCCATCCTCGTCGATCGCCTGCTCACGGACGGTGCACGGCGTCGGCCTCCGGCCGCTGACCGGCCGCGGCAGTGTCGCCCTGTCCTGGACACCATCCGGATGAACTGCGATTTTCCCCCACCGCCGACGCGGAGGTCTACACCACCGGAGTATCGCTTCGGCAACGTATACGGGCCCCGGAGGCCACAACTGGCGCACGCGTACTGGCAGTCGAGGGCCGCTACCCGTATCTTGGTCCAGACCTTTGGTCCGGATTCCCCCCGATCCGGGCTCCCTATTAGTGACTTTCCGGCAGAAAAAGACCGGCCTTCACTCGTTCATCATTTTGTATGGGTGCGCAACAAACCGCGCTAGTGGACTAGACCTTTTGGGGGTCGGCGGGCGAAACTGTCTCCCGTGAGACATGTCATCGCCCTCGATGTGGGCGGCACCGGAATGAAGGCCGCACTGGTCGGGACCGACGGCACCCTCCTCCACGAGGCGCGGCGGGCCACCGGCCGGGAGCGCGGCGCCGACGCGGTCGTCGAGACCATCCTCGCGTTCGCGGCGGATCTGCGGGCCCACGGCGAGGAGCACCTCGGCGAGAGCGCCGTCGCCGCCGGGGTCGCCGTGCCCGGCATCGTCGACGCCGAGAAGGGCATCGCGGTGTACGCCGCGAACCTGGGCTGGCGCGACGTACCGCTGCGCGCCCTGCTGGGGGAACGCCTCGGCGTCCCCGTCGCCCTCGGCCACGACGTCCGCACCGGCGGGCTCGCCGAGGGCCGGATCGGGGCCGGGCGGGGCGCGGACCGCTTCCTGTTCGTCCCGCTGGGCACCGGGATCGCCGGGGCCATCGGCATCGCGGGCGCCATCGAGGCGGGCGCCCACGGGGACGCGGGGGAGATCGGCCACATCGTGGTCCGCCCGGACGGCCCCGACTGCAGTTGCGGCCAGCGCGGCTGTCTGGAGACGCTGGCCTCGGCCGCCGCGGTGACGCGGGCCTGGGCCGCCGCCTCCGGGGACCCCGGGGCGGACGCCGCGGACTGCGCGAAGGCCGTCGAGTCCGGCGACCCGGCGGCGGTCCGGGTCTGGCAGGACGCGATCGACGCGCTCGCCGCCGGCCTCGTCACCGCGCTCACCCTCCTCGACCCGGGCACGCTCATCATCGGTGGCGGTCTCGCCGAAGCCGGGGAAACCTTGTTCACACCACTGCGTGCGGCCGTCGAGGAACGCGTCACGTTCCAGAAGCTGCCCCTTATCGTCCCGGCGGCCCTCGGGGACACCGCCGGATGCCTGGGCGCGGGGCTGCTCGCCTGGGATCTACTCTCCACGGAGGTTTCCGCCTGATGGCCGGACGCGCAGCAGACAGCACCGTTCTCGCCGGCGCCCGGGTGGTGCTCCCCACCGGCACCGTCGAGGACGGCCGGGTGACCGTCGAGTCCACCCGGATCTCCGGTTCCGCACCGGAGGGCGCCCGGACCATCGACCTCAGCGGCCACTGGGTGGTCCCCGGCTTCGTGGACATGCACAACCACGGCGGCGGCGGAGCCTCCTTCACCTCCGGCACCGTGGACGAGGTCCTCACCGGCATCCGTACGCACCGCGAGCACGGCACCACCACGATGGTCGCCTCCACGGTCACCGGCGAGATGGACTTCCTCGCCCGGCGCGCGGGCGTGCTGTCCGAGCTGGTCGAGCAGGGCGACCTGGCCGGAATCCACTTCGAGGGCCCCTTCATCTCGCCGTGCCGCAAGGGCGCCCACAGCGAGGAGCTGCTGCGCGACCCGGACCCGGCCGACGTCCGCAAGCTGCTGGACGCCGCGCGCGGCACCGCCCGGATGTTCACCCTCGCCACCGAGCTGCCCGGCGGCATCGACTCCGTACGGCTGCTCGCCGAACACGGGGTCATCGCCGCGATCGGCCACACGGACGCGACGTACGAACAGACCGTCGAGGCCATCGACGCGGGCGCGACCGTCGCCACGCACCTGTTCAACGCGATGCCGCCGCTCGCCCACCGCGACCCCGGCCCGATCGCCGCCCTCCTGGAGGACGACCGGATCACCGTCGAGCTGATCAACGACGGCACGCATCTGCACCCGGCCGTCCTGGAGCTGGCCTACCGCCACAAGGGCGCGGCCCGCGTCGCGCTGATCACCGACGCGATGGACGCCGCCGGCTTCGGCGACGGGGAGTACCAGCTCGGTCCGCTCGCGGTCGAGGTCACCGACGGGGTGGCCCGGCTGGTGGAGGGCGGCTCGATCGCCGGCTCCACGCTCACCCTGGACACCGCGTTCCGGCGGGCCGTCACCCTCGACGACATCCCCGTCGAGGACGTCGTCCGGTCCATCTCCGCCAACCCCGCCCGGCTGCTCGGCGTCTACGACCGGGTCGGCTCGCTGGAGGCGGGCAAGGACGCCGACCTGGTCGTCCTCGACGAGGACTTCGTCCTCAGGGGCGTCATGCGCCGGGGCGAGTGGATCATCGAGCCGAAGACCGTCTAGGCGGACGGCCGGCGGGCGGCGAGCACGTAACGAAGCGATGGCGGACGGCCCGCGGGACTGGGCCGACCGCCATCGCTTTGACATGATCATCGGATGAGCACCCGCGCGGACGGGTGCGCGCACCGCTGGGGCCATGCACCGAGGGAAGGACCGGCAGAGGTGATCCTGACCGTCACCCTGAACACCGCGCTCGACGTGACGTACACCGTCGACGCGCTCGTCCCGCACCGCAGCCACCGGGTCGGCGAGGTCACCGAACGCCCCGGCGGCAAGGGCCTCAACGTCGCCCGGGTCCTCGGCGCGCTGGGCCACGAGAGCGTGGTGACCGGCTTCGTCGGCGGGGCCACCGGAGGCGCCCTGCGCGACCTCCTCGCCCCGCTCCCGCCGCGCGACGCCCTCGTGCCCGTCGCCGGGAACACCCGCCGCACGCTCGCCGTCACCGACCGCTCGACCGGCGACACCACCCAGCTCAACGAACCCGGACCGCAGGTGAGCCCCGCCGAATGGGCCGCCTTCCTGCGGACGTACGAGGAGCTGCTCGCCGGAGCCGACGCCGTCGCGCTCTGCGGCAGTCTGCCGCCGGGCATCCATGTCGGCGCCTACGCGGAACTGGTCCGGACCGCCCGCGCCGCCGCCGTGCCCGTCCTCCTGGACACCAGCGGCGAACCGCTGCGCCGGGGCATCGCCGCCCGCCCCGACCTGGTCAAGCCGAACGCCGAGGAGCTGGCCCAGCTGACCGGCTCCCGCGAACCGCTGCGCGCCGCCCACGACGCCCGCCGCCGCGGGGCCCACTCCGTGATCGCTTCCCTGGGCCCGGAGGGCGTGCTCGCGCTCACCCCGGACGGCGTCTGGCGGGCCGCCCCGCCCGCCCCCGTGCGCGGCAACCCGACCGGCGCGGGCGACTCGGCGGTGGCCGGGCTGCTGTCCGCCCTGGCCGAGGGGCTCGACTGGCCGGAGCGCCTCGCCCGGGCGGTGGCCCTGTCGACGGCGACGGTGCTGGCCCCGACGGCCGGCGATTTCGACGCGGCGGCCTACGCGGAGCTGCTGCCGCGCGTCGTCGTGGAGCCGCACACGCCGACGCCCTGACCACCTCGGGGCGGTCAGGGCGTCGTCGCGCACGGTGTGACTAGCTCTTGATGTGGCCGGACTTCAGCTCCAGCTGGTCGAGATTGGCGTCGCACTCGTCGCCCGTCTCGCACGACAGCTTGAGGGTGTTGGAGCCCTTGTCGAGCTGGACGTACGCGTACGTGTTCGTCCAGCCCTTCTCCAGATCGCCCTCGGGAGCCTGGGCGAAGTTCTTCATGTTGATGGAGCGGGGCTCCTGCGCGTTGACCGTCAGGGTCGTCTTCGCGTCCTTGCCGGGCACGCCGTAGGTCACGTACAGGGTGTACGCGCCGTCCTCGGGAACCTCGACCGTCCAGGTGGCCGACCGGCCGACCTCGTTCAGGTTGATGTAGTTGCCGTTCGCACCCTTGGCGCCCTCGACCGTGGAGTCCAGGGCCGCCGTGCCGCCCAGCGTCAGCGTCGCCGCGTCCTGCTTCGGCAGCTCGACCGGCTTCGGGGTCTCCTTGGTCTTCTTCTCCGGCTTCTTCGACTCCTCGACCTCGCCGGCGGGGCCCTGCGAGGAGGACGCCTCGTCCTTGTTGTCGTCCTTGTCGCCGTCGTCGCCCGTGATCAGGGCGGCGCCGATGCCGATGAGGACGACCGCGACCACGGCGACCGCCGCGATCAGGAGCGCCTTGGTGTTCGGGCCGCCCCGGCCCGGACCGCCGCCATGGCCGCCCTGTGCCGGAGGCTGTCCGTCGGACCCGCCGCCCGGGTAGGTCTCGGGGGCCGCGTACTGCGGGTTCGGCCGGTTGTACTGCTGCGCGGGCTGGCCGTACTGCTGCTGGGGCGGGTAGCCGTACCCGCCCTGCTGCTGCGGCGCCTGCTGCTGTCCGTACTGGCGCTCGCCGACGGCCCGCACCTGGTTGTAGGACGTTCTGGGCACACCCGGCTGCGCGGCCGGCCCCGGGTAGCCGTAGCCGCCCTGGCCGGGCGGCTGGGCGCCTGCCGCCTGTCCGTCCGCGTACAGATAGCCGAACGGATCGTCGTCCTCGGGCTTGCTCGCGCCGTTGTTTCCGGCCGTCATCCCTGGGTCACTCCTCACCATGTCGCCAGCCGTCGCCGACCGGCCGAGCCTACCTCGAACGGAGCAGCCCCCGAATTGCGCGGAGCGGCTCGGACGGCCTCCGGGGAACGGGTACGGGGTGGAGGGAGAAACGGGTCGTGAACGTCATCCGGCCCGGCGGTGAACCTTCGACCGGGACCGCTTCTCCACGTACATCCGCTGGTCGGCGGAGCGCAGGACCTCCTCGGCGGTCATTCCGCACTCGGCCCAGCCGATGCCGAAACTCGCCCCGACCCGGACCGCGCGACCGTCGACCCTTATGGGCGGAATGATGGCATTTCTCAGGCGAACGGCCAGGTCAGCGGCGTCCGCCGCCCCGAGGCCGTCGGCGAGAACGACGAATTCGTCACCCCCGAGCCGGGCGACGGTGTCACCGTCCCTCACACAGGTGCTCAGCCGCCGGGAGACCTCGATGAGCACGGCGTCGCCGGTGTGGTGCCCGAAGCGGTCGTTGATGGACTTGAAGCCGTCGAGGTCGCAGAAGAGGACCGCGAGCCCCTTCGTCCCGTCGTCGTGCTCCGGATCCGGGGCCTCGGCGTGCACATGGTGGTCGAAGGGCCCGCCGCCGGGAACCGCCTCGCCCTCGTAGCCGTCGGCCTGGTAGCCGTGGGTCAGGGACGACTCGACGTCCCCGTACGCCGCGTCCAGCGCCTCGATCGCGGTCGCGGCCGGGGAGTTCGGCCGCTCGCAGATCCGGGCGCTGAGCCGTGACTTCAGCTCGGCGCTGTTGGGCAGCCCGGTCAGCGCGTCGTGCGAGGCGCGGTGGGCGAGGTTCAGCTCGTGCCGCTTGCGCTCCTCTATGTCCTCGACATGGGTGAGCAGGAAGCGCGGCCCGTCGGCGGTGTCGGCCACGACCGAGTTGCGCAGGGACACCCACAGATACGTGCCGTCCCGGCGGCTGAGACGCAGCTCGGCCCGGCCGCCCTCGGCGGAGGTCCGCAGCAGGGTGCCGATGTCCTCGGGGTGGACCAGATCGGCGAAGGAGTAGCGACGGAGCACCGAGGCGGGGCGGCCGAGCAGTCGGCACAGGGCGTCGTTGGTGCGCAGGAGCCGACCGTGCTGGTCGCCGCCCATCTCGGCGATGGCCATGCCGCTGGGCGCGTACTCGAAGGCCTGGCGGAAGGACTCCTCGCTGGCCCGCAGCGCCTGCTGCTCCCGCTCCAGGCGGACGAGGGCGCGCTGCATGTTGGCCCGCAGCCGGGCGTTGCTGATCGCGATGGCGGCCTGGGAGGCGTACATCTGGAGCGCCTCGCGCCCCCACGCCCCGGGGCGGCGCCCGTTGCGCGGCCTGTCGACGGATATGACGCCGAGGAGGTCCCGGCCGCTCCCGGAGGCGTACATCGGGGCGTAGAGCCGGTCCAGCGGGTGCCACTCGTCCTCGAACCGGGGTTCGGGTCCCTCGGTGTGCCACTGGGGTACGTCGTCGTCGAGGAGGACCCAGCCCTCGGTGTGCGGGATGAAGCGGAGGTCGTCCCAGGCCTCGCCCATGGAGAGCCGGCGCTCCCAGGAGGCGCGGGAGCCGACGCGGCCGGTGATCAGGGCCTCGGCCGCGGCGTTGCCCGCGAAGGCCGCGATGACGAGGTCGCCGTCCGGCCGGACCAGGTTCACGCAGCCCAGCTCGTAGCCGAGGCCCGCGACGATCCCGTCGGCCACGGTCTGCAGCGTGTCCGCCAGACTCCGCGCCGTATTGAGATCAGCGACGGCCTGATGCAGCTGCCGCATGGTCGCAAGGCGGACGTACGGTTCCGACTCGGCCTCCATCGCTCGCACTCCCCGAGACCTCGACAGCAACTCCAGGTTTCATATCGACGTACTTATTGCAGTGTCACGGCCACTGAATCACAGTGAGCTGTGCACCCGGTACACAGGGTCAGCGGAAAATGGACTCTGTGACTCAAGTCACAACAGATGCCCGGGCCGAGTCGGTGACCCAGGGCGACGACTCTCGTTCGCTACGTGCGCGGAAGGGCCGGTTCCCGTTGTGTGCGCCCGCTCGTCGCGCCGCCCACGCGCCCGCGCACGCGGTCCTTTCCGGAGTCCTAGGACCGGCCTGGTCCCCTGGCCCGATGCGACCACCCGGCCCCCGCGGTTAGCGTCTGTGTGTGCTCCAGACGAAGCCCCCCACCCCGCGCCCCGAGACCGTCCCCCATGCTGAGGGAGTGAGCAACGACGAGTTCCGTGCCGCCCTAGCGCGGCTGGCCGCCGGGGTGGTGCTGGTCACCGCCCAGGAGCCGCCCCTCGACGAGGACGGCCGGGGGGAGGACGTGGGCATGACGGCGACCGCCTTCATGTCCGTGTCCCTGGACCCGCCCCTGGTGACGGTGAGCCTGCGCAACGGCTCCCGGATGGACGACCTGCTGGACGAGCAGCCGCTGTGGGCGGTCTCCGTCCTGGCCGCGAGCCAGCGGCACATCGCGGGGCGGTTCGCCATGAAGGGCCGGATCAGCGACCGGCTGCTGTTCGAGGACATCCCGTACGCACGTGGCGAGGTGACGCAGGCTCCGCTGATCGGCGGGGCGCTCGCGACGCTGGAGTGCCGCACCGAGCAGCGCGTGGTGGCCGGGGACCACACCCTGGTGATCGGGCGGGTCCTCACGGCGGAGCTGCCGAGCGCGGAGGGCGACCCGCTGGCCTACTTCAAGGGCCGCTACCGCCAGTTGGGCTGACGGCGCAGGGCCTCCCGAGCCACCGGTCGCGGCCCGAGCGCCACCGGTCGCGGCCCGAGCATCACCGGTCGCGGCCCGAGCATCACCGGTCGCGGCCCGAGCGTCACCGGTCGCGGGACGGACGTCACCAGTCGCGGCCCGAGCGCCCGCGCTTGGTGTCGCCGCGCTGCTTCTTCTCCCGCAGCCTGCGCTCGTTGATCCCGCGCGGGATCTTCCGCTTGATCCGGGGCTTGGGCGGCGGCGCCGTGGCCTCGGCCAGGAGTGCGGCGAGCCGCACCGCGGCCGTCTCGCGGTTGCGCCACTGGGAGCGGTGCTCGGAGGCCCGCACGGAGATCACCCCGCCCACCAGCCTGCTCGCGAGCCGCTCCAGCGCCCGCGCCTTCCACACCTCGGGGAGCGCGTCGGTCGCCGCCAGGTCGAAGCGCAGCTCGACCTGGGAGTCGCTGGTGTTGACGTGCTGGCCGCCGGGCCCGGAGGACCGCGAGAAACGCCACATGAGCTCGGCCTCCGGGAGGGAGACCGAGCCGCGGATGACATGGGGCCCGGACATGACACCCATGGTCCCTTCCCCACACCCCGTTCGTCACCTTCTTTTGCCCACGGGATCGCACACGGGTCCGCACCGGGTTCCCCTGACCGGCTCCACTTCGGGACGAAGTTCGGCAAAGAAAGTAAAGCGACCAGGAACCTCGTGGTCTGCTGCCTGCGTTATGACGGGTGACGGTAGCTTTCGTGATGGCACGAAGCCCGCACACGACGAGGAAAGGGACTTCCCATGGCAGTAAGCCTGTCCAAGGGCGGCAACGTCTCGCTCACCAAGGAGGCACCGGGCCTTACCGCCGTCACGGTCGGCCTCGGCTGGGACGTCCGTACCACCACCGGCACCGACTTCGACCTCGACGCCTCGGCGATCGCGGTCAACCCGGCGGGGAAGGTCGTCTCGGACGGCCACTTCGTCTTCTTCAACAACAAGTCGACGCCGGACCAGACCATCGTGCACACCGGTGACAACGTCACGGGTGAGGGCGAGGGCGACGACGAGCAGATCAACGTCAACCTGGCGGGCCTGCCGGCCGACGTGGACAAGATCGTCTTCCCGGTCTCCATCTACGACGCCGAGAACCGCAGCCAGAACTTCGGCCAGGTCCGGAACGCGTTCATCCGCATCCTCAACCAGGCCGGCGGCGCCGAGATCGCCCGCTACGACCTGAGCGAGGACGCCGCCACCGAGACCGCCATGGTCTTCGGCGAGCTGTACCGCAACGGCGCAGAGTGGAAGTTCCGCGCGGTCGGCCAGGGGTACGCCTCCGGCCTGCGCGGCATCGCCCAGGACTTCGGCGTCAACCTCTGACCCGAGCGCACCACCGCTCCACCCGCTTCACGGGAGCCCCCGGCCGCCTTCGCGGCCGGGGGCTCCGGCGCGTGTGAGGGCCCGTTCCGCCGTCCGCCCCGTACGGCGGAAATCCACCACTTCACCGAATACCGGACAGCACGGCCCCCCATTCGTACAAGAGCTGGTCAAAATCTTGTGAGGCAATTGTCGGCACACCGTCAACTTCGCCCATGAGGTGGCACGCTCTCCGCTCGTAGTCCCCCCACAGGACGACCAACGGAGAAGACACACATGACCCTCCACACCACCCCCCACACCTCCCGCGCCCACCGCGGCACCCGTCGGCTCGCAGCACTCGCGGCGGTCGCCGCGATGGTCGTCGCCGGTGTCCAGGCCGGATCCGCCGCCGCCACGCCCGGCGACGGCGACGCCCGTACCACCGCGGCGACGCCCTCGACGGCCGCCGCACTCGGCGTGAACCCCTCGGCGCGGCGCGCCACGGCCATCAAGTCGGCGCAGGCAGAGGCCTCATCCGCGGCGAAGGCCCTGAAGCTCGACGGCCGGGAGAAGCTGATCGCCCGCGACGTCGTCAAGGACGCCAAGGGCACGGTCCACACCCGCTACGAGCGCACCTACGACGGCCTGCCCGTCCTCGGCGGCGACCTCGTCACCCACGCCACCGCCGCCGGAAAGATCAAGAGCGTCGACAGGGCGACCGACGCGAAGATAGCCGTGGCGTCGACGACGCCGAAGCTGAAGGCCGCGGCGAGCGCCCGCAAGGTGGTCTACGCGGGCGGCGAGAACCCCGTCCTCGCCTGGGAGACCGTCAAGAAGGGCGTCCAGAAGGACGGCACGCCCAGCCGCGTCCACACCATCACCGACGCCACCACCGGAAAGAAGCTGCACAGCTACGAAGCGATCGAGACCGGCACCGGCACCAGCCAGTACAGCGGCGAGGTCGAGCTCACCACCACGAAGACCGACGCGGGCTTCGAGCTGACCGACGGCGAGCGCGGCGGCCACCAGACGTACGACCTGAACCAGGGTTCCTCCGGCACCGGCGAACTCGTCACGGACGACGACGACGCCTGGGGCGACGGCACCGGCGCGGACCGGCAGACCGCCGCCGTCGACGCCCACTACGGCGCCGCGAAGACCTGGGACTTCTACAAGGCCGCGCTCGGCCGCGACGGCATCGCGGGCGACGGCAAGGCCGCCTACTCCCGGGTCCACTACGGCGAGAACTACGTCAACGCCTTCTGGGACGACAGCTGCTTCTGCATGACGTACGGCGACGGCGAGGGCGACAAGAGCGCCCTCACCTCCATCGACGTCGCCGCCCACGAGATGACCCACGGGCTCACCTCCGCCACCGCCAACCTGGACTACGCGGGCGAGTCCGGCGGCCTCAACGAGGCGACCAGCGACATCCTCGGCGCGTCGGTGGAGTTCTTCGCCGACAACGCCTCGGACGCCGGGGACTACCTCATCGGCGAGAAGATCGACATCAACGGCGA
This sequence comes from Streptomyces sp. NPDC102283, assembly GCF_044766265.1. Taxonomy (NCBI): domain Bacteria; kingdom Bacillati; phylum Actinomycetota; class Actinomycetes; order Kitasatosporales; family Streptomycetaceae; genus Streptomyces; species Streptomyces sp. NPDC102283. The sequence continues at coordinate 118,137 of NZ_JBIWLQ010000015.1, forward strand.
CGGCACCCCGCTGCGCTACATGGACAAGCCCAGCAAGGACGGCAACTCGGCCGACTTCTGGGACGAGAACCTCGGCAACCTGGACGTCCACTACTCCTCCGGCGTCGCCAACCACTTCTTCTACCTGCTCGCCGAGGGCAGCGGAAAGAAGACGGTCAACGGAGTCGACTACGACTCCGCGACCTCCGACGGCTCGACGCTGACGGGCGTCGGCCGGGAGAAGGCGTACCAGATCTGGTACAAGGCCCTCTCCGTCTACATGACCTCCACCACCGACTACGCGGGCGCGCGCGTCGCGACCGAGAAGGCGGCGACCGACCTGTTCGGCGCGGACAGCGAGGAGCTGAAGGCGGTCTCGGCCACCTGGACCGGGGTCAACGTCAAGTAACGCGTCACGTCAACCGGTACGGGAGCCGGTCAGCCCTCCACGGGCGGCCGGCTCCTGCCGTACAGCCAGGCGTCCCACAGCTCGGTGAGGTCCCGCCCCGTCTTCTCCTCCACGTACGCGGTGAAGTCGTCGGTCGAGGCGTTGGCGTGCCGGTGGGTCTTCGTCCACCCCTGGACCAGGGCGAAGAACGCCCGGTCGTCGTCCAGGGCGAGCCGGACGCGGTGCACGGCCATCGCCCCGCGCCCGTAGACCGGCGGCTCGGACAGCTCGGCGGCGGACGGCGGATCGGCGGGCGGGAACGCCCAGTTCGCGTCGGACTCGTACGCCTCCCGAAAGCTCTCCTCGACCGGTACGTCCTCGTGGTCGGCGGCCCAGAGCCACTCCGCGTAGGTCGCGAAGCCCTCGTTCAGCCACATGTCCCGCCAGGTCGCGGGGGTAACGGAGTTCCCGAACCACTGGTGGGCCAGTTCGTGGACGAGGAGGGCGGTGTCCGGCGGGCCGGGGTAGACGGGCCGGTTCTGGGTCTCCAGGGCGTACGCCGAGTCGCCCGTCCGCTCGACGATCGCCCCGGCGGACGAGAAGGGATACGGGCCGAACTTCCCCGCCGACCACTTCAGCACGGCCGGAATCCGCGCCAGCACGTCCGCGCTCGCCGCCGCCGACTCCGGGTCCACGGCGGTGAACACCCGGATGCCCTCGGGGGTCACCGACTCCTCGGTGGCGAACCTCCCCACGGCGACGGTCGCCAGATAGCTCGCCATCGGTTCGGCGGTCCGCCAGCGGTAGGCGGTGCGCCCGTTCGCCGTACGCCGGGACACCAGCTCCCCGTTGGAGATCCCGGCGAGCCCCTCGGGCACGGTGATCGCGAGGTCGTACGCGGCCTTGTCGCTCGGGTGGTGGTTGCCGGGGAACCAGGCCATGGACCCGGCCGGTTCGCCGAGGGCGACCGCGCCGTCCGCCGTCCGCAGCCAGCCCTCCTTCGACCCGTCCTGGTCGGTGATCGTCTCCGGGGAGCCCGAGTAGCGCACGACGGCGGTGAACGTACGCCCCTCGCGCAGCCGGTCCTCGACGGCGGCCGCCGGACGCAGCGTCAGCTCCTTGCCCGCCCGGTTCACGGCGGCCGGGCGGCCCTCGACCGTGGCGCCGTCCACGTCGAGCCCGGCGAGGTCGAGGTGGAAGGCGCTCAGGTCCTGGGTGGCACGGGCGGTGATCGTGGCGGTGCCGCGCAGCCGGTCTCCGGCCGGGTCGACGTCGAGCTCCAGGCCGTAGTGGGTGACGTCGTAGCCGCCGTTGCCGAGCCCCGGGAAGTAGGGGTCGCGCAGTCCGGCCGCGCCCGGGGCTCCCCGCACCCCGCCCGTGCAGCCCGCGCCGAGGAGAGTCAGGGCGAGGGCGAGCAGCAGAGAGGTGCGGGCGGTGCGCCGCCGGGGCGGGTGAGCGTGGTTCACCCGACCGATCCTAGGACTCGGGAGGACGGGTTCCCGGCTGCTTCCCGGGTGCTTGCCGGGTGCTTCCCTGGTGCTGCCTGGTGCTGCCTGGTGCTGCCTGGTGCTGCCTGGTGCTTCCCGGGTGGAAGGAGCCGCCCGCCTCGGGGGAAGAGCGGGCGGCTCCAGCTCAGAGGATGGCGATTCCGAGCGGCCGGTTGCCTGCCTTCAGGCGGACCGGCTCGTTCTTCTCGTCGTCCAGGTCGACGACCGTGATGCCGTTCCAGTAGCCGTCGCGCGTGAAGCCGCCGGTGACGTACGCCGTGCGGCCGTCCTTCGACACCGCCACGTCCTCGTGCGGCCCGTCCAGCGGAACGACCCGCTCCGTGCCGTCGGGGGCGCGGACGGTGAGCGAGGGAGCCTCGTCGTCCGATCCGATCGGGCCGGTGCCCACCACGAGAAGGGTGCCGTCGGGCGCGAGGGCCGCGCCGTGCTGGTGGGTGTTCGCGGTCATCGGCTCGATCGTCACCTCTCCCGTGCGCGGGTCCAGGACCGCGAGCCGCTCCCCCTCGAACGGCAGCAGCAGCTTGCCGTCCCCGGGGCGCACGACGGCGTAGTGCGGCTTCAGCCAGGAGCCGAGCCCGCCCTCCGTGCCGTACGGGGCGACCTCCATGCGCCGGGTCTCCAGCGAGCCGGCGTCCACCGCCGTCACGTCGAAGGAGTCGTGATCGGTGGCGTACACCTCGCGGCCGTCCGGGGACACGTCCACGTCGAAGGGGCGCATGCCGACGGGCGCGGTGCCGGTGACCTCGCGGGTCGCGGTGTCGATGACCTCGACCGCGCCGTCCTCGCCGGGCACGTTGACCCCGACGTAGACGTGCTTCCCGTCCGGGGCCAGGGCGATGCCCATGCCGCCGCCCCGGTACTCGCCGGTGGTGACCGGGCCGGACTCCGTCTCGTACGGGACGAGCGCGAGCCGGGTCCGCTCCCGGGTGTCGACGACCGCGACGCCCTCTGCGGTGGCGACCCAGGCCCGCCCGTCCTCGCCGACGACGAGGCCGTAGGGCGCGGTGCCGACCTCGACGGAGGCGATGGGGGCCCCGTTCCTTCCCGAGCCGTCCTTCCCGGGGTCCACGAAGGTCACGGTGTCGCCGCCGAAGTCGGCGACGAGCAGGGTGCCGTCGGGGGTGCGGCCGGTGAGGGTGCGGGAGGGGTCGGGGGTGGCCGCGGCGGACGAGCCCGGGGCGTCCGGGGCGGTGCCCGGAGTCGCTTCCGTCGGGCCGGCCGAGCACCCGGCGAGCAGGGCGGCGGCGACGAGCCCGAGGGCGAGGCGACGGGCGCGGGGGCCGGGGTCCCCGGTCACGCGGCGTCCCGCAGCAGGGCGGCCAGCTCGGCGAAGCCGCGCCGCTCGGCGTGGGCCAGGGGCGTCACCCCGTCGCCGTCGGGCAGGTCCCGCGTCGCCCCGGCGGCGAGCAGCAGCTCCACGACCTGCTGGTGCGCGAGCCCGCCCTCGCCGAGGATCACCGCCTCCAGCAGGGCGGTCCAGCCGAGCCGGTTGACGTGGTCGACGTCGATGTCGGTGACGCGCAGCACCTCCCGTACGTAACCGACGTGGCCGCGTTCGCTCGCCGGGATGAGGGAGACGCCGCCGAACCGGTTGCGCAGGGCCGGGTCCGGGCCGGCCGGCAGCAGCACGTGCAGCATCGCGACACTGCCGGTGACCCCGGTGGCCGGCCACGGGCTCTCCTCGCGCCGGTCCTGGGCGTCCGGGTCCGCCCCGGCGGCCACGAGCAGCCGGGCCGCCTCGACGTGGTCGCCGTGGACGGCGAGGAGGAGAGCGGTGCGCAACTCCTCGTCGCGGACGTCGACCCGGGCGCCGCCCTCGATCGCGGTGCGCACACCTTCGGTGTCGCCGGTGCGCGCGGCGGTGAGGAGGTCGTGATCGAGGGCGTTCATGGGTACTCCGTTCCCGGCTGTGCCTGTGCGGATGTCTCGGCTGTGCCCGTGCGGATGGTGACTACCGGGCGAGGGCCGCGACGCCCGCCCGGGCGAACTTCTCGTCGAGGTCGCCGCTGGGCGCGCCGGCCACCCCGATGCCCGCCACCGGGGCGCCCTTGACCTGCACCGGGGCGCCGCCCCCGAGGAACAGGGTGCCAGGGATGTCCTTCAGGTTCGGGGCCTGCTCCAGACGCTTGACCAGCTCGGAGGTGGGGGCGTTCCAGGAGACGGCGGTGTACGCCTTCTTCACCGCGGACTCGGGGGACTGCGGGCCGGCGCCGTCGCCGCGCAGGGAGACGATGGTGTTGCCGTTGCGGTCGACGACCGCGACGGAGATCCGCTGGTTCTCCTTCTTCGCCGCGTCCAGCGTGGCCTGCGCGGCCTTGGTGGCGGCGGCCACGGTCAGGTGCGTCGTCTGCTGGAGGTTCCGGTTGCTCGTGTCGGCCTTGACCGCGGCGGCGGGGGCGGCGGCCGGGGAGGAGGCGCTCGCGGACATCGCGCCGAACGTGCCGGCTCCGAGGGCGGCGACAACGACGGCGCCGGTGGCGACACGGGTGCGCAGCGACAGCTTCTTCATGGTGGCTCCTTGGTGATCCGGGGGCGGCCCGGTAGTTCGGTGTGCGAGCGGCCCGGTAGTTCGGTGTGCCGGGCGGCCCGGAAGTGGTCCGGGCGTTTCGCTCTGGTATCGATCCTCCCGGCGGATCCGGCCCCGTACGGTCGACGTACCGGCTGGAAGCGGTGCGCGGGTCGGCCGACACCCCTGTCAGCCGATCGGTTGATGCAGGGATGGCCGGATCGGGTCACGATGGAAGATCCGCGCAGGTCAGCAGGTCAGCTGGTCAGCAGGTCAGCTGGTCAGCTGGTCAGCTGGTCAGCTGGTCAGCTGGTCAGCTGGTCAGCTGGTCAGCAGAGTCTCAGCGGGGTCGGGCGAGACGGAACACGAGGTACGAGGTGGACGACCGGAGCGTTCCGCGAGCCCCGGAGGAGGCCGGCCCCGAGTGGGGGCAGGGCGCCGATCCTGCTCCGGGCACCGGCTCGGGCAGGAGCGCCGGCCTCGGCTCGGGCTCCGGCGCTGGGCGTGACTCCGGCTCGGACGCTGGGCGTGGCTCCGGCTCTGGACATGGATCCGGCACCGGCACCGGCTCCGGCCTGGACGCCGGTCCTGCCGCGGGTCCCGGTGCCGACCCCGACGCCCGCTGGCTCGCGCTCCTCATGCACGCCGCGTTCTTCCTGCTGCTCGGCGCCTCGCTGACCCGGTTCCTGATGCGGCACCCCGGCGAGGCCCGCACCCCGTGGATCATCGCCCTGTCGATCACCCTGGCGGTGCTGTACCTCCTCGGACCCGTCCTCGGTTCGCGCCCCACCCCGCGCCGGCTCGCCTGGCTCGGCGTGCTCGTCCTCGTCTGGATGGTGCTGGTCGTCCTCGCGCCGAGCTTCGCGTGGTGCGCGGTGCCGTTGTTCTACACCGGGCTGCGCATCCTGCCGCCGCGCGCGGCACTCGCCCTGGTCGCCCTGCTCACCGCGTTCGTCGTGGCCGCGCAACTGCGCCTGGCCGAAGGGTTCGACCCGAACCTGGTCCTCGCCCCGCCCGCGGTCGCCGCCGTGGCGAGCGCCGTCTTCGTCCATATGCAGCGCCAGGCGGTGCGCCAGCGGGAACTGGCCGGACGCCAGCGCGAGCTGATCGACGACCTGCTGCGCACCCGGCGCGAACTGGCGGCCATCGAGCGGCGCGAGGGGACCCTCGCCGAGCGCCAGCGGCTCTCCATGGAGATCCACGACACCCTGGCCCAGGGCCTGTCCAGCCAGCAGATGCTGCTCCAGGCGGCCGACCGCACCTGGAGCGCCGATCCGGACGCGGCCCGCCGCCATGTCCGTACGGCCACCGGCATCGCGGAACGCAACCTCGCCGAGGCCCGCCGCTTCGTCCACGACCTGGCCCCCGCCGACCTGGCGCAGGGCGGCGGCCTGGAGTCGGCCCTGCGCACGCTGGCGGCCCGGGAGAGCGCCCAGGCGGAGGGCGCGCTCACCGTCCACTGCCATGTGGAGGGCACCCCGGGCGCCCCGCTGCCGGACCGGGTGCAGTCCGCCCTGTTGCGCATCGCCCAGGGGGCCCTGGCCAACGTGCGGGAGCACTCCGGGGCCACCGCCGCCGGGCTGACCCTGACCCACCTCGACGACCGGGTGGTCCTCGACGTCGGCGACAACGGCCGCGGCTTCACCGTGGAGCCCGCGGGCGTCCGCAGCCCCGACACCGTGCGCGGCCACGGGCTTCCCGCGATCCGGGCCCGCGTGCGCCAGCTCGGCGGAACGCTCACCATCGAGTCGGCCCCGGGCGAGGGCACCGTGCTCTCGGCCGCGATCCCGCTCGCGCCCGCCCCCCTCACCGTCCCGGAGGACCCCGCATGACCGGCCAAGGCCCGCAGACGCCCCCCGTACGCATCCTGCTCTGCGACGACCACGTGGTCGTCCGGGCCGGGCTGCTCGCCCTCCTCGGCAGCGAACCGGATATCGAGGTCGTCGGCGAGGCGGGCAGCGGCGAGGAGGCCGTGGTGCTCGCGGCCCGGCTCACCCCGGACGTCGTGCTCATGGACCTCCAGCTCGGCGAGGGCATCGACGGCGTCGAGGCGACCCGCCGCATCGCGGCCGACGGCACGGTCCACGTCCTGGTGCTGACCACGTACGACACCGACGCCGACATCACCCGGGCCATCGAGGCGGGGGCGACCGGCTATCTGCTGAAGGCGGAGCGCCCCGAGGAGCTCTTCGCCGCGATCCGGTCCGCCGCCCAGGGCCGCACCACGCTCTCGGCCCCCGTCGCCAGCCGGGTGATGGCCCGGATGCGCAGCCCCCGCCCCAGCCTCACCGACCGCGAACGCGACATCCTGGCCCAGCTCTCCCAGGGCCTCGGCAACCGCGACATCGCCCGCGCCCTGTTCATCAGCGAGGCCACGGTCAAGACCCATCTGGGCCGGATCTACGACAAGCTCGGCGTCGACACCCGTGCGGGGGCGGTGTCGGTGGCGAAGGAGCAGCGCCTGCTGCCGTGAGCCGGGGCGCGGAGCCCGCGTGACGCGCCGGACGGATTCGCGGCACAGCGGGGCCGGGTGACTCCGTAACTTTCGTCCAAGACAAGCGCGCCGGAGTCGGCAACCGTAGGGGCATGCGCAGAAATCACGTGGGCCCCGCGCCTCGGGAGCACGATTCCGAGCACGGCTGGGAGGTCGCCCATTTGCTCGGCGGCACGGCGCTCGACGGTGTCCGAATGGCCGGCTTCCGTGACCGCGCGTCGGTCGGGCTGGACATGCAGGTGCTCCCCCAGCCGGTCGTGGTCGTCGTCATCGGGCTCGGGGACGCCTCCCTCACGGTGGAGAGCGCCACGGCGCGCCGGCCGCTGAGGAGCTTCGTCGCAGCGTTGTCGCCCGGCCCGGCCCGTGTCCGGGGCGAGCACGTCGAGTGCGTCGAGGTGTGCCTGCCGCCGCTGGCCGCCCATGCGGTGCTGGGCGTCTCCCCGCGCGAGCTGGACGGGTCGGTCAACGGTCTGGAGGACCTGTGGGGTCGGCACGCCCGCTCGCTCCGCGAGCGGTTGACCGACGCCGCTACGTGGCAGGAACGTCTGGCGCTGACAGACGCCTTCCTCGCGAGGCGCGCTGTCGGCACACGGCCGGTGTCGCCCGAGGTGGCGGCCGCCTGGGACACCATCGTGGCCCGCCGGGGCCGGGTCCGGGTCGCCGGCCTCGCCGCGTCCTTCGGATGGAGCCGCAAGCGGCTGTGGTCCCGGTTCACCGACCAGATCGGCGTCACCCCCAAACGCGCCGCCATGCTGGTCCGCTTCGACCACGCCGCCCGGGCCCTCTGCGCGGGCGAGAACGCCGACGCCGTCGCCCTCGCGTGCGGATACGCCGACCAGTCCCACCTCCACCGCGACGTCACGGCCCTGGCCGGGTGCACGCCGCGCGCTCTGGCCGGCAGGTCCACGTCCGCCGGCTGACCTTCACGCACGTACCCACCGCACGCTGTGAGAGGAAACCCATGACGAACACCAGCACGAGCACGAGCACAAGCACAAGCACAAGCACAAGCACAAGCACGAGCACCAACCTTGCCGTCACGGCAGCGGAAACGGCCGACCGTGATCTGGTCGTCCGGCTGGCGTTCGGGAGCATGGCGGCGCAGACCCTGCGCGCGGCGGCCCGGTTGAGGGTGGTGGAACTGGTGGGTGACGCGCCGCGCCGGGCCGTCGAGGTGGCCGCCGACGCCGGTGCCGAACCTCAGCCCATGGAGCGGCTGCTGCGTGCCCTGACCGGGCTCGGCCTGCTGCGGGAGCCCGCGCCGGGAACCTTCTCGGTGACCTCCGCGGGCGCGCTGCTGCACCCCGGCCGCCCCGACTCGCTCGCCTCGTTCGTCAGGATGTTCACCGAGCCGACGATCGTGCGTGCCTGGGAGCACCTGGACGACAGCGTCCGCACCGGCGAGGTCGCGTTCGACGGCGTGTTCGGCACCGACTTCTTCAGCCACCTCGCCCAGCACCCCGAGTTGTCCGCGGAGTTCAACGCGGCGATGGGCCAAGCCTCCTCGGAGACCGCCGCCGCCCTGCCGCACGCCTTCGACTTCGGCCGGTTCACCTCGGTCACGGATGTCGGCGGGGGCGACGGGACCCTCCTGGCCGGTGTGCTCGCCGCCCATCCCGGCCTCACCGGTGTCGTCCTCGACACGGCGGAGGGCCTGGCCGGGACGCCGGACACGATGGCGCGGCACGGGCTGGAGGACCGGTGCTCCCTGATCGCCGGGGACTTCTTCCACTCGGTCCCCGGGGGATCGGACCTCTACCTGATGAAGAGCGTCCTGCACGACTGGACGGACGACCAGGTGGTCACGATCCTGAGCCACTGCCGCCAGGTACTGCCGCCCGGCGGGCTCGTCCTGATCGTGGAACCCGTGCTTCCCGACGCGGTCGACGTCCGGGCAGACGTCACGGACGGCGGGGCCACCTACCTGAGCGACCTCAACATGCTGGTGAACGTGGGCGGTCGGGAGCGCACCCGCGAGGACTTCACGGAGGTGTGCCGCCGCGCGGGCCTGACCCTCACGGCGGTCACCCCGCTCCCGGAGGCCGCGCCGTTCGCCATGATCGAGGCCGTGGCCGACTGACCTGCGCGTCGAGCGGCCCCCGGGGCACCGGACGTCGTCGAAGTGCCCGCGAGGACAGGACCTCCGGAACGAACCCGGCGATCAGCTCCCCGCGAGCACCGCGTCGACGGTCGTCGCCGTGACGGCCCGCTCGAACCACACATCGAGCACCGCGAGGTCCTTGCAGGCGGTGATCCGCTGCCGCGCTTCGTCCGGCACCGGAACACCGCGCACCGCGAGAATCCGCAGAATGTCCTCACCCCGGCCCTCCACACGGCCTTCCACACGGCCTTCGTCGCGGAAGCTCTCGGCGACGAAGCCGCGGAAGTGACTGAGACCAGTTCCCATCAGGTTCCTCCAGATCTCACGGGCCGGGGTGGCTCCCCTACGGCGGAGACTAGAAAGCGGTCGGCATATGCGTCCGGCATACCCACACCGCTTCACCCGATCGTGTCGGTCCGCCCCGGACGGGCATGACACCATCGATCCGTGCTCGACATCGGCTACTCCCTCTCCCGCCGCTTCCCCGACCCCCCGCAGACCGACTACCGCCGCGCGGACGTCCGCGCGCTGCGGCACGATCTGTTCTCCGGCGACGTCTATCTCGCGGACACCAAGGCGGACCGCGAGGTGTCCACAGCCTGGGGATGGGTGCCGGTGCTCGACTTCGCGTGGGCGCTGTGCGACATCGTCGAGCAGATCGACCAGGACCCGCGCGGCAACCGCTCGCACCGGCAGCAGTACGCGGAGCTGGACTTCACCGAGTCCTCGGACCGGATGATGTTCGAGCGGCGCTTCGGCTGGGTCGACGTCGAGGCGGACTGGATGCCCGGCGACGAGCCCCCGCTCACCTTCAGCCACTCCCTCCTGCGCCGCGAGGCCCGCGACTTCCTGCACGACCTGATCGCCGACCTGGCCGACATGCACGAAGGCCTCGCCGACAACCCCGTGATCTGGGACCTCCAGGCCCGCTTCCCCCGCATGTGAGGCCCGCGACACCGCCCGGGGGGCCTCACGCCTCCACCCGCACCCCGATCTGCGCCGCGAACGCCGGAGCCAGCTCCATCAGCTGCGACGGGCTGATCACCGCGCCCGCCAGCCGGTCCACGCCCCGCGCGATGTCCAGCTCGGCCACCGCGCGCAGGTCCACCGACTCCATCCGGACCGCGCTGAAGTCCGCCCGCTTCAGCACGCAGTCCCGGAACTCGACGCGGACCAGGTGCGCGTCCCCGAAATCCGGCTCGGAGAGCACGCAGCCCTCGAAGACGACGTCCTTGAGCCGGGCCTTGCGCAGATTCAGGTAGTCGATCTTGCCGCCGCGCACCACCACCCGCTCCAGCACCGCACCGTGCAGCTGCACCCCGCCCAGGCGCGCGTCCACCACCTCCACGTCCCGCAGCGACGCCTCCGCGAGATCGGTGCCCACACCCCGTACGCCCGTCAGCACCGTGTCGATGAACCGGGCCCGCGCCAACTCCGCGCGGTCCAGGGCGCAGCCGTCCAGCGCGCAGTCCATGAACCGGGCGCCCCGGCCCGACGCGTCCGCCAGGTCCACTCCGTCGAACCGCATCCCGTCGTAGTCCCCGTCCGGCTCCAGGCCCTCGCCGTCGAAGGGAACGAGCGGGGGCAGCCGCACCTCCGGACGCCGCGCCGCCGCGATGGTGTCCTTCTTGCCCTTGACCGCCCGGGTCCCCCTGGGCCCCTTGGTCGCCCCGGTCGCCTTGGTCGTCCTGCCCTCGCTCGCTGCCATGCCCCCATCGTGACGCACCCCACTGACAACGCCCCGGCGACCGTGTCACGAGCCGCCGCCCCCGATCCGTCGCATCATCAAAGACGCGAAGGAGATCCAGCCATGGAACACATCCACGTCATCGGCGGCGGCCTCGCCGGCCTCACCGCCGCCGTCACCGCGGCCGAGTCCGGTGCGCGCGTCACCCTGTACGAGGGCCACCGGACGCTCGGCGGCCGGGCCAGGACCGCGGACGGACCGTACCGCGCCAACGAAGGCCCGCACGCCCTGTACCGGCGCGGGCCGCACTGGACCTGGCTGACCCGGCGCGGTCTTCTCGGCGCCGTCGTCTCCGTACCGCCCCGCGAAGGCCTCCGCTTCCGTTTCCGCCGCGCGGGAACCGCCCGCCGCACCCCACCCGTGGCTCTGCTGCGGCTCGCCCGCCGGGCCCCCCGCACCGCCCCGGTCGACGTCGCCTTCCTGGAGTGGGCCGCCGGGCAGGTCGGTGAGGAGGGCGCCCGGGCCGCCGCGAACTTCGCCGCCACCGCGTTGTTCCACCACGACCCCGGGGCGCTCTCCGCACGCTTCGTGCAGGAGCGTCTGCGCCGCCTGGCCTCGTTCCCGCCCGAGGCCCACTACCCGGTCGGCGGCTGGGCGCCGCTCGTCGAACGGATGGCCGGCCACGCCCGGGGCCTCGGGGTCGGCATCGAGACCGCCGCCCGCGTCGATGCCCGGACGCTCGGCGAGCTGGCCCGTACCGGACCGGTCGTCGTCGCCGCCTCCCTCGACTCCGCCCGCCTCCTCCTCGACGACCCGTCCCTCACCTGGGAGAGCGGCCGCACCGTCCTGCTGGACCTGGCGCTGCGCACCCGGCGCGGCGACGCCTTCGTCGTGTCGGACCTGGACGCGCCCGGCTGGCTGGAGCGGTTCACCGCCCAGGACCCCGGCCTCGCCCCGGCCGGCGAACAACTGCTCCAGGGCCAGTTCCCGATCGGCCCCGGCACCCGCAGGGCGGAGGGGACCGCGCGGGCCGGGGAACTCCTCGACCTCGGCTTTCCGGGCTGGCGGGAGCGCACCACCTGGCGCGTCGAGGCACTCGCCGACGGCCGCACCGGAGCCGTCGACCGCCCGGGCACCACCTGGCGGGACCGGCCCTCCGTCGTCCGGGGTGACGGGATCTTCCTGGCGGGCGACCAGGTCGCCGCCCCCGGACTCCTCAGCGAGGTCTCCTTCACCAGCGGCATCGAAGCCGCCCTGCTCGCCGTGAAGGCCGTCGGGAAGACCGCCGGGAAGACCGCCGGAAAGCGCTCCCGGACGGGGCCCGGGACCGGGGTTGACCTCAAGCGGCCTTGAGGTACGAAGGTGGGGGCACAGCCCGCAGCGGGGCACAGCCCGCGCAGCGCGACCCAGGGAGCCTGTCATGCACGCCGTACGCCTTCACGCCTTCGGCCCCGCCGAGAACCTCGTGTACGAGCGGACCGAGGACCCCGTCCCCGGCCCCGGCCAGGTCCGTATCGCCGTGGCCGCGGCCGGGGTGCACGTCTTGGACACCGTTCTGCGGGAAGGGGAGCGCGGCCCCTACCCGGAGCCCGCCCGCCTCCCCACCGTCCCCGGCCGCGAGGTCGCCGGAACCGTCGAGTCGGTGGGCGCGGGCACGGACCCGGCCTGGCTCGGCAAGCGCGTCGTCGCCCACATCGGCATGGCGCCCGGCGGGTACGCCGAACTCACCGTCACCGAGGCCGACCGGCTCCACGAGATCCCCGAGGGGCTCGACGCCGCCGAAGCCGTCGCCATGATCGGCACCGGCCGCACCGCCCTCGGCATCCTCGGGTTCACCCCGCTCGGCCCCGATTCCGTGGTCGTCGTCACCGCGGCGGCGGGCGGGATCGGCACCCTCCTCGTCCAGTACGCGAAGAACGCGGGCGCCACCGTGATCGCGCTGGCCGGAGGCCCGGCGAAGGTGGCCCGGGCGGAGGCCGAGGGCGCCGACCTCGCCCTCGACTACACCCGCCCCGACTGGCCGCGCCAGGCTCGTGAACACCTCGACGCGGCGGGAGTGCGGGCCACCGTCGTCTACGACTCCGTCGGCGGGACCACCGCCCGCGCCGCCGTGGACCTGCTCGGCCCCGGCGGGCAGCACGTGGTCTACGGCTGGTCGGGCGTGGGCCTCCTCGACGGGGGGCCGCTCACCTTCACCGACGAGGAACTGGCCGCACGCGCCATCACGTCCGGGTCCGTCCTCGGGCCGGGGATGATCGAAAGGGGCGGCGGTCTGCGGGCACTGGAGACCCGTGCCCTCGCCGAGGCGGCGGCCGGCCGGCTGCGGCCCGCCGTGCAGCGCTTCCCGCTGGCCGGGGCCGCCGCCGCGCACCGCGCGCTGGAGACCCGGGGCACGATGGGCAAGGTGGTCCTGGAGCCGTAGTCAGGCCCCGCGCCCGTCGGCCCCCAGACGGGTCAGCGCCCCGTCCGTCAGCCGGTACACCGTCCACTCGTCCTGCGGGCGCGCGCCCAGCGACTCGTAGAACGCGATGGACGGGGCGTTCCAGTCGAGGACGGACCACTCCAGCCGCTGGTAGCCGCGCTCCACGCAGATCCGTGCCAGCTCCGTCAGCAGCGCCCTGCCGTGGCCGCCGCCGCGCCGGTCGGGGCGGACGTACAGGTCCTCCAGGTAGATGCCGTGCACTCCGCGCCAGGTGGAGAAGTTCAGGAACCAGAGGGCGAAGCCGATCACCTCGCCGCTGTCGTCGTCGGCCGTCGCCACGTGCGCGAAGACGGCGGGCCGGTCGCCGAACAGCGCCTCGTACAGCTGCTCCTCGGTGACGACGACCTCGTCGAGGGCCTTCTCGTACTCGGCGAGATCCCGCACCAGGGAGTGCAGGACGGGGACGTCTTCACGTGTGGCGGTACGAATCATGGGCGCAGCGTAGGCAACCCGGGGCGCCGGCCACACCTTGTTTTGTTCTTCGCGGCTTCCGGCCAGGCCGCGAACCCGACTCCGCCCCTGCCCACGGCCCCGACCGGCGCGCGGGAGGCGGGCCCCTCACCGCCCCAGCAGCCGCCGGGCGATCTCCGCGTGGTCGGGGGCGATCCGGCCCTCCCCGCCCTCCGCCGCCCACAGCCCGTTCTGGAGCACCCGACCCAGCGTCCAGGCCCGCGCCCGCTCCCGGTCCCGCTCCAGGCCCAGCGCCTCCGTCAACGCGTCGAACCGCCACACCACCTCGTCGGCGTCGAAGAGGTTGTCCAACGCCGGGAACAGCTCGAACCCCGGATCCCCCGCGAGCGGCTTCGGATCGAGCGCCACCCACTGACCGGCCCGCCCCGCGTCCGCGCGCCCGGCCAGGACGTTGTCGTAGTGCAGGTCCCAGTGCAGCAGCCGGTCCCCCGGCTCCCCCGCGACCTCCCGCACCGCAGCCGCGCAGTCCGCGATCAGCCGCCGGTCCTCGGCGTCGGCCAGCAGGCCCACCCTCTCCGGGACCGCCGCGAGCATCCGCTCCACCGTCCCGCCCAACGTGCGCAGCCCCTCCGGCGCGGGCACCGCCACCAGCCGGGCCAGCACCGCGCCGAGCACCGTCACCGCCTTCCGCACGTCGGCCTCGCCGGACAACGGCCTCCGCTCGTCGAGCCGTTCCAGCAGCATCGCACCGGTCTCCGGGTCATGGCCGAGCAGTTCCACCGCCCCGGCCCCCGCGTCGGTCCACGCCCGCAGCGCGACCGGTTCGCCCGCCGTCTCCTCGTCCACCGACTGGAGTTTCAGCGCGGCGGGCCGCCCGTCCGCCTCCCGCACCACCGGCAGGACCAGCGCGCACATCCCGTACATGGAGGGGCCGTCCGGCCGCAGCCCCCACCGCTCCAGGCACCGCTCGGCGAGGCCGGGCAGGGCGGCCACGAAGGCCCGGCCGGCCGCTCCGTTGTAGAGGGACTGGGTGGCGATCAGGTCGTCAGGAATGTCGATCACCTCACCGATCCTAGGGACCCGCGTCGACCGGGCCATGACGGAACGGCCCCGCGCGCAGTAACGTCCCGCCCCACGTACGCTCGGCATCTCACCGGACCGGACAGGGACACCAGGGGCATCATGAGCACCGTCAGTACCGTCGTCGGCGGCATATCGTTCTGGTACGCGCAGGAGGGCACCCCCGCCCCGCGCGAACCCCTCCCCGGCGACACGAGCGTCGACGTCTGCATCGTCGGAGGCGGCTACACCGGGCTCTGGACGGCGTACTACCTGAAGAAGGCCGTCCCCTTCCTCAACATCACCGTCCTGGAAGCCAAGTTCTGCGGCTACGGGGCCTCCGGCCGTAACGGCGGCTGGCTGTACAACGGCATCGCGGGCCGTGACCGGTACGCCAAACTGCACGGCCACGACGCCGCCGTACGGCTCCAGAAGGCGATGAACGACACCGTCGGCGAGGTCGTGCGGACCGCCGCCGAGGAGAAGATCGACGCCGACATCCACCAGGGCGGCGTCCTGGAGGTGGCCCACACCCCCTCCCAGCTCGCCCGGCTCAAGGACTTCCACAGCGTCGAGATCGCCTTCGGCGAGACCGACCGGGTGCTGCGCGGCGCCCGCGAGACCGCCGAGCGCGTCCATGTGACCGGCGCCGTCGGCTCGACCTGGACCCCGCACGGCGCCCGGCTGCACCCGGCCAAGCTGGTCAAGGGCCTCGCGGACGCGGTGGAGGCGCTCGGCGTGACCATCCACGAGTCGACGCCGGTCACCGAGATCAAGCCCAAGCACGCCGTGACGCCGTACGGCACGGTCCGCGCCTCCTACGTCCTGCGGTGCACCGAGGGCTTCACCGCGAGCCTCAAGGGGCAGAAGCGCACCTGGCTCCCGATGAACTCCTCCATGATCGTCACCGAGCCGCTGCCGGCCCGGATCTGGGACACGATCGGGTGGGAGGGCCGCGAGACCCTCGGCGACATGGCCCACGCCTACTTCTACGCCCAGCGCACCGCCGACGACCGCATCGCGCTCGGCGGCCGCGGCCACCCGTACCGCTTCGGCTCGGCCACCGACGACGACGGCCGCACCCAGCCCGCCACCGTGGCCGCCCTGCGCGAGCTGATGGTCCGGCTCTTCCCCACCACGGCGGGCGTCCACGTCGACCACGCCTGGTCCGGCGTCCTCGGCGTGCCGCGCGACTGGTGCGCCACGGTCACCCTGGACCGTTCCACGGGCCTGGGCTGGGCGGGCGGTTACGTCGGCTCGGGCGTCGCCACCGCCAACCTCGCCGCGCGCACCCTGCGCGACCTGATCCAGCAGGACTCCGGGCAGGCGGGCCCGACGGATCTGACCGCCCTGCCGTGGGTGAACCACAAGGTCCGCCGCTGGGAGCCGGAGCCCTTCCGCTGGCTCGGCGTCCACGGCATGTACGCGGCCTACCGCGCCGCCGACCGCCGCGAGAGCACCTCGCCCCGCCCCGGCACGGACCCGGTCGCCAAGGTGGCGGACCGCATCGCGGGACGCCACTGAGCCACCGCTCCGCGTCCCGGGCCGCGCTTCAGTCGCGCGGCCAGGGCCGCCCGTCGAGGCGCTCGATGGAGAGGTTCAGGCGGCCGAGGGAGTCGGCGAGCTGCTGGGCCTCCTCGGGCGTCCAGTCCGTGAGGACCTTCGCCAGACCCGCCACGTTCCTCGCCCGGTCGCTGTCCAGGCGGCGCCCGCCCTCCTCCGTGATGGCGAACTTGCGGGCGATCCCGCCGTCGGGATCCGGGATGCGCTCGACGACCCCGGCCCGCAGCATCGCGGCGGTCTGCCGGTTGAGCGTCGAGGCGTCCAGCCGGAAGGCGTCGCCGAGCTGGCCGATGGACATGGGCCCTTCCACCTGGATCCGGCTGAGCAGGATGTAGGCGGACCGGTCGAGCTGCCAGTCAACGCGCGGCGTGACCATGTGCATGTACCGGCCGAGCAGCATCGTCTCGCGTTCGATCCGGTCGATGGGCTTGTCCACGCGCTGCTTCCTTCGTTGACCAGGACTATCACGATAGATGTGCATGATGCACATGCTATGCACGATGCACAATTCATGTACCTTGCATAGTCGAACGCCGAAAGCGCGTACGCCAGAACGAACGACCCGCACGACCCAAACGACCGACAGGCCCACAAGGGCAAGAGGGAGCGCAGCACCCGTGGAGAGTTCACCCCCCGCAGCCCGCCCGGGAGGCGTGGTCGGCATCCTGGCCTTCGCCGGCATCGTGGCGGCGCTCACCCAGACCCTGGTGGTGCCGCTGATCGCGGAGCTGCCGCAGATGTTCGACACCTCCGCGTCGAACGCCTCCTGGGTGATCACCGCCACCCTGCTGGCCGCCGCCGTGGCCACGCCCGTCGCCGGCCGGCTCGGCGACATGTACGGCAAGCGGCGCATGCTGCTCGTCTCGCTCGTCCCGCTGATCCTCGGCTCGGTGGTCTGCGCCCTGTCCTCGTCGGTGGTCCCGATGATCGCCGGGCGCGGGCTCCAGGGCCTGGGCATGGGCGTGGTCCCGCTCGGCATCAGCCTGCTGCGCGACGTGGTGCCGGCCGAGAGGCTCGGCCCGTCCATCGCGATCATGAGCGCCTCGATGGGCGTGGGCGGCGCGCTGGGCCTGCCGTTCGCCGCCGCCATCGCGGAGAACACCAGCTGGCGGGTGCTGTTCTGGGTGGTCGCCGTACTGGCCCTCGCGGTCGGCGCGCTGATCCTGGCCCTGGTCCCGGGCGACCGGCCGGCCACCCGGTCCACGAGCTTCGACCTGCTCGGGGCCGTCGGCCTCGGCGCCGCCCTGATCTGTCTGCTGCTCGCCGTCTCCAAGGGCGCCGACTGGGGCTGGGGCAGCGCCACCACGCTCACCCTCTTCGCCGCCGTGCTGGTGCTGCTGCCCGCCTGGGGCTGGTGGGAACTGCGCCTCAGCGAACCGCTGGTCGACCTGCGCGTCACCGTCCGCCCCCAGGTCCTGATGACGAACACCGCCTCCATCCTGGTCGGCTTCGCGATGTACGCGCAGTCCCTCGTCGTTCCCCAGCTGCTCCAACTGCCCGAGGCCACCGGCTACGGCCTGGGGCAGTCGATGCTCGCGATGGGCCTCTGGATGGCCCCGGCGGGCCTGATGATGATGGCGATGTCCCCGGTCGGCGCGAAGCTGTCCGCCGCCAAGGGCCCGAAGGTCACCCTGGCCGTCGGCAGCCTCCTCATCGCCGCCGGCTACGGCCTGTCCGTCCCGCTGATCGGCGCGGACTCCCCGTGGAGCCTGCTGATCGTCACCCTCGTCTGCAACTCGGGCGTCGGCTTCGCGTACGGGGCGATGCCCGCGCTCATCATGAGTGCGGTGCCCCAGTCCGAGACCGCGTCGGCGAACAGCTTCAACGCCCTGATGCGCTCGATCGGCACGTCCTTCGCGGCGGCGGTGATCGGCGTGGTCCTGGCCCGGATGACCACGGACTTCGGCGGCTTCCCGCTGGCCTCCCAGAACGGCTTCCGCGTGGCGATGCTCATCGGCTGCGGGGTGGGCCTCGCGGCGGCGGTCGTCGCCGCTCTCATCCCCGTACGCCCGGCGACCGCGCTGCTTCGGCCGGCCGCCGCGAACGGTCCCGCGGGGGTGCCGGAGGCCTCGGAGTCCAAGGCCTGATCGTCGCCCGCGCGGAGCGCGGCCCGGGGGCCGGCGGCCGAACCGCCAGGTCACGGGCAGTACTTCGTACGGTGACCCGACACCGGGGGCACGGCGACGGGTCACCGCACGGAGCGCGGCCCGGGGCCCGGCGGCCGAACCGCCGGGCCCCGGGCCGGACTTCGTACGGTGACCACGCTTACGCTCAGCGCGTCAGCCGCGGCACCCGCCCGGCTCTCGCCGTCGCGACCAGCTCCTCGACGGTGGCAAGCTTCACCCGGGGCCGCCCGTCGCGCCGGCCCCGGTCCCGTTCGGCACGGTCGATCGCGGCCAGGCCCCGGGCGTCCACGACCCGGCGGTTGCGCCGCCGGGCCAGACGCCGGAACGCCTTGGCGTCGCCCGTCGGGGCGGGCAGCGTCCCGGCGACCGCGTCGGCCAGGAGCGTACCGACCGTCTCGGCCGCGCAGGTGCGGTTGGCGCCGATCCCACCGGAGGGCCCGCGCTTGATCCAGCCGACCACATAGCCGCCGGGCAGCCCGGCGACCCGGCCGCCCTCGTGCGGGACGGTGCCCGAGGCCTCGTCGAACGGCAGCCCGGGGACCGGCAGCCCCCGATAGCCGATGGCCCGCAGCAGCATTCCGGCGGCCAGATCCGCCGCGCCCCCGCCGCCGCCGTCCGTGACGCGCACGGAACGCGCGCCCGCGTCACCCAGGACCTCCACCGGCTCGGAGTGGAAGCGGAGCACGATGCGCCGGTCCGCCCCTCGGCCGGGCCCGGGGGACACGGCATCCGTCCGCACCCGGGCGAGCCCCCGCAACACCCCGGCCCGGTCGCCCGCCCCGGCCGCGTCGATCGCCGCCGCCGTACGCGGATCGTGGTCGTCCACGACCAGCTCCACGCCCGGCAGATGCTTCAGCGCGAGGAGTTCGGAGCGGGTGTACGCGGCGTCCTCGGGCCCCCGCCGCCCCAGCACCACCACCTCGCGCACCCGGCTCGCCCGCAGCGCCTCCAGCGCGTGGGCGGCGATGTCGGTGCCCGCGAGCGCCTCGGGGTCGGCGACCAGGATCCGGGCGACGTCGAGGGCCACGTTGCCGTTGCCCACCACGACGACCCGCTCGGCGGACAGGTCGACGTCCTGCGCGACGGCCTCGGGGTGGGCGTTGTACCAGGCGACGAACGAGGTCGCCGACAGACAGCCGGGCCCGCCCTCGCCGGGAATGCCGAGCCGCCGGTCCGTGGACGCGCCCACCGCGTAGATCACGGCGTCGTGGTGGGCGGCCAGCTCCTCCGCCGTGACGTCCCGGCCCACCTCGATGCCCAGGTGCATCCGCACCCGGGGGTGGGAGTGGAAGCGGGAGAAGGTGTCGCCGACCTTCTTGGTGGCGGGGTGGTCGGGAGCCACGCCGTACCGGACGAGCCCGCCGGCCACCGGCAGCCGGTCGATCAGGGTCACCTCGGCGGCGGTGTGCAGCAGCAGGTCCTGCGCCGCGTACATCCCGGCGGGCCCGGTGCCGACGACGGCCACCCGCAACGGCCCGAAGTCGGACGGCAGACCGCGCCCGAAGACCGGCTCGCCCCAGACGTGGAAGTTGGGCCCGTCGACCTCCGCGGCGGACGGCTCGGCGCCCTCGTAGTAGGCGGCGTTGATCTCCGCGTACTCCCGCTGCGCGGCGGACAGCGAGTCCACCGGGAAGATCGCGTCCACCGGGCAGGCGTCCGCGCAGGCCCCGCAGTCGATGCACGCCCGGGGATCGATGTGGAGCATCTCCGTTCTGCCGAAGGCGCGTTCCTCGGGCGTCGGGTGGATGCAGTTGACCGGGCAGACCGCCACGCAGGTGGCGTCGTTGCAGCAGGTCTGGGTGATGGCGTAGGTCATGGTCCCGGCTCAGATCAGGTTCGCGCGCTTGTAGAACGCGAGGGCGGGCCTGGTCAGCAGGCGGGCGGAGGCCAGGAAGTCCATCAGCCCCGAACAGCTGGACCGCATCATGGACTTGTGGTGCTCGTTGCCCTTGGCGGCGGCCAGCGCCCGCCGCTCGTCCAGTCCGGCCTTCCGGTAGACCTCCGGGTTCACCATGCTGGTCACGATGAAGTACGAGGCGACGGCGACGACGAACGCGTTGAGCTGGCGCCGCGCCCACCCGGCGCCCTCCAGCCGCTTGAGGGTCTCGTCCCGGGCGAACTTCATGTGCCGGGACTCCTCCACCACATGGATGTTGTTGATGGTGCGGACGAACGGCACGACCCGCTCGTCGCGCATCCAGTCCCGCTGCATCACGTCGAGCACTTCCTCGGCGACCAGGATCGCCGCGTACGCCGCCTCGCCGAACGCCAGCGTCTTGAAGGCCCTGCCCAGCTCCATCACCGCGCGGCGGGGCCGGTAGTGGGGCGCGCCGAGCTTCTGCGCACCGCGCGCGAACATGATCGAGTGGCGGCACTCCTCGGCTATCTCGGTGAGCGCCCACTGGAACTCCGCACCCGCCGGGTTCTTCATGTAGATGTCGCGCAGCACCATCTGCTGGAGGATCATCTCGAACCAGATCCCGGTGCTGGCGACCGAGGCCGCCTCCTGCCGGGTCAGCTCCTTGCGCTGCCCCTCGGTCAACTCGTTCCAGTACGCGGTCCCGTAGAGGCTGCACCACTCCGGGCTCGCGCCGTGGAACTCCTTGTCCAGCGGCGTCTCCCAGTCCACCTCGGTGGCCGGGTCGTACGCCAGCTGCGCGGCCGAGTCGAGCAGCCGCCGCGCGACGTCGTCGCCCTCGGGACTCTCCTGGACCTTCGACGGAACGGTGCTGCCGGCCATGCTGCGGCTCCTTGGGTCGAGTGCGGTGATCCTCGATCGGGGTGAGGTGCGTACGTCGGCCGACCGCCGTGTACGCAGCCGACTCGCGCTGTACGGAATCGGCGCGCGCTGTGCGGAGTCGGGTCGTGCTGCGTGCTGTACGGGGCCACCGGGGCCGGGGGTGACGGCCCGCGCCGGACCGGACACCGGCCGACCCGGGACCCTTGTTAGACGCAAGGTATAACAAGGATTCCGGGTCGCCTACCCCTCGGTAGAAATCGGTACGGACGCTCACCGCATCTCCATGCCCCGAGGGCGGTCCGGCGCTATTCCTCCTCCCAGGTGACCGGAAGGGAGACCACTCCGTAGATGCTGGAGCGTTCGCGCGGCGGCACTTCCTCCGGCGGGACCGCGAGACGCAGGGCGGGGAGGCGGGCGAAGAGCGCCGGGAGCGCGACGGTCATCTCGACCCGGGCGAGCTGCTGGCCGAGGCACTGGTGGGGGCCGTGACCGAAGGAGAGATGCCCGGTGGCCCGGCGGCGGATGTCGAGCCGGTCGGGCTCGGGGAATCTGTGCGGGTCACGGTTGGCGGCCTGCACGGAGACGGTCACCGTCTCCCCCGCCCTGATCAGCTCGCCCGCCACCTCGACATCCTCCAGCGCGGACCGCAACAGCGGGTCGGCCACGCTGAGATAGCGCAGCAACTCCTCCGCGGCCTGCCCGGCGAGATCCGGGTCGGCGCGCAGGGCGTCCAGCCGGCCGGGGTTGACCAGCAGGGCGAAGACACCGAGACCGAGCATGTTCGCGGTGGTGTCGAGCCCGGCGGCGAGGAGGAGACCGCCGATCCCGGCCAGCTCCTCGTCGCCGAGGCCGGAGGCGGCGGGCCCGGGGACGGCCGGGTCGCCGGACCCGGGGGCCGGCGCGGGGCCCGGTGCGGCGAGGTCGCTGAGCAGGTCGTCGGTCGGCTCGGCCCGCTTGGCGAGGACGAGTTCACCGACGTACCGGAGCAGCCCCGCGTAGGCCTCGTCCCTGGTCCCGGCGTCGGCCGCCTGGTCGAAGATGACCTCCACCAGCCCCAGAAAGCGCCCCCGGTCGGCGTAGGGCACGCCGAGCAGCTCGCAGATGACCAGCGTGGGCACGGGCCGCGCGAAGGACTCCACCAGGTCTGCCGTGGGCCCGTCCTGCTCCATCGCGTCCAGGCAGTCGGCGGTGAACTCTTCGATACGACTCGTCAGTTGGCGCATCCGGCGCACGGTGAACCGGCCGGCGAGCAGTCGGCGGTAGCGGGTGTGCTCGGGGGCGTCGAGGCCGGTGATGTCCCCGATGGGCGCCGGCGGCAGCTCTCCCGGTGTGCCCTCCATCGGCATCGGCAGGTGCAGGAGTTCGTAGCGGGAGCTGAAGCGCGGATCGGCCAGCACCGCGCGGGCCGCCGCGTGCCCGGTGACCAGTCGGCCCACGTGCCCGTCGGCGTAGCGCAGGAGGCGGACCGGGCGATCGCTCAGCGCGGTGAGCGCGGCGGGCGGATCGAAGGGGCAGCCGGTGTGCCGGTCGGTGGGCAGGACGGGCAGGACGGGCGCCTCGTCGGGGATCGCGGAGTCGGGGACGAGGTCACCGGGGACGAGGCCACCGGGGACGAAGTCATCAGGGAGGGAGTCATCAGGGAGGGAGCTCACCGGGGGTCCTGCCCGAACTTCGAGGTCGACCAGAAGTAGCCGAGCACCACGAGGCCGAGGCTCCAGCCGAGGGCCAGCCAGCCGTTGTGGCCGATCTCGGTGCCCAGCAGCAGGCCGCGCAGGGTCTCGATGGCCGGGGTGAAGGGCTGGTACTCGGCGATCGGCCGGAACCAGCCCGGCATCGTCTCCACCGGGATGAAGGCGCTGGACAGCATCGGGAGCAGCACCATCGGCAGGGCGTTGTTGCTGGCCGCCTCGGCGTTCGGGCTGATGAGGCCCATGCCCACGGCGACCCAGGTGAGGGCGGCGGAGAAGAGCACGAGCAGCCCGAACGCGGCCAGCCACTCCACGAGCGTGGCATCCGTGGAGCGGAAGCCGATGGCCACGGCGACCGCGCCTACCAGGATCACGCTCAGCACGCTCTGCAGCACACTGCCGACGACGTGCCCGATGATCACGGAGCCGCGGTGGATCGCCATCGTGCGGAAGCGGGCGATGATGCCCTCGGACATGTCCGTGGAGACGGACACCGCGGTCCCGACCACGGTGGAGCCGACGGTCAGCAGCAGGATGCCCGGGACGATGTAGGCGATGTACGCGGAACGGCCGCCCCCTCCTCCGCCGATGCCCGCGCTCATCACGTCGCCGAAGATGTAGACGAAAAGCAGCAGGAGCATGACAGGCGTGAGGAGCAGGTTCAGGGTGAGCGAGGGGTAGCGCCGGGCGTGCAGGAGGTTGCGGCGCAGCAGGGTGTTCGAGTCGCGTACGGCGAGCGAGAGGGAGCTCATCGGACAGCCTCCTTCGGCTGGTTGCTCCGGGCGGGCCCGCCGGAGCCGGTAAGGGCGAAGAACACGTCGTCGAGGTCGGGCGTGTGCACGGTGAGCTCGTCCGCCTCGATGCCGGCCGAGTCCAGCCAGTCGAGGATGGAGCGCAGTTCGCGCTGGCTGCCGTCGCTGGGGATGGAGAGCGACAGGGACTCGTCGTCGGGGGCGGCCCCGGTCAGGGCGGATGCGGCGGACCGATAGGCGTCCGGGTCGGTGAAGCGGAGCTTGACGTGGCCGCCCGGGACGAGCCGTTTGAGCTCTTCGGCGGTCCCCTCGGCGGCGATCTTCCCGTCGTTGAGGACGGCGATGCGGTCGGCGAGTTCGTCGGCCTCCTCCAGGTACTGGGTGGTGAGGAAGACGGTGACGCCGCCGGCGACCAGCTCGCGGATGATGCCCCACATGGTGTGGCGGGAGCGCGGGTCGAGGCCGGTGGTCGGTTCGTCGAGGAAGATGATCCGCGGGGAGCCGACCAGGGTCATGGCGATGTCGAGGCGGCGCTTCATGCCGCCGGAGTAGCCCGCTGCGGGCTTCCTCGCCGCCTCCACCAGGTCGAACCGCTCCAGGAGTTCGGCGGCGACGCGCCGCCCCTCGCGCTTGGACAGGTGATGCAGGTCCGCCATGAGGAGCATGTTCTCCTCGCCGGTGATCAGACCGTCCACGGCGGAGAACTGGCCGGTGACACCGATCGAGGCGCGCACGGCCTGCGCGTCGACGGCCGGATCGTGGCCTCCGACGCTCAGTACGCCGGCGTCGGCGGTGATGAGGGTGGAGAGGATCTTGACCGCGGTCGTCTTGCCGGCGCCGTTGGGGCCGAGCAGGGCGAAGACCGTGCCTGCGGGGACGGTCAGGTCGATGCCGTCGAGCACGGCCTTGTCGCCGTAGGACTTGCGCAGGCCGGTGGCGGTGATCGCCTGCGTCGCGGCCTGGGCGGCGAGCGGCGCGGCGGACCGGGTGACAGTCATGCTGGTTCCCTTTCGCGAGCGGTGGGTCGGGAGTGGGCGGGGCGAGAAACGGGCGGGGCGAGAAACGGGCATGGCGAAGCTGGGCTCGGCGGAGCCGAGCCCCGTGGAGCGAGTTATGACGAAGTCGGGCGCGGCTCAGTCAGGCGCGGCGGGGTCGGGCGCGGCGGAGTCGGGCGCGGCTCAGTCAGGCGCGGCGGAGTCAGGCGCGGCGGACGATGATGTCGCCGGCCCCGCTCCGGGCGTGCACCTCGACGGTCTCGTCGGAGTCCTCGGGCCCGGCGGCGGCGCCGAGCGAGTTGCGTACGGTGCCGAACTTGGGGTTCAGGTCGAGCCAGGCGGCGGTGCCCTCGTGGATGCCCACTTCGAGGTCGCCGACGGAGGTGCGCAGAGTGATGCGGCCGCGGGTCACGTCTCCGACGCGGATGCGGCCGTTGGAGGAGGTCGCTTCGACCCCGGCGTGGGCGACGCCGATCTCGATCCGCCCGTTGGCGGACTTGGCGACGACGCTGCCGTGCGCGACGCCCACGGAGATGTCGCCGTTGGCCGAGTTGACCTTCAGCTCACCGCCGACCTCGTCGATCCCGGTCGCGCCGTTGGCGTTCTTGACGACTGCCGCCCCGGCGACGGCGCCGACCTCGACCCGGCCCGAGCCGATGACCTCGGCGTCCCCGGTGGAGCGGACCAGCCGGAGGTCGCCGTGGTCGGTCCTGAGCTCGGCACGGGCCGCCTCGTCCACCTGGATGTCGCCGAGCGAGGTCGTGAACCTCACCTCGCCGAGAGGCCCTTCGCAGGTGAAACCGCCCAGCGCGGAGGTGCCGCGCACATCGGACCCCGCGGGCAGCTCGACGCTCACCACGACGGCGCCCGGCTTGCCGAACAGGGACCGCTTCTTGGGGGTCCTGACGGTGAGGCGACCACCCGAGCAGGAGACCTGGGTCTGCTGCACGGCGCGTACGTCGTCCTGGTCGGACCCATTGCCCGGCAGCACCTCGACGACGGTGTCGGTGCGCTTGCCGGCGGTGATGCGGGCCGTGCCGGCGTCCAGCTCGATGACGACGGAGATCGGCTCGGGAGTATCGAAAGAAGGCATGGCGGTTCCGTCCTCTTGACTCGGTGGGTGATGAGTGGTGAGTGATCAGAGACGTCGGCCGGATCGGCGATCCGCCGGTGAAGTGGTGCGGGCTGCGAACTGAGCGGGGCGGACCCAGCGGACCTAGCGGACCCAGCCGGTGAAGCCGCGACCGCCCGAGTCCTTGCCCCGGCCCGGCGCGCCCGCCCGCCCCCCGCTGTCGAGGGAAACGGACACGGCCCGGACGAGCCAGGCGTTCACCGACAGCCCTTCCGCCGCCGCGGCGCTCTCGGCGCGGCCCTTGAGGTGGGCCGGGAGCCGGAGGTTGATCCGCACCATGGTGCCGTCGTCGGCCTCCGCGGCCGAAGGCGCGGCCACGACGGGGGCCAGGACCGCCTCCGGCTCCTCCCGCACGGGCTCGGACGCAGGAGGCGGCGTCACCACGAACTCGGGATCGAGCCCGCGCAGCCGTACGTCGACCGAACCGGGAGCCAGCTCACGGGTGACATCGCCCATGGCCGCGGAGAGCACGTTGAGCAGGGTCAGCCGGACGGCGGCCTCCAGAGGAGCGCTGAGCCGCTCGGCCAGGGCGCGGGCTTCGTCGCCGCCGGCATCCGCGGCGACGGCGAGTTCCCGCCGGAGGTTGTCGACGTAGGGGGTGAGGTCCATGACGCCATCATGGCACATGATTGGCACCACGTCGAGCCACATTGGCGCACCGGCCGCAAAGAAGCCCATGAACTGCAACTTCACCACCAGAGCAGCCGAGATGGCACCGCGAAAGCGCCCGAGGCAGCCAGAGATGGCACCAAACCAACACCACCTGGCACCACCTGGCGCATCAGGTGGCACCAAGCAGCACCACCGCGGCCCGCACCACCGCGGCCGCACCACCGCGGCCGCGGCACAGGCGGCCGCGGAGACCACGACCTCGCGCGCCGCACCCCGGAACCCTTTGCTCCCTACGACAACCTCGCCTAGCCTCAACCCTGTTGGACCGGGGGAGGGTGGCCCTCATGGCTTGACGAGGGGACAAGTCCATGTACAGCGTCATCGTCGTACCTCCGGCATGCGCGCGCCCGGACGGCCGGATCGAGATCGCCTCCGGAGAGAGCCTGACCTTCGGCCGGCAGGAGACACCCGGCGGCCTCACCATCACCCACGAAGGCGTCCCCCGCATCGCCGGGGAGATCTCCGCACAGCGCGACTTCTGGCTCCTGACCAACCGCAGCACCGGCCAGACCTACGTGGTGGAGAACCCGGAAGGCGCGGGCGAACACATCAAAGTCGCCCCCGGCCGCGTCGACGCACCCGTGGCCTTCGAATTCTCCCGCGTCGTCCTGCCCGCGGCGGGCGACCTGCTGACCTTCGACGTATGGGCGCCACGCCAGAACTTCGCCAGCGCGGAAGCCCGGGAACTGCCGGGCTCCACGACAGCACCCGCGTTCACCCTCGACCGGACCAAGCGCTACTTCGCCGTCCTCGCCGCCCTGTGCGAACCCCGCCTGCGCGGCGAACCGCACGCCCCGACCCCCGCGGTCGACCAGCTCGTACAGCGGCTGCGCCCGGCATGGCCGACGGTCAGCCGCTCCGCCGTCTACTGGAACATCGACTACCTGGCCCTGAAACTGCGGGTACGTCCGGGCCCGGAAGCAGCGGGACCCGGCCGACGCGCCAACGGCAAGAAGGACTCGCTGGTCTCCCTCGCCCTGCGGTTCGACCTCGTACGCGAGGACGACCTCATCCTGCTGAACCCGCCCGCGTACGAGGGATGCGGATGAGAGCCGACCAGCACACCGTCACCGTCCCGAAGGGCTACCGCATCGGAGCATGGGCCGTCCACGAACCCCTCGCCTCGGGCGCCTTCACCACCGTGTACGCGGCACACCGCACCCACGGCACCCCCCGGACCGTCGCCCTGAAGTTCTGGCCGACCAGCACCCGCACCCGCCACCGGCCGGACCTCCTGCGCAGCCTGGCCCAACGGGAAGTCGCGCTCCTCGGCCGCCTGCGGACACCACGGCTGATCCGCATGCACGACACCCTCGTCGTCGACGACCCCCGGAACCCGGAACTCGACGGCGCCACCGTCCTGGTCCTGGAACGGGCCACCTCCTGCCTGGACACCGCCCCCACGCCCGCCGACCCCGGCGAAACCCTGGCGCAGATCTGCGAAGGCCTCACCCAACTCCACGGCGCGGGCTGGATACACGGAGACCTCAAGCCGGCCAACATCCTGATCATGGCGGACGGCTCCGCACGGCTGGCCGACTTCAACACGGCCGCCGAACTCAAGGGCACCCACGCCTACGCACCCCCCTTCACCAGCCGCGACTACGCCCCACCCGAGCAACTGTGGCCGGAGATGGACGAACGGGGAGCGCGCGTACGGCCATCGATCGACGTATGGGCCTTCGGCGTACTCGCCCACACCGTCCTCACCGGCACGTTCCCCCTCCCGGGCAGCACGACGAACGCACGCTGCGACGCGGCGACACGCTACGCCCGCAACGCACAGACGCTCCGGCTGTCCACCGCACTGCCGCCCACCTGGCAGCAGATCATCCGCGACTGCCTGGCGCCCGCACCGGCCGACCGGCCCGACACCCCTGCGCTGCTCCGCCGCATCCGGCACGCCCACTGAAGTGCGCTTTTGCGTTCAGCCGCAACAGTGTGGCCGGGCACGGCCCGGCCGGGCGACAGTAAGCACGGCGGAGAGCCGGGGCATCGCGCCCCGCACTCCCCGACGCATCCGGCGGCCACCGTTCCTCGCCCTCACCACAACGGACCGGGGGCACCACCCGAAGAACGGTGGCCGCACCGGAGGCGAAGGGCCGCCGAGCGAGCGAAGGAGCCCCTCGGCTCAGCGCGGCGCGTCCACGGCCTCCTCGCCCGCCCCGGCCCGGGCGGCCCGCAGGACGGACGCACCGGTGGGGGTGAGGGTGTGCAGAACGGCGGGGCCGTTGCGGGCGGTCGTGATGAGCCCCGCGTCACGCAGCACGGTGGCATGCCTGCTGGCGGCGGACGCCGAGACGCCGGCGGCCCGGGCGATCTCTCCCGTGGTGGCACCGCCGGCCGCCGCCCGCAGGGCACTCGCCCGGGCCCGCCCCAGCAGGTTGGCCAGCGACCGCTCGGGGTCCTCGGCCCGCAGAGGGCGGGCCGGCGGCTCGTGCAGCAGCGAGTACCAGAGCACGGGCGGCAGCCCAGGATCGGCGAACGCGACGGGCTCCCCCCAGTTGAAGTAGGAGGGGACAAGAGTGAGCCCACGGCCGTTCAGATACAGGTCCCGGTCCTCCATCTGCCGGGGATACGCGACCTCCAGGACCGGCGCACGCCACCGCAGCATGGGGCCGAGTCCGGCGAGCATGCCCTCCACTCCGCCGTGGAGAAGGCCACGTCCACGCACCGCCCGCTCGGCTTCGATGCGGGCCTGGATGCGTTCCTGGTGGGGGACGACAGTGGTGTCGTAGTACGCGCGCAGTATCCGGACGAACTCCTGACGCACCTCCCGCTCGGCCAGTCGCCCCGCCCACCCGGGCGCCCCGACGAGTCGGTCGAGAAGGGTGATCTCCTCCTCGACCCGCTGCGGAGGCGTGGCCAGGAGCGTCTCCAGCCCCGCCTCCAGGCCGTCCACCCCGGTGGGCGGCGTGAGGAAGTCCGGGAAGTAGGACGCCCTGGGATACATGGGCAACAGGACGCTCCGCAGAGCCCGCTCCAGGCCCTCCTCCCGCAGATCCCGCCGCGCCGTGCGGTACCACCCGGCGTAGGCCCAGCGACCCCGGCTGGACTGCAACCGGTGCATGCTCGCGGCGATCTCGAAGAGGGGGTCGGGCGCGGGGGCGAGCCGGGTCCTGGCCAGATCCACGTCGCTGAAGTGGATGCGGAGCATGTGGTCCCCCATGGGTTCGGCTCCTTGCGAGCCTGGGGAAACGCGATAAAGGTCCGATGAACAAGGACTGAACGGGCATGCACGCCGCCCGGAAACGAAAGAAGTCCAGGTCAGACGAGATCTGACCTGGACTTCCCACAGAGCCCCCTGTCGGATTCGAACCGACGACCTACGCATTACAAGTGCGTTGCTCTGGCCAGCTGAGCTAAGGAGGCGCGCCGGAAGCAGTCTAACCAACCGCGCGCCCCGCCCGTCCGTGTTTTCCGTGTGCTCCGGACTACTGACAGATCGAGAAACGCCAGGTAGCGTCACGGCAGGTCCACGTCTGTGGACCAGACCACTCCCTACTCGGATCGTCCGGCACGTTCCTGCCGGTTGAGGAGAAGATTCAGCATGGCCAGTGTCACGTTCGACAAGGCGTCCCGCGTCTACCCCGGCTCCACGAAGCCGGCCGTGGACCAGCTCGAGATCGACATCGCGGACGGTGAGTTCCTCGTCCTCGTCGGTCCCTCCGGCTGTGGCAAGTCGACCTCCCTGCGCATGCTCGCGGGTCTTGAGGACGTCAACGGCGGTGCGATCCGCATCGGTGACCGCGACGTCACGCACCTGCCGCCGAAGGACCGGGACATCGCCATGGTGTTCCAGAACTACGCGCTCTACCCGCACATGTCCGTCGCGGACAACATGGGCTTCGCGCTGAAGATCGCCGGTATCAACAAGACCGAGATCCGGGCGAAGGTCGAAGAGGCCGCCAAGATGCTGGACCTCACCGACTACCTGGACCGCAAGCCGAAGGCGCTCTCCGGTGGTCAGCGTCAGCGTGTGGCGATGGGCCGCGCCATCGTGCGTGAGCCGCAGGTCTTCCTCATGGACGAGCCGCTGTCGAACCTCGACGCCAAGCTCCGTGTCTCCACCCGTACGCAGATCGCCTCGCTGCAGCGCCGTCTCGGCATCACCACCGTGTACGTCACCCACGACCAGGTCGAGGCCCTCACCATGGGCGACCGGGTCGCGGTGCTGAAGGACGGACTGCTCCAGCAGGTCGACTCGCCGCGCAACATGTACGACCGCCCCGCCAACCTCTTCGTCGCCGGCTTCATCGGCTCCCCCGCGATGAACCTCATCGAGGTCCCGATCACCGACGGCGGCGTGAAGTTCGGCAACAGCGTCGTACCCGTCTCCCGCGAGGCGCTCACCGCCGCCGCGGACCGCGGTGACACCACCGTCACGGTCGGCATCCGCCCCGAGCACTTCGACATCGTCGAGCACGGCGGTGCCGCCGCGAAGTCGCTGACCAAGGACTCCTCGGACGCGCCGGCCGGTCTCGCCGTCTCCGTCAACGTCGTCGAGGAGCTCGGCGCCGACGGCTTCGTCTACGGTGGCGCGCAGGTCGGCAGCGAGCACAAGGACCTGGTCGTCCGCGTCGGCGGCCGTGCCGTCCCGGAGAAGGGCACCGAGCTGCACGTCGTCCCGCGCCCGGACGAGCTGCACGTCTTCGCGACCTCCACCGGCGAGCGTCTCACCAACTGACGCCCCACCCGCCGTACGCTCGGCCCCGCACCCCCGCAGGGGGGCGCGGGGCCGTTTGCGTGGTCCCGGCGGGTTCGGGTTTCGGTGCCGGGCGGCAGCAAATGGCCCGGCACACAGGGCACTTCACGGGCATTTCACCCTGGTTCGTCCCGCTCGTATTCGAAAGGGCGCGTCGAACCATCCCCCGCAAGGGTGACGAATTGTCGCCAGGCCATCACTGGCCGCTACGCTCGCTGCGTGACCCACACCGCGCGCCGCATCGGCCGATCCCTCGCTCTCGTCCTGCCCGTCGTCATGGTTCTGTCCGGGACCCTCGCGGTCACCAGCGTCCAGTGGGCGGAGTCGGACACCGACTCCCAGCTGCTGGCCGCCTCCTCGGAGACCGTGTCCAAGCCCGCGAAGCCGCACGCCCCGCAGGACGTCCTGCGCGAGAAGCTGCTCGTGGAGCTGCAGGAGAAGGACCCGGGCACCGCGCTCACGGGCCTCCAGCGCGCCGTCGAGCAGCGTCCCTCCCTCGCTCGCCACTGCATGTCGATCGCGAAGGCCCTCGGCAAGGCGGCCGTCGAGCAGTACGGCCCGACCCGTGCGCACCGCTTCTCCCGGCCCGTCTGCGACACCTCGTTCGCCTCCGGCGTCGCGCGGTTCAGCTGAGGCCTCCCGGCCCGGGAGGCGGTCGCGCGGAGCGTCACCTTCCGATGGCCGGCACCGCATATCGTGCCTGCCATGCATACGTATCCGACGCAGGCCGTGATCCTCGCCGGTGGCCAGGGGTCGCGGCTGCGGCCGTACACCGACGACCGCCCCAAGCCGATGGTCGAGATCCCCGGGACCGGGACTCCGATCATCGGCCATCAGCTGTCCTGGCTGGCCGCCGAGGGAGTCACCGACGCCGTGGTCTCCTGCGGGCACCTCGCCGAGGTGCTCCAGGAGTGGCTGGACGCCGCCGTGCTGCCGCTCCGGGTCACCACCGTCGTGGAGACCGAGCCGCTGGGCCGCGGCGGCGGTCTGAAGTACGCGGCCGGGCGGCTGCCCGATCCGGAGCAGCCCTGGTACGCCACCAACGGCGACATCTGGACCCGCTTCTCCCTGCGGGAGATGGCCGCCTTCCACGCGGAGCGCGACGCCACCGCCACCCTGGCCCTGGCCCGGCCCCGGATCCCGTGGGGCGCCGTGGAGACGGACGCGTTCGGGCACATCACCGACTTCATCGAGTCGCCGCCCTCCCCGTATCTGATCAACGCCGGGGTGTACGTGTTCTCGCCCGCGTTCACGAAGCTGCTGCCGGACCGCGGCGACCATGAGCGGACCACGTTCCCGCGCCTCGCCCGCGAGCGTCGGCTGGCCGGTTATCCGCTGCCGAACGGGGCGTACTGGCGGGCCATCGACACGGCGAAGGACCTGACCGAGGCGGCCCGCGAGCTCGGCTCCCACGAGGGCTGACGGTTTCGCCTTCACACGAACACGAAGGGGCGGCCCCCACCCGGTTCTTCCGTCCGGGTGGGGGCCGCCCCTCACTGCTGTCGTACCGGTCGTGCGGGTCAGCCGAGGAGGCCGCCGATCGGGTTCCGGCCGCCGCCGCCCGAGGTCGATCCCTCGCCGCCCGAGGAGGTGGCGCCCCCGGTCGGCGCCGGTTCGCCGCCGCCCGTGGAGCCGTCGCCGCCCGTGGAGCCGGACGAATCGGGTCCGGCGCTGGTGGCGGCCGGAGGCTCCTGCGGGGTGGACTGCTGCGGGGGCGCCTGGTTGGTGCCCTGGGTCTGGCTGGGCTGGGTGCTGCCCGAGCCGGTGTTCTGGCCGCCGCCCGTGTCGCGGGTCGCGCCGGGGCTGGCCTGGCCGCCCTCGGGGGTGGTGGCCGCCCCGGAGCGGCTGGGCTCCGGCCGGCGCCGCTGGTCCGGCGTACGGGAGGCCTGGCGCTCGTCGGTGGACTCCTGGGGCAGCGGCATGCCGGGGAGGCGGTTGGTGGGGTTGTCGTTGCGGCCGGGGACGGTGACGACCTCGCTGGAGCGGACCGCGCCGCCGAGGATGGAGCCGATGAGCAGGGTGAGGCCGACGACGACCGTCCCGACGACGGTGCCCCGGCGCAGGACCCGGCGGCGCAGGTCCCAGATCTCCGAGCGCGGGCCGAGCTTGCGCCAGGCCTCCCCGGCCAGTCGGCCGTCCACGGAGTAGACCGGCGCGCCCGCGATGATCAGCGGGCTCCAGGCGGCCAGCAGGATGATGTCGGGCGCGTCGTACACCGCGACCGAGCGCCAGCTCACCGTCACCAGCAGCGCGGCGGAGAGCAGCGCGCCGAACGCGGCGGCGACCCGCTGCCAGAGGCCGAGGACGGTGAGCACGCCGACCACGACCTGGAGGAAGGCGACGGTCAGCCCGGCGCCGACCGGGTGGGAGAGCGCGAAGTCGCGCAGCGGCTCGGCCATCGCCCACGGATGCAGGGAGGTCAGCCACTTCACCATCGAGCCGCGCTCGCCGCCGTCGAAGTAGACGGGGTCGCACAGCTTGCCCATGCCGGCGTAGATGGAGATGAAGCCGAGGAGCACCCGCATGGGGAGCAGGACGACGCCCAGATTCATCCGGTGGCCGGGGTAATAGGCGTGCCGGACGGGGTCGCCCACGCCCCGCCGGGCGCGGGACTCGTCGGATTCGTCGGCCTCGTAGTCGTCGGTCCCGTCGGGGTCGTCGGGCCCGTCGACCGGGTCGTCGTACGCGCCGACGGCCTGCCGCATGGGCGGCAGCAGCGGGCCGGTGCGTCCCGGCTGGTGGGGAGGCGCGGTCAGGAGCGGGGTGGGCTGCGTCTCCTCCAGGAGCGGGACGACCTGCGTCGCGCCCGCTCCGTGCCCGCCCCCGGTCGGCCCGCCGAGGCCGGCGTCGAGGTGTCCGGCGGTGGAGTTGCGCACGGCCTGGAGGAGGCCCGTCGCGCCGGGGTCGCCGGGAGCGGACTTCCCGCTCCAGACGACCGGTGCCCGCCTGCGGCCGCCGCCGGCACCGCTCATGGCGGGGATGCGGGCCGTCTCCGCGGGGGCACCGCGCAGCCGTGCGCGCTGGCCCGGGGCGAGCTGCACCCGGAAGCTGGCGTGGTTGACGATGACCTGCGCGGGGTCGCTGTCCACCTTGGTCATGCTCAGGGAGGCGGGTTGCTCGTCGAACCGAGGCGTTCTGGTGTCCACACTCATCTAACCGAGTGACGTGTGGTTAGGACACTGCCTCGACCGCACCGGATGTGTCCGAGACCCGTCAAGATCAGGCCAAACTCGGGCAACCTGGAACTGTGTTCGGCGTTCGCGCGTCAACTCGCCCGGCGGACGAGCCGGTTGCCGCGCGCGTCGGCCCGCGAACGCCGCTGCGTCCGCGGGCCCGGCGGACGGCTATCCGCGGCGGCGCGCCACCTCGTACAGCACGATGCCCGCCGCGACACCGGCGTTGAGCGACTCCGCGCCGCCCGGCATCGAGATCCGCACCCGGTAGTCGCAGGTCTCGCCGACGAGACGGCCCAGGCCCTTGCCCTCGCTGCCGATGACGATGACGACCGGGCCCGCCAGCTGCTCCAGGTCCTCCACCGTGTGCTCGCCGTCGGCGGCCAGGCCGACGACCGTGAGGCCCGCCTTCTGGTAGCCCTCCAGCGCGCGGGTGAGGTTGGTGACCCGGGAGACGGGCGTGCGGGCCGCCGTACCGGCCGAGGACTTCCACGCACCGGCGGTCATACCGGCCGCGCGGCGCTCGGGGACGACCACGCCGTGGCCGCCGAAAGCGGAGACCGAGCGGACGATGGCGCCGAGGTTGCGCGGGTCGGTCACCCCGTCGAGGGCGACGATCAGGGGGTCCTCGTTGTTGTCGTACGCGGCGGCGGTGAGGTCCTCCGGGTGCGCGTACTCGTACGGCGGGACCTGGAGGACGAGGCCCTGGTGGTTCAGGCCGTTCGTCATCCGGTCCAGCTCGGGGCGCGGGGCCTCCATCAGGTTGATGTTGCCGCGCTCGCCCGCGAGCTTGAGGGCGTCGCGGACGCGCTCGTCGTTGTCGATGTACTGCTGGACGTACAGGGTGACGGCGGGCACGCCGTCGCGCAGGGCCTCGTAGACCGGGTTGCGGCCGACGACCATCTCCGAGGTGCCCTTCACACCGCCGCGCCGGGGCGCGGGGCGGCGGGCCGCGGCCTGCTTGGCCTGGGCGCCGGCGATCCGGTTCTTCTTGTGTCCCTTGCGGGCGGAGGCCGGCGGCGTCGGTCCCTTGCCTTCGAGACCACGGCGTCGCTGGCCACCGCTGCCGACCTGCATGCCCTTCTTGTTGGACGTGCGGCGGTTCCTGCGCTGGCTGTTCCCGGCCATGATCTACCTGTTTCGTTGCTTTCAGACGTACGTACGTATAAGGAAAGTGTGCCGCCCGGATCGCCGGGCGGCACAATCTCACTGCTCGGAGCGGGTGCTCAGCGCGGTCCCAGCGTCCACCGGGGGCCGGTGGGGCTGTCCTCGATGACGAGGCCGGACTGGTTGAGCTGGTCGCGGATGGCGTCGGCGGCGGCCCAGTCCTTGCGGGCGCGGGCCGACTGCCGCTGGTCGAGGACGAGGCGCACGAGGGTGTCGACGACGCCGTGCAGGTCCTCGCCCCGGTCGCTCTCGCCCGCCCAGTGCGGGTCGAGCGGGTCCAGGCCGAGGACGCCGAGCATGGCCCGGACCTCGGCGAGGCGGGCGGCGGCTGCTTCCTTGTCGTCGGCGGCCAGTGCGCTGTTGCCCTGGCGGACGGTGGTGTGGATGATCGCCAGCGCCTGCGGCACGCCCAGGTCCTCGTCCATCGCCTCGGCGAAGGCGGGCGGCACCTCGGCGGCGGGCGGGACGACCTCCCCGGTCTTCTCGGTGACGCGCTGGACGAAGCCCTCGATCCGCGCGAACGCGGATTCGGCCTCGCGCAGGGCCTCCTCGCTGTACTCGATCATCGACCGGTAGTGCGGGGTGCCGAGGTAGTAGCGCAGGACGATCGGGCGCCAGTGCTTGACCATCTCGCTGACGAGGACGGAGTTGCCCAGCGACTTCGACATCTTCTCGCCGGACAGGGTGACCCAGCCGTTGTGCACCCAGTACTTCGCGAACGCGTCGCCGTAGGCCTTGGCCTGGGCGATCTCGTTCTCGTGGTGCGGGAAGATCAGGTCGATGCCGCCGCCGTGGATGTCGAAGGCGGAGCCCAGGTACTTGTGGGCCATCGCGGAGCACTCCAGGTGCCAGCCGGGACGGCCGCGGCCCCAGGGCGTCTCCCAGCTGGGCTCGCCCGGCTTGGTGGCCTTCCACATGGCGAAGTCACGCTGGTCGCGCTTGCCGGTCTCGCCCTCGCCGGACGGCTGGCGCAGATCGTCCAGCTCCTGGTTGGAGAGCTCCAGATAGCTGGGCAGTGAGCGCACGTGGAAGTAGACGTTGCCGTCGGCCTCGTAGGCGTGACCGCTCTCGATCAGGCCGCGCATCATCTCGATCATCTCGGGAACGTGGCCGGTGGCGCGGGGCTCGTAGGTGGGCGGCAGGCAGCCCAGCGCGTCGTAGCCGTCGTTGAACGCGCGCTCGTTCTCGTAGCCGATCGACCACCACGGGCGGCCCTGCTCGGCGGACTTCGCGATGATCTTGTCGTCGATGTCGGTGACGTTCCGGATGAACGTGACGTCGTAGCCGCGGTACGTGAACCAGCGGCGCATGATGTCGAAGTTCAGGCCCGAGCGGATGTGGCCGATGTGCGGTGCTGCCTGGACAGTGGCGCCACAGAGGTAGATCGAGACGCAGCCCGCTGTGAGCGGGACGAAGTCACGGATCTGCCGGGCGTTGGTGTCGTGCAGGCGAATAGTCACGCCTCAAGGGTAGTAGGCCCGCACCAGTGCCCCGCGACCCTTGGGGATCGCGGGGACAACTTTCTGGTACCGGGATGCCTCGAAACGGCCCGGGAAGGGCCCGGAGAGCGTTCTCACGCCGTCCGTGGGGCCAGGGCCCCGGCCTAGAGGCGGCCGACGACCTTGCGCGGGGAGACGCGGACGACGACGCGGGGGGCGTCGGCGGCGGAGTCCGGGTTGAACTCCGCGTACGGCTTGCCGGTGTACTTCACCGACAGCTCGTCGATCAGCTCCTGCCCGCCGTCCGTCGTCAGCGTCGCCTCGCCGCGGATCTCGGCGTAGGTGTACGGGTTGTCGAAGGGCTGGACGACCACGGTGACGCGCGGGTCACGGCGGAGGTTCTTCTCCTTGCGGCGGCCGACGGTGGTGGAGATCAGGAGGTCGTCGCCGTCGCGCTTGACCCAGACCGGGGAGACCTGGGGGCTGCCGTCGGGCTGGATGGTGGCGATGTTGACGAACACGGGGCTGTCGAGCAGGTTCTTGAGCTCGGCGGAGAGTTCGGCGGTCATGCGTACGGCCTCCTGTGCGCTGCGGTCGGTCCTTCGTCCAGTGCTGCTCCTACCCCGCAACCGCGCGCGTTCGCCGATCCTTCCCGCCCCGGCCCGCCGGAAGGGTGAACGCCAGCACCGCTCCGGCCAGCGGGACCGCCGCGAGCGCCGCCCACCGCACGGGCGCGGGCGCGTCGAGCAGGGCGCCGGTCGCCGCGCTCCCCCCGAGGACGGCGATCCCGGAGACGGAGGACAGTGCCCCGGTGGCCAGCCCGAGCTGCCGGTCGTCGACCAGGTCGGGCACCAGGCCCCGGGCGGCGGGGACCAGCAGCATCTGGCCCAGGGTCAGCAGGACGACGAGCGTGGCGCCGGGCAGCAGACCGCCGGGTCCTGCCGGGGCGAGCGGTACGGCGGCGAAGCCGGCGGCGACGACGACGAGGCCGGTGACCAGCGCGGTGCGCGGGGTGATCCGGTGGGCGGACCAGCGGGTCAGCGGCAATTGGGCGACGACGACCAGCAGCGAGGACAGCGCGAAGAGCCAGCCGAGCGCGGCCTCCGATCCGGTGGCCCGCTCCACCTCGACGGGCAACGAGAGATAGAGCTGGTTGTAGGCGACGAGGTAGCTGCTGTACGCGAGGCAGAGCAGCAGGAACGCCCGGTTGGCGAACACCGCCCGCCACGGCGACCGGGCCGGTTGGGCCGTGCGGGTGATGGCGTCCGGCGCCTGTGCCTGTGCGTCGTCCCGTTCCCGTACGGAGTCGGCTGCCTGTTCCCGTCCTCGTACGGGGTCGGCGCGCGGCATCAGGCGGGCGTGCCCGGCCAGTACGCCGACGAAGACGGCGGCCCCGGCGAGGCAGGCGGCCCGGAAACCGCCGCCGAGCAGCAGGAGCAGGGAGCCGAGCAGCGGCCCGATGAACGCCCCGGCCTGCCCGGCGGCGGAGACCAGGGCGAGGACGTGGGCGCGCGGGGTGCCGGTGTCCCGTTCGTGCCGGACCGCCTCGCGGGCGGCCTCGGACTCGACGGCCGGCGAGAACAGGGCCGCGGCGAAGCCGATGAGGAGGACGGCGGCGATGACGGTGGCCGTGGACCCGGCGACGGCGAGCCAGCCGAACCCGGCGATCCGCAGGGCGCAGCCCGCCAGCACGACGGGGCGCGGGCCGTAGCGGTCGGTGAGCGCACCGCCGACG
This sequence comes from Streptomyces sp. NPDC102283, assembly GCF_044766265.1. Taxonomy (NCBI): domain Bacteria; kingdom Bacillati; phylum Actinomycetota; class Actinomycetes; order Kitasatosporales; family Streptomycetaceae; genus Streptomyces; species Streptomyces sp. NPDC102283. The sequence goes on from NZ_JBIWLQ010000015.1 coordinate 156,639, forward strand.
ACGAACAGGCCCTGCTGGCTGAAGGTGCGCAGCCCGAGGACGAGGCCGACGAGCCAGCCCGCCATGCCGAGGCCGCTGCCGAGGTGGGTGGCCAGGTAGGGCAGGACGGCGTAGAAGCCGATGTTGAAGGCGAACTGGGTGGCGGTGAGGAGCCGGAGGTAGGGGGTGGGCGCGCTCGCGAGCCGGGGCCTGCGGCTCTCCGCGGCGGGGGCTTGCGCGGGTGCGGGCCGGTTCACTTCAGGCCCGCCGGGGTGCGCCCGCGCACCGCGGCCGAGGTGAGGACGGCCAGGGCGCCGAGGACGGCGAGCGCGGCGGCGGGGGCGAGGACGGCCCACGGGGCCCGCTCGGCGTACGGCATGTTCTCCGACAGCATCCGGCCCCACTCCGGCGCCGGGGCCTGCGTGCCGAGGCCGAGGAAGCCGAGGGAGGCGAGGGCCAGCGCGATGGCCGGTACGCGGAGCAGGGCGTGGCGCACCACCGGCGGCAGGACTCCGGGCAGGACGTGGCGGCGCAGGAGGTGGGCCCGGTCCGCGCCGAGTGCGACGGCGGCGGCGAGGTGCGGGGCCGCCTTCTCCTGGGCGTACAGGGCGGCGGTGTGGGCGGCGAGCGGGGCCCAGGCGACGGCGGCCACCGCCGCGGCGGCGCCCCAGGGGCCCGGCCCGGCGATGCCCGCGACGACGAGGCCGGCGAGGACGGCGGGGAGCGCGTTCGCCGTCTCGGTGAGCGCTCCGGCGCGTACGGCCCCGAGGAGCAGGCCGAGCACCAGGGTGACCGCCCCCACCGCGACGGCGGCCAGCGCGGTGCGGGCGGCGCCGTGGCCGAGGCGGGCGAGGACGTCGCGGCCGAGGTTGTCGGTGCCGAAGGGGTGCGCGGCGGAGGGGCCCGTGAGGCGGGCGGCCGTGTCGACGTGGAGCGGGTCGCGCAGGAGGCCCGCGACGGTGACGGCGATCAGGAGGCCGCCGAGGACGAGGGCGGCGACGGCGAGCGCGCGGCGGCCGGGCAGCCGGGGCGCGACGAGGGCGGGCAGCGCCCGGTCGGTGAGCGCGGGGCCGAGCAGCACGCGGACGGCGAGGCGGGAGGCCAGCCCCGCGGCGACGCCGAGGAGCAGCAGCACCAGGACGGTCGCCTGGAGGACGGGCAGGTCCTGGGCGAGGGCGGCGGCCAGTGCCGTACCGCCGAGGCCGGGGATCGCGTACAGCGTCTCGACGGCGACCGCTCCGCCGGTCAGTCCGACGGCGACCAGGCCGAGCTGGGGCAGCAGGCCCGGGAGCGCCCGGCGCAGGGCGTGGCGGGCGACGGTCCGGGGCGGCATCCCGCTCGCGGCGGCGGACCGCGCCCAGGGTTCGGCGAACGCGCCGGGCAGGGCGTCGTCCAGCAGTCGGCCGAGCAGCGCGCCCGCGGGGACGCCCATGGCGAGCGCGGGCAGCACCAGCTGGTCGGGGGCGCCCCAGCCGAGCGCCGGGAACCACCCGAGGTGCACGGCGAACACCGTGGCCAGGACGGCGGCGAGCAGGAACTCCGGCAGCGCGGCGAGCACCGCCGCGCCCGCTCCGGCGCGCACCCGGACGATCCGGCGCGCGGCCCCGCGCCGCAGGGTGGCGGCGCTCAGCGCGAGGGCGAGGAGCACGGCGACCGCGAGCGAGGCGCCCATCAGGGTGAGGGAGTTGCCCAGCGCGGCGGCCACATCGGGTCCGACGGGCTGCCCGGAGACCCAGGACTCCCCCGGGTCGCCCCGGAGCAGCCCGCCGAGCCAGCCGCCCAGGACCTGCCACGGCCCGCCGTCGAGCCCGGTCTCGGCGCGGATCGCGGCGAGGGTCTCGGGCGTCGGGGCCCGGTCGGCGTACCGGGCGTGCAGGATCGTGCGGGCCGGATCGGTCCGGGTCAGCCAGGGCAGCAGCCCGATCACCGCGACGACGGCGAACAGCGCGCCGAGCCGTCCGGCGAGGTACTTCACGCGGTCACCCGACGCGGGTGTCGGCGGTGATGAGGGTGCGCTCCATCGGGTCGAGGGCGACGCCCCGGACGCGGGTGTCGTCGTAGCCCTGCACGAAGCGCTCGTGGACGAGCGGGACGAGGGCGTCGGAGCCGAGGATCGCGGCCTCGGCGGTCATCTCGGCCCGGTGGCGGGCGTCGGTGTCGGCGAGGGCGGCAGCCTTGTCGATGGCGGCGTCGACGGGCTTCGCGCAGAGCTGGGTGATGTTGAAGCTGCCGTCGCAGGTGAAGTCGGAGGCGAGGTAGGAGACCGGGTCGGCGGTGTCCAGGAGGGTGTTGCGGGCCTGGATGAACGCGTCGTACTTCCCGGCGAGCGCGTCGGCCTCCAGCTGCGCGTAGTCGCGGACGACCTGCTTGACGGTGAAGCCGCGCTTCTCCAGCTGCTGCTGGACGACGGTGGCGACCTCGGGCAGCTCGGGCCGGTTGGTGTAGGTGGCCAGCACGATCTCGGAGGTCTTCCCCACCTCGGCCGGGGCGGCGGCCTCCGCGCGGCCGGTGGGGGCGGTGCGCAGGTCGGCGGCCCACGGCACGCCGGGGCCCAGCAGGCCCTGGGCGGTGTCGGCGCGCCCTTCGTAGACGCCGTCGACCAGTGCCCGGGAGTCGATGGCCTCGCGGGCGGCGGCGCGCATCGCCGGGTCGGCGAAGACGCCGCGTTCGGTGTTGAGGGAGAGGCCGTTGGTGCGGGCGGAGGGGAATTCGTGGACCAGGCCGTCGCCGAGCAGCGCGGCCTGCGAGATCGGTACGTACTCGGCGACGTCCACGTCCTTCGTCCGCAGCGCGTTGGCGCGGGCGGTGCCGTCGGCGACGAACCTCACGTCGACGCCGGGTGCCTTCGCCTTGCCGCCCCAGTAGGTGTCGTTGCGCTCCAGGGTGGCGCTGACCGCGCCGTTCACCTCGGCGAGGGTGAAGGGGCCGGTGGCGTGCCCGGCGGGGTCGACCTTGGAGCCGTCCTTGTACGCGGCGGCGGACAGGATGCTCAGGGAGGGGTTGGCCAGCCGCTGGGGCAGCAGCGGGTCGGCGTCCTTCGTCGTGATCCGTACGGTGTCCGCGCCCGCGGCCGTGGCGGTGAGCGTGGTGTCGGACAGCACCCGGGGCTTGGGGGACGCCTTCTGCGCGGCGGCCAGCGAGCGGACCACGGCCGTGGCGGAGAGCTTCGTGCCGTCCTGGAAGACGGCGTCCTCGCGGACCGTGAACTCCCAGGCCCTCGCGCCGTCGCGCTTCCAGGAGGCGGCGAGCGCGGGCTCGGCCTCTCCGTTCCGGTCGAGCCGGGTGAGCCCTTCGACGACGGCGAGCCGGCTCAGGGTGACGGCGTCGTCGCCGTACGGGGACATGGCCTGGGCGGGCGGGAAGGCCATGGCCACCTTCAGCCGCCGGTCCCCGCCGGAGCCGCCGGAGTCCGTGGACGAGGTGCAGGCGGTGGCGACGGGCACGAGGAGCGTGGCGGCGGCCAGGGGCAGCGCGACGCGACGGCGGTGAGGGCGGGGGCGGGAGGTGGGCATGGCGACGACCTTATATGAAAACGATTGTCATTTAACTGGCGGGGGTGGTCCGGGCGGAATCGCCGACGGAAACGGGGACGGCCCCGGGCATCGGCAGCTCGAAGTGGACGATCCCCTGCCCGCCCCCGGGCAGCGTCCGCTCGTCGCACACCTCGCGGGCGAGCGAACGCCAGAAGGGTTCGGCGCCCGGCACGGCGGGGTCGGTGTGCAGGTACAGCGCCTCGTAGCCCCCGGCCCGGGCGGCGAACTCCGCCAGCTCGCGCACCAACTGCCGGGCCAGTCCGTGCCTGCGGTGCTCGGGGCGCACATAGATCCGGCAGAGCTGCGCGGTGGTCCCGGAGGGGAAGCGCTCGGCGACCCACGGGGGATTGGGCGGCGCCTGCGGCCCCCGGTCGCGCACGGCCCCGGTGGCGACGATCTCGCCGCGGTGCTCGACGACGAGCAGGGTGCAGCGCTCCGGGTGCAGATAGGCGGAGGCGGGGTCGATGATGTCGGCGTGCCAGCGGGGTACGTAGCCGGACCTCAGGTCGCGGTAGACGGTGTCGAGCATCACGGCCCGCGCTCCGCCGAGGTCGTCGGCGGTGGCGGTGCGCAGGACGTATCCGGCGGCCCGGTGGCCATCGTGGGCGGTCCGGTCGCCGGCCCGGTCGCCGGTCCGGTCGGCCGCAGTCCCCGCAGTCCCCGCAGTCACCGTGGTCACCGCAGCCACCCTGGTCGCGCTGGTCGCGCTGGTCGCGCTGGTCGCGCTGGTCGCGCTGGTCGCGCTGGTCGCGCTGGTCACCGGTACCACTTCCGCCTCCTCCTGCACATCGCTTGCACCTTCAGCGTACGTGCGACTGATGTGCAGGAGGCGCGGGCCCGGGCGCGGCCCGGCGTCAGGCGGTCCGGTATACCAGGGCGGTCGCGAGGCCGGCGATGCCCTCGCCTCGGCCGGTGAAGCCGAGGCCGTCGGAGGTGGCGGCGGAGAGCGAGACCGGGGCGCCCACGGCGTCGGACAGCACCTTCTGCGCCTCCTCGCGCCGCTTGCCGATCTTCGGACGGAGGCCGACGACCTGGACGGCGACGTTCCCGATCTCGAAGCCCCCGGCGCGGACGATCCGGGCGGCTTCGGTGAGCAGCGTGACGCCCGCGGCCCCGGACCACTCGGGGCGGCCGGTGCCGAAGTGCTGCCCGAGGTCGCCGAGGCCGGCGGCGGAGAGGAGCGCGTTGCAGGCGGCGTGCGCGACGACGTCGGCGTCCGAGTGCCCGGCCAGACCGGGGCCCTCGCCCTCCCACTTCAGGCCCGCGCACCACAGCTCGCGGCCCTCCTCGAAGGCGTGGATGTCGGTGCCGATGCCGACGAGCGGGATGACGGGTGCGGCGGGGGCTCCCGCCGCGGGGTTCTCAGAAACCATCGTTGGCCCTCCTGCGGGCGAGTACCGCCTCGGCCAGCACCAGGTCGAGCGGCCGGGTCACCTTGAACGCCTCCTCGTGGCCGGGGACGACGACCACCGGCGCACCGAGCCGCTCCACCATGCCCGCGTCGTCCGTGGCGCCCTCGCCGTCGACGGCGACCTCGGCGTGCGCCCGCACCAGCGTGTCCCGGTCGAAGCCCTGCGGCGTCTGCACCGCGCGCAGCCTGGCCCGTACGGGAGTGGCGAGCACCGGCTCCGGCTCCCCGGGCGCCCGGGCGGGCCCGACCTCCTTGACGGTGTCCGCGAGGGGCAGCGCGGGAACGACGGCGGGCGCTCCGTCCCGTACGGCCGCGGCGACCGCGTCGACCGTGTCGACCGGCACCAGGGGCCGGGCGGCGTCGTGGACCAGGACGACGGCGACGTCCTCGGGCAGCGCGTCGAGGCCCAGGCGCACGGACTCCTGGCGCGTCTCACCGCCCGGCACCACCAGGTAGTCGGTGCGCTCGGGCAGCGGGTGCTCGTCGAGGAGGTGCTTGACCTCGGGCGCGCCGTCCGGCGGGGCGACGACCACGACGAGGGAGACGGCCCGGGACGCGGCCATGGCGCGAATGGCGTGGATCAGCATGGGCGTCCCGCCGAGCGCCCGAAGGGCCTTGGGCGCGCCGGGACCGAGCCGCACGCCCCGCCCTGCCGCGGGGATCACCGCGGCGGTACGGGGAGGGCGCGGCCGGTCGGTCGGGGGTGGCGTCGATGACATCGGTTGCACTCCGAAGGTCCGAGAAGGTCCGAAGGTTCGGCAGGTTTGTTTCCACGACCGACATGGGTAGGGGCCCAGCGAGCCGGGCGTGACGCCCTGGGCTCGCACCGGGCCCCTTCCGTGACACCCGGTCGAGCACAGGTCGCACCGGCGGCTCACGGAACACGGGGGCCGCCCTTCACCGGCGGCCGCCGCATACGCGGGATCACACCGCGGGCACGGTGTCTACCGGCAGTCGGGCACCAGATGTGGACATGAGTCCGAACATGCCGCAGCGCCCGACGACACAGCGTGAAAACGACTGGTCAGCGGGCACCGCGGCACATTCATACAACCGGCGCGATCCGGCGTACAGCCGGATTGATCCAGTTTTCAGGACGCGAGGACCTCGTCGAGCAGAGCCTCGGCCTTGTCCTCGTTCGTGTTCTCCGCGAGAGCGAGCTCGCTCACCAGGATCTGGCGGGCCTTGGCGAGCATGCGCTTCTCCCCGGCGGAGAGGCCACGCTCGCGCTCACGACGCCACAGGTCACGCACTACCTCGGCGACCTTGATGACATCGCCGGAGGCGAGCTTCTCGAGATTTGCCTTGTACCGCCGGGACCAGTTCGTCGGCTCTTCGGCATACGGTGCGCGCAGCACCTCGAAGACCCGGTCCAGCCCGTCCTGCCCGACCACGTCGCGCACGCCCACGAACTCCGCATTGTCCGCCGGCACACGAACCGTCAAGTCGCCCTGGGCGACCTTGAGCACCAAGTAGGTCTTGTCCACGCCTTTGATCTGGCGAGTTTCGATAGCCTCGATCAGCGCGGCCCCGTGATGGGGATAGACCACGGTGTCGCCAACCTTGAACGTCATGTGACAGGTACCCCTTCCGTGGCTATCCAGAGTAACACGAGAACCGCATCTCCTGAATGGCGTTTTCGCAGGTCAGGGCATATCTCGGGGCTTGACAACACCAACACGAACGTGCTGCGGAAGGCTTCCGGAAGACGGTATTCGCAGGTCGGAGCCACTGTGCACCCAGAGCGAAACATCCACGTCACACGGCCCGGAAGCCCCACAGAAGAGGGCGAAAGTCCCGTTTTGTCGGGTTCGAGATGACCATCATTCCGTACGCCGTTCGATGCTCGCCCGCCTGTACGGACGTAACTGTCCGGCCGCAATGAAATTGATCAAGCCACATGACGTCCGGTGCCTTTCCGCCGCGAAGCCGGGAATGGCGGAGAAGCACCCGCCGAAGCCACGACTCGGGCAGAAGAATTGATCACGCGGATTATGTGAACGGCACATGGCGTACCCGCCGGTGGAACGCACCGCGGCCCCTTCGGAGGGCTCGCCTCCGAAGGGGCCCCGCCCGTCCCGCACCTCCCCCGGCGAACGTTCCGCGCCACCCCCGCGAAGAGAGCGGAACGCGTAGGGGCGGGTCGGGTGCAGGGCGGGCGCGGCGGCTCGGTAGCCTAAGGCCGCTGACACACCCTTAGGGCGGCTTTACACCACCGCTCGACACACCACCGCTCGACGACTGACGTCCGAAGTCCGCAGTCCGACTCGTTCAAGGAGTTGCCGCCGCCGTGAGCCGCAGCCTTCGACACGGCGCCCTCGCCGCCACCGCCACCGTGTTCTCGATCGTCACCCTGTCCGCCTGCGCGGCGGGCAACAACGCCGAGACCCTCAAGATCAGGCCGGACAACCCGGCCACCACGGTGGGCGACATCAAGATCCAGAACGTGAACGTGCTCACGCAGCCCGAGGGCGGCACGGACGGCCCCGCCGTCGTCGCCGCGACGCTGTTCAACGCAGGCACCGAGCGCGAGGTGCTGGAGTCGGTCACGCTGCCCGGCAGCGACGTCGAGGTGAAGCTCCAGGCCGCCAAGGGCGACGGTCCCATCGTGGTCCCGGCCGGCGGCCAGGTCACGATCGGCGGCAAGGGCAACGCCGCCGCCGTGATCGAGAACAGCGGTGAGGCGGCGCGCAACGGCGACGTCCAGCAGGTCGTCTTCAAGCTCAGCCGGACCGGCGACGTCGGCCTCGGCGCCAGCGTCTTCCCGGCCGAGGGCTTCTTCAAGGACTTCGGCCCCAGCCCGAAGGCGGAGGCGCCCGCGCCGAAGCCGAGCCCGACGCCCTCGGGCGACGCGTCCGGTGACGCGGAGACCCCCGGCGCGACCGAGGGCGAGGCGTCCGGCACCCCGGAGAACGGCGCGAGCACCGAGGGCGCCCAGGGCGAGACCGGTGCCCAGGGCGAGACGGGCACGGGCGACGCCGCCTCGGTGCCGGCGGCCGACTGACGCGTAACACCGCCCCGTAAGAGCAGAGACCGCAGACAACGCTGAGAACGCAGACACGGGCGTACAGCACGCCGAAGGGGCGCTTCCCGGCCGGGAAGCGCCCCTTCGGCATACCGCGGGCGGTGTCCCCTCGGCGTCCTTCGGTTTACGGCTCGAACTTGTACCCCAGGCCCCGCACGGTGACGAGGTAGCGCGGGGCTCCCGGGTCGGGCTCGATCTTGGCGCGCAGGCGCTTCACATGGACGTCGAGGGTCTTGGTGTCGCCGACGTAGTCCGCGCCCCAGACCCGGTCGATGAGCTGCATCCGGGTCAGCACCCGGCCCGCGTTGCGCAGGAGCATCTCCAGCAGGTCGAACTCCTTGAGCGGGAGGTCGACCTTTCCGCCGGAGACGGTGACCACGTGCCGGTCCACGTCCATCCGGACCGGGCCCGCCTCCAGGGCGGCCGGGGTGACCTCCTCCGGCTCTCCGCGGCGGCGCAGGACGGCCCGGATGCGGGCGACGAGCTCCCGGGAGGAGAACGGCTTGGTGACGTAGTCGTCGGCTCCTATTTCCAGCCCGACGACCTTGTCGATCTCGCTGTCCTTGGCGGTGACCATGATCACCGGAACGTTGGAGCGGCTGCGGAGCTGGCGGCACACCTCGGTGCCGGGCAGGCCGGGCAGCATCAGGTCGAGCAGGACCAGGTCGGCGCCGTTGCGCTCGAACTCGTCCAGCCCGTCGGGGCCGGTCGCCGCGATGGCGACCTCGAAACCTTCCTTGCGCAGCATGTAGGACAGGGCGTCGCTGAAGGATTCCTCATCCTCGACGACAAGCACTCGGGTCACGGAAGAGCCTCCGGGGCAGGGAAGGGGTCAAAGGTGTCGGTCTCGTACGGCCCCTCGTCGTCGCCGTTGACGATAAGCGGTCCGCCGGTGGTGCGCTCCCTCACGGCTCCCGATTCGGGCAGCCGGAGGGTGAAGGTGGAGCCCTGTCCCTCGGAGCTCCAGACGGTGACCTCCCCGCCGTGCGAGGCGGCCACGTGTTTGACGATGGCGAGGCCGAGACCGGTGCCACCGGTGGCCCGTGAGCGGGCCGGGTCGACGCGGTAGAACCGCTCGAAGACCCGCTCGCGGTCCTTCTCCGAGATGCCGATCCCCTGGTCGGTGACGGCTATCTCGATGAGTTCCCCGCCCGGTGAGGCCATGCGGCGTGCGGCGATGCCGACGCGGGTGTGGGCGGGGCTGTAGTTGACGGCGTTCTCGACGAGATTGCCGAGCGCGCCGACGAGCTGGCCGCGGTTGCCCCAGACCGTGAGGCCCTCGGCGCCCGCGGAGGCCATGGTGATCTGCTTCGAGCCGGCCTGCTGGCGGCAGCGGTCGATCGCCTCGGCGACCAGCGTCTCCACCTTGACCGGCTCGGCGTCCTCCAGCGGGTCGTCGTTCTGCACCCGGGAGAGGTCGATGAGCTCCTGGACGAGGTTGGTCAGCCGGGTCGCCTCGATCTGCATCCGCCCGGCGAACCGCTCCACCGCCTCCGGGTCGTCGGAGGCGTCCATGACCGCTTCGGAGAGCAGGGAGAGCGCTCCGGTCGGCGTCTTCAGCTCGTGGCTGACGTTGGCGACGAAGTCGCGCCGTACCGCTTCTATCCGGCGGGCCTCGGTGAGGTCCTCGACCAGCAGCAGCACCAGCCGCGAGCCCAGCGGGGCGACCCGGGCGGAGACCGCGAGGGTGTCCCCCCGGCCCGTGCCGCGCCGGGGCAGGTCCAGCTCGCCCTGTCGTATCTCGCCGTCCCGCCGGGTGTCCCTGGCCATGTTGAGCATGGGTTCGACGGCCAGCCGGCCACCCCTGACCAGGCCCAGGGCGTACGCCGCCGAGCTGGCCTTCACCACGCCGTCGCTCTCGTCGAGGACGACGGCGGAGGAGCTGAGCACCGAGAGGACGGTGTCCACCCCGGGGGGCAGGGCCGCGTTGCCGTCCGGCCGCAGCGACGTACGCGTGGGCCGTTTCAGGTCGCGTTCGCTCCAGCGGAACGCCAGCATGGCGATCACACCGGTCAACAGCCCGGCGATCGCTGCAGCTGCGGCGACCGCCGCGTTCACGTCCATGCTTCAAGGTTATGCGGGTGCGACGACTCCCTCCCAGCCGTCCGAGTGCCATCTCGAACACTCGTCGCCCAGAGTTCACCGAGGGGTAGGAGCCGGTTCACTTAGGGGGACGGATACGGACGCGTTCCGGCCCCACCGTGTAACCGTGGGGGTCGGTCCGAGACCCCGGCCTCAGTTTGGAACTGGAGAGGGACTTCCCATGCGCGACGCTTACCACGAGGAACTCGATTCGATCGGAGAAGGCCTGGTCGAGATGGCCCGGCTGGTCGGCTCGGCGATCGGGCGGGCGACCACGTCCATGCTCGACGCCGACCTGGCGCTGGCGGAGACCGTGATCGCCGGCGACCAGAAGGTCGACGACCTCCAGCACGACCTGGAGGCCCGCGCCATCGCGCTCCTCGCCCGCCAGCAGCCGGTGGCGACCGACCTGCGGATCGTGGTCACCTCGCTGCGGATGAGCGCCGACCTGGAGCGCTCGGGCGACCTCGCCCAGCACGTGGCGAAGCTGGCCCGGCTGCGCTTCCCGCAGGCGGCGGTCCCGAACGACCTGCACGCCACCATTCTGGAGATGGGCCAGCTCGCCCAGCGCCTGATGGCCAAGGCGGCCGAGGTCATCATCACCAAGGACGTCGACCTGGCGCTCCAGCTGGAGCAGGACGACGACGAGATGGACCTGCTGCACCGCACGCTGTTCCAGCACCTGATGGACGACCGCTGGAAGCACGGCATCGAGACGGCCGTGGACGTGACGCTGCTGGGCCGCTACTACGAGCGCTTCGCCGACCACGCGGTATCGGTCGCCAAGCGCGTGGTCTACCTGGTGACGGGCGAGCACGCGGACGAGATCCAGGCGGCGGCCCCGGTCGAGGGCGCGTAACGGCCGCTCGACCGGCTCGCGCAGTTCCGGCAGTTCCGGAACGCCCGTGACCCGTGGCAGCTCCGGTACGCCCGTGGCAGCCACGGGCGTACCGGAGTATCAACGGCGCACGCGGGTCGCACTCATGTTCCTGCACGCGTGCGCCGTTGATGCGCCCGTGGGGATGGGCATGCAATGGGGCGGGGGCGACGCCATGGCCGTGAGCGGTGGGCCGTGCCGTACGTCCCCGGCGGCGGCGCACCGGCGTCCGCCGCCCAGCCGTATGCCCTGAGGAGGAACCATGGCCGATTCCCCCACGACCGAACCCCAGCAGGAGATCCCGACCGAAGTGGTGCGCCGAGCGGTGCTCGGCGCCTGCGGCTGCGGGTCGGGCTGCGGGTGCGGCTGCCAGTCCGGTGCCCCGTGCCAGTGCGGCGGCTGCTCCGGCTGACCCGCGCCGCGTACGAACGCGCGGTGCCCGCCCGGCTTCGGTTCCGGGCGGGCACCGTGCGCGTCACCGGTCGCCCGGATCAGCCCGCCCGCTCCACCGCCGCGGCGGGTGCGGCCTCCGGCTCGGCCAGGTCCGGCCGGGCCTCGGCCGGTACGGGCGCGGGCTCGGGCAGGGCGTCCGCCACCACGTGGTCCTCGCGCGGAAGGTTGCGCATCAGCAGCCAGTAGCCGCCTCCGGCGACCGTGCCGATCACGGCGCAGGCGCCCCAGAGCCAGGCGGCGCCGTAGTTGTCGATCACGAAGCCGGACATCAGCGGCGCGACGAGCGCGGCCACCGACCAGGACATCGTGTACATGCCCTGGTAGCGGCCCCGGCCCTTGGCGGGCGACAACTGCACGACCAGGCCCGTCTGCGTGGGCGCGTTCACGATCTCGGCCAGGGTCCAGACGCACACCGTCAGGGCGTACGCCGCGACCGACCCGGCGAAGGCCGTCAGCCCGAAGCCGTACCCGGCGAGCAGCGAGGAGATGATCAGCAGCCGCCGGGGGTCGCGGTCCTGGATGAACCGGGTGACGGGGATCTGGAGCACCACGATCAGCACTCCGTTGACGAAGATGGCGGTACCGAAGTCGGAGCTGGACAGCCCGTCCTTCACCATGGCCACCGGCAGCCCCACGTACCCCTGCTGGAAGATCAGCGACACCAGGAACGACAGCCCCACGACCCCCATGTAGCGCCCGTCGCGCAGGACGGTGGTCAGCCGCACCTCGGGTTTGGGCCGCTTGCCGCCGACGGTCTTCACGGCCGCTTCCTCGGGCCGCGACTCCGGCACCTTCATGAAGACGAGCACGGCGCACACGAGCGTCATCAGGGCTTCGCCGATGAAGCAGGCGAGGTAGCTGTACTCGGCGATGAACCCGGCGCCGGCGGAGGAGATCGCGAAGCCGAGGTTGATGGCCCAGTAGTTGAGCGAGAAGGCCCGGACCCGGTCCTTCGGGGGCACGATGTCCGCCATCATCGCCTGGACGGCGGGGCGCGAGGCGTTGCTCGCCATCCCGACGAAGAACGCCACGGCGGCGATGGCGAACGGGTGCACCATGAACCCGAGCACCAGCACGGACACCGCGGTCGAGAGCTGGGCGATCAGCATGGTGGGCCGCCGCCCGAGCCGGTCGGTCATCACTCCCGCACCGAGCGAGGAGACGACCCCGCCCAGCCCGTGGAGGGCGGCGACGAGCCCGGCGTACGAAGCGGAGTAGCCCCGGTCCAGCGTCAGGTACAGGGCCATGAAGGTCGCGACGAACGCCCCGAGGCGGTTGACCAGAGTGCTGGTCCACAGCCACCAGAACTCGCGGGGCAGCCCGGAGACGGTCTCGCGGGCGGCTGTGCGCAGACCGGCGACGGACATAAGGGTTCCCCCCACGGGACGTACGGAACGAGGCCTCGGGTAACACTCCCGACAACGTCCGAGACATTACGAAGCCCGGCTCCCCGCCCGCCACTGGATTGACGCCCGCCGTCAATCGTCCGCCCGTCGGGCCCTCCCGGCCCGGGCCCTGTCCGCGTTACGGGCGGGCGCGCGGAGCCCGCACGGGTTCGATTACGCTCGGACTCATGGCCGACGCACCGTACAAGCTGATCCTCCTCCGCCACGGCGAGAGCGAATGGAACGCGAAGAACCTGTTCACCGGTTGGGTGGACGTCAACCTCACCGAAAAGGGCGAGAAGGAAGCGGTCCGCGGCGGTGAGCTGCTCAAGGACGCCGGTCTGCTCCCCGACGTCCTGCACACCTCCCTCCAGCGCCGCGCGATCCGGACCGCCCAGCTGGCCCTGGAGTCCGCCGACCGCCTCTGGATCCCGGTCCGCCGCTCCTGGCGCCTGAACGAGCGCCACTACGGCGCGCTCCAGGGCAAGGACAAGGCGCAGACGCTCGCCGAGTTCGGCGAGGAGCAGTTCATGCTGTGGCGCCGCTCGTACGACACCCCGCCGCCGCCGCTGGCCCGCGACGCGGAGTACAGCCAGTTCGACGACCCGCGCTACGCGACGCTCCCCCCGGAGCTGCGCCCGGACACGGAGTGCCTGAAGGACGTCGTCGTCCGCATGCTCCCGTACTGGTTCGACAACATCGTCCCGGACCTCCTCACGGGCCGCACGGTCCTCGTCGCCGCACACGGCAACAGCCTCCGCGGTCTGGTGAAGCACCTGGACGGCATCTCTGACGAGGAGATCTCGGGCCTCAACATCCCGACGGGCATCCCGCTCTCCTACGAGCTCGACGCCGACTTCAAGCCGCTGAAGCCGGGCGGCACGTACCTGGACCCGGACGCGGCGAAGGCCGCCATCGAGGCCGTGAAGAACCAGGGCAAGAAGAAGTAGCCCGCCTTCTCCGGCTCACCGAGCCCCCTCCTCGCGGATGGTCCGCTTCGTCCGCGAGGAGGGGGCTCGGTCGTGCTGCCGGTCAGCCGACGCCGCTCATGTCGATGACGTCGTCCTTGCCCGGGGGGCGGACGTCCAACGGCTCGTCGAAGGCGCTGAACGACACCGTGTTGTCGAACGTGGCGTCCTTGTAGACGACTTTGAGGATGTACGGCTTGCCCTCGGTGGCCACGTGGAAGCCGAACTCGCCCTTGGTCTCCTTGTCGGGCACCTTCAGCAGAACCGTCGGGACTCCGTCGATCTCGGAGGACTCGCCCTTGGTGGCTTCGCCGAACGAGGTGAACTCGTGAGTGCAGTCCGAGAGTTCGTCGCCCGGCTTCGACTCGCTGGAAAGCTCCTTGACCCACAGTCTCTGCTCGCCCTTGCCCGCGACCTTCCGGCCCGACTCCTCCATATGGGTCCGATTGGGGCGGATGTAGTCGGCCCCCTCGATCCGGATCTGGTCGAGCCGGGCGCCAGAGGCCGTGGCCGTCCTGAACACGCATGTGGCCTTGAGGTCGGTCACCAGGTGGCTGGACCGGTCCTCGCCCCCGGTCACCTTGGTGGCCGTCTCGATGGTCACCGACTTCAGATCGCTCATCGCGGCGTTCGCGTCGTCGAGCAGCCGGCTGGCGGAGGTTTCCTCCGATGTGCCGCCGTCCGTGCAGCCGGTCAGGGCGGCGCCCACGACCAGGCACGCCAGGACCGCTGTTCCGGCGGTCGATATTTTTCGCACAAGACCCCCAGGTCCGAATCGGATCATGCTAGACGAGAGGCCCCGGCCCCGCTGCCTCAGGCCGCCGGCTTGCGCCAGACCGAGATGTGCTGGTCCGCGTCGTCGGTGAACGGCGCTCCGTGCCAGTCCGCCACGCGCTGTTCCAGTTCCAGCCCGGCGATGCGGGCCATCAGGTCGAGCTCCGCCGGCCAGGCGTAGCGGTGCCGGGAGTCGGCGCGACGGTAGCGGCCGTCGTCGCCGTCGCGGGTGAAGTGGTGCGAGACGAGGGTCTGCTCGACCAGGTCGAAGGTGTCGAAGCCGAGATGGCGGTCGGACACGTCGAACGGCACCGCGACCTGGCCCGGTGGCAGGGACCGCAGAGGAGGAACGTCCAGTTCGATGACGAATCGGCCGCCGGGCGCGAGGTGGCGGGCCGCGTTGCGGAAGCACTCGACCTGCTCGTCCTGGGTGAGCAGGTTCGAGATGGTGTTGTAGACGAGGTAGACCAGGGTGAACTCGCCGGGCACGACCGTGGTGGCCATGTCCCCGATGGTCACCGGGAGGGTGTTCGCGTCGACCTTGCGGCGGAGTACCGCCGCCATCGGTTCGGACAGTTCGATACCCGCCACCGGCACGCCGCGCTCCCGGAGCGGCACGCCCACGCGCCCGGTCCCGATGGCGAACTCCAACGCGCGTCCTTCTCCGGCGCGTTCGGCGAGAAAGGCGAGGGTCGGTTCGAGGGCGGCGGCCGAGGAGTTCTCGGCCTCCTCGGCGTCGTAGCGGTCGGCGGTCTCTTGGCTCCACAGTTCACTGCTCGTCACGGGCGACCACTCTGCCGGGCGCCCAGGACCCTGTCGACGCGATTTCGGTCGACGCGCTTTCGTACGGCCGGCGTCGCGGTCGGCCGCTGACACGCGCGCCGTGCGGGCCGTCGCCGCCAGGTGTGGAAGCCGATCACCGCCGCCACGGAGAACGCAACCGGAGATGCCGCCCGGGCAAGGCCCGCAGCTTCGGGATGACGGGTTGTCAGTGCCCCCTGCCACCATGGTCACCATGGCGACCTACCTGCTCTCCGACATCGAACATGCGCTCCGTGACAGTTGGAGCGCCGAGACCTGCACCCCGGAGTACCGGGACCGCTGGACTCCGGACAATCCGGCGCGGGACCAGTGCGGCGTGACCGCCATGGTGCTCAACGACCTGCTCGGCGGGGAGTTGATCCGGGGTGAGGTCCATGTCGACGGTGTGCGCACCGACTTCCACTGGTGGAACCGCCTGGGCTCCGGTGTGGATGTCGACCTGACCCGGGAGCAGTTCGGGCCGGAGGAGGTCGTCGTGGGCGGTGACGTCATAGTCAGGCCGCCCGTCAGCGAGTGGCGGCGGCTTCAGGAGGAGTACGCGATCCTGCGCGACCGGGTCGCGGAGAGGCTCGGGCGGCACTGAGGCCCGGCGGCGGCCCGTGCCGCGCTGCGGTCGGGCCGTGCGTGCGTGCGTGCTGGGTACGCCGCGCTGCCGCAGGGCCGTGCGTGCCGAAACACGCGGCGCATCCCGGTACGCCACGGCGGACCCCGGTACGCCACGACGGGCCTTCGCACACACCCCGGTCCGTGCCCGATCCGTGACCTCGCCCGACCGTCCGAAGTGCCCCTCGTACGCACTACGGTGAGCCCATGCCGTCCGTGTGCTTCCAGGGCAAGGAGATCGAGGAGAGCGATCATGGGTGAGTCTCTGAAGACCTTCGTCGGCGGTGCCGAGGTCGAGGTGCCCAACAGCATCCCGGACATCCGGGCCGCGCTGCCCGAAGAGAGACGCGAGGAGTTCGATCTCGCGATCAACGAGGCCGGGGTGCACGAGATCCAGTCCGTCATGCGGCACTGGATGCTGGAGGCCGTCCCCGATCCCGAGGCCGAGAAGATCCTGGACCGGCTGGCGCAGGACGAGGCCGAGAGGCGGAGCGTCGCTTGAGCTTCCGCATCTCCTACGCACCGCCGGCCGACGACACCCTGGCCAAGATGCGCGGCGGCGAGTCCTTCCGGGACGAGATGGCCCGCACCCTCGGCAAGGAGCCGTACGGCCACGCGTCCTCCGCCGTCAAGAGCGAGCAGGACCGACGTGAGGCGACCGTCTCCGGGGCCATCGTCCTGTACTACGTCTCCCGATCCGTCCTGACCGTCACCGTCGTCCGCCTCGTTCCCCTGCCCTGACCGCCCGAGAGGGGGAGGTGAGGGCAGAGGCGCGGCGCGGCGTCCGTACGCGTCAGGCGAGCTTCCTGTCCTGCGCCGCCACGACCTCCGCCGGCACCTCGAACTTCACGTCGCCGCCCACCGCCGCCAGGTTGAAGGAGAAGAACGTAGCCACGGTGGCCTCCTTGCGCAGCGCCACCAACTTGAACGGAGCGGTGTCGCCGTCCTCCTCGGAGGTGACCGTCCAGGCCGCGGCCTCGTCGCCGCCGGTGGCCTTCTCCTCGGCGATCGAGGTGACCTTCGTCGGCGTGCCGGCGACCGTGGCGGTGAAGCCGCCCGCACAGTCCGCGGCGGCCTTCTTCAGCGCGGCGAACGCGTCCGGACCCGCCGTCCCCTCGTACGAGTGCAGCGCGACGAAGGTGGACGTCAGGTTGAAGGCGTCCTTGAACGCGTCCTCGACCTCGCCTTCCGCCATGTCCTCCAGCGACTTCTTCTTGCCGTCGGTCTTGGGCTCGTCGATCACCTTGCGCTTCGTGGTGGCCACCGAACCCTTCTGGGCCACGCCGAACATGGCGTGGGCGACGGGCAGGCAGCCTTCCTCGTCGACCGTGACGCCGTCCGCCGGGACCTCGTCGGCCGGGCCGGCCTTCGTGATCTTGCGGCCCTGGACATCGCCCTGCACAAGGGTGGCCTTCTCCAGCTCGGCCGCGGTGAGCGCCTTGGCCGGGGTCTTCGGCGCCGAGCTGCTGCCCGCAGCGCCCGAGTCGTCCTTCCCGTCCTTCTTGTCGGCGTCCGACGTGCCGCCGCAGGCGGTGGCCAGCAGGGTGAGAGCGGCCGCGGAGGCGGCGAGGGCGGTACGGCGTACGGCAGTGGCGCGCATGGTTCTACTTCCTGCAATCTCCGGTTCGGAAGCAACCGCCCTGTCCCCGTACGGCACTTCGCCTCCGTCCGGGACGGGCCGTCGCAGTGATCCACACCCTACGATCGAACCTGTGATCGATGACCGATCCGGTGGCACCCTCCGGCGATCGTGATTCTGCTGTGATCATCCTGTGAACTCACTGTGCGGCACCGCCGTACAACCCCGCCGCGCACCCTCTCCCCTGCCCTCTCCCCCCTCCCCCTCCCACAGCCCCAGCCCAGCCCAGCACCCGCGATACGAAAGGGCGTCACCCCGTATGTCCGGCCACGTCCCCGTCCCGCCCCTCTCCCGGATCCTCGACGCCCTCGGGGTCGGCGAACGCGACATCGCCTCGCACACCACCCTCGCCGGCGGCACGTACAACACCGTCACCCGCGTCACGCTCACCGACGGCCGCGACTGGGTGGTCAAGACGCCCCCGCCGCACACCGACGCCCTGCGGTACGAACGCGACCTCCTCGTCAACGAGGTCGCGTTCTACACCGCCGCCGCGCAGGCCGGCGGCCCCGCCGTCCCCCGCGTCGTGCGCAGTGAGCCGGACCCGGCCTCCCCGACCGGCGCGTACCTGGTCATGACCGCCCGCCCCGGCCGCCCCTGGCACGAGGTCGACGGGGCGCCGAGCGCCGACGACGAGCCCCGGCTGCGCGCCGAACTCGGCGGCCTCGTCGGCCGGTTGCACACCGTGACCGGACCCGCGGGATTCGGCTATCCCGCCGAGCCGTTCGGGCAGCTCGCCCCCACCTGGCGGGCCGCGTTCACCGCGATGGCCGAGGCCGTGCTCGCCGACGCCGAGACCTACCGGGCCCGGCTGCCGTACCCCGTCGACCACATCCGCACGGTGCTGGCGGACGCGGCCCGCGTACTGGACGACGTCACCCGTCCCGCGCTCGTCCACTTCGACCTGTGGCCGGGGAACCTGCTGGTCACGGGAGACCCCGGCGCCCGCGCCATCGGAGGGATCATCGACGGGGAGCGGATGTTCTGGGGCGACCCGGTGGCCGACTTCGTCTCCCTCGCGCTCTTCGCGGACATCGAGCGGGACCGGGACTTCCTCGACGGGTACGCGCGGTCCGCGGGCGGGGCGGTGGAGTTCACGGACTCGGTGCGGACGCGCTACGCGCTGTATCGGAGCTACCTCTACCTCATCATGCTGGTCGAGACGGTGCCCCGCGCGGTCGGGCCCGAAGCCGCGGAGACGACCTGGGAGTCGGTCGCGCCCCATCTCGTCGACGCCCTGGACACCGCCCGCGGTGGCGGCGTCTGACCGGCGCGTCCGTGGTGGCGTGGCACGGAAAGCCTCGGTGCAGGCGTACGCCGCGCTGCGCCTCGTACAGGGTGGCCGGGAGGCGCGTCAGCTGTCGGACGGACGCCGGGTCAGATGGCTGAACGCGTCCAGGTTCCGGGTGGACTCGCCGCGCGACACCCGCCATGCGTACTCCTTGCGGATCGAGCTCGCGAATCCCAGCTCCAGGAGGGTGTTGAACGCTCCGTCGGCCGCTTCGAGCACCACGCCGAGCAGCCGGTCCAGCTCCTCGGGAGTGACCACCGACAGTGGCAGTTTGCCGACCAGATAGACGTCGCCGAGCGAGTCGATCGCGTAACTCACTCCGAAGAGGCGGAGATTGCGCTCCAGCAGCCAGCGGTGCACCTCGGCGTCGTTCTCGTCGGGGTGCCGGACGACGAACGCGTTGAGGGAGAGGGAGTGCTTGCCGACGATCAGCGAGCAGGTCGTCGACAGCTTGCGGGTGCCGGGCAGCGTCACGACGTAGTTGCCGCGCCCGGGGCTCTCCCATACGAGCCCGGCGTCGTTCAGCGTCGCCTCGATGACCTGGGCCGCTGCTGTTTCGTCCGGTACGTCAGCCATGCAGCGAGCGTACGACAGGGGCGCGCCGCGCACGGCACGGGACCGGCGGCGTCCGCCCCCGCGCGCGGGCCTCAGCCGTGGTGCGCCCGGGCGCGCCGGCGGTGGTCGCAGAGCGCGGCCGTGTATACGTCGGCGGTCGCCGAGGCGGCCGTGTCCCAGCCGAAGGACTGGGCGTGCGCCGCGGCGGCCGCCCCCATCCGCTCGACCAGCTCCGGCGCGTCCGCGAACCGCCCGAGCGCACGGGCGTACGCCTCCGGGTCGTGCCCCTCCACCAGGAAGCCGCCGACCCCGTCGCGCACCGCCACCGGCAGCCCGCCCACGGCCGCGGCGACCACCGGGGTGCCGGTCGCCTGCGCCTCTATGGCGACCAGCCCGAAGGACTCGCTGTACGACGGCATGACCAGCACCGAAGCGGCGCGGAACCAGTCGGCGAGCCGATCCTGGCCCACCGGCGGATGGAACCGCACGACGTCGGCGATGCCGAGGCGGGCGGCCAGCTTCTGGAGCTCCTCGGGCTTGGCGAGTCCGCTGCCGCTCGGGCCGCCGACCACCGGCACGACGATGCGGGACCGCAGGGACGGGTCCCGGTCCAGGAGGACCGCCACGGCGCGCAGCAGCACGTCCGGGGCCTTCAGCGGCTGGATGCGGCCCGCGAAGAGCGGGATCAGCGCGTCCTGCGGCAGGCCGAGCCGGGCCCGCGCGGCGGCGCGGCCGTCGGCAGGCCGGAAGCGGTCCAGGTTGACGCCGGGGTGCACGACGGCGACCGCGGCCGGGTCCGCGTCGTAGAAGCGGACGAGCTCGTCGGCCTCTTCGGCGGTGTTGGCGATCAGCCGGTCGGAGGCGTTCACGATCTGGGTCTCGCCGATGACCCGGGCGGCCGGCTCGGGGGTGTCCCCCTCGGCGAGCGCGGCGTTCTTGACCTTGGCCATGGTGTGCATGGCGTGCACGAGCGGGACGCCCCAGCGCTGGGCGGCGAGCCAGCCGACCTGGCCGGAGAGCCAGTAGTGGGAGTGCACGAGGTCGTAGTAGCCGGGGCGCTGACCGGCCCAGGCCTGCATCACGCCGTGCGTGAAGGCGCAGAGCTGGGCGGGCAGCTCCTCCTTGGCGAGGCCCTCGTACGGCCCGGCGTCGACGTGCCGGACCAGGACGCCGGGCGCCAGCTCGACCGCGGGGGCCAGCGAACCGGTGGTGGCCCGGGTGAAGATCTCGACCTCGATGTTGATCGCGGCGAGGCGCTTGGCCAGTTCGACGATGTAGACGTTCATCCCGCCCGCGTCGCCCGTACCGGGCTGGTGGAGCGGGGACGTGTGCACGGAGAGCATCGCGATGCGGCGTGGCTTCCGGGAGGCTCCGGAGAAGCCTCCGGGGAACCTGAGGCGCGCGGCCGTGCGGGTGGAGCCGAGCCGGGAGACGTACTGGCTCACCTCGTCGGTCCTCCTCGATCGGGGCATGCTGGCCGGAGGGCACGGAGCTCCTCCGAAGGGCGAGAACAGTGGAATCCCGTCTTTCATTTCCGCTTTGCCAAATCATTACGTTGCCGTGCGGCGCGCCGCACGGCAACGGCGGGGCGTCCTGGCATCCGCCCCGCTCCGCCCCGTCGCATACGCTCGACCCATGCGCCAGCGCCCCATCGGCACCGCCACCCGCGGGACCACGAACCCGAACCGGCTGCGCCGCATGGACCGCTGGATCGCCGACGTGCACGGCCCCGCCCTGCGCCGCGCCGGGACCCCGACGGCCGTCGACCTCGGGTACGGCGCGGCCCCCTGGACCGCGGTCGAGCTGCTGGACCGGCTGCGCACCGCCGAGCCGCGCACCGTGGTGGCGGGCATCGAGATCGACCCGGAGCGGGTCGCCGCGGCGCAGCCGTACGCCCGCGAGGGCCTCACCTTCGTGCACGGCGGCTTCGAGGTCCCGCTGGACGTCCGGCCCCTGCTCATCCGGGCGGCGAACGTGCTGCGCCAGTACGACGAGGACCAGGTCGCCGAGGTCTGGGGGCGGCTGTGCTCCCGCCTCGCCCCGGACGGACTCCTGGTGGAGGGGACGTGCGACGAGATCGGGCGCCGGCACGTCTGGGTGGCGCTGGGGCCCGAGGGCCCGCGCACGGTCACCTTCGCGACGCGGCTCGGCTCGCTGGACCGCCCCTCGGACCTGGCGGAACGCCTGCCGAAGGCACTGATCCACCGCAATGTGCCGGGCGAGCCGGTCCACGCGTTCCTGCGGGACTTCGACCGGGCCTGGGCGACGGCCTCCCCGTACGCCTCGCTCGGCGCGCGGCAGCGCTGGATCGCGGCGGTACGGGCGCTGTCGGCCGACTGGCCGGTGACGGACGGGGTACGGAGGTGGCGGCAGGGCGAGATCACCGTGCCGTGGGACGCGCTGCGGCCCAACGGTCACTGAGCCCTTGCCCGGAAGGGCAGAAATCCTTCGCTCCGGGAACGCCACGGGGGCATCGTTCGTCCCAGTGGGGGGAGACGGCGCAGGTCGAGGCGGAGTGCGAGCCGGACGAGCCGGGGGTGAACAGTGACGAAGCGGCCCTGTGGGTGCGGCATGTGACGCGCCAGGTGCCGTCGGCCTCTGTTGCTTTACGGGACGACATGGCACGATCGCGACGTCGCCGAAAAGTTACTGACGGTAAGTCAGATGCACGATACCCGGCTTCTATTGCTTTTCTGTCATACGCGGCATTCATCACCTTCACGATCGTCACCATCTACGTCACCCAGATCACGTAGACCACCTACAGCGCCTAGATCGCCTAGATCGCCTAGATCGCCTTCATCATGTTCACCGCTTTCGTCCGGAGGCGGGCCCGGAGTAACAACCCGGAGGGGGAGCTCGTGAACCGACGCCACTGCGCCACTGCCGCCATCACGCTGGTCTGTGCGCTGGCCCTGCTGACGTCCACGGGCCAGGCCATGGCCGCGCCGACTCCGGAGCCCCCGCCCTCCCCGTCCGCCTCCTCCTCCGCGGGCTCGCCGCCCCGCTACTCCAACGCGGACCTCGAGAAGGTCCGCGAGCAGATCGACACGCTGTACCGGAAGGCGGCCGCGGCGACGGACGCGTACAACCTCGCCGAGGAGCAGACGAAGAAGCAGTCCGGCGAGATCGTGAAGCTGGCCAAGGCGATCGTCGACGGCCAGGCGCGCATCGCCGCCCTGAAGGACCGGGCCGGGGCCCAGGCCCGCGAGCAGTACCGCAACGGCGGCCTGCCGCCCGGCGCGCAACTGGCCCTGAGCAACGACCCGAAGCTCTTCCTGGACGGGATCAACAAGGTCCGCCAGAGCCAGCAGGCCTCCAAGTCGCTCCTGACCGATCTGAACCGGACGCAGGAGGACCTGGAGACGTACACCCAGGACGCCAGCGCGAACTGGGAGAAGCTGGAGACGACCCGGGTCAAGCAGGCCAAGGCCAAGAAGAAGATCAACGCCCGGATCAAGGCCGCGGAGAAGATCGAATCGCAGCTGGAGGAGAAGGAGCGCGACCGGCTCCGCCAACTGGAGCGGAACGCCGCGGACAAGGCGCAGACCGCCTGGCTCTCCTCCGGCGCCGTCAAGGACGTCAGCGGCGAGGCGAGCGAGGGCGGAGCGGCGGCGGTGGCCTTCGCGACGGCGCAGATAGGCAAGCCGTACGTCTGGGGGGCCGAGGGCCCCGGTTCGTACGACTGCTCGGGGCTGACCTCGCAGGCGTGGCTGGCGGCGAAACGCACGATCCCGCGCACCTCGCAGGAACAGTGGCGGCTGCTGCCGCGCATCGACATCCAGGACATGCGCCCCGGTGACCTGATCATCTACCACGCCGACGCCAGCCACGTCGGGATGTACGTCGGCGACGGCTCGATCGTCCACGCCCCGCGCCCCGGCCGCGACGTCACGCTGGCGGGCGCGGGCTCGATGAAGATCCTCGGCGTGGTCCGCCCGGACAAGTAGGACCGACCGGACACGGGGCGAGGCCCTCGCGAGGCCGTGGTCGGGGCCACGTGAGCGGGGCCACGCCGCCGCTCACGGGCGCGTGATGTTTGTCATGCGCGCTTCTGCGCCGTTATCGCGGCCCATCGCGCCGGATCCGTGTCGGGACGCGGCTTATGACGGCGCGTACGACGGGGGGCGGTCCCCGTGCGCCATTCCGTTCCCCCGCCGCGGACCGCTATCGTCCCCGACTGGCGGATCGTCGATCGTCGACCCGCCGCGCCCTCGGGGGGAGGGAAGGAAACTCGAACCGATGCCCGTACCCGTACCGCCGCAGCGATCCGCTCCCGCTGCGGAGACCTCGCACGGCGACCTCACCCTGCTGGTGATCGAGGACGACCCGGCGGGCACCACCATCACCGTCCCCGAACTCTCGGCAGCGGCCGGGACCCGGGTCCGTATCCGTACCGCCCGCAACCTCACCGAGGCCGCGCGGCTGCTCACCGACGACGTCGACTGCATCCTGCTGGACCTGGCGCTGTCCCTCACGGGCGGCGGATCCGGCCCCGGCACGCCCGCCACGGACGCCGGGACGGCCGGCAGCGGGCCCTCCGACAGCGGATCGCTGCCCGCGCCCGTCTCCGCGCGGGCCGACGAGCTGGCGGCCCTCACCCACGTACTCCGCATCGCGCCGCTGCACGCGGTCCTCGCGCTGACCGCGCAGGACGACACGGAGCTGGCGGCCGAGGCGGTCCGGGTCGGGGCGCAGGACTACCTCTTCCGGGGCGAGCTGGACGCGCGCGTCCTGAGCCGCGCCATCCGCTACGCCGTGGAGCGCAAGCGCGCCGACATCGCCCAGCACCAGCTGACCGAGTCCCGGCTGCGCGCCCAGGAGAACGCCCGCCTGGAACGCGGCCTGCTCCCCACCCCGCTGCTGGAAGGCTCCGGCCTGAGCTTCGCCGCCCGCTACCGCCCCGGCCGCAGCCGCGCCCTCCTCGGCGGCGACTTCTACGACGTCGTCCGCACCCCGGACGGCACGGTGCACGCGATGATCGGCGACGTCTGCGGACACGGCCCGGACGAGGCGGCGCTCGGCGTCGAGCTGCGGATCGCCTGGCGGGCGCTGACCCTGGCCGGGCTGTGCGGGGACGAGCTGCTCTCCACGCTCCAGCAGGTGCTGGAGCACGAGCGGCAGAGCGAGGAGATCTTCGCGACGCTCTGCACCGTGGACATCGCGCCCGACGGGCGACGGGCCGGACTCTGCCTCGCCGGACATCCCGCACCGCTGCTCGCCCGCCGCGGCCTGCCCGCCCGGCTGCTCCCGTACGAGGACGGCGGCCCGGCCCTGGGACTGCTGCCGCGGGCCAGGTGGCCGCGTCGTCAGGTCGAGCTGGGCGGCGCCTGGAGCCTGATGATGTACACGGACGGGCTCATCGAGGGGCGCGTGGGGACCGGAGGCAGTGAGCGACTCGGCCAGGACGGCATGGTCGCGATGGTCAACGGCCGGCTGGAACAGGGGCTGGCGGGCGAGGAGCTGCTGGAGGCGGCGGTCGCCGAGGTGCGGGAGCGACACGGCGGCGAGCTGACCGACGACGTGGCGGTCCTGCTGCTGGGCCGTGATCCGGAGCGGATACGACAGTGGGGCGGCAGCGCACCGCGCTCCCACCCCGCGTCCGTCGACCGGCCGCCGTCCCCGCCCGTGCGGGCGGCGAGGGCTCAGCGCCCGCCGTTGTAGGGACCGTACGGACCGTCGCTGCTGGAGCCGCCGCTGCGGCCACCGCCGCCGCCCGAGACCGCCTTGAGCGCGGGACGCACGTCGACCATGAACACGATCGACGCGACCACGCCGGCGATCTGGAGGAAGAAGAGCGAGGCGGGGAGCAGGTTCACGGCGACAGCGACCCCGAGGAGGATCAGCCAGAAGGACTTCTTCTTCTTGTCTGCGGCCCGGTAGGCGTCCTCACGGGCGGTCGCCGCGAAGACGAACGCGACCACGGCCAGCACCAGCATCGCCAGATAGAGCAGCTGGAGCACCGAGCCGAACGCTGAGAGCAACATGGTGTGTACCGCCTAGTGAGTGGATGAGCGCCCTGCGGCCCTAAGGGCCAAGGTACCGGGACAACGAGCCGGCCACCCGTAAAGGTGCCCGCCCCGCGCCCCGGTCCCGCTTACCGAGTCCCGCGTCCCGGCGCGACCCGTGAGGGTCACTCGCCGGCGGGCGGCGGGGTCTTCCTGGCCGCGGGCTTGCGCGGCGCGGGCGTCTTCTTGGCGGGCGCGGCCTTGGCCTCGGCGGACGTCACCGGGGCGGCGGGCTTGGCCTTCGTCGCGGCGGGAGCCGACTTCGCCGGGGCGGCGGGCGCGGGCTTCGTCGCGGCGGGCGCGGGCTTCGTCGCGGCGGGCGCGGGCTTCGTCGCGGCGGGCGCGGGCTTGGGCTCGGCCTCGACGACGGCGGCGATCTCGACGATCTCCTCGGCCGTCTCCCCGCGCCAGGTCCGTACGGTCTGCTCGCCGTGCTCGGCGACCTTCTCGTACGTCTCCCGGGCCTTGATGGCGTACTCGGCGGCCACGCCCACGCTGCGGAGCGCCAGATCCTGCGCGTTCTCGCCCAGCTTCTTCAGGTCGGCGGCGTCGAACGAACCGAACACCTCGGTGACCTTCGCCTGCACGGTGGCCTGGGCCTCCTTGGCCTGCGTGGTCACCTTCTCCTGCACGGCCTTGGGGTCGGTGTTGCGCACGGCATCGATCCGCTCGGGCGCCTCGGCCCGCAGCTGCTCGATCAGCGCCGGAACCTTGCGCGCCTGCTGCACGGCCAGGTCGGCCGTGCCGGCGGCGAAGTAGAGGGGGGTGGGGTCGGTGAGGGTCTTGCGCAGGTCATCGGTGATGGCCATGACTGTGGTCCTCCCGGATCATCAGAACCAGCTGTTTCAACTGTGAGGGTCGTGGTCTTCGGTGGCGTCCGCACCGGCGTCGTCGCCGTCGCGTGGCCCGGCATCGCGGCCCGCGTCGGCGTCAGCTTTCGCGTCCGCATCGGGTATCGCGTCCGCATCGGCTTTCGCTTCCGCACCGGCTTTCGCATCCGCGTCCGCATCGGGCCTGGGGACGAATCCGTTCTCGCGGCGGAAGGAGTCATAGATCTGCAGCAGCACGTTCTTCTGCCGCTCGTTGATCGACGGATCGGCCAGAATGACCGCCCGGGTCTCCAGCTCCTCCCGCTCCCGCTCATCGAGGATCCCCGCACGGACGTACAGGGTCTCGGCCGAGATCCGCAGCGCCTTGGCGACCTGCTGGAGCACGTCCGCGCTGGGCTTGCGCAGACCGCGCTCGATCTGGCTGAGATACGGGTTCGACACCCCGGTCGCATCGGCGAGCTGCCGCAGCGAGAGCTGCGCTGCACGGCGCTGCTCCCGCAGGTACTCACCGAGATTGCCGACGTTGAGTGATGCCATGGCTCGATACTGCAACACTCCTGCTAACTTTTGCAAGCACATGCTTGCAAAAGTGTCGCGTGCCACTGTGCTCGGCACCTGTGACGTTCGGCGCCGGGCGGCAGCGTTCCCGGGATCGCCCGTCACGACCGAGCCCGCGCCACCGCCTCGAACCCCGGCCGACCGGGGCGGGACTTCGGTCGTGAGCCGTGTCAGACCCGGGTGCGACACTTCGGCCCATGTCTCTCGCCGATCTCAGCCTTGACCAGTGGCGGTCCTTCGAGCTGCCTGCCGCACGTCGCATCGCCCGGGAAGCCGCGCACCGGGTGGACGGCCGCGTGACCGCTGTGGAGACCGTTGAGCATCTCGGCTCCCCGCTGCACCGGGTTCGGATCGAGCGGGACGGGCAGGAGTTCGCCCTGATACCCGGCGGCGCGGTGACCCTCGGGTTCGATCTCGACACCTGGCAGCCCACGCCCGAGCAGGCCGCCGACTACGCGGAGAGCCTGGAACAGGGCTACGGCTACGGCCCCGACCTGCGAGCCCACCTCGCGCAGGTCCTCAGCCCGCGCCGGAGCGTCACCCTGGCCACGGTGCTCATGGCCGTGGAGGACGAGAATCTGACCGAGCCGCCTGCCGACATGCCCGCCGTGCTCGCGGCTCGCGGCCTGCGGATGCCGAGCTCCGACGAGTGGGAGCACGCCTGCGGAGCCGGCGCGGACACGCTGTTCCGGTGGGGCAACGACTGCGCCTCCGGCGACGTCCCCTACGACGACCACGCCGGCCCGCACCGCCAACTGAGCGGCTTCTGCCTGCGCATCGCCTACGACACCTACAGCACCGAGCTGACGAGCGACGTCACCGCTGCCCATGGCGGCGACGGTGGTGAGTCGGTGTGCGGAGGGTACGGCTGGGTGCTGGCGTGGCTGCCCCTGGCCACCGCCAACCGCAACCCCTCCATGGCCGAGTTCGCGTACGGCCCGGACGGCGAGAGTCTCTGCGAGGACTTCTCCACCCGGCCCGTGCTCACGCTCTGAACCCCCTCGGACCGGCCCGATGTCCACCGAGGCGGGCGATGGCCTTCAGGCCGGCGCGCCGGTCGCCGGTCGCCGGTCGCCGGTCGCCGGTCGCCGGTCGCCGAACAGCACTCCGCTGACGTCCTTCCTCCACGATCCGGCGGCCCCCAGCCCTCCCGGACCGCCGCCGGTCGAGGCGGTGAAGGTCCTCGGCCCGGTCTCCGCGCGGCTGAGCGTCTCCACGGACACCGGGTACGGCGACGGCTTCGCCCGCCTGTGCGCGACGTGGACGCACAAGGGCGTTCCACCAACGTCTGTGACAGGCTCGCCCGTCCCGTTCCCGGACCTTGTTCCGAAGATCGTTCTGTTGGAGGCTGAAGCATGCAGAATCAACCGACGTTCATCCTCGTCCACGGGGCCTTCGCGAATTCGTTCTCGTTCGCGCCACTACAGGCCGAACTCGCCCTGCTCGGGCACCGCTCGGTCGCGGTCGACCTTCCGGGGCACGGATTCGAGGCGACGTCGCCGGCGTCCTACCAGGCTCCCCAGGATCTCGACGCCCTCGCCACGGAGCCGGGAGGCATCAAGGGAGTCACCCTCGCGGACAACGCCGCCCGCGTGATCGACGTCCTCGAACGGGCCAAGCGGAACGGGCCCACCGTCCTCGTCGCCCACAGCAGGGGCGGCATCACGACCACCGCCGTCGCCAACGCCCGGCCCGACCTGATCGACCGGATCGTCTACGTCTCCGCCTGGTGCCCCGTCGACCTGGAGGTGGGCGGCTACTACGCCCAGCCGGAGATGGCCGACGTCGACGCGGAGGCCCTCACCTCCGTGCTCGTCGGGAATCCGGCCGAACTCGGGCTGCTGCGCTTCAACTTCCGCACGGCCGACCCGTCTGCGCTCACCCTGCTCAAGAAGGCATTCGCCGCCGACCTCACCGATGACGAGTTCCGGACCTTCCTCAGCACCTTCCAGTCCGACGAGAACCTCGACGCCGGTACGGACGCCGACCGGGCACAGGCCACGACCTGGGGCCGGATACCGAGGACCTACGTCCGCCTGGCCGCCGACGCCAGCGTTCCGCCCGCCGTGCAGGACCGCATGATCCGCGAGGCCGACGTGCTCACACCCGACAACCCCTTCGACGTCCGAACGCTCGACGGAAGCCATCTGCACTGGCTCGTCCATCCGAAGCCCGCCGCCGAGCTGCTCGCCGGGCTCGCAGCGCTCTGACCGTCCGGCGGGCGGTCCGCCGTTCCCGGCGAAGCCCCGCCACCTCAGCCCTCCCCCTCCCCCTCCCCCGCCTCCGCCCCGTCTCCTGAGCGGCAGGCGGGGCGGGTGGTACGGAACTCCGCTCACGCATACGCGTGTTGGGCCCCCCATTGGGCCCGTGGGCCCCTGACCGGGCGGCCGCCCACCTCTATCGTCTATGCGGGTAGATCCTCGTACCCACTGATCCGCTCACCCGCTCACCCAGGCACCACGCACCACGCACCCGCTCGCACGGACGTCCCACGTGCTCGACCCGCCCCCTGTGCTCGACCCGCTACGAGGGAGACCTGATGTGCCGATCCTGTGCGACGTCCGCCGCGCCGGCGGAGACACCGGCGGACCGGGGGAGTCCGGACCGCGGTCCGTCCCGTCGGGGCCTGCTGGCGGGCCTGGGCCTGGGCGTCCTCGGCCTGAGCCTGACGGCCGGGGCCTCCACGGCGGCAGCGGCGGCGGCGACCGCGAAGAACGGGGCGTGGGCCAATCCCGCCCTGGGCCGGTTCCCGGCCGGGGGCCACTACGGCGCACCCCGGGGCGGCGCGTCCCACGCCGGCCAGGACGTCAGCAACTCCACGGGCACCGCCGTGCACGCGGCGGCCGGGGGCAGGGTCGTCCGCCGGTCGTGGGGAGGAGGGCTGCCGGGCCGGACCGGTAACGCCCTGGTGATCGCGCACGGCGACGACCAGTACACGTACTACGGACATCTCAGCGCCTACCGGGTCGGGCTCGACGCCGAGGTCTCGGCCGGGCAGCGCATCGCCGACATGGGGGCCACCGGCAACGTGACCGGGCCCCACCTGCACTTCGAGACCCACTCGGGACGGCTCGGCACCACGGTGAACCCGGTCGCCTTCCTGGCCGCCCGGGGCGTGGACCTGTCCGGCGGCTGGTCGCGGATCGACCCGGGCGCGAGAGGCGCCACCGTCGTGGTGATCCAGCACCTGATGAACCAGCGCGGCCACGGGCTCGCCGCCGACGGGAGTTACGGCTCCGTGTCCGTCGAGGCGGTCGAGCAGTTCCAGCGCTCCAAGGGGCTGGCGGCCGACGGCCAGGTCGGACCGGCCACCTGGCCCGTGCTCGTGTACCCGCTGCGGCAGGGCGCGGGCGGGTCCCACGTCCGGGCCCTGCAGACCGCGCTGAACAAGCGCGGTGCCCGACTGGCGGTCGACGGCGGATTCGGTTCCGTCACCACCAGCGCCGTACGCGCCTACCAGAGCGTCAACCGCCTGGTGGCCGACGGCGAGGCGGGCCCGGTGACCTGGCGGGCGCTGACCGGCTGACCGCCGCCGAGAGTGGGACACACGGTGACGCGTGAGGTCCCGCGGGCCGCCCGGAAGGGTGGCAGTGGTCGGCCATGAACGGTCCGGCGGCCGGTTATGGTCGACCACGTTCCTCCGCACCCGACGTACCCGGCGCACCACGCCCGGCGCACCACACCGAAAGCCACCGTAGGAGAACCGGGCAGACATGCGCACGCGAACCGCAGCCGGCGGCCACGGCACTCCGGCGACACCTCCTGCGCCCTCTCCGGTCCCCGCCGACCACACCGTCCCCGCCGTCCCCGCCGACCGCGCCGACCGCGCCGACCGCGCCGACCGCGCCTTCGACGCCGTGCTCTGCGATCTCGACAATGTCGTCCGCTTCTACGACACCGCCCCGCTCGCCGCCCTGGAGCGGGCCGCCGGACTGCCGGAGGGCACCACGACGGACATCGCCTACGCGCCCGAGGTCGATCTCCCGCTGCTCCTGGGCCGGATCACCCCCGACGCCTGGGTGGAGGCCATCGCCGCCGGGCTCGCGGAGCGGGTGGGCGGGGAACGGGCCCGCGCGCTGGCCCGGGCACTCGCGGACGCGCCGTTCCGGGCCGATGAGGAAGCGGTGTCGCTGCTGCGCCGGGCCAGGACCCACGTCCCGGTGGTGCTCGTCACCAACGCCACTCTCCAACTGGAAGCGGACCTGGCTCTGTTGGGCCTGTCCGACCTGGCCGACGCGGTCGTGAGCAGCGCGGTGGAGCAGGTGGCCAAGCCCGACCCGGCCATCTACGGCATCGCGGCCGCACGGGCGGGCGTACCACCGGCCCGGTGCCTGTTCGTGGACGACCGGCAGGAGAACGTCGACGCGGCGACCGCCCTCGGCATGACCGGCGTCCTCTTCCGCGAACCGGACGATCTGCGGCGGGCGTTGGGGTCGTACGCCGCGGAGGCGACGAGTGCCGAGGCGCCGGTGGAGGCCGAAGGGGCGGCGGAGACCGAAGGGGCGGCGGAGACCGAAGGGGCGGCGGACGGGGCGGAGCAGCTCACCGCCCGGCCGCGTTGAGCCCGGAGCGCCGGGACCCGGACGACCGGGGCCCGGAAGCGTTGAGCGAGGGCCGAGGCCCGGAAGCGCTGTCCGGCGGACTGGCCAACGCCGGAGCCGTCTTCCGTCACGGCGACGCCGTCGAACGTCCCGCACCTGCGCATGCCGCCGTCCTGCACACCCACCTCCGGGCGCTCCGGGAGCAGGGGTTCGACAGGGCGCCCGTACCTCTGGGAGTCTCCGCCTCCGGGCTCCGGGAGCGGCTCTCGTACGTCCCCGGCGAGGTCGCCGTCGCCCCGCACCCGCCCTGGACCTGGACGGACGACACCCTGCGCTCCGTGGGGGCGCTGCTCCGGCGCATGCACGACGCGGCGGCGGCCGTCCCGTCCGGCCGGGCGGACGGCTGGCCCGCCGACCTGGCCGACCCGGAGGGTGCGGCGGCTCCGGGCGCGGTGGTCTGCCACAACGACGCGTGCCTGGAGAACGTGGTGTTCCGGGACGGCCGCGCGGCCGCCCTCATCGACTTCGACCTGGCCGCGCCCGGCCGCCCGGTCTGGGACGTGGCCATGACGGCTCGCTACTGGGCTCCGATGCGGGGCCGCGCCGGCCTCGACCCGTCGCACCGGCTGCGCGTCCTGGCCGGCGGCTACGGACTCGGGCGCGCGGACCGGGCCGCCCTGCCCCGGGTGATCGAGCAGGCCACCGCGGTGTGCCGGGCGTTCGTCGAACGGCGGGTGGAGCGGGGGGACGCGGCGTACGCGGCGGCGTACGAGGAGAACGGGCGGGCGGCGTGGGACCGGCACCAGGCCTGGCTGGCGGACCACCGTCGCGAGCTGACCGCGGCCCTGCTGGCCGACTGACCGGCGCGGAGCGGGCCGCACCCCTCACCCGCGCGACCGCGACCGCGGCTCCGGCTCCGATTCCGGCTGCGGCTGCGGCTGCGGCTGCGGCTGCGGCTGCGGCTGCGGCTCAGTCCGACTTCAGCCCCGTCCGCAGCTGGACGAACGCCTGCTCGGCCGCCCGTACCGCGGACGCGTGGACCCGGTCCGCGCTCTCCCCCGCGTCGATCCGCCGCCAGTTCTCCAGGGCCAGGATGCGCAGGACGGCGATGATCTGCCCGGCAGCGAGCCGTTCGGGCAGCCCGCCGCCGAGGGCCCGGGCGAGCGCCGCCTCGGAGCGGCCCTGGTAGGCGTACATGCGGGCGACCAGTGACGGCGTTCCGTACAACAGGCGGTGGAATTCCAGCACTTCGGGTACGTCGCAGAGTCCGGTCACCGGGTCGCGCCGGTCGAGGCCGTCGAGGAGGTGGCGGTGCAGGGCGTCCAGCGGGCCCTCGCCGGGGGGCCGTTCGGCGACCACCCGGGCGGACTCGTCCTCGTGGTCGGCGAACCGGTGCAGCACGAGGTCCTCCTTGGCGGGGAAGTACCGGAACAACGTCGGCTTGGAGATGCCCGCCGCGGCCGCCACCTCCGCCACGGACACCTTGTCGAAGCCGCGTTCCAGGAACATCGCGATGGCCGCGTCGGAGGCCGCCCGATAGGTCAGCCGCTTCTTGCGCTCCCGCAGACCGACCGGTGCCGGGGGACGCTCCGGCGCCCGGCCCGAGGCCCGCGCTCCGGCCCCGCTCCCGGGCTCGCCCCCGGCGTTCTCTCCGCTCATGACCATGAAGCGTACGCCCCCGACCTCAACCGGACTTGGCGTCGCGGGAGGAGGAGCCGGAGACGGAACCCGAGGAGCAGCCGGAGGTTCCAGCGGCACCGGGGGCGTCGGCCGACCGCCGGATCAGCGCCTCCACCCCGTCCAGCAGCACGCCCATGCCGAAGGTGAACTCGTAGTCCGCCTCGTCCGGCTCGCTCATCACCCCGGTCTCCAGCTGCCGGGTGATCCCGGGGTGCCGTTCGGGGTCGACGAGCCGCTTGAGGGTGCGTTCGTGGGAGGCCGCCAACTCCTCGGGCGTGATCCCGCGCGCGGCGCCGGCGGCCTTCAGGTCGCTCGTCATCAGCGCCTCGCTGCGCACGAAGTTGGAGATCAGCAGGATCACCGAGGTCTTGTCGCCCTCGCCGAGACCGCTGCCCCTCAGCGCCTGGAGCCCCTGCTCCCACCACGCGATCGAGTTCGGGGTGGCGGGCGGGCCGCCGATGGGGATCCGGAGCGCCCAGAGGTGGCCGTGGTACCGCTCGCGCTGCGCGGCCGCCCATTCGGTGAGCGCCGCCCGCCAGCCCGCACCCGTCTCCAGGGCGGACAGGGGTTCGGGCGGGCCGACCGCCGCCTCCTGCATCAGGACGTACAGCTCGTCCTTGGCGGAGACGTACCGGTAGAGGGACATCGTGGACGCGCCCAACTCCTGGGCGACCCGGCCCATGGACACGGCCGCGAGCCCGTCGGCCGCCGCGACGCGCACCGCCGCGGCCACGATCCGCTCCAGACTCAGACCGGGCTTCGGGCCCTTGGCCGGGCGGTCCCGCAGCCCCCAGGCCGCCTCCAGGCTGGCCGGCAGGTCGCCACCGCCCGAGCCGCTCTTCTCCGTCACCGCATCCCCTTCGCCCGGCATCCCGACCGCGCCTCCGTCGCGCCGCCGCCATGCCGCTGTCACGCCCCGTGCCCCCGCGCGCCTTGACCCCATCCTAGAGATGCGTAATGCTTACGCAGTAACGCGTATGGCATACGCAAAAGGAGATCCGAACATGACCGGCCCGACCAGAAACACCGCCAACGGCAGCGGCGACGCCGCCGGTGACCGCGCCATCGAGGCGTACGGCCTCACCAAGTCCTACGGAAAACCCGCCGTCCGGGTCCTCGACGGCATCGACCTCCAGGTCGGGCGCGGCACCGTCTTCGCCCTGCTGGGGCCGAACGGGGCCGGCAAGACCACCACCGTGCGGATCCTCGCGACGCTGACCGAGGCCGACTCCGGCACCGCCCGTGTCGCGGGGTACGACGTCGTCGCCCAGCGGAGCGCCGTGCGCGGCTCGATCAGCCTCACCGGCCAGTTCGCCGCCGTCGACGAGACCCAGACCGGCGAGGAGAACCTGCGGATGATGGCCCGGCTCACCGGGCTCTCCCGGGGCCACGCCCGGAGGCGGGCCGGGGAGCTGCTGGAGCGCTTCGACCTCACCTCGGCGGCCCGCCGACCCGTTCGGACCTACTCCGGGGGCATGCGCCGCCGCCTCGACCTGGCCGCCGGGCTCGTCGGCTCACCGGAGCCCGGGGTGTTCTTCCTGGACGAGCCGACCACCGGCCTCGACCCGCGCAGCCGCCAGGAACTCTGGGAGGTCGTCCGGGAGCTGGCCGCGAGCGGGGCGACCATCCTCCTCACCACCCAGTACCTGGAGGAGGCCGACCGCCTCGCCGGCCGGATCGCCCTGCTGAACCAGGGCCGGATCGCCGCCGAGGGCACCGCCGCCGACCTCAAGTCCCGCGTCGGCGGACACCGGCTCGACCTGGTCCTCACCAGCAGCGAGGCATACCTCCGACTGGCCGGGCGGGCGGTCCACCACTCCCCCGAGACCCTGACGCTCGGCCTCGCCACCGACGGCTCGGCGGCCCAGGTGCGCGCCCTGCTCGACGAGATCGACCCGACGCGCCGCGAGATCGAACGCTTCAGCCTGCACAGCGCGACCCTCGACGACGTCTTCCTGGACCTGACCTCGAAGGCGCCCACGACCCCGGAGGCACCCACCCATGTCTGACACCGCCGTTCGGCGCGGGAACCCGGCCCGGCACACCGGCGGGGCCGCACGGCGCCCCGACCCCGAATCCGGTCGCGGGCCCGGCCGGCTCACCCACACCGCCGTCATGACCGCGCGCGCCCTGCGCATCAGCAGCCGCAACACCGACGCGCTGATCACGTCCCTGGCACTGCCGATCATGCTGATGCTGATCTTCGTCTACTTCTTCGGCGGCGCCATCGACACCGGGACGGGCTACGACTCGTACGTCATGTACGTCGTCCCGGGCGTCCTCCTCCTGTCCGCCGGGTTCGGCGCCGCGACCACCGCCACCGCCGTCAGCGAGGACATGAAGGGCGGCATCATCGACCGGTTCCGCTCCCTGGACGTGGGCGGTACGCCGGTCCTGGCCGGGCATGTGGCGGCCAGCACGGTCCGCAATCTCTGCGCCACGGCCCTGGTCTTCGGCGTCGCGCTGCTGATCGGATTCCGCCCCGCCGCCTCCTGGAGCGGCTGGCTCGTGGTGGGCGGCGTCCTGGTGGCCTACATCGTGGCCCTGTCCTGGATCTCGGCGGCGATCGGAATGCTGGCCCGTACCCCGGAGGCGGCGAGCGGATTCACGTTCTTCATGTCGTTCCTGCCCTACCCGAGCAGCGCCTTCGTCCCGACCGAGAACATGCCCGACTGGCTGCACGGCTTCGCCGACCACCAGCCGATCACCCCGGCCATCGAGTCCCTGCGCGGGCTGCTGCTCGGCCAGGAGGTGGGCAGCACCCCCTGGATCGCGCTCGCCTGGGCCGCCGGGATGCTCGCCGTGGCGATCGGCGCCTCGGGGACGCTGTTCCGGATCCGGACACGCTGACCGCCGGCTCCGGGACGCGGCCGAGGCAGCCGGCGGCGGGTGGAAGAGCCGGCGGCGGGCGGGAGAGCCGGTGGGCGCGGGGCTCAGAACACGTCCGGGCACCACGGCCGCCGACCCGTACGGAACACGGCGTCCGCCGTCGTCGCCGCACCCGCCCGCAGCTCCTCGGCCCGGCCCAGGTCCACCAGCCGCCGCACGGACTCGTCGCCCAGATACAGCGTCGCCAGCTCGGCCACGTCCAGGGCCAGATCGGCGCTCCGGGTGGTCGGGGCGCACCGGGCGCCGGACGTCGAGGCGTCCAGCAGGAAACGGCCCCCGGCCGGCCCCGCCTCGTCCCGGACCTCCAGGACGAGCGATGCCCCGGTGTCGTAGGTCCGGGCCTCCAGGGCGCGCGGCACGTCCAGCAGCCGCAGCCACAGCCAGTCCGTGTTCGTGATCAGCCGGGCCGCGCGCGGGTCGGGCAGCAGCAGCGGAAGCAGGTCGTCGGGGGCGCGGTAGCCCGAGCGGACCGTGGTGATCCAGTCGACCGAGCAGAGGTAGTGCCACAGGGCCCGCTCGGCCGCCGGGTTCAGCGCGATCAGGTCCCGTACGGAGGCGGTGTTCAGCGGCTGCTTGTTGTCGCCCCACGCGTCGTCCACGCCGTACGTCATCAGGCCGTCGACCCCACCGTCCGCGGCGCGGTGCACGACGTAGAACGGCTCGCTCCACTTCTCGTGCTCCGAGCGGGGCGCGGCCCCCGTGCGCGTCCGCCACCAGCGTTCACCGCGGGTGACGACGCCGGGCTGCCGGGCCGCGAGCGCCGCGTGCACCTCGGGGCCGATCTTGCGGACGTCCGCGCCGTCCACCATCTCGATCCGGCCGCCGCCCGCCGGCTGCCCCGAGCGGCGCGGGTCGAGGCCCGCCCGGTGCACGGAGACCTCCCACACGGAGCTCCAGGCGGCGGGGCCGAAGCCGTACCGCCCGTAGATCGGGTACTCGGCGGCGACCAGCGAGGCGACCGCCTCGCCGCGCTCCCTGGCCGCCGCCAGGTCCGTCGCCATCATCCGGCTGAGCAGTCCGCGCCGGCGGTGCGTGGGCGCCACCGTGACCCCGCTGATCGCGTCGGCCGCCACGGTGGCCCCGCCCACGACGGTCAGCTCCTGGTCGAACGAGCGGAACGTCGCCACGCAGCGCCCGGCGTCGAACACGCCCTGGACCCGGGAGAGATCGGTGCCGACGAGCCGGTCCGCGACATCGTCCTCGCCCGGCCCGCCGGCGGTCAGGAACCCGTTCTGCACCGCCCTCAGCCAGTCGGGGTAGTCGGACGAGGTGACGGTGCGGACATCGAGGCTCATTCCCTCACGCTAGGCACGCGCCCCTCAGAATGTCGCGCGAATTTCCCCGACCTCCGCCGCCCCGCCCAGCAGCGGGGATCGTCCGATCCGGGCGACCACCGGGGCGTCCACGCCCAGCAGCTCCAGGGCACGGGCCAGCACCGGGCCGAGCGCCCGGGCCGACCCGTCGTCGACCTTGAAGGCGAGGGCCCGGCCGTCGGCCAGCGCCACCGCCTGGACCGCCTCGGCGCCCATCTTGGAGAGCGTCCCCGGCACCTCGCGCATCAGCCAGGTGTCCGGACGCCGGGTGCCCGCGACGTACTCCGGGTGGGCGCGCATCGCGTCCGCGACCCGGCGCCCGGCGCTCCCGGGCTCCGCGAGCACGAGCGACCGGAAGGCGCGGGCCAGGCCGGTCAGCCCGATGGCCATCAGCGGGGCCCCGCAGCCGTCCGTGCCGACCGCCGCGACCGGCTCGCCGGCGGCTTCGGCGACGAACTGCCCGACGAGCTGCTGGAGCGGATGGTCCGGGGCGAGGTAGGTCGCGGTGTCCCAGCCGTTGCGGACGCAGACGGCGAGCATGGCCGCGTGCTTGCCGGAGCAGTTCATCGTGATCCGCTCGCGTACGTTCCCGCTCGCGAGGTAGGCCTCCGCCTCCACCGGGTCCAGCGGCAGGTCGGGCGGGGTCTGGAGGTCGGCCGGGCTCAGCCCGTGCTCGGCGAGCATCTTCCGCGCGAGGTCGATGTGGAAGGGCTCCCCGGAGTGGCTCGCGGCGGCCAGTGCCAGCCGTTCGCCCGAGAGGTCGAGACCGGCCCGCAGGATCGCGGCGGCCTGCATCGGCTTGCTGGAGGACCGGGGGAAGACCGGCGCCGCCGGGTCCCCGATCGCCCGCTCCACGCTGCCGTCGGCGGCCAGCAGGACCAGGGATCCCCGGTGGTGCCCCTCCGTGAACCCGGAGCGCACGACCTCGGCCAGGACGGGCGGGGCGGGGGCCGGGGCGGGAGGTACGACGGGCGGGGCGTCGGTGGACGTCATGGTGGCCTTCCGGGGACGGGCGTGCGGGACCCGTGCCCGGAAGGATCGCTTCAGGCGAGCAGGTCGTCTACTTGTGCTTCCCCGTCACGGTACCTGCGGGCGATCTCCGCGCCGCAATCGTCGGCCGTGCGCTGGAGCTCGTGACGGCGGCGGGAGACCTTCTGTTCGTAGCGGACGAGCCGCCCCATCGCCGTGTGCAGTTCCTCGTCCGTCCGGGCGTCCAGATCGGACAGCTCGACCTCGGCGAGGTTCTCGGCGGCGAGCTGCCGGAACTCGTCGCCGCGCGGCGTCGTCAGCGTGACGTGCCGGGCGGAGGTGCGGTGCCGGGACGGGGTGTCGGTCAGGATCTCCGAGAGCCGGCTCACCACCGCCGCGTCCTCCACCGGGGCCTCCGGGTCCCGGCGGCGGGCCAGCTCGGCGCGCAGGATGTCGATCCGTCCCTGCACCAGTCGGCGTACGTAGCTGAGATCGGCCTCGTCGCGCTGGGCGTCCCGCCGCAGCGTCCGCAGCGCCGGCAGCCGCAGCCCTCCGAAGCCCGCGTCGCCGCCGGTCTGCTCGGGCACGGTGGCCGCTGTCGCGGGCGTCGCGGGCGGCAGCGCGGGACCCTGCCCCGGCAGACTGCGCTGTACGGGTGACCGCAGGGTGCTGGTGCGGTGACGTGCGCCCGGTACGGCACCGGGAGATTGTCCGGCTCCATATGTACTCATGCTGTTCCGTCCCCTCGACCGGTGCGTCGGCACACCGACATCGTGCATCGTGCCACTCCGGACGGTGCCGATGCAGGTGCTCTGTACCCGTTCAGCCCAAGATAGGTTGGTCTGTATGCGTGCAGTGGTACAGAGAGTGGACGGCGCGAGCGTCTCCGTCGCGGGTGCGACGGACGACCCCTCGGCCCCCGGGATCGTCGGGGAGATCGTCGGCGAGGGCCTGTGTGTGCTGGTCGGGGTCACCCATGACGACACCCCGGAGAAGGCGGCGCAGCTGGCCCGCAAGCTCTGGTCGGTGCGCGTCCTGGAGGGCGAGAAGTCCTGTTCCGACGTGAACGCCCCGCTCCTGGTGATTTCTCAGTTCACTCTCTACGGGGACGCCCGGAAGGGCCGCCGGCCCACCTGGAACGCCGCCGCGCCCGGCGAGGTGGCCGAACCGCTGGTGGACGAGGTCGTGGCGCGGCTGCGGGCGCTCGGGGCGCACGTGGAGACGGGCCGGTTCGGAGCGGACATGCGGGTCTCGCTCACGAACCACGGCCCGTTCACGGTGATCATCGAGGTGTAGCCGTACGCGGAGTGAGTGCTTACGGCTCGACGACCGTCTCCTGGGCGGCCGCCGTGTCCCCGGCGAGCAGCTCCGCGTCGACGGCCACGTTCCGCTTGACCAGGGCGAGGGCGATCGGGCCCAGCTCGTGATGGCGGGCCGAGGTGGTGATGAAGCCGAGCTGGCGGCCCTCCTGGCCGTCGGCCGCGAGCCGCACCGGCGTCCCGTGTCCGGGCAGGTGCACCTCGCTGCCGTCCAGGTGCAGGAAGACGAGCCGGCGCGGCGGCTTCCCCAGGTTGTGGACGCGGGCGACGGTCTCCTGGCCCCGGTAGCAGCCCTTCTGGAGGTGGACGGCGCCGCCGATCCAGCCCAGCTCGTGCGGGATGGTGCGGTGGTCGGTCTCGAAGCCGACGCGCGGCCGGTGGCCCTCCACGCGCAGCGCCTCGTACGCCAGGATGCCGGCGGCGGGGCCGTGGGCGGCGGCGTACGCCTCCAGGTCGGCACGCGGCAGGAACAGGTCCCGGCCCTGCGGGGTCTCCCGTACGGCCGCTCCGTCCGGGGTCTCGGCGATGGAGCCGGCCGGGAGGTGGACGACGGCGATGTCGGCGGTGCGGTCGGCGACCTCGACCCGGTAGAAGAACTTCATCGACTCCAGGTAGGCGATCAGCTCGCCCTGGGTGTCCGGCTCGACGTGCATCCACACCGTCGTGCCGTCGTCCACCAGATACATCGCGTGTTCGATGTGCCCGTTGGCGGACAGGATGAGCGCCTCGGTGGCCTGGTGCGGCGCGAGGTCGCTGACGTGCTGGGTGAGCAGCAGGTGCAGCCAGCTCAGCCGGTCGCCGCCGGTGACGGTGACGACGCCCCGGTGGGAGAGGTCGACGAAGCCGTTGCCGTCGGCCAGCGCGCGTTGCTCGCGGAACAGGTCGCCGTAGTGCGCGGCGACACCTTCGTCGCGGCCTTCGGCGGGAACGGCACCGGGCAGGGACAGCAAGGGGCTCTTCATGCGCCCAGCCTACGACCTGGCGGACGCGTCCTTCGCTGGCGTGTTCGCACCCGCGTCGGGGGTCCGGTCCTCGGTCCCGCCGACAGCCCCGCCCGCCGCCCCGTCCTTCGCTGCTTTCGCCGCCCCGTCCGTCGCCGCTTTCGCCGCCGCGCAGTCCGCGCAGCGGCCGAAGATCGCGAAGTGCTTCATGTCCGTCTCGAAGCCGAAATCGGCGCGCAGCCTCTCGGTGAACTCGGCGACGACGGAGAGGTCCGCCTCGATGACGTCCGCGCAGTCCCGGCAGACGAGGTGGATGTGGTGGTGCCGGTCGGCCAGGTGGTACGTCGGGGCGCCGTGCCCCAGATGGGCGTGGCTGACCAGCCCGAGCTCCTCCAGGAGCTCCAGGGTCCGGTACACCGTGGAGATGTTCACGCCGGACGCGGTCCTGCGCACCTCGCACAGGATGTCGTCCGGCGTCGCGTGCTCCAGGGCGTCGACCGCCTCCAGGACGAGCTGACGCTGGGGCGTCAGCCGGTAGCCGCGCTGCCGAAGATCGGTCTTCCAGTCGGTGCTCACCACACGCCCAGTGTAGGGCGGGGTGAGCACCGGGAAGCAGCCCCGGATCCGGGCGGGCTCCCTGCCGGAGGAATCCCGGAAGATTCCCTACTTGAAGAACGCGATGCCGTCGTCCGGCATGTCTTCGAGGTTCCGCGCCATCTCGGCGACCTCCTCGGGGGTGACGACCTTCTTCAGGTGCGCCGACATGTACGGACGCAGCTCGACCTCGGGGGTGGCCTTCTCGCCGACCCACATGAGGTCGCTCTTGACGTACCCGTAGAGCCGCTTGCCGCCGCTGTACGGGCCGGAGGCCGCCGTGCGGGCCACCGCGTCGGTGACCAGGTCGATCTGCGGCTTCTGGTCGGCCAGCTCGCCGTACCAGATCTCGATGACGCCCTGGTCGCGGGCCATGACGACCTCGACCTTGCGGTCCTTGTCGATGCGCCAGTAGCCGGTCTCGGTCTCCAGCGGCCGGACCTGCTTGCCCTCGTCGTCCAGGACCCAGGTGTGGGAGACGTACTCCAGGAAGTCACGGCCGTCGTGGCTGAAGGTGACTTCCTGGCCGAAGTTGCACTTCTCGGCGCCGGGGAAGTCGGACACGCCCGCGCCCGCCCAGTTGCCGAGGAGGAAGGCCAGCGGGACGAGGTCCGGGTGGAGGTCGGACGGAATCTCGATCATGAGCGGCTCAGACGATCTGTGAGGGTGCGAGGGGTGGGCGGGGAACCGTGGGAACGGCGAAGGTCAGCGCTGGCCCTGGTACAGCTTCTTCACGGTGATCGCGGCGAAGGCGGTGACGCCCACGCAGACCAGGATCAGCAGGGCGGTGAAGAATGCCTCAAGCACAGGGGGCTCCTCGTGACGAGCGGGTGGCGGCGTTGACAGGGCCGGGCCCCCAGCCTAATGGGTGGGGGCCCGGCCTTCTCGTCCAGGTGAGCCGGGAGGGGCGGGAGGCGCCGGGGAGAGCCGGGAGGCCGTGTCCCGGCCGATTACAGTTCGGGACATGCCGAAGAAGCTTGTGATCAAGGTGACCGCCGGGCCCGAGGCCGCCGAGCGCTGCTCCCAGGCCTTCACCGTGGCGGCCGTGGGCGTCGCCAGCGGTGTGGAGGTCTCGCTCTGGCTGACCGGCGAGTCCTCGTGGTTCGCCCTGCCCGGCCGGGCCGCCGAATTCGAACTGCCGCACGCCGCGCCGCTGCCCGACCTGCTGGACTCGATCCTGGCGGGCGGCCGGATCACCCTGTGCACCCAGTGCGCGGCCCGGCGCGAGATCGGCGAGAAGGACGTG
Source organism: Streptomyces sp. NPDC102283 (assembly GCF_044766265.1). NCBI lineage: Bacteria > Bacillati > Actinomycetota > Actinomycetes > Kitasatosporales > Streptomycetaceae > Streptomyces > Streptomyces sp. NPDC102283. The sequence continues at coordinate 198,924 of NZ_JBIWLQ010000015.1, forward strand.
CTGGAGGGCGTACGGATCGCGGGCGCGCAGGTCTTCGTGCAGGAGGCCATGGCGGACGGCGCCCAGGCGCTCGTCTACTGACCGGGCGGGGGCACCCACGACTCGGCAGGGGTCTCCCGCGGCGCGGCCGAGCGCTCCCGTGACTCAGCGCCGCTTCTTGCCGTCCAGCTCGTCCCACCACTCGTCGGACTTCGGGTCGCCGGAGGGGTCGTCCCACCAACGGTCCTCCGGACCCCGCCGGTTGGCGACCACCGCGGCGACGGGCGGGATCACCATGGCGACCACGCACATGCCGATGGCGACCGGCATGGACCACAGGCGCACCACGGCCCAGGCGGATACGAAGAGCGCGACGCATCCGCCCATCATGAGGAAGTAGCTCCGCCTGCGTCGGGCGTACATGCTCCCAGCGTAGGACTCCTCGGCCCCCCCGCCCACCCGGCGGCGGCCCCCGGACGGCACGAAGGGCCGCACCCCGCGTCAGGTGGCGTCCAACCCCCTGGGGTGCGGCCCTTCGGCCGTTCTGCGTGCCGTACGGAACGGCGTGCCGCGGATCGTCGCGGATCAGACGGCGATGGCGACCTCGGAGAGCCCGCCGGTCTGCGCGACGACCGTGCGGTCGGCGCTGCCGCCCGGAACCAGGGCGCGGAGCGTCCAGGTGCCCTCGGCGGCGTAGAACCGGAACTGTCCGGTCGCCGAGGTCGGGACCTCGGCGGTGAACTCGCCGGTCGAGTCCAGCAGCCGCACGTAGCCGGTGACGGGCTCGCCGTCGCGGGTCACGCTGCCCTGGATGGTGGTCTCACCGGGCTTGATCGTCGAAGCGTCGGGGCCACCGGCCTGTGCTCCACACATGGTTCTGTCCTTCTGGTCGGGTCGTGCGGGTCAGTCGGGTCGGTCGGGTCGGTCGGGTCGTACGGTCGTGCGGGTCGTGCGGATTACTTGGCGGGGCCGAGCTCGATCGGCACACCGACGAGGGAGCCGTACTCGGTCCAGGAACCGTCGTAGTTCTTGACGTTCTCCTGGCCGAGCAGCTCGTGGAGCACGAACCAGGTGAGCGCGGAGCGCTCACCGATGCGGCAGTAGGCGATGGTGTCCTTCGCCAGGTCGACCTGCTCGTTCTCGTAGAGGGCCTTGAGCTCGTCGTCCGACTTGAAGGTGCCGTCGTCGTTGGCGTTCTTCGACCACGGGATGTTGCGGGCGCTCGGCACGTGGCCGGGGCGCTGCGACTGCTCCTGCGGGAGGTGGGCCGGGGCGAGCAGCTTGCCGCTGAACTCGTCGGGCGAGCGCACGTCGACCAGGTTCTGGCTGCCGATGGCCTTGACGACGTCGTCGCGGTAGGCGCGGATCGACTCGTCCTGCGGCTTGGCCGTGTACTGCGTGGCCGGGCGCGTCGGGACGGCGTCGGTCAGGTCGCGGGAGTCGAGCTCCCACTTCTTGCGGCCGCCGTCGAGGAGCTTGACGTTCTCGTGGCCGTACAGCTTGAAGTACCAGTAGGCGTAGGAGGCGAACCAGTTGTTGTTGCCGCCGTAGAGGACGACCAGCGTGTCGTTGCCGATGCCCTTCTCGCTGAGCAGCTTCTCGAAGCCGGCCTGGTCGACGAAGTCCCGGCGGACCGGGTCCTGGAGGTCCTTGGTCCAGTCGATCCGGATCGCGTTCTTGATGTGGTTCTTCTCGTACGCCGAGGTGTCCTCGTCCACCTCGACGATGGCGACCTGCGGGTCGTCGATGTGGGCCTCGACCCAGTCTGCGTCTACCAGGACGTCGCTGCGGCTCATGTTGTTCTCCTCCGGGGCAGTCTGCGGCGGGGTGGTGCGAGATGCGGAGTTGCTGGGTGCGGGTGTACGCGCGGAGGCACGGAACGCGGCGCGTACGGGGCACGGGACCGGCCCTGACGACGGTCGAAGGGCCGGGGAGAAACGGGACGGTGCGAACGCCCCGCTCAGAAGGTGCGACAGAGCATGGCGGCGACGCGGCACAGGTCTACTGCCCGCCGCTTCGTGAGATCCGCCTGTCGCTTCATGGGTCCGATCGTAGGGAGGTACGGACGGAGATGTCACCGTCGTGTCGCATGATGAGACGCGATCATCCGTGATGTGAGACGGGCGAGGGATGGGCCGGCCCCGGATCCCGCGCGGCACTCCCCCGGACCTTCCCCGCATCTGCGGACCGGACGCGAGCGTCTCACTATCCGGATCGGCCGCGTCGGTCGCCGGGCAGCGGGGGGGCGAGGGCGGCGGGACAGGGGGCGCAGGAGGGCTTCGGAGGGCGTAAAGGGGCGTAAGCGGGCGTAAGCGCAGTGGTCAGCCGGTCAGGGAGACGTCCGAGCCGGTCACCGATATCTCCAGGCCCTTCTCGGTCACCTTGACCTCGCGGAGCTCCAGGCCCTGCGGAAGCCCGTCGATGTCGCCCTCGAAGTCGGTCTTCTTGCGGACCAGTTCCTCGACTCCGGGAAGTCCCTCGCCCGGCACCTCGTCCGCGCGCACCTTGATCGTCCGACCGTCGACGCGGGTCACGGTGGACAGCACGCTGCGCGAGATCGGCCGGCCGAGGATCTCGACCGTGCCGGTGACCTTCGCCTTGCCCTTGCCGCCGTACTCCACCACGACGCCGTCGCTGGCCGCCGCCGTCAGGTCCTCGTAGCTGACGAGCGCGGTGCCGGTGGCGCGGGCGGCGGTGGCGCTGCGGTAGCCGGCGCCGAGCTTCACGTCGTGCAGCTCGGCCCGGACCTCGCTGACCCGTACCGCGCGGCCGGCGGCGCTGGTCTCCATGCCGGTGAGGTTGACGTCGACCCGGTCCAGCCGCGAACCGGCGAGCTGGGTGAGGAAGGGGAAACCCTTGATCGATATCTCCGTCGTGGCGGGCCCGCCCCCGCTGATCGTGACCCGGTCCTCGGCCTCGGACTCGGCGAACCAGACGGCCGCGCGGTCGACGGCGAGGAAGAGGCCGCCGAGCACCACCACCAGGACCAGCAGTATTCGCAGCGCGCGCATGTGTCGTTCCCCCACCCTGAGCCGATCGGTCCCCCTGGCGCCCGTGAGCCTACTGCCGCAGGACAGGGACGCCCTGGATGATCGACGACCGACGGCCCCCCATCGGTTCCCGAGGGGCCGTCAGCAGCGGCGCCCGTGCCGTGGTCAGCAGCGGCGCCCGGCGGTGGTCAGAGGACGGCGCGGCCGACCAGGTAGACGGCCGGGGCCGCCGCGGCCAGCGGCAGCGCCACCCCGGCGGTCATGTGCACGAACCGGGACGGGTAGTCGTAGCTCGCCACCCGCAGCCCGATGAGCGCGCACCCGGCCGCCGCGAGGCCGATCAGCACGCCCTTCGCGCCGATGTCGATCGAGTGGCCGGTGGCGAGACCCGCGCCCACACCCGCGAGCAGGGCCACCGCGACGGAGGCCGGGCCGGGCAGCGGAAGGGCACGGACGAGCGTGGCCGCCGCGACGGCCACCCCGCCGACCACCACCGCGTCCGGGACCGCCGCGAGGTGTCCGGCCGCGAGCACCGCGAGGGACGCCGAGACGACCGTGGCCATCAGGCCGTACATCCGCTCGTCGGCCCCCGCGTGGCTGCGGAGCTGGAGGACCACGGTGAGCAGCACCCAGACGCCCAGGGTGCCCAGCAGCGCGGCGGGGCCGTGCTCCCGGCCCGCCGCGAGCAGGACGACGTCGGCGGCCAGGCCCCCGGCGAAGGCGAGAGCGATGCCCTGGCGGGCGGGCCACATGCCGTTGAGCCGGAACCATCCGGCGGCCGTCACCGCCTGGAGGAGCACCACCGGGACGAGCAGCGCGTACGGCCCGATCGCCGCGCCCCCCGCGAGCAGCAGGCCGAGCACGGCGGTGAGCGCCGCGGGCCGCATCCCCGGCGCGATGATCGGCGAGCGCCCTTCCGCGCGGGCCCGCTGCGCGTCGGTCATCCGGGCGTTGCCCAGCGTCGTGGGCGCGCTGTAGCCCGTGTCGCCGGCCTCCGGCCGCACGGTCACGGACTCGGGGGCGGGCACGGGCGCGGCGGGCGTGGCGGGCACGGCCGGGACCTCGGGCGGCAGCGGAAAGGAGCCCGAGGCCCCTTGGGGCGGCAGATAGGCGGTGTCGGCCGCCGAGGGCCGGTACGGCTGCTGGTGCTGGTGCTGGTGCTGGTGGTGCTGCTGCTGCTGCGGTTCCTGGTACTGGTGCTGGTGCTGGTTCTGCTGCTGGTGACCCTGGTACTGCCGCGGTTCCTGGTACTGGTTCTGCTGCTGGTGACCCTGGTACCGCTGCGGTTCCTGGTACCGCTGCTGGTACGGAGGGTGCGGCTCCGGTGCCCCGTACGGGCCGGGATACTGCGCGCCGTACGGATCCGGCTGCGGCGCCCCGTACGGTTCCGGCTGCGGCGCCCCGTACGGTTCCGGCTGCCCCGGCTGCCCGTACTCCTGACCCTGACCCTGCGAATGCGCCTGCGCCTGCGCCCGGTGCTGTTCGCCGTCCGGGCGGATCGTCGGCTGGTACTGCGTGTCCCAGGTCGGCGCCTGCCACGTCTGCGTCGCGCCCTGGTCGAAGGCGGCCGGGTCCTGGGGCACGGCGGACTGCCCGGCCGTACCGTCGGGCCAGTGCGGTGACGCCGGCGGCGGCTGCCGCTCGGGGTCGTACGGATGCGGATACTGCTGATCGCTGCTGCTCATGGCCTGCGGTTCACCCTCCTGCGAACGGCGGGAGCACCTCGACCGTGCCGCCCTCGGCAAGGCGTACGGTCTCATGCCCACGGGTCCCGACGGGGTTCCCGTCGACGAGGAACGAGCACCGCCGGAGCACCTGGCCCAGTTCGCCGGGATGCCTCTCGCGCACCGCGTCGAGCGCCTCGGCGAGGGTCTCCGCCGCGTACGGTTCCTCCGCGGTGCCCGCCGCGGCCTTGGCCGCGGCCCAGTAGCGGATCGTCCCCGCTGCCATGGCGCCACTCCTTCGGGTCGGTTCGTCGGACGCCTCGTGCGTCAGCTCTCCATGATGGGTCACGCGGACGGTGCGGCCGTCGCCCAGTCGGCGATGCGGGCCAGCAGGGCGTCGTCCGCCGCGTTCTCGGCATGGCCCATCCCCCGCTCCAGCCACAGCTCCGCGCCGCCCGGAACGGCCGCCTCCGCCAGCATCCTCGGGTGGTCCAGCGGGAAGTACGGGTCCCGGTCGCCGTGCACGAGCAGCAGCGGGGCCGGGGCGATGAGCGGGACCGCGGCGACCGGGGAGAGCGGGACGGGGTCCCAGTCCTCGGTCGCGATGCGGGTACGGAGTCCGTAGCGCCCGACGAGGCGGCCCGAGGGGCGGGTGACCACCCAGTGCAGCCGGCGCATCGGGGCCGTCCCCCGGTAGTACCAGCGGGCGGGAGCGCTGACGGAGACCACTGCGTCCGAGTGCGCCCCCGAACTCCCTGTGCGCCCCACGCGCGCCGGTACCCGCACGGCCGTACGCCCCGTCGAGGATTCCGCGGGTCCGGCCGCGTACAGGGCGCCGTGCCGGAGCACCACCGAGCCGCCCATCGAGAACCCGACCGTCACCACCCGGGAGTGGCCCAGCTCCCGCGCCCAGGCCACCGCCGCGGCCAGGTCCAGCACCTCGCGGTCGCCCACCGTGGAGCGCCCGCCGGACCGTCCGTGGCCCCGGAACGAGAACGTGACCACGGCCGCGCGCCGGGCGAAGACCCGTGCGGCGCGCCGCACGGCGGGACGGTCGGCCGAGCCGGTGAAACCGTGCGCGACGACGATCGCGGGGGTCGCCGCGGGCCCCTCGCCCGCTTCACCCCCCGGCGTGCCGGCACCCGCCGTACACGGTTCGTACACCGCCTCGACCGGTACGCCGTCATCCGTCAGCAACGTGGCGGATCGTGGGGGGCGCGTGAGCAAGGGAACAGAGGAACTCGGGAATCGACCCTCGGACGCGGAACTCATGTGGGCTATTCTGCTGCGAAGAGGATCCGGGCAATGCAGCCCCCGGGTCCTTTTGTGCTTTACCGGCGTTGTTACGACGACGTTTCCACAAGCTCAGCGGTCCCAGGGCGCGGGACCGCACCGTGAAACCCGCATGACGCGGACCGCATGACCGCATGACGTACGAAGCAGTGCCGCATACTCCCCCGGGTCCGCCCCGGGAGTGCCCCTCTCGCAGGGAACGAGGAGGACCGACGTAATGGGCGAGCGAACCGTGCAACACGATCGACCGAACCAGGCAGGTGGCCGGCGATGAGTTCACTGCTGCTTCTGACGAACGCACTCCAGCCGTCGACGGAGGTGCTCCCCGCCCTCGGGCTTCTGCTCCACAGCGTGCGGGTGGCCCCCGCCGAGGGCCCGGCCCTCGTGGACACCCCGGGCGCCGACGTGATCCTCGTCGACGGGCGGCGCGACCTTCCGCAGGTCCGCTCGCTCTGTCAGCTGCTGCGGTCCACGGGGCTCGGCTGTCCGCTGATCCTCGTCGTCACCGAGGGCGGTCTCGCGGCCGTCACCGCCGACTGGGGCACCGACGACGTGCTGCTGGACACGGCGGGACCGGCCGAGGTCGAGGCCCGGCTGCGCCTGGCCATGGGCCGCCGGCAGATCACCTCCGACGACTCCCCGATGGAGATCCGCAACGGCGATCTCTCCGTCGACGAGGCGACGTACAGCGCGAAGCTCAAGGGCCGGGTCCTGGACCTGACCTTCAAGGAATTCGAACTGCTGAAATACCTCGCCCAGCACCCGGGCCGGGTCTTCACCCGCGCCCAGCTCCTCCAGGAGGTCTGGGGCTACGACTACTTCGGCGGTACGCGGACGGTCGACGTCCACGTGCGGCGGCTGCGCGCCAAGCTCGGCCCCGAGCACGAGTCGCTGATCGGCACCGTGCGCAACGTCGGCTACCGCTTCGTCACGCCGGAGAAGGTCGAGCGCGCGGCGGAGGAGGCGAAGGACCGGGCCGCCGCCCAGCAGAAGGCGGCCGGCCCCGCCGCCCGTTCGGATCAGTCCCCGGCTCACGGGGTGACGGAAGAAGCCCCGGTGGAGGCTGCCAAGAGGTAGGTCCATCCGCGTAGACTGCGGCGCGTGGCCAAGGTGACGCGGGACGATGTGGCGAGACTGGCGGGGACGTCGACCGCGGTCGTCAGCTACGTCATCAACAACGGACCCCGGCCGGTCGCCCCGGCCACGCGCGAGCGGGTGCTCGCCGCGATCAAGCAGTTGGGCTACCGGCCCGACCGGGTCGCCCAGGCCATGGCCTCGCGCCGCACGGACCTCATAGGCATGATCGTGCCGGACGCCCGGCAGCCGTTCTTCGCGGAGATGGCGCACGCGGTCGAACAGGCCGCCGCCGAGCGCGGGAAAATGGTGCTCGTCGGCAACTCCGACTACCGCGACGAGCGCGAGGTCCACTATCTGCGGGCCTTCCTCGGTATGCGCGTCTCCGGGCTGATCCTGGTCAGCCAGGGCCCCAGCGAGCGCGCCGCCGCCGAGATCGAGGCCTGGGACGCCCGGGTCGTCCTGCTGCACGAACGCCCCGAGGCGATCGACGACGTCGCCGTCGTCACCGACGACGTGGGCGGCGCCCAGCTCGCCACCCGGCACCTGCTGGAGCACGGCAACGCGTACGTGGCCTGCCTCGGCGGCACGGAGGAGACCCCGGCGGTCGGCGACCCGGTCGCCGACCACGTGGAGGGCTGGCGACGGGCGATGCACGAGTCGGGCCGCTCCACGGAGGGCCGGCTCTTCCAGGCCCCGTACAACCGCTACGACGCCTATCAGGTGGCCCTCGGACTGCTGGCGGGCCCGGACCGGCCCCCGGCGATCTTCTGCGCCACGGACGACCAGGCCTTCGGCGTGCTGCGGGCCGCCCGTGAGCTGCGCATCGACGTGCCGGGCGAGCTGGCGGTGGCGGGCTTCGACGACGTGAAGGAGGCCGGCCTCACCGATCCTCCGCTGACCACGGTCCACTCCGACCGCCCGGCGATGGCGCGGGCGGCGGTGGACCTGGTGCTGGACGACTCGCTGCGGGTCTCGGGATCGCGGCGCGAGCGGCTGAAGCAGTTCCCCTCCGCGCTGGTGGTCCGGCGCTCGTGCGGCTGCGGGGAGCCCCCCGCGTCCGCCTGAACGCCCGCTCCCTCGGATCTTCGGCCCTTCTTCGGATCTTCGGCCCTTACAGCGGGCATACGCGGTTCTTCCGGGCTTCTCAGGACGTACTCAGGCCCTTCTCATCTTCGCCGACCAGCCTGGTGGACATGACGGAGAACCTTCGCCCCAGCGGCGCGTACACCACGGACCAGGACCCGACCCCGTACGGCTTCGGCACGGCGTACGACGGCGCCCCGGGCGGTTACCCGCCGCCGCCTCCGTACGCCCCCACCACCAGGCGCAGGGCCAAGCGGCCCATCGCGCTGCTGGCGGCGGTGGCGCTCGCCGCGGGCGTGATCGGCGGCGGCACCGCCACCCTCGTCGGCCAGCTGAACGGCGGTGGCTCCGCCGCCACCGGCTCCGGCGGCGCGGTCAACGGCACCACCGTCTCGCAGAGCAGCAAGGGCACCGTCTCGGGCGTCGCGGAGGCGGTCTCGCCCGCGATCGTGGAGATCGGCGCGGCCTCGTCGGCGGGCAGTTCCACCGGGTCCGGCGTGGTGATCACCGAGGACGGCGAGATCGTCACCAACAACCACGTCATCTCGGGCGCGCAGCAGATCCAGGTCACCCTCTCCACCGGCAGGACCTATACGGCCGACGTCCTGGGCACCGACCCCGACAAGGACCTCGCGCTCATCAAGCTCCGGGGCGCGAGCGGTCTGAAGACGGCCACGCTCGGCGACTCCTCGCAGGTCAAGGTCGGCGACCAGGTCGTGGCGATCGGCTCGCCCGAGGGCCTGACCGGCACCGTCACCAGCGGCATCGTCTCCGCGCTCGACCGGGACGTCACCGTCGCCAAGGACGACTCCGGCAGTTCGGGACAGGGGCAAGGTCAGGGCCAGGGTCAGGGCGGGCAGGGTGGCGGTCAGCAGTGGCCGTTCGAGTTCGGGGGGCAGCAGTTCAACGGCGACACGGGCGAGGAGACCACCACGTACAAGGCGCTCCAGACCGACGCGTCGCTCAACCCCGGCAACTCCGGTGGTGCGCTGATCAACATGGACGGCGAGATCATCGGCATCAACTCCGCGATGTACGCGCCGAGTTCCTCGGCAGCGGGCAGCGGTTCCGCGGCGGGCAGCGTGGGTCTCGGCTTCGCGATCCCGGTGGACACCCTCAAGGCCGACCTGGACACCCTGCGCGCGGGCGACGGTTCCTGATCCCGCACAGCGCCCCGGCCGTGCAAGGCTGAGGCACCCCCGCAGGGCGGGACGGACCAGGTCGACACGAGAAGAGGACGAGACAGCGATGAGCCCCGCCGAAGACGATCCCCAGCGCATCCTGATCGTCGACGACGAGCCGGCCGTGCGCGAGGCGCTCCAGCGCAGCCTCGCCTTCGAGGGATACGGGACACAGGTCGCGGTCGACGGGTACGACGCCCTGGCGGTGGCCGAGGCCTACGGCCCCGACCTCATCGTCCTGGACATCCAGATGCCCCGGATGGACGGCCTCACCGCCGCCCGCCGCATCCGGGCCACCGGCTCGACCACGCCCATCCTCATGCTCACCGCCCGCGACACCGTCGGCGACCGGGTCACCGGCCTCGACGCCGGGGCGGACGACTACCTGGTCAAGCCGTTCGAGCTGGACGAGCTGTTCGCCCGCATCCGGGCCCTGCTGCGCCGCAGCTCCTACGCCTCCGCGGCGGGCACGGACGCCCCCGACACCGACGTCCTCTCCTTCGCCGACCTGCGGATGGACCTGGCCACCCGCGAGGTCACCCGGGGCGAGCGGCGGGTCGAGCTGACCCGCACCGAGTTCACGCTGCTGGAGATGTTCCTGTCCCACCCGCGCCAGGTGCTGACCCGGGAGCAGATCCTCAAGGCCGTCTGGGGCTTCGACTTCGAGCCGAGCTCCAACTCCCTGGACGTGTACGTGATGTACCTGCGCCGCAAGACGGAGGCGGGCGGCGAGCCGCGCCTCGTCCACACCGTGCGCGGGGTGGGCTACGCGCTGCGCACGGGCGGGAGCGGGGAGGCGTGAGCACGGCGCGGCCCCCCGCGGGCGAGGCCGGGCCCACCGCGAACCGGTTCGTGCGGCGCTTCCGCGCGCTGCCGCTGCGCTCCCGGCTCGCGATGCTGGTAGCTACGGCGGTCGCGGTGGCGGTCGCCGCGGTGGCCGCCGCCTGCTGGCTGACCACCCGGGACCGGCTGACCGAGCAGCTCGACACGACGCTGTCCCAGGTGCGGCCGGACGGGGACGCGATCGGGCTGCTGGCCACGTCCTGCACGAGGGGGCTGGCCGGCGACTTCCAGATCGTGGGCCCGTACACGATCCAGCTGGTGCCGGCCGTGGGCGAGAAGCCGTGCACGGTGCCCGGCAAGTCCGCGATCCCGATCGAGCCGGCCGACCGGGCCGTCGCCGCCGGGCTGCGCGACGACGCCACGCACACCGCGACGGCCGAGGACGGCACGCGGATGCGGGTCTACACCTCGCCCGCGGGACAGGGTCGGCCCGGCGTCGCCGTCTCCGTCGCCGTCTCCATGAAGCAGGTCACCGACCCGCTCAACCAGCTCGCCTGGGTGCTGCTCATCGTCTCCGGCATCGGCGTCCTCGGCGCGGGCGCGGCCGGGCTGTGGATCGCGCGGGCCGGGCTCCGGCCGGTCGACGAGCTGGCCGAGGCCGTCGAGCACGTGGCCCGCACCGAGGACCTGACCGTGCGCATCCCGGTGGCGGGCGAGGACGAGATCGCCCGGCTGTCCAGCTCGTTCAACTCGATGACGGCCCAGCTCGCCTCCTCCCGCGACCGCCAGGCCCAGCTGATCGCGGACGCGGGCCACGAGCTGCGCACCCCGTTGACCTCGCTCCGGACGAACGTGGAGCTGCTGGCCCGCAGCGACGATACGGGCCGGATGATCCCGCCGGAGGACCGCAAGGCGCTGATGGCCTCGGTGAAGGCCCAGATGACGGAGCTGGCCGCGCTGATCGGCGACCTCCAGGAGCTGGCCCGCCCCGACGCGGCCGAGCCGGGCCCGCTCCAGGTGGTGGCCCTGCACGAGATCACCCGCACCGCTCTGCGCCGCGCCCGGCTGCGGGGCCCGGAGCTGACGGTCACGGAGGACCTGGCCCCCTGGTACGTACGCGCGGAACCGGCCGCCCTGGAGCGGGCGATCGTCAACGTCCTGGACAACGCGGTGAAGTTCAGCCCGCCGCGCGGCACGATCGACGTGCGGCTGCACCGGGGCGAGCTGACGGTCCGGGACCGGGGCCCCGGCATCCCCGCCGAGGATCTCCCGCACGTCTTCGAACGCTTCTGGCGCTCCCCGACCGCCCGCCAGCTCCCCGGATCGGGCCTGGGCCTGTCCATCGTGGCCCGTACGGTGCACCAGGCGGGCGGCACGATCGCCCTGCGCCCGGCCCCGGACGACGGCCCCGGCACCGTGGCGGCGCTCACGCTGCCGGGGGCGCCGACGCCGCCGCCGGGGAGGTGATTTTGGGCCGCCCTCCCCTCACCCCGTCGGGTTGTGCCGGATCAGCGACTCCACCAGCCCGGACCGCTGGTTCGGGTAGTCCAGCGGGACGATGCCGAGCCCTGTCCACCCGGCGGTCTCCGCGCGCTCCAGGAAGGAGTGCACCTGCGGGTTGAGGCGGTCGGCGTTCCAGCGGGGCGGCATCAGGGCGGCGGTCGAGACGTAGTTCATGAAGAACCTGCCCGGCTGCTGGGCCGCCTTGCGGAACTGGGCCTCGATCTTCGGGTACTTGGCGAACGGCTCCGCCATGTAGTCGTCCTGGATGTCGAAGAGGGCCTGGTCCCCGTACCGCACTCCGGGGAGCCCTCCGTTGTCGGCGAGCAGCACCACCCTGCCCCGGGCTCCGCCGAGGTCGGGGAGGGCGGCGTCGAGGCGGAACAGCGAGCGCCAGCCGCGCACGTCCAGGTAGTCGTCGAAGACCGCCCGGAACGCGGCGTCGCTCGCGGAGGAGTGCTCCTGCTTGACCCGCATCAGCACGGTCTCGGTCGGACGCGCAGCCAGGAAGTCCCGGCAGGCGACGAGGACGTCGCCGAACATCATGTTCTGGAACGAGGCCCCGTGGTGGATCGCGAACGAGCCGTCGATGAGACGGCACCGTATGTCGAGGAAGCGGACACCGCTGACCAACTGCTGGGCGATCGTGGTGTTCTGGCACTCCGACCAGGGGCCGCCGAACCGGGCCCCCGAATCGTGCGTGCCCGGGATCGTGAGCCGCCGGAGCGCGGTGCCGTCGGGCAGGGCTGCCATCCAGTCCTGCGTTCCGCGGACCGCCCGGCCGGCCTCCCGCGTAGCGGCGACGGCGGGCGCCGCGCCGACGATCGCGGTGGCGGAGACGGCGAGGGCGCCGGCCAGGAAGCCTCTGCGGGAGGGCAAGGAGGGCAAGGAGGGCAGGGAGAGGGGCTCGGGCGTGCGCGCGGGACTGGGGATGAGACGGGCATCGGGGCCGGGGGTGGACATGCGGGGCGCCTCCAAGGGCCGTGGGGGGAGGGGGTGTCTGGCCCCCTGGCCCTTGGATTCTGACGGGCGCACGTCACCTCTGGAAGAGGGCGACCGCCCCCGGCCCCGATACCGGCTCAGCCCGCGTGCTGGTACGAGGGATAGGTGACGTATCCCGTGTCGCCCCCCTGGAAGTAGGTCGCCTCGTCCTCCGGAGCGATCGGCAGCCCGACGCGCATCCGCTCGACCAGGTCCGGGTTGGCGATGAAGGCCCGGCCGAAGCTGATGAGATCGGCGCCCAGCCCCAACCAGCGGTCCGCGTCCGCACGCCCGCCACGCTCGGCCCCCATCGGCAGCACCGGATTCATGATCAGCGTGCCGGGCCACGCCCGGCGCAGGGCGACCAGCACGTCCTCGTCGGCCGTCGCCTCCAGGTGCACATAGGCCGGTTCCAGCCGTGCCAACTCCCGGAGCAGTACGGCGTAGAGCTCGGGTACGTCCCGCTCCTCGACACCCCAGAACGTCCCGCCCGGCGAAAGCCGGATGCCGGTCCTGGCCGCGCCCACGGCGTCGACGGTGGCCGCCGTCGCGTCCACGGCGAACCGCACCCGGTTGGCGAGCGACCCGCTCAATGTGAGGGGCAAGCCCGTACAGCGCCCCACTCGGCGGGGAGCGGAGGGGCCACACCATGCGCATCGGAGAACTCGCGGCCGTCACGGGGGCCAGCGTCCGGTCCCTGCGCTACTACGAGGAGCAGCGCCTCCTGACGAGCCGCCGCAGCCCGAGCGGCCAACGGCACTACACGCACGCCGAGGTCGAGCGGGTCCGCTTCATCCAGCGGCTCTACGCCGCCGGCCTGTCCAGCCGCACCATCACGGAGCTGCTGCCCTGCGTCGAGGCCCCCAGCCAGGAGACCTCCGACGCGGCGATGGAGCGGATGGCGCAGGAGCGGGAGCGGCTCTCCGCGCACATCGACGACCTCCGCTCCACCCGGGACGCCCTGGACGACCTGATGGCCGTCAACCGGGCCCACCGCGGCACGCTGCGCCCGGGGGCGCGAAGTGTCCGCGACAAAGACGGAGCAGGTCGCCTTCCTTAACGGAAAACAGCGGAAGAATATATTCAGCGCGGCCGTTTCCGGAATTTCCGAGCCGCCCTGAAAACCTTTACCGGAGATCTCGAACTGGCCTTATTCTGACACCACTTCGGGACCTCCGGCGCGCGATCGAGCGACGCCCGGACCCCTTTCTCTCCACCCTCCGCGCATTCCGGATCCCGGAATGCGCGGCAATGAGAAGCGAGGAAGACCTGTGCGACGCATGACCTCCGCCCTCCTTTCCCTGAGCGCCCTGCTGACCGCCTCCGTCCTGGCGGCCCCGGCGGCCGGAGCCACCTCGCACGAAGGCCGCCCGGCCGGCAGCGCCACGCGCGAGGCTTCCGCAGGTGGCGCCCCCGCAGGCTGGGAGAAGGTGAACGGCGACGACCTGGCACACATCGCCGAGTCGACCGACAGACAGCAGTCCCTGTCCGCCTCCGGCAGAAGCGCCACCGCCCCGGCCGACGAGTCCGGCCCCATGGCCATCAAGTCGATGCGCAACGGGAAGTTCGCGGTCACCGAGGTGAATTACGCCGCGCCGAACACCGGTGCGGTGCGCGCCCGTTCCACCGACGTCTTCGGCGCCTGGGAGAGCTTCGCGTTCGAGTGGGACGAGGCCAGCCAGACCATCGCTCTCAAGTCCCTCGCGAACAACCGCTACGTGGCGGTCGAAAAGAACTTCACCGGCCAGGCGCAGAACGTGCTGCGGGCCCGTTCGACGACCGCCGGCGGCTGGGAGCGGTTCGTGCTCTATTACAACGAGGACCTGAACCTCTACGCGCTCCAGTCCACCCTGAACAACCTCTTCGTCGCGATGGAGAACAGCTACACGGGTTCGCTCCAGTACACGTTGCGCGCCCGCTCCGCCGACGTCACCGGCTCCTGGGAGCAGTTCGACCTGTACGACATCGTCGGCTGATCCCGCCCGCCCGCGCCCCGGCCTCCGTCAGCATCCGGACGGAGACCGGGGCGCGGCGCGCGCGCCCGGACCACACCGCGAGGGAACGGACCTCCCTCATCGCCCTCAGCCGGTAGCCGTGAACGCGGAGACGCCCTGGCCGCTCAGCTCCTCGACCGCCTCCCGCCGGCCGGACACCGCCAGGAGCAGGGACAGCGCGGGACCCGTCACCTCCGACCCCTCCCCGATCGACAGGTCGGCGTCGGTCGCCGTCAGCCGTACGGACGCCACCGTCTCCTTCGCCCCGCCGAAGGCCGCCGGCGTACGCGCCTGAAGGCGCAGCGCGCGGACCACGGCCTCCTGGGGGTAGGAGCGGACCAGGCCCACCGCACGGCGGATGTCCTCGCCGTGGACGACCTCCTCGACCAGCCGGGTGTCGAGCGGGGCCGGAGGAGTCGTCGTCCGCGACACCACCCGCCGCAGCCGCTCCAGCGTCTCCTGCGGCGACGCCCCACGTTCGCGCTCCACGCCGCGCGCGTTCTGGCGGTCGAAGTCGAACCCCGCCCGCACGAGGCCCGCCACGAAGCCGATCCGCGTCGTACGGGCGGTGTCCACCAGGTGCGCGGCCACATCATGCACCGTCCATCCCTCGCAGAGCGACGGCGCGTCCCACTGCCCGGCGTCCAGCCGCGCGAGGTCGTCGGCCAGCGCGGCGCGCTCGGCGTGCACCATCCGCCAGATCCCGCGCTTCGTGTCGCTCTCCACGGCTGCCTCCACTCGAACCGGTGACCACATCTGCCGTAGGAGACCGGGGGCGCCACCGAAACTCATCGCATCCCGGACCACCGGAAATGGATCAAGAAAGGTGATCTTGTCCAACTGTGTCATGAATTCGTAACAGCGCGCCGACAGTACAACTCCACCGCGTCACGGTCTATCCAACAGGACGTGACCCACGCCACTTCCAGGGGTGGGGATCCGGGCGCCGGACCGGGCGTCCCGCCATGACCGTTCGAGAAACCGGGGAACGACATGACCAACATCCGACGCGCATCGGCCATCGGCGCCGCCGTCACCGCCACCGCCTGCGCCGCGATCGCCCTCGCCCCGGCCGCCGCCGCGGCACCGACGGCCGCGGCACCGAAGGCCGCCGCGGCCGCGAAGTACAACGGCGCCTGCGGGGGCGGCTACTCCGTGGTGAACTCCGCGCAGATCGGCACCAAGGGCACGGTTTTCCTCACGTACAGCTCCGCCACCGGCAGGAACTGTGTGGTGACCGTCCGCACCGCACCCGGGAAGGCCGTGCACATGACGGCCTCGCTCGGGTTCGCCTCTCCCACGACGACGGTCTCGGACACGGGGTACTACACCACGTACGCGGGACCGGTCTATCTCGACGCACGCGGTCTGTGCGTCACGTGGCGCGGCGAGATCTCCGGCGAGGTGGCGGGCAAGAACGGCACCAACTGCGGTTCCCTGGCGGCGAACCGGCACTGAGCCGACGCTGAACGGAAGCCGCCCGGCGGGGGGGGGGGGGCCCCCCCCCCCCCGGGGGGGGGGCGGGGGGCCCCCCCCCCCCCGCCCCGGGCGGCTTCCGTTCAGCAGCCCTTAGCGTGACGCCGCGCACGGGCAGCACCTCGGGGGCAGGACGGACAGCAGGTGCCGGGCAGCCACGGGAAACGCGAGGTGCGGGCGTACGGTCCACTCCGTCCACCGGTCGCCGTGCCCGAGCGAGAACCCGCAGGTACGCCCCCGGTGCAGGGCGGCGATCGCGCGCACGCGGCCTCCGCCGTCGATCCGCTCCAGCGCCTCACGGCGCGCGTCGGGGGTCATGGCCTCCGCGAGAGCACGCGCTTCCGCCTGGAACAGCCGGATCGCCTCCGGCGCGGTGGGCACGGAGTACCGCACGAAGGCGTCGGGGGAGCTGCCGCGTAACAAGGGGTACGTGGACCGCTCGCACCAGTAGGCGTAAAGGGCGGAGCCTTCGGGCCGCGTCGGATCGGGATCGGGGTCGCACATGGCAAGGGCCTCCTGATGTGACACCAGGAACGCCCCCCACCCACGGCCGGCGTGACGAGCTGCGGGAAGGGGGCGCACTGGCTCGCGACTCCCCCAACGGGCGCAGACAGAAGGGGAGTTGTCCGCACACACGGTGGCGGCACAGCAGGAAGCTAGCGTGTGATGTAGCTACGTATCAAGTGTTTGACGTCTAACGGGTGAGAAGAGATCTGGTCGCGCGGAAAGCAAAAGTGGGCGGCCTCCACCTGCGCCGGTGGAGGCCGCCCACTGCCGGAGCACGCACGCTCAGGCCAAGTCGTCGAACTCGCCCTCCTTCGCACCGCCCAGGAACGCCCGAAGCTTGGCGCGCGTGGTGCGGACGACCACGTCGGGGTTGTCGCTCTCACGGAGCAGGATCTCGCCACCACACTCAGCGAGTTCCAGACAGTCGGAGCCCTCCGCATTCGAGGACTTCGATGACTTGCGCCACTGAATTTCCAACATTCTCACGCCTTTATACTTGTCTAGCGATTCCACGAATGAAGTCTCGCGAGCTCTCCGGGTCGAGAGATCTCTCCTCGGTTCGGTCCAGCGCGACTCGCCAGTTCTCCAGACTCGTCTCCGAATCCAGAAAACCCGACCCGGTCGAGGTGTCCGTCTGGACGGTGTCGAGCTGCGGAACGACACCGTAGACGTAGTGTGCCGAACTGCTGGCGTACGGGAAACCGCCCGCCGCGAAGGGGATGGCACGGATAACGACGTTCTCCCGATCCGACTGGCGCAGCAGGTGGTCGAGTTGGCTGCGGGCGACCGCCGCACCGCCATAGGTCATACGCAGCGCAGCCTCGTGGATGAGGAACGTGCAGGAGGCCAGCTCGGCCCGGTCAAGGACATCACGACGTCTCAGCCGGTGCGACAGCTGACGCCGCTGGCGGGCAGGCGTGGGCGGCGGCACGCTCTCCGCGAAGACGGCGCGTGCGTAGTCCTCGGTCTGGAGCAAGCCGGGCATATACATGATCTGGACCGACCTGATGCCGACCGCGTGATACTCCAGCTCCGCCAGATCAAGGGCATCGCTGGTGAGGTGACCTCGATAATCCTCCCACCAGCCGCTTATGCGCTCGGTAGCCATTCCCGCGAGAGCCTCGATATAAGCGTGGTCGGGACACCCGTAGTGGCCGGCCCAGGTACGAATCCGTTCGGCACTGACACCGAACCTTCCGGATTCGATGTTGCTGATGGTGGTGCGGTCCGTACCGAGCATTGCCGCCGCCCCCGTGAGCGACAGCCCTGTGTGCTCACGAATCCGACGCAGCTCGGTACCCACACGGCGCTGACGTGCCGTGGGCGCCTTCCTCGATGGCATCGACCCTCCTCTCGTCGGGTCCCAGTGTGGACCCCCACTCCGTAGGCATCCAAGCCGTCGAGGAAGTTACGAGAAGACGTCTAACGCGTTAGACAATGCGCTACGGTTCGTCGCAGCACCGCGCTACACCTCGGCACCCCCGAAGTGCAGCCGCTTCGACGCGCGTTGACACGCGCGGCGCGGCGGCCATCGCCACGGGCCGGGCTCAGCGCCCCCGTTCACCGCACCGGACCACAAGGGAGACCGACATGACCGCCGTAACCCCAACTCCCGTACACACCAACCCACTCGGCGGAGAGGTCTACCGCCTCACCCTGCCGAACACCGCGAGTGCCCCCCGCATCGCGCGGGACTTCGTCACCTCACTGCTGGAGGTCAGCCGGCACCTCGGGCTGGTCGACGACGCCCGGATCTGCGTGACCGAGCTGGTCACCAACGCTCACCGCCACACCGGTACGCCACTGATCCGGGTCCACGCGGCCGTCAACCGGAAGCGGGTCACCGTCACCGTCACGGACGAGGGAGGCCCGCTCACCGGCGCGCTCGACGCACTGCGGGCGGGCCCGGAAGCAGAGGGCGGGCGGGGGCTCGCCCTGGTGGAGAGCCTGGCGCTGGCCTGGGGGACGCGCGGCGGCGATCGTCAGCACCCCGGGCGCAAGGTCGTCTGGTTCACGCTCGGGCGACCGGAGCCGACCCCGTGAGCGTCGCCCCGTGGGGCGTCACCGTGGCAGCCGTTGTTCTCGGTGCGCTCGCCGCCGGGATCGCCCTCGCGCCGGGGCCCGCCGCGAGGGAAGCGCCGCCTGGTGGCTCTGCGGCGATGCCACCGGCCGCGACTTCATCCCCGGCCAGGCGCTGTGTGCCGGACAGGCCCACGTGCGCGAACACTTCGGCGGCTTCGCGCCCGCCTTCGTCACCCGGCTCGGCTCGACACCGAACTGTCGACCCCTGATCGTGATCGGTGCACCTTGGCCGGAGCGCACGATCAGACGAAGGCCGTCCCGCTGTCCGGCGAACACCCAGGTGAGAGCCGTGGTCGGAGGGGAGGCGGGCACTTCGGCCGGTGTCGCTGGCGGTGCCGCTGTCGGTTCCTCTGCCTGGGGTGTGGCTGTTACGGCGGGTGGT
>NZ_JBIWLQ010000016.1:0-173595 GCF_044766265.1 Streptomyces sp. NPDC102283
CTTTCGCGTTTTCCCTTTCCGGCGAGTCCGACTTTACCAGACTCTTTTCCGTTCCGTTTCCGGTCCGAATTTGATTTCCGGTGGCCAGCGGAGTGGCCTTGCCTTTCGGCGGATCCGACTTTATCAGAGGTTCTGAGTCGGAATTTCCGCCCCGTTCGCGATTTTCCCAGCACACGAGTGCGCGTGGTGCTTCCCGTTCAGGCGGAAACGTAAACGTACTGGAGCGGGGCTCCCCGACGCAAATCGAGGGCCCCGCTCCAGGTCAGGCGGTCGTGAGGGGTCAGACCTCGACGACGACCGGGAGGATCATCGGACGTCGGCGGTAGGTGTCGGACACCCACTTACCGACCGTCCGGCGGACCATCTGCTGGAGCTGGTGGGGCTCCATCACGCCGTCCTGCGCCGACTTGTCCAGGGCTTCCTGGATCTTCGGCGTGACGGCCACGAAGGCGCTGTCGTCGATGCCGGAGCCCCGGGCCTGGATGTGGGGGCCGCCCACGATCTTGCCGGAGGAGCTGTCGACCACGATGAACACCGAGATGATGCCCTCGTCGCCGAGGATGCGGCGGTCCTTGAGGGAGGTCTCGGTGACGTCGCCGACGGAGAGGCCGTCGACGTAGACGTAACCGGCCTGGACCTTGCCGACGATCTTCGCCTTGCCGTCGATGAGGTCGACGACCACGCCGTCCTCGGCGATGACGATGTGGTCCTTCGGCACGCCGGTGAGGGCGCCCAGCTCGGCGTTGGCGCGCAGGTGGCGCCATTCGCCGTGGACCGGCATCAGGTTCTTCGGCTTGCAGATGTTGTAGAAGTACAGCAGCTCGCCGGCCGAGGCGTGGCCCGAGACGTGGACCTTGGCGTTGCCCTTGTGGACGACGTTGGCGCCCCAGCGGGTCAGGCCGTTGATCACGCGGTAGACCGCGTTCTCGTTGCCAGGGATCAGGGACGACGCGAGGATCACCGTGTCGCCCGGGACGATCCGGATCTGGTGGTCGCGGTTGGCCATCCGGGAGAGGGCGGCCATCGGCTCGCCCTGCGAACCCGTGCAGACCAGCACGACCTCGTCGTCCGGGAGGTCGTCGAGGGTCTTGACGTCGACGACCAGTCCGGCGGGAACCTTCAGGTAGCCCAGGTCGCGGGCGATGCCCATGTTGCGGACCATCGAGCGGCCGACGAAGGCGACCCTCCGGCCGTATTCGTGTGCGGCGTCCAGGATCTGCTGGATGCGGTGCACATGACTGGCGAAGCTCGCCACGATGATGCGCTTCTGGGCGTTCGCGAAGACCGTGCGCAGGACGTTGGAGATGTCCCGCTCCGGCGGCACGAAGCCGGGAACCTCGGCGTTCGTGGAGTCGGAGAGGAGGAGATCGATGCCCTCCTCGCTCAGCCGGGCGAACGCGTGCAGGTCGGTGAGACGGCCGTCCAGCGGAAGCTGGTCCATCTTGAAGTCACCGGTGGCCACGGCCATGCCCGCGGGGGTGCGGATGGCGACGGCGAGAGCGTCCGGGATGGAGTGGTTGACCGCGATGAACTCGCAGTCGAAGACGCCGATGCGCTCGCGCTGACCCTCGGTGACCTCAAGGGTGTACGGGCGGATCCGGTGCTCCTGGAGCTTCGCCTCGATGAGCGCGAGGGTCAGCTTGGAGCCGATGAGGGGGATGTCCGGCTTCAGGCGCAGCAGGTACGGGACACCACCGATGTGGTCCTCGTGGCCGTGCGTGAGGACGATGCCCTCGATGTCGTCCAGGCGGTCCCGGATCGTGGTGAAGTCCGGAAGGATCAGGTCGATGCCCGGCTGTTCCTCCTCGGGGAAGAGGACGCCGCAGTCGACGATGAGCAGGCGGCCGCCGTACTCGAAGACCGTCATGTTGCGGCCGATCTCGCCCAGGCCGCCGAGCGGGGTGACCCGCAGGGCGCCCTTCGGGAGCTTCGGCGGGGTACCGAGTTCAGGATGCGGATGACTCAAAAGACTCTCCTTACCACGCGCGCCACGTACCGCTGAGGCACGTGGCGCGTATGTCATTCGTGCACTTGCTGTTGTCTTGGGGTGGTGCTCGATGCGAGTCGCCTCGCCTGTTCAGTTGTGAAGTCCGTGTTCAAAGAAGTCGGTGCTTAGAGCTGTACCCCGCCGGCGGCGAGATCGATCTTGAGCTGGGCCGTCTCCTGGGCGCTGAGCTCCACCAGCGGCAGGCGCAGCGGTCCGGCCGGGAGTCCCTGGAGGGTCAGGGCGGCCTTCGTGGTGATGACGCCCTGGGTACGGAACATCCCGGTGAACACCGGGAGCAGCTTCTGGTGGATCTCGGTGGCCTTCTGGACGTCGCCGCTCACGTACGCGTCGATCAGGGCCCGCAGCTCCGGGGTGACCATGTGGCCGACCACGGAGACGAAGCCGACCGCGCCGACCGAGAGGAGCGGCAGGTTGAGCATGTCGTCGCCGGAGTACCAGGCGAGTCCCGATTCGGCGATGGCCCAGCTGGCGCGGCCCAGGTCGCCCTTGGCGTCCTTGTTCGCGACGATCCGCGGGTGGTCGGCCAGCCGGACGAGGGTCTCCGTGTCGATCGGCACCCCGCTGCGGCCGGGGATGTCGTACAGCATCACGGGCAGGCCGGTGGAGTCGGCGATGGCCGTGAAGTGCCGGAGCAGGCCCTCCTGGGGCGGCTTGTTGTAGTACGGCGTCACCGCGAGCAGGCCGTGGGCACCGGTGCGCTCGGCCGTCCGGGCGAGCTCGACGCTGTGCCGGGTGTCGTTGGTGCCGATGCCGGCGACGACATGCGCTCGGTCGCCGACCGCTTCGAGCACCGCCCGTACGAGCTGGTCCTTCTCCGTGTCACTGGTGGTCGGGGACTCACCGGTGGTGCCGTTGACGATCAGGCCGTCATTGCCTGCGTCCACCAGGTGGGCGGCGAGCCGCTGGGCGCCGTCGAGGTCGAGAGCGCCGTCCGCCGTGAAGGGCGTGACCATAGCGGTGAGGACCCGCCCGAAGGGGGTCTGCGGAGTGGAGATCGGAGCCATGGGTAACACGCTACTCGCTGCTCAGCGCGCGGGGTCCCCTCGGGGGGACGAGGAAGAGGAGCCCGGCACTGCCTGCTCGGGGGTTCAAGCAGTGCCGGGTCCGTTTGATCAGCCTAGATGAACTTCTCGAAACGCCGCAATACGGACACCGCCTACGGGGCTACCCGTCCATTTTTGTTGAAGGCCGCATGAGTGAGCGGCATGAGCCGCTCCCAGTGGGCTTCCATCTGTTCGCCGACCATCTCGATCTCGCGCTGCGGGAAGGACGGAACCTTCGCCAGCTCGTGCTGGGTGCGCAGACCGAGGAAGTGCATCAGGGAGCGTGCGTTGCAGGTGGCGTACATCGTGGAGAAGAGGCCGACCGGCAGGACCGCACGGGCGACCTCGCGGGCCACGCCCGCGGCCAGCATCTCCTGGTACGCCGTGTAGGAGGCCCGGTAGGACTCCTCCATGGCGCGGGTCGTCAGGTCGTACTGCTCCTCGGTGCCCTCGACGAACTCGTACTTCCCGGGGCGGCCCTGCTGGACCAGCCTGCGGGAGGTTCCGGGGACGTAGAAGACCGGGTCCAGCTCCCTGTAGCGGCCCGATTCCTCGTTGTACGACCAGCCGACGCGGTGCCGCATGAACTCGCGGAAGACGAAGATCGGGGCGCTGATGAAGAACGTCATCGAGTTGTGCTCGAACGGGCTGCCGTGCCGGTCCCGCATGAGGTAGTTGATGAGCCCCTTGGAGCGCTCGGGGTCCTTGGTGACCTCTTCGAGCGACTGCTCGCCGGCGGTGGAGACCCGGGCGGCGAACAGCACGTCCGCGTCGCGCGCGTCGCTCTTCACCAGCTCGACGGTGACGTCACTGCGGAAGTGGGGCTTTGCGGGTTCGGGGGTGTCGGTCACCGACAGGGGTCCTTCCAATGGCGTCGCTCGGGCGGCGACCACTTTACGGGCCGGGCGGGCGGCGCATGCACGCGACGGTCTCGGGCAGCCGTTCGTGGAGTCCTTCAAACGTTACGGCGATTCGGGGCACCGATCGAGCCGTTCGTACGTCTGACTCATTAGCAGCACCCGTCACTGAGATCAAGGAGAGTTTCCTCATGTTCCGCCGGCGTGAAGCCGTCCCGTTCTCGTTCGTCGCCGAGTCCGACCGATTCCGCAGCAATGTCACTCCCCCTCCCTCGACCCGTGCCACCGTTCCGGAGCTTCTGGGGCGGTCCCTCGTCGGGCTTACCGTGGTCGCCGGCCTCGTGGGCTCACTGCTGCTGGGGCTCCCGGCTCTCGAATCCCCGCAGTCCCCGGCGCACGGCAAGCAGTCCGAAGCGTCGCAGGGTCGCTGACCCGTACGCCGCTGACTCATGAGCCGCTGACTCGTACGGACCCCCTGGGGTGGTCGCGCCGGTGGCACTCTCGGTAGCCTCACCGGGCACAGCAATCGAGCGTGCTTGTGAGTGAGGATGAGTCGTGCCCCTGCCCTTTCTGACGGCCGACCGCGCATTCGACGCGAGCGCGGAGGACGTCGCGCTGCCGTTCGACGACCACGACAGCTGGCGGCGGCCCTACCGCCCCGGCCCGTGGCGGGTCGCGGCGGCGGCCACCCTGTTGTTGCTGGCCTCGTTCGTTCTGCTCGCGGCCATGATCATCGGTGTGGCCGGAGCGCCTTCGGGCGCCAGCGTGTGTCTGGTTCTGGCCGGTGCGCTGATCGCCGCCGCCCTGCGACTTCTGCGGGTCGGCGCGTGGGTCAGCCGCCACGGAGTGCGGCGCGTCGCGTTCTTCCGGACCACCACGGTGGCCTGGAGCGGCACGTCCGCGGTCCGTACGGTCCAGCAGCCCGTCAAGTGGATGGGTCTTCCCCGTACGGTCCAGGGCCAGGCGCTCGTCGTGGTCCGGCAGAGCGGTGAGACGCTGCCTCCGCTGACCACCGACCACAACGCGGACTTCCTCGGGCGCGAGGAGGCGTTCGAGCGGGCCACGGACGCGGTGGAGGCCTGGGCGGACGAGTACGGGCAGGGGTGAGCCCCTGCCTGCCGCCCCCTGTACGTGGATGAGCCCGGAACCCCTTGAGGGGTTCCGGGCTCATCTGCGTACGGCGGGAAAGACGTCCTCACTCGCCGGACGGGCCGGGGGGCGCGGACGGGCTGAGCAGGGGGGACGGGATGGATCTGTGCAGTGCGATCGCCCTTTGCATCGCCTTGCGGGCTCGCGGGGTGTCCCTCGCGTCCTGGTAGGCGACAGCCAGCCTGAACCAGGTGTGCCAGTCGTCCGGGGCGTCCTCGGTCTCCTCGCGGCGCTTGGTGAAGACCGCGTCGGCGGAGTCCCGGTCGATGCGGCCGGACGGCGTGCGGGCCAGGTCGTCGACCGGCAGGCCGCCCTCCGCGTCCAGCTCGGCTGCCAGGGCGTTGGCGCGGCGGACGAACTGGGTGTTCTTCCAGAGGAACCAGACGCCGACCACCGGCAGGATCAGCACGGCGACCCCGAACGTGACCGTGACCAGTGTGCCGTGCCGGATGAGCATCATGCCGCGGCTGCCGACCAGGACGAAGTAGAAGACCAGGACGGCGGCCGTGACGATGTACGTGATCTTTGCGCGCATGGTGGGCTCAGTCAGTTCAGGTCGAGGAAGTGTTCCAGGCCGAACGTGAGGCCCGGAGTGGTCACCACACGGCGGACGCCGAGCAGGATGCCCGGCATGAAGCTGCTGTGGTGGAGCGAGTCGTGGCGGATGGTGAGGGTCTCGCCCTCGCCGCCGAGGAGCACTTCCTGGTGGGCCAGCAGGCCGCGGAGCCGGATCGCGTGGACCGGGACGCCGTCGACGTCCGCACCTCGCGCGCCGTCCAGGGCGGTGGCGGTGGCGTCCGGCTGGGGTGCGCTGCCGGCCTTCGCGCGGGCCGCCGCGATGAGCTGGGCGGTGCGGGTGGCGGTGCCGGAGGGGGCGTCGACCTTGTTCGGGTGGTGCAGTTCGACGACCTCGACGGACTCGAAGTAGCGGGCGGCCTGCTCCGCGAACTTCATGGTCAGGACGGCACCGATGGAGAAGTTCGGGGCGATCAGGACGCCCGTTTCCGGGGAGTTGTCCAGCCAGGTGGTCAGCTGCGCGAGCCGTTCGTCGGTCCAGCCCGTGGTACCGACGACGGCGTGGATGCCGTGCCGGACGCAGAAGTCGAGGTTGCCCATCACCGACGCGGGGGTGGTGAGCTCGACGACGGCCTGGGCGCCGGTGTCGGCGAGGGTCTCCAGCTTGTCGCCCCGGCCCAGGGCCGCCACCAGCTCCAGGTCGTCGGCGGCCTCGATCGCGGTTACGGCCTCGGAGCCGATGCGGCCCTTCGCACCGAGAACGGCTACGCGCAGCTTACTCATGGTGATTCCTTAAGGGATTAGGAGACCGCTTCGTGGAGGCGGTCCGCCTGCTTGTCCTTGAGCGGGCCGATGACCGAGAGCGAGGGGCGCTGGGTGAGGAGTTCGCCCGCCACTTCCCGTACGTCGTCGGGGGTGACCTCCGCGATGCGCGCGAGCATGTCGTCGACGGACATCTGCTCGCCCCAGCACAGCTCGCTCTTGCCGATACGGTTCATCAGCGCGCCGGTGTCCTCCAGGCCGAGGACGGTGGAGCCGGAGAGCTGCCCGATGGCGCGGGCGACCTCGTCGTCGTCCAGTCCGTACGTGGCGACCCGGTCGAGCTCGTCGCGGCAGATCTTGAGGACGTCGTGGACCTGGTTCGGGCGGCAGCCCGCGTACACGCCGAAGAGGCCGCAGTCGGCGAAGCCCGAGGTGTACGAGTACACGCTGTAGGCCAGGCCGCGCTTCTCCCGGACCTCCTGGAAGAGGCGGGAGCTCATGCCGCCGCCGAGGGCGGTGTTGAGGACGCCCAGAGCCCAGCGGCGCTCGTCGGTGCGGGCGAGGCCGGGCATGCCGAGGACCACGTGGGCCTGCTCGGTCTTGCGGTTCAGCAGCTCGACCTTGCCGGCGGTGCGCAGGGTGCGGGATCCCTCGCGGGGCGCCATGGGGACGGCGTCGTGGCGGGAGAGGGCCCCGGCGCGCTCGAAGGCCTTGCGGACCTGTCGTACGACCGTGGCGTGGTCGACGTTGCCGGCGGCGGCGACGACGAGGTGCGTGGGGTCGTAGTGCTTCTTGTAGAAGCGGGCGATCTGGCCGCGGTTCAGCGCGTTGATCGTGTCGACGGTGCCGAGGACCGGGCGGCCGAGGGGGGTGTCGCCGAGCATGGTGTGCGCGAACAGGTCGTGCACACAGTCGCCCGGGTCGTCCTCGGTCATCGCGATCTCTTCGAGGATGACGCCGCGCTCGGCGTCGACGTCCTCGGGGGCGATCAGCGATCCGGTCAGCATGTCGCAGACGACGTCGATGGCCAGCGGCAGGTCGGTGTCCAGCACCCGCGCGTAGTAGCAGGTGTACTCCTTCGCCGTGAAGGCGTTCATCTCGCCGCCGACCGCGTCGATCGCGGAGGAGATGTCGAGGGCGGTGCGCTTGGCGGTGCCCTTGAAGAGGAGGTGTTCGAGGTAGTGGGTCGCGCCGTTCAGGGTGGGCGTCTCGTCGCGGGAACCGACGTTGGCCCAGATGCCGAAGGTGGCGGACCGGACGGAGGGCAGGGTCTCGGTGACGATCCGCAGACCGCCGGGGAGGACGGTCCGGCGGACGGTGCCGATGCCGTCCTTGCCCTTCAGAAGCGTTTGGGTACGGGCGACGGCCCGCGCCTCGGAGGAGGCGCGGGCCGTCGTCGCGGAACTACGGGACGTCACTTGTCGGTGTCGTCCTTCTTCTCGTCCTCTTCGCCCTCGATGACGGGGATGAGGGAGAGCTTGCCGCGGGAGTCGATCTCGGCGATCTCCACCTGGACCTTGGAGCCGACCGCGAGCACGTCCTCGACGTTCTCCACGCGCTTGCCACCGGCCAGCTTGCGGATCTGCGAGATGTGCAGCAGACCGTCCTTGCCCGGCATGAGCGAGACGAACGCACCGAAGGTGGTGGTCTTGACGACCGTACCCAGGTAACGCTCGCCGACCTCCGGCATGGTCGGGTTGGCGATCGCGTTGATCGTGGCGCGGGCGGCCTCGGCCTGCGAACCCTGCTGGGCACCGATGTAGATGGTGCCGTCGTCCTCGATCGTGATGTCGGCGCCGGTGTCCTCCTGGATCTGGTTGATCATCTTGCCCTTGGGGCCGATGACCTCACCGATCTTGTCCACCGGGATCTTGACGGTGATGATCCGCGGGGCGTTCGGGGACATCTCGTCCGGGACGTCGATGGCCTCGTTCATGACGTCCAGGATGTGCAGACGCGCGTCACGGGCCTGCTTCAGCGCGGCGGCCAGGACCGAGGCGGGGATGCCGTCGAGCTTGGTGTCGAGCTGGAGCGCGGTCACGAACTGCTTCGTGCCGGCGACCTTGAAGTCCATGTCGCCGAAGGCGTCCTCCGCACCGAGGATGTCGGTGAGGGCGACGTAGTGGGTCTTGCCGTCGATCTCCTCGGAGATCAGGCCCATGGCGATACCGGCGACGGCGGCCTTGAGGGGCACACCGGCGTTCAGCAGCGACATGGTGGAGGCGCAGACCGAGCCCATGGACGTCGAGCCGTTGGAGCCCAGCGCCTCGGAGACCTGGCGGATCGCGTAGGGGAAGTCCTCGCGCGAGGGCAGCACCGGCACGATGGCGCGCTCGGCGAGCGCTCCGTGGCCGATCTCGCGGCGCTTGGGCGAACCCACGCGGCCGGTCTCGCCGACCGAGTACGGCGGGAAGTTGTAATTGTGCATGTAGCGCTTGCGGGTCACCGGGGAGAGGGTGTCCAGCTGCTGCTCCATACGGAGCATGTTGAGGGTGGTGACGCCCAGGATCTGGGTCTCGCCACGCTCGAACAGCGCCGAACCGTGCACGCGCGGGATGGCCTCGACCTCGGCGGCGAGCGTACGGATGTCCGTGACGCCACGGCCGTCGATGCGGACCTTGTCCTTGATGACGCGCTCGCGGATCAGCTTCTTGGTCAGCGCGCGGTAGGCACCGGAGATCTCCTTCTCGCGACCCTCGAAGGCCGGGAGCAGCTTCTCGGCGGCGATCTCCTTGACGCGGTCCAGCTCGGCCTCGCGGTCCTGCTTGCCGGCGATGGTGAGCGCCTGCTTGAGCTCGGAGGTGACGGCCTTGGAGAGCGCCTCGAAGACGTCGTCCTGGTAGTCCAGGAAGACCGGGAACTCGCCGACCGGCTTGGCGGCCTTGGAGGCCAGGTCCGACTGGGCCTTGCAGAGCGCCTTGATGAAGGGCTTCGCGGCGTCCAGACCGGCGGCGACGATCTCCTCGGTGGGAGCCTCGGCACCATCCTTGACGAGCTGGATGGTCTTCTCGGTGGCCTCGGCCTCGACCATCATGATCGCGACGTCGCCGTCCTCCAGGACGCGACCGGCGACGACCATGTCGAAGACGGCGTCCTCGAGCTCGGTGTGCGTCGGGAACGCGACCCACTGGCCCTTGATCAGGGCGACGCGGGTGGCGCCGATCGGGCCGGAGAAGGGCAGGCCCGCCAGGATGGTGGAGCAGGAGGCTGCGTTGATCGCGACCACGTCGTACAGGTGGTCGGGGTTGAGCGCCATGATCGTCTCGACGATCTGGATCTCGTTGCGCAGGCCCTTCTTGAAGGAGGGGCGCAGCGGCCGGTCGATCAGGCGGCAGGTGAGGATCGCGTCCTCGGAGGGCCGGCCCTCACGGCGGAAGAAGGAGCCGGGGATCTTGCCGGCCGCGTACTGCCGCTCCTCGACGTCCACCGTGAGGGGGAAGAAGTCCAGGTTGTCCTTGGGCCGCTTGGAAGCGGTGGTGGCCGACAGCACCATGGTGTCGTCGTCCAGGTACGCGACGGCGGAGCCGGCGGCCTGCTTGGCCAGGCGGCCCGTCTCGAAGCGGATGGTGCGGGTGCCGAAGGTTCCGTTGTCGATAACGGCCTCGGCGTAGTGGGTCTCGTTCTCCACTAGTGATTTCTCCATACTCGTCGTCTTTCGTCCTCACGCCCGTGTGGCGGGGGACGGTGCGGGAGAGGCGCACCGTGGATGCGGGCCGGTCTTCGATCGAAGCTCCCGGGCATGTTCCCGGGGGCCACTACCGAGGACCGGCGGCGGCGTCGTCGCGCCTCTCCCTCGTACTTCGGGTCCTGCGTTCCTGCGTTCTTACGGTCCTGCGTTCTTGCTCGTGCGTTCCCGCTGACGCGTTCTCGCTCGGGCGGGTGTCACTGCACCCAGGTTACTGAGCTTGACACCGGTCGCGCACGTACGGCAAAGGGAGCGGTCCCCTCAAACGCGGGAACCGCTCCCTTTTCCACAGCGTCCTTACTTGGCGCCGCCGGCCGCGCCACGGCGGATGCCGAGGCGGTCGACGAGCGCACGGAAGCGCTGGATGTCCTTCTTGGCCAGGTACTGCAGGAGGCGGCGACGCTGGCCGACCAGGATCAGCAGACCACGACGGGAGTGGTGGTCGTGCTTGTGCGTCTTGAGGTGCTCCGTCAGGTCCGAGATCCGGCGGGAGAGCATGGCGACCTGGACCTCGGGGGATCCGGTGTCACCCTCCTTCTGGGCGAACTCGGACATGATCTGCTTCTTCGTAGCGGCGTCGAGCGGCACGCGTACTCCTCTTGATGTTCGAAGCGCCCACGAGTGCCCCTGGTCTTGATCTCAGGAGAGCTTCCGTGACTCGGAGGCGAAGGTCCGATGAGCGCAGCCCCCAGGATGATCCGAGGACGCGTACACAAACGGCCACTGGACAGAGTACCAGCCATTCGGGTCACGCCCAGCCGCCGGTCAGCCGGTGCCCACTGCTGGTCAGTCGGCGTTCGCCGCTGGTCAGCCGATGCCCTTCGGTGATCGGTTCGGCGCGTTCGGCGCCTTCCGATGATCAGCTGGTGAGTGCGCGGATCGAGTGGTAGACGTCGAAGACCGCGAGGCAGAGCGGGAGCAGGGTCAGCAGGACGACCGTCTCCGCGATCTCCAGGAAGCGTCCCCAGAACGGGGTCACCCCCTTGCGCGGCACGATCAGGCCGATGGCGGTGATCAGGACGGCGACGCCGGCTACCGCGGCGGCGAGCCACACCGTACGGATGTCGAGTGCGGCGCCCTCGCCGCGCAGAGCGTCGCGCACCATGGCGACCGGCGGGTTGAGGGAGAGCCCCAGGCCCAGCAGGACGAGGGACCCGAGGCCCGCGGCGAGCGCGCAGCCGACCTGGGCCGTGTAGCGGAACAGATGGGCGCGCATCAGCATGGCGACGCCGGTGGCCAGGGCGAGCAGCTGGCCCCAGACGTTGTTCGAGAACCCCAGCACCACCGCGGCCGCCACGGCGACCAGGGCGCAGCCTCCGACCAGGCCGAGGAGCAGTTCATGGCCGCGCCGCGCCTGGGCGGCGAGGCGTACGGCGTCCACCGGGCCGGTGGCCGCGGGCTCGGAGGTCCCGTAGTCGCCGACCGTGGTGCGGGGCGGCTCGAATCCGATGGGCAGCCGGGCGAAGCGGGTGGAGAGTCCCGGCAGGAAGGCGAGGGCCCCCACGGCGAGCGGGGAGCACACGGCGGCGGCCTCGATCGGCTTCATGTCGCTCAGGATCGCGATGAACGTGACCAGCAGGCCGACGGCGCTCGCGAAGACGAACGCGACGAACGGCCCGTCCCCGCCGGGCGCGACGATCATCAGAATGACCGCCACGACCAGGACCGCCGCACAGGCGAGCAGGAACTGAAGCCGCCCGATGCCCTGTCCGGCGCTCAGGGGAAGCAGGCCGGAGCCGGCCACCGCCGCGTTCACCAGGGCGCCGGTGCCGAGCGCGATCGACGAGGCGCGGTCGTCGTACACCCGCGCACGCACGCAGGCGAAGGCGAGCAGGAGCAGGGCGACGACGGCCGCCAGGATGCCCGGCAGGCCGTGCATGTCGTGGAGCGGGTCGGCCGTCCACAGCACGAAACCGAGCAGGGCCAGCAGGACGGAGCCGCCGAAGAGGCCGGCGCCGCGCATGAGTGCGTCACCCCAGAGCGTGCGGTCCTTGGCCACTGCGGTGGCCACGGCGTCCGAGACGTCGTCGAAGACGGCGGGGGGCAGTGATTCGGAGAAGGGCCGCATCGACAGCAGCTCGCCGTCGAGGATGCGGTGGCCGGCGAGCGTGCGCGCGCTGTCCAGGACGGTGCCGTCGCGGCGCACCAGGTGGTAGCCGACCGGTGCGCCGGGGGCGGGGCTCTGTCCGGACAGCCGGAGGATCTCGGGATACAGATCGGCTACGGGGATGTCCTCGGGCAGGGCCACGTCGACCCGGCTGTCGGGCGCGACGACCGTGACCCGGCAGAATCCGGTGCCGCTGCCGGACGGGGTCCCGTGACTTTGCCGACCGGATCCGGTGGCTGCCGCTTGGGCCGTCATGGTCACCTGGTGCTCCCCCTACTACTGGCTTGACTGGCTTGCTTGACTAGCTTGTTCTGCGCTTCTGCGCGGCTGTTCGCCCTGTTGCTGTCTCGCTCGACTGCTGCCGTCTCGCTCGACTGCCGCCGTCTTGTCTCTCTTGCTGCTGCCTGGCTCAGCTGCTGCTGTCTCGCACAGCTGTCGCCGCGGCTCCCGCCGACCGGCTTTCCGCTGCCCCGCTTCCGCCGGACCGCGTCCGCCGGGGCCACGTCCGCTTCCGCCGGAAACACACCGCCGGGAGCACGGATCGCACCGCACGTCCCGAATGACCGTCTTCTCTCGACAGTTAGCGGATGCGTACACGCGTCGCGACACCCTACCGCCATGGGACCGCCGTCACGCCAGTAGGATCCTTCCCGCGGATGGAGCCCGTCGCCACGGGGGCGCCGATAGGAACACTTCCGTCCGGCAAGGGAATTGGTGAGCTGTGAGCCAGATCGTCGTCAAGCGCCCGCCGCGGGCCCTGCCCACCGAAGTGCCGGTCGAGCAGGTGCAGTTGCAACCTCCGCCGGAACTCCCCCGGGGCCAGCAGGAGGGGGCGCTGATGCAGCTCCTGCCGATGCTGGGCATGGGTGGCTCCGTCGTCTTCTTCTTCATGACGCCGAACCCGATCATGCGCATCATGGGCATGATCATGATCGCCTCGACGTTGGCCATGGCCATCGCGATGCTCGTGCGGTACCGACGCGGCACTCAGGGCGAGCTGGCGGACATGCGCCGCGACTACCTGAAGTACCTGACGCAGACCCGGCGCACGGTGCTGAAGACGGCCCGCAAGCAGCGGGACGCGCAGTTCTACCTCCACCCGTCTCCCGAGCAGCTGTGGGCGCTCGTCGCCGAGGGCAGCCGGGTGTGGGAGCGGCGTGCCGGTGACGCGGACTTCGCGCAGGTGCGCATCGGGCTGGGCAGTCAGGAGCTGGCCACGCCGCTCATCGCGCCCGAGACGGCGCCCGTGGACGAACTGGAGCCGCTGGCCGCCGGGGCGATGCAGCAGTTCCTGGCGACGCACTCCACGCTGGACGGTCTGCCCATGGCCGTCTCGTTGCGGGCGTTCTACCACCTCACGATCAGCGGCCACACGGATTCCGCGCGCTCCGCGGCGCGGGCCATGGTCGGCGGGCTGGCCTCTCTGCACTCCCCGCAGGACCTGGTGATCGCGGTCGCGACCGGTGCGGAGGCCGCGCCGCAGTGGGAGTGGGCGAAGTGGCTCCCGCACGCCCAGATCTCCGGGCCCGTGGACGGTGCGGGGAGCCGGCGCCTCATCACCACCAACGCCCTGGCCCTGGAGGAACTGCTGGCGGGCCGCCTGGAGGGCAGGCCCCGCTTCCAGCCCGGCGGTCAGCCGCTCCTGGAGCAGCCGCACGTCGTCGTGGTCCTGGACGGTGAGTCGGTGCCCCCCATGTCGGTGCTCGCCTCGGCGGAGGGCCTCCAGGGTGTGACGGTCATCGAAGTGGTGCCGGGTGAGGTCACCGGGTCCCGCGGGGGCCTCTCCGTCGTGGTACAGCCGACGTCGTTGCAACTGGAGTCGGGCCAGGGGCTCGTCTACGACGGCCTTCCGGACCTGCTGAGCTACGAGGCAGCCGAGGCGCTCGCCCGCCAGTTGGCCCCGCTGCACATGGCGACGGGCGGGGACGACGACGAACCCCTGCTGGCCAACCTGGAGTTCACCGACCTGCTGAACCTGGGGGACGCCGCCTCGATCGAGGTCAGCCGGACCTGGCGGCCGCGCTCGCAGGCGGAGCGGCTGCGGGTGCCGATCGGTGTGGGCGAGGACGGCTCGCCCGTGATGCTGGACCTCAAGGAGGCGGCCCAGGAGGGCATGGGCCCGCACGGTCTGTGCGTGGGCGCCACCGGTTCCGGCAAGTCCGAGCTGCTGCGTACATTGGTGCTCGGTCTCGCCGTCACCCACACCTCGGAGACGCTGAACTTCGTTCTCGCCGACTTCAAGGGCGGCGCGACCTTCGCCGGTATGGCGCAGATGCCCCACGTCGCGGCCGTGATCACCAACCTCGCGGACGACCTGACGCTGGTCGACCGTATGGGTGATTCCATCAGCGGTGAACTCAACCGTCGGCAGGAGATGCTGCGCGACGCGGGCAACTACGCCAACATCCACGACTACGAGAAGGCGCGCGCGGCCGGTGCGCCGCTGCAGCCCATTCCCTCGCTCGTCCTGGTCATCGACGAGTTCAGCGAACTCCTCACCGCCAAACCGGACTTCATCGAGATGTTCGTCCAGATCGGCCGTATCGGCCGGTCGCTGGGTGTGCACCTGCTGCTGGCCTCGCAGCGCCTGGAGGAGGGGCGGCTGCGCGGTCTGGAGACGTACCTGTCCTACCGGGTGGGTCTGCGGACGTTCTCGGCGGCCGAGTCCCGGGCCGCGATCGGTGTGCCCGACGCCTACCACCTTCCCAACGTGCCCGGTTCCGGGCTGCTCAAGTTCGGTACGGAGGAGATGGTCCGGTTCAAGGCCGCCTACGTCTCCGGGGTGTACCGCTCGGGCGCGCACCGGGCCGCCACGCCGGGTGCGCCGCTTCCGGTGGACCGCAGGCCGGTTCCGTTCACGGCCGCGCCGGTTCCGGTGCGGTACGTCCAGCCGGCGGCGCAGCCCGGAGGCGTACCGGACCAGCGCTCGACGCAGGACGACGCGCTGGCGGACACGGTGCTCGACGTGATCGTGCGCCGCCTGGAGGGCCGTGGGGCCTCCGCCCACCAGGTGTGGCTGCCGCCGCTGGACAATCCGCCGTCGCTGGACGAGCTGCTGCCCGGGCTCTCCCCGGTGCAGGGCCGGGGGCTGACACAGCCCGGCTTCGAGGGCGCGGGCCGACTGGTCGTACCCCTGGGCGTCATCGACAAGCCGTTCGAGCAGCGGCGTGACACCCTCTACCGGGACTTCTCCGGCGCCGCCGGCCATATGCAGATCACCGGAGGGCCGCAGTCGGGGAAGTCGACGCTGCTGCGGACGCTCATCGCCGGCTTCGCGCTCACCCACACACCGGAGGAGGTCCAGTTCTACGGCCTCGACTTCGGTGGCGGCGGCATGTCCTCGATCGCGGGTCTCCCGCACGTCGGCGGCATCGCGTCCCGCCTCGACCCCGAGCGGGTACGCCGTACGGTCGCCGAGGTGTACGGCATCATGGCGCGGCGCGAGGAGTACTTCCGCAGCGCCGGGATCGACTCCATCGCCACGTTCCGCAGGCTGCGGGCGCGCGGTGACATCTCCGCGACGGACCAGCCGTGGGGTGACGTCTTCCTGGTCATCGACGGGTGGGGCAACTTCCGGACGGACTACGAGGCGCTGGAGGCGGCTGCCACGGACATCGCGGCCCGCGGACTCGGCTACGGCATCCACCTGATCGTCACGGCGTCGCGTTCCATGGAGGTGCGGGCCAGCCTGAAGGACCACCTCATGAACCGCCTGGAGCTGAGGCTCGGCGACGTGATGGACTCCGAACTGGACCGCAAGGTGGCGGCGAACGTGCCCGCCGGGGTGCCGGGCCGCGGCCTGACCCCGGAGAAGCTGCACTTCATGGCGGCGGTGCCGCGGATCGACAGCATCAACTCCGACAGCGACCTCTCGGAGGCCACCGCGGCGATGAACCAGGAGGTCGCCCGCCACTGGACGGCCGCGCCCGCCCCGGCGGTGCGTCTGCTGCCGCGTGCGCTGCCCGCGGGCGAGCTTCCGGCCGGCTACGCGGTGCCGGAGCGCGGCGTCGCCTTCGGCATCGACGAGAACAACCTGGAGCCGGTGTTCCTGAACTTCGAACAGGACCCGTTCTTCCTGGCGTTCGGCGAGAGCGAGTCCGGGAAGTCCAACCTGCTGCGGCTGCTCATCAAGCAGCTGACCGAGCGGTACGACGGAGATTCCTGCAAGCTCTTCGTCATCGACAACCGGCGTTCGCTGCTTGATGTGACCCCGCGGTCGCACCTGGCGGAGTACATCCCGATGTCCAACAACATGGAACATCACATGGCGGCGCTGCACGACCTGATGAAGCGCCGCACACCGTCCGCCGACGTCACGGCGCAGGAGCTGCGCGACCAGAGCTGGTGGCAGGGCCCCACGGTGTACGTCGTCATCGACGACTTCGACCTGGTCTCCACGTCGAGCGGCAACCCGCTCTCGGCGATCACGGAGCTGCTGCCGTTCGCCCGCGACGTGGGCGTCCGCTTCATCATCGCCCGCAACACGGCCGGGGCGAGCCGGGCCCTGTACGAGCCCTTCCTCCAGCGCATGATCGAGCTGGGCGCGCAGGGCGTGGTGCTGTCGGGCGACCCGAACGAGGGCGACATCCTCGGCAACGTACGACCGCGCCCGATGCCTGCGGGCCGGGGCATCTTCGTCACCCGGCGGCGGGGGAACCCGCTGGTGCAGACGGGGCTGGTGGAGGGGTAGCGGCGGGCCGGGGAGGCGGAGGCCGGAGCGGGGGCGGGACGCACGGATTTTCCGTGGGTCCCGCCCCCGCCCTCGCCTCCGCTCCGAGGCTCTTGAACAGGCCCGGCTCGGCTTCGGGGTACAGCTCAGGGTGGACACCTCCCGCGCGTGTCCACCCTGATGTGCTGTGCTGTGTCTGTGCAGTGCTGTGCTGTGCTGTGGTGCTTTTGGTGCTGGGTCGAACTTCGTCAGAAGTTCGCTGCCGCCCGCTTGTCACCGCTGCGGTAGATGGGCGACGCCTCGCTGACCTTCCTGGCGATGTCGTCGAGGTTGCCGCGGATGGCGTCGGCGTCCGTCCTCCACCTGTCCTGGGCGGCGGTGTAGGCCTGCTTCGCCTCTCCCTCCCACACTTCCGAAACCTTCGCGATCATGGACTGGATCTCCTTGAGGTCCATGTCGAGCTGCTTGGCCTGCTTCCGGATCTCACCGGCCGCGAGATCCAGGCTCGCGTAAGTGACGACCGTCGTACCGTCGTTGTTTCCCATGCGGTCCTCCGCTGCTTTCGAGTTACGGGATAAGGGTCAGAAGCTGTTCAGGCTGGACGACTGTTCCTTCGCGCTGGTGTTGTGGCCGTCGACAACGTCCACACCCGCGAGGGCCTGGCGAATCTCGTCCTCGTTGTCGCCCGAGATGGTACGGGCGGCCTTGATGGACTCCTGGAAACGGACCAGCTGCTTGGCCAGGCTGACCATGCGGTTGTTGATCTCGGTCTGCTTCTGGTTGAAGTGGTTGGCGCCGATGCCCTTCCACTTGCCTTCGAGGTTGTCGATCGTCGCCTGGAGCTGCCGGAGCTGCCCCTTCACCGAGTCGAACTTGATGCTGAGGTCACCCTCCAGCTTCAGGAGCGCGGCATCTGAGACCTTCTGATCTGCCATGGTTCTCTTTCCTTTTCGGTTGGTTCTGCAAGGCCGGCATGGATCGCCGGCCGGTACATGCGGACCGTGCGGTCAAGCGGCCCTACGCCTGCGGACCACGGCGTAAGCCACTCCTCCGAGCACGACCACAACTGCGGCCACTCCGAGGATCAGGCCCAACTGGCTGTCTTCCCCCGAGGACTTGGTTTCTTCCGCCGCTACGGGCTTGTCGCCTTCCGGGCCGTTCTTGGCGGGCTGCGGCGAAGCGGAGGTGGAGGCGTCGGGCTTGGAGGACCCGGCGGCGGCACCGGTCGTCCTCTCCTTGGTGAGCGGGCTGATGTCCGGGTCGCCGGGGTCGCCCTTGCCCTTGAGGACGTTCATCGAAGGGCGGATCAGACCGTGACCGAGGTACTTGCTTGTCTCGCCCTTCTTCCAGTCACGGCCGGCCGTGTCGAAGAGGACGTTGAGCACCTGGTTGGCAGTCCAGTCGGGGTGGAGGGACCAGACGAGGGCGGCGGAGGCGGAGGCGATGGCGGTGGCGGCGCTGGTGCCGCCGTCGCCGTCGCAGTAACTCTTGAAGGAGTTGTCACACCACACTGGAACGTCGCTCCCGGGAGACGCGACATCCACTGTGCCCGCGTGTTGCGAATAGAACGAGACCTTCCCCTCGCGGTCTGCTGAAGCAACACCAACTACCTCAGGATATGCGGCCGGATACCCCCGCTTGTTCTGCTTATGCCCTTCGTTCCCTACGGCCGCGAAGAGCAGCTTTCCCTTTCCTTCGGCGTACTTGATCGCTTCACGTTGCTGAGGCGAAGAATAGAAACTACCGAAGGACATGCTGATGATCCGTGCATCGCTGTCGGCCGCAGCACGGATAGCGTTCGCAGTGTCCTGGATCGTGATGGAAGGCTTCTCTTCCTCAAACTCACCGAAGGCAATGCGCAGAGGAATGATCTTGGCTCCCGGGGCGAGCCCCTTAAGACCGCCTCCTTTGCCCGTCCCGGCGATCATCTCAGCCATCGTCGTACCGTGACCGCTGTAGTCGTCGGTTTCGTCGCCTGCCGCCTCGGTTGCGTCGACCCCTCTGAGGACTTGTCCCCGCAGCGACGGCGTGGACGAGTTCACACCCGAGTCAATGACAGCGACCTTGACGCCTTCGCCCGTCGTGACCTTCCACATGTCCTCAGCCTGCATCGCGCTGAGGTACCACTGCTTCGCCTGTGTGTCGGCTGCGGCAGGCTGCGCCGCGCCGACAAACACCACACTCCACGAAGCGGCCACAGCCAGCGCGCCGAGCACACGCACGCGCCTCTGAGCTCGGCCCATTCCTGCTGTCATCCCGACTTCCGAACCTTCCCTGGAGCTGTTATTCGACCACCGGCGGCACAGCTCCGCGCCGTCCGGCGTTCCATGTCTCTTCGTCTTCCGTCAGGTAGTCGGGGCGGGTCGAACCATTGTCTTCCTCTTCCTCCCGGCCGGAGTTCCTCCGACCGGCGGGACCGCGTACGAGCCCTGCCCCGCCCGATGTGAAGCCCTTGGCGTTCGATCCCGCTCCGGCAGCCTTGCGCGGAGCACCCACGACACCGTTGGCACCCGAAGCCTGGGCAGGTCGACCGCCGGGGCGGGCGGCGGCAGCAGCTGCTCCGCGCCCTCCGATCACTCCCCGCTGGCCGGGAGCGCCGGCAGCGGCTCTGCCCTGAAGCGCACTCTGGGGAGTTCCACCGACAATGCCGGCTCTACCACCCGAACGAGGTCCGCCGACCGTGGACGTACCCCCCTGGCCGGTGATCGGCCGTCCGGTCGTAGGAGTGGGACGGCCGGTGACCGGCGACTGCGTGCCGACCGGCGGACGGCCGGTGGACGATCCTCCACCCCCCATGGGGCTGGGGCGTCCGACCGGAGGCCCACCACCAGGCCCCTTGGCCACGGGACTTCCCCCTGCGGACTGCGCCTTGCCCACCCCCAGGCCGGGCTGGTTCGCCATCCGTTGCGTTGGAGGCCCGGCCGTACGCGACGGGTTTCCCTGCATGGTGTTCATGAAGGGCGGCGACACTGTCGTCGGCGGCATCCCGGTCGGCCCCGTCGAGGTCGTGGGCGACGGCAGCGGAGGCGTGGCGGCGATCGTCGTCGGAGCCAGCGGAGGCGCGACGCTGTTGATCTCCGTACCCGTTCCCCTGTCCGGCAAGGGTGCCGAGGCGAGGACCTCAGCCGGTGGCCGATTGGCTGCTGCTACTGGAGCGGGTCCCCCCTGCGTAGAGCGTCCTGCAGCGTCTGGCACTGCATTGCTACCGAGACTCTCGGAGCGCTCGCCGGAAGTACCGGATGACGGTGGGAACCAGCCGTGGTCGCTCGGCGGCGGCATATTAATGCCCAGTTGCTTCTCGAACCGCGGCGGCTCCTGCCCCGCCAGCACCTCCTCGGAGACCGAGTAGTACGACGCCAACCGGTTGATCTGGTTGATGGCTTCCTGGCGGTTCTTCTCCACCTCAAGCGCAGCCGCGTACTGCGGATTGGTCTCCGTCCGGGCCGGGAACAGGATGTCCTTCACGTCCGTCTGGATCATCCGGCGGTCACGCGGCGGCATCGCGCTCTTCACCGACGCCAGACCGGAGCCCGCGACCGTGATCTGGGTGCCCGCCGCGTCCGCGAAGTCACCCAGCTTCTCGGCGTGGGCGACCAGGCCCGTACCGAAGGCCCGGAAGGCCGTGCCCGACTCGCCCTCCCAGTCGACCCCCTTGAGGTGGTCCTTCAGCTCCTTCGCCGCGCGCCGGATGGCGTCCCTGGCCTTCCAGAGGGCCTCGCCCGCACTCTCCAGGTGCTCCGGGTTGGAGTTCTCCACCATGTCGATGAGGGCGTTGAGCTGGTGTCCCTCGAAGGAAGTACGCCCGCCGGTGCGGGGGTTGCCGAAGCCGAAGGATTCCAGGGCCCGGCCGGCCATCTCCGTCATGTCCGTGACGACGATCTGGGTCTGGACCCGTCCCTCGTCCTGCTTGTGCTGCTCGGCCGGAGTCAGGTTCGGCTGCTTCTCGTCGCTCATTCCGCTGCCCACCCGGAGTCCGACTGCTGGTCATTGTTGGTCTGTTCAGGCTTCGCCTGCTCGGACTTCGCGTGCTTCTCGCGTTCCTCGTCCATGCGCGTCTGGATCTCGTAGAACCGCCGCCTGATGTCGTCCTCGACGTTGTCGAAGCCGACGGTCGCCGCGTGCACGCCCAGGCTCAGGTACTCGATCTGATCGCCGAGGGACTTGGAGAGCGACACGAGGGAGGAGTGGACCCGGTTGTACTGGGTGTAGAGGCCGTCCGCCTCGGCGAAGCGTGCGTTCGGGCCGCTCAGTGAGGCCCGCGAGACCTTCTGGTCGGCGACCTTCGTCTTGCTGGCGGCCGAGCCCTCGAAGTCCGCCAGCAGTGCGTCGACACGACCCTTGAACTTCTCCAGCGCACCCACTCCGCGCCTGAGGTCACCCGTACCGCCACCGCCACCTGGATCGGTCACAATGCCGTCCTCCCCGTTCTGCATCCCCGTTTGCTCGGATCGTCCCGCGTTGCTATCGCACTGACGCGGTCCGCTCCGATCTCATCCCGACAACTCTAGTCACTGCGTACGACAGCGCCAATCGACTTGAGACGCACGTGACTTGTCTCATGACCGAGTCTTCACTGTTCTTCACCGTTCCCGTCGTTATGCCTCGCTCGCCAGTCGCCCCGCGCGTCTCCGCTTGTCCCGTACCGCCACAGCCGTACCCGCGATGGCCGCCACCAGGACGCCGCCGCCGACCATCACGTACGTCGCCAGGCGCGCGTTCCGCTCGTCGGCCGTTTCGCCCAGGTGGAGCTCTGCGGGGGCGGGGGCTTTGCCCTTGCTCATCCCCTCGCCGGCGATCGGGCGGTCGATCGGCTTGTCGTCCTCGGTGAGGGCGCGTACCGGGTCCACCACGCCCCAGCCGACCAGGCGGTCGTGGCCCGCCACCGAGCGTTCCGCCGTCTGCTGCATCTGCGCGACGATCTGCGCCTGCGTCCACTCGGGGTGCTTCGCCCTGATCAGGGCGGCGACGCCGGCGACGTAAGGGGCGGAGAAGCTGGTTCCGTTGTCGGCGCAGTGTCCGCCGCCGGGGACCGTGGAGATCATGTCCACGCCGGGGGCTGCGATGCCGACGAAGTCGCCGGACTGGGAGAAGGCCGCCCTTTCGTTGTTCCGGTCCGAGGAGGCGACGGCGAGGACCCCCTTGAAGGACGCCGGGTAGGTCTCCTTGACGTTGCCGCCCAGCCCGTCGTTGCCTGCCGAGGCGACGACCACGACGTCCTGGGCGAGGGCGTTGTCCACGGCCTGCCGCAGTCGCGCGGACGGCTTCACGGCGTCGGCGGTGTCCTGGGAGATGTTGATGACGTCCGCGTCCGCGTCGTTGACGGCGTACTGGATCGCTCGGGCGAGGCTGTCGGTCGTGCCGTTGCCCTCGGCGTCGTTCTGCTGGATCGGGATGATCGTCGCGTCGGGGGCGAGGCCGCTGAAGCCCGTGCCCTTCATCTCGCGCGCGGCGATGATGCCGGCGACCTTGGTGCCGTGGCCCACGGTGTCCGTGGTGCCGTTCTCCTTGCCACGTTCGATCTTCGTTCCGTCGTCGGCCTTGAGGTCCTTCGGCAGGAAGTTCCGGCCGGCCCCGGTGTCCACAGCGGGCTTGAGCTGTTTGTTCCTGACGTCGACGCCGGTGTCGATGACCGCGACGCGTACGCCTTTGCCGGTGGACTGCTTCCACACCTCGTCGAGCAGGACGCGCTGCAACGCCCAGGGGCGGCCCGGGTAGTTCTTCGAGGGGAACGTGCACTGGGCCGAGTCGGCCGCGGCGGCGGGCAGCGCCGGCAGGGTGACAGCCAGGACGGCCGCCGCCGCCGCGGCGGTGAGCAGGCGGCGGGCCGGGCGGTGGTGGTGGTCGTGGGTCGCCATGCCCGTGCCCCCGCTCACGAACCCTGCGGCTGGCTGGCCGCGCCGGTGGAGAGCCGGGGGCCGGTCGGCAGGAGGGCGGACCAGACCGCCGGTACGGGGTTGGGGTCGACGTCCTTGTAGCCGAGCCGGTTCTGCGCCTGCTGCGCCTCCTGCTGCTGGGACTCCCGCTCCTTCTTCGAGCCGGATGCGCCGATGCCGGAGTCGTCCTGGCCGCTGTCGCTGTTGGACTGCATCGCGTAGCGCAGGCCGGTGTCGGTGACCAGGAACAGGAAGCCGGCGCTGGTCGTGGAGCCCTTGAACTGGCGGAAGAACTCGCCCGATCCCGGCGTGACGTAGGCGCTGCTGGAGCCGGTGGGGAGCGTCGCGGGGAAGCTCGTACCCACCCAGGTGCTCAGCGTGGTGGCACCGCTGTCCGCGTCGACGCCGCGCAGTACGTTGCACACGGTGTTTCGGCTGCCCTTCTTGACGTCCGGGGAGTTGACGGCCTCGGGCTTGCTGACCGGCCAGTCCCTCTTCTGGTTGAAGGGGGCGCCCGGTTCGAGTTCGGCGGCGCTGACCGGTTTGGCGTTGCCCGCCTGCTTGAGGTCCACCAGTTGCCGGCTGCTGAGCAGGAGCTTGGCGGTGAAGTCCGAGACGGGGGCGACCCTGCCCGGCAGGACGACGTAACTCTGGGTCCTGGTTCCCGCCGTGGCGGTCAGGACCATGCCGACCCGGTTCGACTGATCGTCCAGGGTGCCGGGGGCGCCCGCGGGGGCCCCCGGGGTGCCGTCCACCGTCGGGAAGGTGATCGGGGCCCCGGTGTGGAGCGTCGCCAGCCAGGCGGCCGAGACCCGTTGGGGCTCGGCACCCTGGTCGACCAGGGTGCGCAGGAGCAGTTCGTCCTTCTGGACGGGGTAGGCCTTGCCCGCGGCGTCCACGATGTAGCGGGTCCGGTCCGGTCCCTCGATGTACATCAGCTCACCGCCGTCCAGGGCGTTCTCGCCCTCGGTCTTCTTCTCCTCGCGCTCGGCGAAGATGAAGGTCGCCTTCTGGATGGCCCTGCCGCCCTCGCCGGGCCGTTCGCAGACCGCCCAGCGCTTGGCCGCGCCCGCTTCCTTGGCGTCGGGCAGCCGGTCGGGGGCGTACGGGATGCCGAGCGTCGCACCGTGCGGAATCTTGCCGCTGTCCAGGACCGACTCGTTGACGTTGACGACGGTGCCCTTGTCCGGGGCGAGCAGGAGCTTGGCGGAGGCCATGTTCAGGACGGGGTGCAACTGCTTCTTGCCGTCGGTCTCCAGCACCACGTACCGGGTGGTGGATTTGCTGGCGATGATGACGTGTTCCTTGGCGACGTTCCACTTCTGGGGGGCCACCGGCTTGAACATGCCCCAGGCGCCGAAGACGGCGAGAACCACGACGGCGACGATGGCCCCGGGCAGTACCGCGCGCAGCGGTTTGGGGGCGCCTTCCTCGGAACCTGTGGGGTTGGGTTGCAGGAACTGTGCGATCAACCTCCGCTTCGCAAAGGTATAGGCGTTGAGCTCATCCCGCCGTGATGCCATGTGTCCGCTGACCCTTCTCCCCAGTGATCGAACAGGGTCCCACGCGCACCGTCGGCCCCCGCTGCCGTACCGCGCCCCTACTATGCCTGCTGGGGTTCCGCTCCCTGTGCTCAGGTAGGGTGACGACCCGATCAACACCCGTGTAAAAAGCGGTGAATACGGACACGAGGGGGCAACGCGGCGATGGGTGCAGCTACGCGCGAGCGTACCGGGCGGGGCGGCCGTCGAACCTCCGGGGCTTCCCGGAGGCAACGTAGCAACGAGTCGCCCGCGACACCTCCCGCACAGCCCTCCGGCGCCCACGGGCCGAACGCCCCCGCCGCGACGACGCTTCGTTCGATCTCCCGGACCGACCGGGTACGCCCGGTGCTGCGGCAGCTGGTGATCGTCGAGGCGGGCCTCGTGATCGCCGCCGTGGGCGCGGCGCTCGGTGGGGCCTGGCTGATCCCGTCGCTCGTGGTGCTCTGTCTGCTGGTCGCCCTCGCGGTGGTACGCCGTCGGGGCCGCGCGCTCCAGGACTGGGTGTCGAGCGCCCTCGGGCTCCGGGCCCGGCGCCGGTCCGCGGCCACGCCGCCCTCGGACGCGGAGCCGATGCTGGCGCCGGTCGCCGAGAACGTGCCCGGCTTCGGCCCGCAGGTGTATGTGGACCGGGCCCACCGGACGGTCGGCATGCTCGGCGACGGCACGTTCCTGACGGCCGTGGTGCGGGTGGAGGCCAGCGGCGAGTCGCTGCGGCCCGCGTTCGGCGCCCGGTCGCTCCCGCTGTCACTGCTGGGCGACGCGCTCCAGGTGGACGACATCGTGCTGGAGTCGGCCCAGTTGGTGCAGCAGGTGCGGTGCGCACCGGCCCCTCATCTGCCGCAGCAGTCGGTGGCCCGGCTCAGTTACGCGCCGTTGCAGGACCAGACCGGGGCGCCCGCCCTGCGGATGACGTGGGTGGCGGTGAAGCTGGATCCCGAGCTGTGCCGTGAGGCCATCGAGGCGCGCGGCGGCGGGCTGGAGGGTGCGCAGCGCTGCCTGG
The DNA here is from genome assembly GCF_044766265.1 of Streptomyces sp. NPDC102283. Classification (NCBI taxonomy): domain Bacteria; kingdom Bacillati; phylum Actinomycetota; class Actinomycetes; order Kitasatosporales; family Streptomycetaceae; genus Streptomyces; species Streptomyces sp. NPDC102283. The sequence goes on from NZ_JBIWLQ010000016.1 coordinate 25,214, forward strand.
TGCGGGTCGCGGACCATGTGGCGAGCCGGGTGACGGGCGCCGGTTTCCAGGCCGCGGTGCTGGACCAGGACGAGTTGAACTCCGCCGTGGCCACCTCCGCTTGCGCCAATCCCATCCTGTCGGGGCGGGCGGGCCGGCCGGACGCCTCTCCGCAGCGGCGCACGATGGAGACGTCCCGGGTCTGGCGGTGCGACGACCGCTGGCACACCACGTACGCCGTGGACCGCTGGCCCGAGCTGGGCCGGGGCGCGACGCCGCTGCCGCAGCTGGTCGCGCTGCTGACCTCGGTGCCCGCGTACGCGACGACGTTCAGCCTGACGGTGCGCCGCGGGGTGCGCCAGGGCTCGACGAGCGTGGCCGGGCATGTGCGGGTCACCGGCGGTTCGGACACCGAACTGATCGGTGTGAGAAGGACGTTGGAGCAGGCAGCCCGGCACGCCAAGGTGGGGCTGGCACGACTGGACCGCGAGCAGTTGCCGGGCGTCCTGGCCACGCTCCCGCTGGGAGGCGCACAGTGAGCAACCGGACCGAGCCCCGGCGCGGGCTGCGCGGCCCCCGTCACGCGGGTCACACCGTGGCCGCGGACCACCTGGGGGCGTTGTCGCTGCCGGTCGGCGACGACGGCGTGATCATCGGCAACGACGCGAACAACAAGCCGCAGCTGATCGGCTTCCACCGCCCGGTGCCGTACGACGTCACCCTGATCGGCGGGCTGTGGACGGCACAGATCCTGGCGCTGCGGGCGGCGGGCACCGGAGCGCGGGTCGCGGTCGAGACCGGTCGCGTCCAGGCCTGGACGACGCTCGCCCAGGCGGCGGGCGCGGGGCTGGAGTGCGTGTCCCTGTACGACGTGGGCCGTGTTCCGCCGACGGGAGCGACCGTGGGCAGCCCCGTGGTCGTCGTGCGGGACTGCGGGATGCGTCCGCCGCGCGGCCGGGTGGTGTCCTCGCCGTGGCAGTCCGTACTGACACTGCTTCCCTATCTGAGCCCTGTGGCACCGCGGTTGATGCGGTCGTCCGCGCTGGTGGGCATCCAGCGGGTCTCGCCCGGCGAGGCCGAGCAGATCGGCCGGATCCTGGGGCTCGCTCGCGCGGAGTACGAGGCGCTGCCCACCCTGGCGGACGGTGTCACCCTCTGGGTGGCGGGGCCCGAACACCATTGGGTGATGACGAACGCGACGGACGCCGAGACCGGACTGCTGGGCACAGCTCGCCGGATGGACTGATTCCTGCACCGTTCGGCCCACGGACACCTCTCCCTCCGGGGAACATGGACCACGCACCGAATCCGTTCGATCGAAGGGACGCCGTCATGGGCACCCAGCAGGAAAAGGACGAGCTCTACGCTCTCGACATCTCGGATGTGACGTGGCTCAGTGCGCCCGGCACCGAGGAGGCCGAGGAGCGGGTCGAGATCGCGCATCTTCCGGGCGGTGCCGTCGCCATGCGCTCCTCGCTGGACCCGGGCACCGTCCTGCGGTACACGGAGGCGGAGTGGACGGCGTTCGTCCTGGGCGCCCGCGACGGTGAGTTCGACCTCACGTAGCTCCCTCGCGTAGCCCCCTCACGTGAGGTCGGGCGTCGCGCGGGCTCGGCCTCGCCGAGGCGCGGAGGCCGCGAAGGGTGGCCGCCGGAGCGAGCTGCCACCCTTCGCCCTGTACGTGTATGGCATGGATTGACCGTCTCATCGTTCCCTTTCCGTCGCGCGTCCTTCACCGGGGTGTGACTCATGGTCCGTGGGGCGGAGTTTGCCGTTCCCTACGCCCTGCCTGGGTTCGCCGGATGGCGATTAGGGTGGGTGGGGCGCGGCAGAAGAAACCTGCGAGCAGGTGATGCGCGTCGCAAGGGGGAGAGCCGGGCGGACCGGCACATCGGGAACGGTCGCCCCCACCCACCACGGCACAAGGGTGCTCGACCACACCAGGAGGCAAAGTGAACGGCGATCGGAACGAGATCCGCGGCGGATGGGACCTGCCCGTCGACGAGTCGTCCGACGCGGATCCCGCCGAGATGACGGGTGAGTTCACCATCGACTACACCCCTCCCGCCTGGTACACGCAGAACGCGGCGGGGGACTCGTCGGGAGGAGCGGGCTCGCACCTGGCGCCCCCTCCGCCGCCGATCGGTGCGCCCCTGTCATCGCCCGACCTGTCGGCGACGCCCGGCGGCTTCGACCCCAACTGGGCGCCCGCTCCTCCGGCGCACGCCGAGCCGGCCGTCCCCGCGGCTCCGGAGGCCCCGGTCTCCCCCGCCGTGCCGGAGACGCCGCACGCTCCGGCTCCGCACACGCAGGTGCCGGGTGCCACGCGGGCTCCGGATGCCCCGACCGCTCCTGCGGCCGACAGCGGGGACGCCGGTCCGTTCGGCGGCGGCGATGTGGAGAGCGGCTCGACGATGCGGTTCTCGCCCGCGGCGCTCAAGCGGGAGATGGCGGAGCGCGAGGCGGAAGCCGTAGCCGGATCCACCGACGGGACGGGGGCCGGGTCCACCTCGGACGGCCTGCCCGGTGCCGGGACGACGGACGACGCGAAGGCCGACGCCTTCGCGTCCGGTACGGACTCCGAGGTAGCGTCCCCGTCCGCCACGTCATCCGAGTCGGCCGCCCCCCTTCCCTCCCTCGCCGAAACGGATTCCGAGGCCGCCTCCCGTACGGACGCGGGTTCCGAGGACGGCGGCGCGGCCGGTGCGAGTACCGGCGAGGCCCACGGCCCCGGCGACCTGCCCGCCCCCGACATCGCCACGGTCGCGGGCGCGGCCGCGCAGGGCGTCGTACCGCAGAGCGCGGGCCCCCAGGACGTTCCTCCCCCCGTCGCCGACGCCCCGCAGGCCGCTGCCGCACCGGTGCCGTGGTCGCCGCCCGCGCAGGGCGGCGCGCTGCCGCCGCTGCCGCCCGCCTTCCACCCGGCCGCTCCGGGGCCCTCCGCACCGCAGCCCGCGGCGCAGTGGCCCGGTTCCGCCCCGGCGAACGAGGCGCCCGGCGGCTACGGCTTCCCGCCGCAGGGACAGCCGCCACAGGCACCCCAGGCTCCCCAGCAGCCGCACCAGCAACAGCCGTTCCCCGGCTACCCAGGTCAGCAGGGAGCCGGCGCACCGCTGCCGCCGCAGGCACACCCCCAGGCCCCCCAGGCCGCCGCCGGGTACGGCTTCCCGCCGCAGGGCGGCTACGGCTTCCCGCACCCCGGCCAGCCGGGGCAGCCGGGTCAGCCGGGACAGCCGGGGCAAGCGCCCACCGCTCCGCAGCCACAGCAGCAGCACGCGCCCTTCCCTGCCCAGGGCACCCCGAACCTCCCCGCTCCCGTCGCCCCGCAGCAGCCGGCCCCGTACGGACAGCAACCCCACGCCGCCCAGGCCCCGCCGCCGCCGCAGCAGCAGCAACAGCCGCCTGTCGACCCTCGTACGGGCGGAGCCTGGCCCACCCCGGTCGCGCACGACCAGCGCGAGCGGTCGGTGCCCGGCGCCCCGCTCGGGTACACGGCGGCCGTCGAGCTCTCCTCCGACCGGCTGGTGCGCGGCAAGCAGAAGGCCAAGAGCAGCCGCAACCCCTCCGCCGCCTCCCGGTTCAAGCTGGGCGGCAAGAAGGAGGAGGCCGAGCGGCTGCGCAAGCTGGAGCTGATCCGCACCCCGGTGCTGTCCTGCTACCGGATCGCCGTCATCAGCCTCAAGGGCGGTGTCGGCAAGACCACCACGACGACCGCGCTGGGTTCGACGCTGGCCACCGAGCGGCAGGACAAGATCCTCGCCATCGACGCCAACCCGGACGCCGGGACGCTGGGCCGACGGGTGCGCCGGGAGACCGGGGCGACCATCCGCGACCTGGTGCAGGCGATCCCGTACCTCAACTCGTACATGGACATCCGGCGGTTCACCTCGCAGGCGCCCTCCGGTCTGGAGATCATCGCCAACGACGTCGACCCGGCGGTCTCCACGACGTTCAACGACGAGGACTACCGGCGCGCGATCGAGGTGCTCGGCAAGCAGTACCCGATCATCCTCACCGACTCGGGCACCGGACTGCTCTACAGCGCGATGCGCGGGGTGCTCGACCTCGCCGATCAGCTGATCATCATCTCGACGCCCTCGGTGGACGGCGCGTCCAGCGCGTCGACGACGCTGGACTGGCTCTCGGCGCACGGCTACGCCGACCTGGTGCAGCGTTCGCTCACCGTCATCTCCGGCGTCCGCGAGACCGGCAAGATGATCAAGGTGGACGACATCGTCCAGCACTTCGAGACGCGCTGCCGCGGAGTCGTCGTCGTGCCGTTCGACGAGCACCTGGCAGCGGGCGCCGAGGTCGACCTCGACATGATGCGGCCCAAGACCCGTGAGGCGTACTTCCACCTCTCGGCCCTGGTGGCCGAGGACTTCGCGCGGGCCCAGCAGCAGCAGGGGCTCTGGACGGGGGACGGCCAGAACCCGCCGCCGCAGTTCGCCCCGCCCATGCCCAGCCAGCAGGGCTACCCGGCTCCGGCCCAGCCCATGCCCGGACAGCAGGTTCCCGGACAGCAGATCCCGGGCCAGCAGCCGTACGCACCGCACCAGCCCGGCCCCGGCCAGCCCTACCCGCAGCAGCAGCCGCAGCACCCCGGGCAGCCCCACCAGGGACACCAAGGACAGCAGGGACAGCAGGGACAGCAGGGACAGCAGGGACAGCAGGGACAGCAGCAGCCGTACGCCCAGCAGCAGCCCTACGGTGGACAGCCGCCGTACGGGGGATATCAGGCGGCCGGTCAGCCGGGTGGCCCCTATGCCCCGCAGGGGGCGCCGGGCGGACCGCAGAGCGGGTGGCTCCAGGCACCTCCCCCGCAGGCCGGGCCCGGAGCGCCCGGGACCGGCGCACCGCAGCAGGCACAGCCGGAGCCGCAGGGCGGGCAGGCCAACCCGGCAGGCCAGCCCGAGTTGCAGGGTCCGGTGCCTCCCGCGGGCTGGCAGCAGACGCCTCCGCAGCCGCCGCCGGCGCCTCAGCAGTAGGACCAAAGTGGTGTAGACCAATGGGGGCCGATGCAGGGCCGGTGAAGGACCCGTACCGCTCGCGCGGTGCGGGTCCTTCCGCTATTCCCGCAGCCCACACGCTGTTTGACTGACCGTTGACGAGCCTCGACCACCGCTGATAAACCTTCGCTTCACCAACTGGCGAACCAGAGATCTACCCGCCTTCTTCAGCGAGTGATGACGCGAGGTCCCCGTCCATGGTCACTAGAGTTCCCCACCACTCCACCCGGCCACGCCGACGCCTGCGCCTCCTGCTGGCCTCCGGCGTGGCCGCCCTGGCGCTCACCGCCGGATCCGTCGTACCCGGAAACCTGCTCGCGCCCGCCCCCTCCGAGGCGCGTGCGGACGACGGGAAGACGACGCTCACGGTCGCCGTCGCGCAGAGCGTCGACTCGCTCAGCCCGTTCCTGGCGCAGCGGCTGCTCAGCACGAGCGTCCTGCGGCTGATGTATGACTTCCTCACCAACTACGACCCCAAGGACAACAAGGCGATCCCGGGCCTCGCCACCGCGTGGGAGCCCTCCGCGGACAAGCTGACGTGGACGTACACGATCCGCTCGGACTCGAAGTGGTCCGACGGGCAGCAGGCCACCGCCGAGGACGCGGCCTGGACGTTCAACAAGATGATGACCGACGAGGCCGCGGCGACCTCGAACGGCAGCTTCGTCGGCAACTTCGAGAAGGTGACCGCCCCCAGCAAGGACAAGCTGGTCATCACGTTGAAGGAGCCGCAGGCCACGATGGCCGCGCTCGACGTGCCGATCGTCCCGAAGCACCTCTGGGAGAAGGTCGGCGACTTCTCGAAGTTCAACAACGACAAGGAGTTCCCCATCGTGGGGAACGGTCCGTTCATCGTGACGGACTACAAGGTCGACAGCTATGTGAAGCTGAAGGCCAACAAGGACTTCTGGCGCGGGTCCCCCAAGTTCGACGAGCTGGTCTTCCGCTACTACAAGGACCAGGACGCCGCCGTGGCCGCCCTGCGCAAGGGCGAGGTGTCCTTCGTCGCGGGCAGCCCCAGCCTGACCCCGGCCCAGTCCGCATCGCTGGAGAGCGCACCGGACATCAAGGTGAACGACGCTCCGGGCCGCCGCTTCTTCGCGCTCGCCGTCAACCCCGGCGCCCGCACCAAGGACGGACAGAAGTTCGGTGACGGGCACCCGGCGCTGCTGGACCAGAAGGTGCGGCACGCGCTGTTCATGGCGGTCGACCGCAAGACCATCATCGACAAGGTCTTCCAGGGCCACGCGGTCGAGGGCGAGGGCTACATCCCGCCACGCTTCGGCGACTACTTCTGGAAGCCGTCGGCGGACCAGAAGCTGGCCTACGACCCGGCGAAGGCCGCGACCCTGCTGGACGAGGCCGGGTACAAGAAGAACAGCGCGGGCAAGCGCGTCGGCAAGGACGGCAAGCCGCTCGACTTCCGCATCCTCTGCCACGCCACCGACCCCAACGACAAGGCGATCGGCAAGTACCTCCAGGAGTGGTGGGGTGAGCAGGGCATCGGGCTGAAGGTCGACTGCCTCGACAACGTTTCCGACCCCTGGTACGCCGGTGAGTACGACCTCGCCTTCGACGGCTGGTCCGTCAACCCCGACCCCGACTTCGTCCTGTCGATCCACACCTGCGACGCGCTGCCGGCCAAGGCGAAGGAGACGGCCTCGACCGACAACTTCATCTGCGACAAGCAGTACGACGAGCTCTACAAGAAGCAACTGGCCGAGTACGACCCCGCCAAGCGGGCGGATCTGGTCAAGCAACTGGAGTCGCGGCTGTACGACACCGGGTACATGAATGTCATGGCGTACCCGAATGCCGTCGAGGCCTACCGCACCGACCACATCGAGTCCATCACCACCATGCCGTCGGCCGCGGGCAACATCTACGGCCAGGACGGTTACTGGAGCTGGTGGTCGGCGGTCCCTGCCGCCGGGGCCTCCTCCTCCGGTTCCTCCGACTCCGGTGGCAGCTCCACCGGGGTGCTCATCGGGGTCGGGATCGCCGTCGTCGTCCTCGCCGGTGGCGGACTCCTGTTCGCCATGCGTCGCCGCTCCACCGCGGAAGACCGTGAATAGTCCATGAGCTCAGAAAGCACTCCCGCCCTGCGAGAGGGCGCGGCGGGCGTGGAGAGCACCGAATCCGGCGGCCCGGCTCCGGCCGGGCCGTCGGCCCGCTCCCCGCGCTCCCGCTCCGCCACCGCCTACGCCCGCTACGCGGCGGGCAAGCTCGCCGGGGCGGCCGTCTCCCTCTTCGCCGTCCTCGTCACCAGCTTCTTCCTCTTCCGGCTGATCCCCGGCGACCCGGTCAAGCAGATGACCGGCGGCCGTCAGGTGTCGACCGAGCAGATCGCGGCGATGCGCCGTGAGTTCGGCCTCGACCTGCCGCTGTGGGAGCAGTTCACCCAGTACTGCGGCAAGGCGCTGACCGGCGACTTCGGTACGTCGTACCAGTTCCGCGCCCCGGTCGTCGACAAGATCGCCGAGGCCCTGCCGGCCACCCTGCTGCTGACCGGCACGGCCTTCGTGATCTACACGCTGCTCGGCATCTGGCTGGGCGCGCGCTCCGCCTGGCGCAACGGAAGTGCCGGGGACCGCGCCAACACCGCGTTCGCGCTGACGCTGTACTCGGTGCCCTCGTTCTGGCTCGGTCTGCTCCTCATCATCACCCTGTCGGTAGGCATCGGTCCGATCCCCGGGCTCTTTCCGACCGGCGGTATGGAGTCCGGCAGCACCGAGGGCTTCGACCGGGTGCTGGACATCGCCCACCACATGGTGCTGCCCGTCATCACGCTCGTCGCCGTGGAGTACGCGCGCACCCTCCTGGTGATGCGCTCCTCGCTGCTGGACGAGATGGGCAGCGACTATCTGACGACCGCCCGCGCCAAGGGGCTGCGCGACGACCTCGTCCGCCGGAGGCACGCCGTGCCGAACGCGATGCTGCCGACCGTGACGCTGCTCTTCGTGAACCTCGGCACGACGGTCGCCGGGGCGATCCTGGTGGAGACGGTGTTCTCCTGGCCGGGGCTCGGCGGCCTCTTCTACCAGGCGCTGAGCGTGCCCGACCTGCCGTTGGTGCAGGCGCTGTTCTTCGTGTTCGCCGCCGCGGTGATCCTGATGAACACGCTGGCCGACGTGATCTATCCGCTGCTCGATCCCCGGGTGGGCCGATGACGACGTCGATGCAGAAGCCCGAGCCGCTGGAGCCGGACGCCCCGACGCCCTCCGGGCAGCCGGAGAAGGCAGTCCCGGTGCAGAGCCCGCGCGCCCTCACCCGGGCCCGGCGGCGGCAGGCGGTCGCCCGCTTCTGGCGGCAGTACCGCACGCACCGCGCCGGTCTCGTCGGACTCGCCGTGCTGGCGGTGATCGCCCTGCTCGCGCTGACCGCCCCGCTGCTGGTCGGGGCCGACTCGCAGAGCGTGACCAACGCCCCGGGCGGCCCGATGGAGGCGCCGAGCGGTGAATTCCCGCTCGGGACCGACCAGTTCGGCCGCAGCCTGCTGGTCCTGATGCTCTGGGGCACCCGGGTCTCGCTGACGGTAGGGCTGCTCGCCGCCTTCCTGTCCGTGGCGATCGGCACCCTCATCGGGATCACCGCGGGCCACTTCAAGGGCTGGTACGCCACCGTCATCATGCGGGTCACCGACTGGTTCCTGGTGATGCCGACCCTCGTGCTGGCCATCGCCCTGGCCACGGTCCTGTCCCGGTCGGTGTGGACGACGATCCTGGCGATCGGCGTGACGACCTGGCCGACGACCGCCCGGCTGGTCCGCGCCCAGACGCTGTCCGTCGAGTCCCGCCCGTACATCGAACGCTCCCGGGCGCTCGGCGGCGGACACCGCCACATCATGTCGCGTCACGTCCTGCCCAATGTGATGCCGCTGGTGCTGGCCCAGACCACGCTCGTGATCTCCACCGCCATCCTCACCGAGGCGACCCTCGCCTTCCTCGGGCTCAGCGATCCCACGATCGTCTCCTGGGGCGGTCTGCTCCAGGACGCCCGCGAGGCCGGCGCGGTCAGCTCCGGCAACTGGTGGTACCTCGCTCCGCCCGGACTCGCCATCGCCGTGGTCGCCCTCGCCTTCACGCTGTGCGGCCGCGCCATCGAGTCCGTGCTCAACCCCAAGCTGGGGGTGTCCCGTTGACCGCCACGACCACGACCACCACGCCGAACCCGGACCCGGCCGGCTCCTCCGACCCGACGAGGCCCACCGGCGATCCGCCGCTCCTGGAGGTACGGAATCTGACGGTCACCTACGGGAGCGGGGCCGACGCCGTCCCCGCGGTTCGGGGGGTCGATCTGCGGGTCGAGGCCGGGCAGAAGCTCGGCATCGCCGGGGAGTCCGGCTGCGGCAAGTCGACGCTGGCCCTCGCACTGCTGCGGCTGCTGCCCGCGACGGCCACGCTGACCGGCGAGATCCTGCTCGACGGCGAGGACGTCCTGACCATGAAGTGGGGGCGGCTGCGGGCGGTCCGCTGGGCGGGCGCGTCGATCGTCTTCCAGGGCGCGATGCACTCGCTGAACGCCGTGCACCGGGTCGGGGACCAGATCGCCGAACCGATCCTGCTCCACAGCAGGGCGACCCCCGCCGCCGCCCGCAAACGGGCGGGTGAGCTGCTGGAGCAGGTGGGGCTGCCGGCCGCGCGGGCCCAGGCCTATCCGCACGAGCTGTCGGGCGGTCAGCGGCAGCGCGTGATGATCGCCATGGCGCTGGCCTGCGATCCGCGGCTGATCGTCGCGGACGAGCCGACCACCGCCCTCGACGTGATGATCCAGGCGCAGATCCTGCGGCTGATCGAGGCGCTCGTCGCGGAGCAGGGCGTCGGGCTGATCATGATCAGCCACGATCTCGCGGTGCTCGCCGACACCTGTGACCGGCTCTCGGTGATGTACGCGGGCCGGGTCGTCGAGGAGGGCCCCGCCCGGCAGGTGTACGCGGATGCCCGCCACCCCTACGGCAAGGCGCTCTCCGCCGCGTTCCCCAGGATCGGGGACCCCTCCTCCCGGCGCGCCCCGCGCGGTCTGCCGGGAGACCCGCCGGACCCCTCGGCGCTGCCGGGCGGCTGCACCTTCCATCCGCGCTGCCCGGTGGCGCTCGACTCCTGCGCCACCGAGGACCAGGAGCTGCGGGAGGCCGGGGCCGAACGCCGGGCCGCCTGCGTCCTGGTGGACGCGCCGGCCGCCGACGACGCGAGGAGCACGACATGAGCACCATCCCTGCGACCGGTGCCACGCCCCCCGTCGCCGCCGCTCCCCTGCTCAGCGCCGAGACGCTGAAGGTCGCCTTCCCCGGCCGGCGCGGGGCCGCCACCGCCCGTGCCGTCGACGGCGTCGACCTCGACATCCGGCCCGGCGAGATCGTCGCGCTGGTGGGCGAGTCCGGCTGCGGCAAGACGACGCTGGCCCGGTCCCTGCTCGGCCTGGTCGCTCCCACCTCGGGCCGGGTCACCTTCGGCGGCGCACCGCTCGACTACACGGGCCGGGCGCTGAAGGCGTACCGCAAGCGCGTGCAGCTCGTCCTCCAGGACCCGAGCGGCTCGCTCAATCCCCGGCACACGGTGTACGACGCGGTGGCCGAGGGCCTGCGCATCCACGGGTACGCGGGCGACGAGCGGGCCGCCGTCTCGGAAGCCCTCTCCCGGGCCGGGCTGCGGCCGCCGGAGCGGTTCTTCCTGCGCTTCCCGCACGAGCTGTCGGGCGGTCAGCGCCAGCGTGTGGTGATCGCCGGGGCCCTGGTGCTGGAGCCGGAGCTGATCGTGGCCGACGAGCCGGTGGCATCGCTGGACGCGTCGGTACGGGGCGAGATCCTGGCGCTGCTGCTGCGCCTGCGGGACGAGCTGGGCCTCTCGGCGCTGGTGGTCACGCACGATCTGGGGCTCGCCTGGAACATCGCGGACCGGGTGGCGGTGATGTATCTGGGCCGGATCGTCGAGACGGGCCCGGTCGAGCAGCTGCTGACGGCCCCTCGGCACCCGTATACGCGGGCCCTGTTGTCCGTGCTCCCGGAGGCGGAGGGCGAGCCGGTCGTGCTGGCCGGGGAGCCGCCGGACCCCTCGAAGGTGCCCGGCGGCTGCCGGTTCCACGTCCGCTGCCAGGTCCTGGCCTCGGGCGAGGCGGAGCGGGCGGGAGTGGCGGAGGCGTGCCGCACGGTGGATCTGCCGGTGCTGGGCGGCGGCGGGGACACCCAGGTGGCGTGCCACTGGGCGGCGGCGTGCGGCGAGGAGGACCGGCGCGGGCCCGCCTGAGGCCTGTGCTGTTCAGCGGGTCCGGTAGCGGGCGTAGATCAGTCCACTGGCGAAGGCGCGCTCCTCGACCAGTTCGAGGTCGAGGCGCACGTCGTCGGGGAAGAACCGCTTGCCGCCGCCCACCACGCTCGTGGTGATGAAGAGGTGGTACTCGTCCACCAGGCAGGCCGCGATGGCCTGGGCGGCGAGGTTCGGGCCGTCGACGGTGAGGTCGTGGTCGGCCTCGGCCTTGAGCCGTCGCACCGCGTCCGGGTCGAAGGCCCGCTCGATCCTGGTCCTCGCGCTGGACACCTCATCGAGCGTCGTGGAGTACACGACCTTCTCGGCGGCCTGCCAGTCACGGGCGTACCGCAGGATGTGCGGCGGCTGGCCGGGCTCGGTGTGCGCGGTCTCCCAGTAGACCATCGTCTCGTACATCCGCCGTCCGTAGAGGTACGTGCCGACGGGGCGGAAGAGGTCACCGACGAAGGTGTGCACTTCCGGGTCCTCGGCCCCGGTGCCGAGGTTGCCGTCCGCCGCCTCCGCGTAGCCGTCGAGCGAGGTGATCATGGAGTAGATGAGCTTGGCCACGGTGTCTCCTTCGGGTGCGAGCGCTTGTCCGACGACCGCTTGCCTGTCGGCGGTCCTGTAGCAATGACCTCCACCCGGCCCGGAACTCATCGGTCGGACAGCCCCGGCACAGACCGCGAAGAGTTCTTCGCGAAGAATCCTTTGCGAAGAACTCTTTGCGGTCTAGGCTGTTCGTATGACAACAGATGACGCGTCGGACCGGTCGGACGCCCCGGCCACCGGAGAGGGATCGGTCGTCCTGGACGCCAAGGGGCTGCGTGCTCTGGCGCATCCGGTACGCGTGCGGTTGGTCGGGCTGCTGGGGAAGCACGGCCCGTCCACGGCCACCCGCCTCGCGGAGCGGCTGGGGGTGAACTCCGGGACGGCCAGCTACCACCTGCGTCAGCTCGGCGCGGCCGGCTTCGTCGAGGAGGACACGGAGCGCGGCAACGCACGCGAGCGCTGGTGGCGTTCGGTGCACCGGACGATCTGGTTCAACGATCCGGAGCTGACCGAGCAGGAGCCCGAGGCCGCACTCGCCTACCAGCAGTCCGTCGCCGCCATCCACACCCTGCGCACCCAGCAGGCCGTGAACGGGCTGCGGACGATGGACCGCGCCTGGCGGAACGCCTTCGACATGAGCGACTGGGCCCTACGGCTCACGCCCGAGGAGACAGCCACCCTGTACGAAGAGCTGGCCGAGGTCATCACGCGCTACCGGCGGGACACGCCCGAAGCCGCGGCAGGCGCCCCCGAGGGCGCCGAGCGGGTCGGCCTCATCACCCACATCCTGCCCGAGCCCGAGGCCCCCGCGCCAGGAACGGAGACGCGGTGACCTCGGACGCTCCCGGCGGCGCCGGCGGAGCATCCGCGAAGCGTTCCTTACGGCCCCTGGTCGGGGTGCTGGCGGCCATCGCCGTGTCCGTGACCGGCACGCGGATCTCGCTGGTGGCCCTGCCCTGGTTCGTGCTCGTCACCACGGGCAGCGTCACCATGACCGGTCTTGTCGCCTTCTGCGAGATGGCGCCCTACGTGGCGGTCAAAGCGTTCACCGGCCCTCTGGTGGATCGGATCGGGCCGCGGGCCGTCTCCTGGACCACGGATCTGGCGAGCGCGGCCGCCGCAGCGGCGATCCCGCTGCTCCACGCCCTGGACCGGCTCTCCTTCCCCGTCCTGCTGGGCCTGGTCGCGGTGATCGGCGCGGCGCGCGGCCCGGGCGATCTGGCCAAGGAGGTCATGGTCCCGGAGGCAGCCGAGCGCTGCGGGACACCCCTGGTGCGGGCCGCCGGCCTGTCCGGTGTGATCGAGCGGCTCGCCTCCACGATCGGTCCGGCGACGGGCGGCGCCCTGGTGGCGCTGCTCGGCCCCATGACGGGCCTGGTCGTCAACGCGGGCTGCTTCGCCCTCGGTTCGGTGATCGTCGCCGTCGCGCTGCCTCGCGGTATGGGGCATCCGGTCGTGGACCCCTCGGCACCGGCCGGCGGAGAGGAGGCGGGCTACTGGCGCCGGTTCGGCGAGGGCTTCACCTTCCTCCGGCACGAGCCGCTGCTGCTCGCCGTGATCGTCATGGTCGGGATCACCAACCTGCTGGACGCGGCGATGACCACCCTGTTGGTTCCCGTGTGGGCGGGGGAATCCGGAAACGGCCCGGCGGCGATCGGCCTGATCGGCAGTGTGATGGGGGCGGCCGCGGTGGGCGGGAGTCTCATCGCCGCGCTGGCCGCGCACCGGCTCCGCCGCAGGTTGATGGTCCTCGGCGGATTCCTGCTGGCCGGGGCGCCGAGATTCCTGGTCCTCGCCGTCGACGCCCCCCTGGGTGCGGTCCTGGCCGTCTTCGCCGTCAGCGGGTTCGGCGCCGGGTTCATCAACCCCGTGCTGGGGGCCGTCCTCGTGGAACGGGTGCCGCGCCGGATGCTGGGCCGGGTCAACGCGCTGGGTGACTCACTGTCCTGGTCCGGAATCCCGCTCGGTGGGCTGCTCGCCGGGGTGGCGGTGTCCGCGGTCGGCCTGACTCCGGTGCTTCTCGCCTGCGGGGCCGCGTACTTCCTCACCACGAATCTGACGGGGCTGCGGCCGGAGTGGCGCGCGATGGACCGTCCGGGCGAGGGCGACGGCGAGGGCCAAGGCGACGGCGTCCTGCCGCCGCAGGCGGAGAAGGGCGCCGAGCGAGGCGGTGCGACGGTGCCCTGACTACTTCCGGGCGGCCGGTCCGCCGTGGTGGATCGCCCCCGTCAGTTCGCCGAGCGGTCGGCCCGTGCCGCCCCAGCGGTGCTGGACGATCTCGGCGGCGATCGAGACCGCCGTCTCCTCCGGCGTACGGGCTCCGAGGTCGAGGCCCACGGGTGAGGCGAGGCGCGCGAGGTGCGCCTCGTCCACCCCGGCCGCGCGCAGCCGGGCCAGCCGGTCGCGGTGGGTGCGGCGGCTGCCCATCACCCCGATGTACGCGGCGGGCGTGCGCAGAGCCGCGACGAGCAGGGGCACGTCGAACCTGGGGTCGTGGGTGAGCACGCAGATCACGGTGCGGGCATCGACCGCGGTGGACTCCAGGTAGGTGTGCGGCCAGGCGCGGACGACCTCGTCCGCCGTGGGGAAGCGTTCCCGGGTGGCGAAGGCGGGGCGGGCGTCGCAGACGGTGACCCGGTAGCCGAGGAACGAGCCGATGCGGGCGGTGGCCGCCGCGTGGTCGATCGCGCCGAAGACGAGCATGCGGGGCGGCGGGGCGTACGTCCGGACGAAGACGGCGACCTCCTGCATCCGGCGCTGGCCCCGCGCCCCGTACCGCTGGATCGCGGTGTGCCCCTGGGCCAGCAGCCCCCGGGCGTCGTCCGTGACGGCGGCGTCCAGCCCTTCGGAACCGAGAGTGCCGCGGCTGCCGGGGGTGTCGGCCGGCCGGACGACCAGGCGGGCCCCGGTCTCCGCCGCGCCGGACAGGACCGTGGCCTCGGCCACCGGCAGACCGGCGGCGATCAGGTCCAGCACGGCCGCGAGATCCTCGCGTTCGACGGCGGTCGCACAGGCGCGCACCAGGACCTCGATGGTGCCGCCGCAGGTCAGGCCTACGCCGAACGCCTCGTCGTCGCTGATCCCGTACGACACCACGCGCGGCGCGGCCCCGGCGAGCACCTCGCGGGCGACCTCGTACACATCGCCTTCGACACAGCCTCCGGAGACGCTGCCGAGCACCGTCCCCGCCGCGTCGACGGCCAGCACGGCGCCCGGGTCGCGGGGCGCGCTGCCGTGCACGGCGACGACGGTCGCCAGGGCGAAGGGGATGCCGTCGGCGCACCGGGCGCGGAGGTCGGGCAGGATGTCGCGCATCCTGTCAGCATCCGCCGTCCCCGGGCGGATCGCACGGCGGGGTGGGGCCTGTCGTCAGTGGGTGCCGTCGTACGCGGCGGTCAGCTCGCTGGAGCGCTTCACATCGGCGGCCATGGCGACCAGGAGGTCGTCGACCGAGTCGAACTTCAGCATGCCGCGGACGTACGCGAGGAAGTCGACGGCCACGTGCAGCCCGTACAGCTCCAGGTCGACGCGGTCGATGGCGTACGCCTCGACGGTCCGCTCGACGCCGTCGAACTGCGGATTCGTGCCGACCGAGATCGCGGCGGGCATCGACTCGCCGGCCACCTCCAGCCATCCGGCGTAGACGCCGTCGGCGGGAATCGCGGTGTGCGGCAGGGTCTCGACGTTGGCCGTCGGGAAGCCCAGCTTCCGGCCGCGCTGCGCGCCGCGCACCACGATGCCCTCGACCCGGTGCGGGCGGCCGAGGATCTCGGCGGCGCCGGAGACGTCCCCCTCGGCGATCAGCCGCCGGGTGAGCGTGGAGGAGAACGGCTGTCCGCCGCCCGCCTCGCCGGTGACGTACAGGTCGATGACCTCGACGGTGTAGTCGTAGGCGACGCCCAGCTCGGTCAGGAGCGCGACGTTCCCTGCGGCCTTGTGGCCGAAGCGGAAGTTGGGGCCCTCGATGACGGTCCTGGCGTGCAGCCGGTCGACGAGGACCTTCGCGATGAAGTCGGCGGGCGACAGCTTGGAGAACTCGGCGGTGAACGGCAGGATCAGCAGGGCGTCCACGCCCAGCCGGTCCATCAGCTCGGCGCGGCGGTGGTGCGGGGCGAGCAGCGGCGGGTGGCTGCCGGGGCGGACGACCTCGCTGGGGTGCGGGTCGAAGGTGACGACGACGGACGGGACGCCCAGCTCACGGGCGCGCTCGACGGCCCGGCCGATGATCAGCTGGTGTCCGCGGTGCACGCCGTCGTAGGAGCCGATGGTGACGACGCTGCGTCCCCAGTCCTGGGGGATGTCCTCCAAGCCACGCCAGCGCTGCACTGTGACCGCTCCTCGCCCGAACCTGTGTACGTGTGTATGTCGATTACGCAGGTCTAAGACTGCCATGCTCACGTCCCGCCGCCTGCATCGGCATCGGCATCGACGGGCGTGATGTCTCCAACGCCTCGACCGTGCGCCGGGCGCTCGGCCCCACGACCGCCGCCCACTCCTGCGGGGCGTCGGCCAGCCAGCGGGTGACGAGTGCGGCGAATCCGGGCACGTCGCGGGCGAGCTCGACCAGGCCCCGGTCGAAGCGGGCGGCGCCCTCGGGGGTGCGGACCAACAGCATCCCGGTGCGGTGGACGAGTGCGCGCGTACGGACCTCCGGGCGGCGCTCGGAGCCCTCGGCGGCGGCCCGGAGCAGGGCCTCCAGCACATCCGGGTCCCGGCCGGTGACCTGCTCGAACTCCAGCAGGACCTCCAGCAGCTCCGCCCGCAGCGGCCGGGACTCGGCGCTCCCCGCCCCGGCGAGGACCCGGGCGAGCGCGGCGCGCACCGGCGGCGGTGCGGGGCGGTCCCGCAGCAGCCCGGTCACCAGGGGCAGGAGAAGTGCCCGGGCGGCCGGACCGTGCTCCAGGCGCAGGTCGACGTACTCGGCGGCGTGCGTGCCGTCCTCGGGATGGGCGTCGATGTACTCCCGTACGAGTCCGGCGACGTGCAGCGCGAGCGCGGGCGTGTCGAGCCCGGCCAGCGCCCGCAGCACCGCTCCCCCACCGTCTCCGGGGCGGGCGAGGCGGGCACGGAGGGCGGCGAGGACCGCCTTCTGGTGAGCGGGGAACACCTCGGCGAGCAGTTCGACGGGCAGCCGGGGGTCTCCGGCGGCGAACGCCCGCAGGGCATCGGGGAGGTGGCTCGCCCTCGCCACCGGGTCGCGGACGAGGAGGCTGAGGGCGGCGGCGTGCAGGGCGACGTCCTCGGGCCGGTCCAGCAGCACGAGAGCGGCGGAGCGCAGCAGGGCCAGGTCGCCCTCGGCCGTGACCCGCTGCTGGAGGAGCCCGGCGTAGCGGGCGGCGGCGGAGCGGCGGGCCGGGCGGTCCTCGTCGCGGGCCCAGCGCTCCACGGCCCGGCAGAGCGCGGTGGGCCCGTCCTCGGCGAGGGCGAGCAGCAGTTCCCCGGCGCGTCGGTGCGGAGTGGCGATCAGCGCGTCGGCCAGGCCGTCGGGGGCGAGGTCGCGGCGGGCGTACAGCAGGGCCTGCGCGGCGGCGGCGACCGTGGGCCGCAGCGGGACGTCCGGAGCGTCGGGGCCCACGAGCAGCGGGCGTTCGTCGGTGAACCAGCGGCACAGCAGCGGCTGCACGGCCGGGGCGTCGAGGGTGAGGCGGCGGGCGACCGCGTCCAGATAGCGTTCGTCGCCGTCGGTGCGGGGCAGCCCGTCGGCGGGCACCAGGCGGCGGAGCAGATCGATCCGGTCCTCCTCGGGCAGCCTCAGCCGCCGCCAGAACCAGGGCCCGAACTCCCCGTACGCCCCGAGGCCGCCGGGTCCTCCGGGGGCGGCGGAGCGGCGGGTGATGCGTCCGGCGAGGACCCGCAGGACGCCGAGATAGGGGCGGGCGTCGGGCACTCGCAGCAGGCTGCCGTTCAGCAGGTGGGCCGCCCACCAGGCGGCGTCCTCGTCGCGCGGGCCCGCGTCGGTCCACAGCCGGTCCAGCGCCTCGATCAGGTCGGCCATCCGGTGCGCGAGCGCGGCGGTGCCCTGACGGCGGCCCAGGAGGACCATCGCCTGGATCACCGGTCCGATGCGGTGCCGGGGCACGGGCAGGCTGCGGGGTTCTCCGGCGGTGCGGGGGTGCGGCACCCGGTCCGGGCCGCCACTCCCCCGGTGCCAGCGGTGCACCAGGGACCGCAGGGCCGCGTCCAGGTCGAGGTGGGCGCCCTGCACCCAGTCGCCGAGCTCCTCGTGGGCGAAGCGGTAGCCCGCCCCGGCGGGGACGAGGAGGCCCTCGGTGAGGACGGCGGAGGCCCAGCCGGTGCGCCAGGGGAAGACCTCCTCGAACGCCACCCGGTCCAGCTCGCCCTGGCCCGGGCCCAGGCAGCGGCGGGCCGCCTCGTGGACCTGGCCCGCCACGCGCGCGGCGAGCCGGCGCACGGCGGCGCCGCGGGGCTGTTCGTCGGCGGCGGCCGCGATCCGGACCGCGACGCGCACGCACAGCAGGTCGAGGTGGGCGCCGAAGACGTCCTCCGCGTCGGGGCGGCCCGGCACACCGGGCGGCAGTGCGGCGCGGACCTCGGCGAGGAGCCGCAGGGTGAGCGGGTGCCGGTCGTGGCCGGGGGCGAGGGCGGCGGCCGGGATGCCGTAGGCCTCCTTGGCCCGCTCGGCCTGATCGGGTGCGAGGTCGCCGAGGCGCAGGGCGGGCGGCAGCCGGCGGGCGGGGCGGTCCGGGAGGTGCAGGGCGCCCGGCGGGTAGAGGAGGCCCGCGGTCTCCCAGTGCTCGGGGCGGCAGGCCACGACGAGCATGACGCCCCGTTCGCGCAGCCAGGCGGCGGTGCCCGCCGTCCAGGCGGCGAGCCGGTGGGCCAGCAGTGGCGGCATCTCCTCGGGGCCGTCGAGGACCACCAGGAGCGGCTGCCCGGCGTCGGCGGCGAGCCGGGCGACGCGCTCCGGGGTGGCCGTGTTCATGTCGCCGCGGGCGCCGGCGGCGGTGACGATCCGGGCCGCGCGGGTGAGCGTGCGGCCCGCGGCGTCCGCGATCGAGGAGTCCTCCGCCAGCAGGTCCGCGCCGCGCAGCCAGAGGGTGGGCGCGGGCGTGCCACCGTCCGCGCGGCGGGCGGCGAGGGCGGCCAGCTCGGTGGTGCGGCCGGTGCCGGGCGCTCCGACGAGGCCGAGGACCGGGCCCGTACCGGCTGCGAAGGCGGCGAGCTCGGCGTGGACGTCGGCGCGCTCGACGGGGGCGGTGCGGGCTCGGGGGCCGTCCGCCGAGCCGACGGAGGTGGCGGTGAGCTGGAGGGCCCCGGCGAGGTTGAGGTCGGGGCCGTAGGCGGGGGCGGCGGTGGCGTTGCGGCGCAGCAGGGCGTCCAGCGCGTCGTCCGCGCCCCGGGTGATCGGGAGGGCGAGGCCGGCCGCCTCGTGCGGGGCGGTGAGGGCGGTGCAGAGGATGCCGACGACCGCGCCGGTGGCCGGGTCGGTGACGGGCCCGCCGATGGCCGCGCCCCCGGAGCGCAGGGCGTCGCGGCCGTCGGTGCCGAGGGCCAGCTCCAGGGCGGCGGGGACCGGGTGGCCGACGCCGTCCGGTGCGGTGTAGGTGGCGGGGGTGGTGCCGAGCACCCGGGCCTCGCGCCGTCCGTGGGCGGCGATGTCCACGTAGCCGCCGGGTTCGGCGCGGTCGCGTCCGGCGATGGGCAGGGGCTCCGCGTCGAGGGCGTCGGGGCCGCCGGTGCGCAAGAGGGCGAGGCCGAGGGCGGGCAGCGCGGTGATGTCGTCGGGGGCGACGGCGCGGGTGCGTCCGTCGGTGCCGTGGAGGAGGAGCGGGCCCGGTGAGGTCACGGCCTGGTGGGCGGTGACGACCGTGCCGCGGTCGTCCGCGACGAATCCCGTCCCTCGCGGCCGGCCGGCCTGATCACAGATTCTTACCAGCTTCGACCGGTCCCCACTGCCCATGGTGCGACGTTAGGCCGCCGGTGATCGCCCGGAGCGCGCGGACGGTGAAAGCGCCCCCCACGCCCCCGGTATTCACTCCGAGCGCCCGTCCGATGGGGTGAATAGGCGTGTCCCTCGGAGAGCAGGAATGGTGCCGGGGAGGGGAACGTGGAGCGGGCACCGGGTGGGGCACGGGTGCCCGCTCCACGGATGACGGGGTGTGGCTCAGGCGAAGACGGCGAGGCTCTTGGCCTTGCCCTTCTCCTCCTCGACGAGCACGAGGAACGCGCCGTCGGGCCCGAAGACCGCGACGGGCCCCGGCGGATGGGCGGGCATGTCCAGCCGTACGCCGTTGAGGAGCAGCTTGGCGCGCTTCTCGTCCACGTCCCAGCGGGAGAACGCCGAGGCGGCCGCCTCGGCGACCGGCATCACGGTCAACTCCTCCTGGTGCTGGTCGAGCGTCCGGGCCGCGTCCAGTCCGTACGGGCCGACCCGGGTGCGGCGCAGCGCGGTGAGGTGGCCGCCGACGCCGAGCCCTGCGCCGAGGTCGCGGGCGATGGCCCGGATGTACGTGCCCGAGGAGCAGACCACGGAGACGACCAGGTCGAGGACGGGGGTGCCGTCCTCGGCGACGGCCTCGCGGACGTCGTAGACGCGGAAGGAGGAGACGGTCACCGGGCGGGCCGGGATCTCGAACTCCTCGCCGCCGCGCACCCGCGCGTAGGACCTCTTGCCGTCGATCTTGATGGCGCTGACCTTGGACGGGACCTGCATGATCCGGCCGGTCAGCGCGGCGACCCCGGCGTCGATGGACTCGCGGGTCACGCCGGAGGCGTCGGTGGACGAGGTGATCTCGCCCTCGGCGTCGTCGGTGACGGTGTCCTGGCCGAGCCGGATCGTGCCGAGGTACTCCTTCTCGGTCAGGGCGAGGTGGCCCAGCAGCTTGGTGGCCCGCTGGACGCCGAGCACGAGGACGCCGGTCGCCATCGGGTCCAGCGTGCCGGCGTGGCCGACCCGCCGGGTGCGGGCGATGCCGCGCATCTTGGCGACGACGTCGTGCGAAGTGAAGCCGGACGGCTTGTCGACGATGACAAGGCCGTCCGGCGTGGTGGTCTGCTCGGTCATGCGGAGGCCGGGCCCTCGTTCTTCTCGGAGGATCCGTCGGTCCCGGTCCCGGTCTCGTCGGTCCCGGTCTCGTCGTCCTCGTCCTCGGGCTTGCGGTACGGGTCGGCGTCGCCGGCGTAGCTCGCGCCCGTGGACACCTGGCGCACCTCCGCGTCCTTGGCCCGCGCCTTGTCGAGGAGGTCCTCGATGGTGCGGGCGTTGTCCGGGAGGGCGTCCGGGACGAAGGCCAGGCTCGGCGTGAACCTGACCCCGGTCTGCCGGCCGACCTCGGTGCGGAGGACGCCCTTGGCGCTCTCCAGTGCCGCGGCGGAGGCCGCGCGCTCCTCGTCGTCGCCGTAGACCGTGTAGAAGACCGTGGCCTCCCGCAGGTCTCCGGTGACCCGGGCGTCCGTGATCGTCACGAATCCCAGCCGCGGATCCTTGATTCGCCGGTCCAGGGTCTCCGCGACCACGACCTGGATGCGATCGGCCAGCTTGCGGGCCCGCGCGTTGTCGGTCACCGGTCCGTCACTCTTCCTTCTGATTTCGCTCGACTGTCAGTCTTCGTCACTGTGCAGCCGCCGTCTCACCGACAGCAGCTCCACCTCGGGGCGTCCCGCGACCAGCCGTTCGCAGCGGTCCAGTACGTCCGTGAGGTGTCCGGTGTCACCGGAGACCACGGCAAGGCCGATCTCGGCCCTGCGGTGGAGATTCTGTCCGCCTGTCTCGGCCACGCTCACCGCGCATCTGCGCTGGAGCTCGGCGACGATCGGGCGGACGACGGAACGCTTCTCCTTCAACGACCGTACGTCGCCGAGGAGCAGATCGAAGGACAGGGTCCCCACATACATGTGTGTCCGGATGTCCCGCCGGTTCGGGTTCGTGCCCCGCCAGAGCTTGCCGGGGACATCAGAACCGTACCGGAACGGCCGGAGCCGATCGACGGAAATACGACCCGTCGACCGGCCCCGACCTCGGTGGAGGGGGTCCGGGAGCGAACTCCCGGACCTCTTCCGCATCCCTGCGGATCCTCGCGGACCCGAGAGTTGATCAGCCTCGCGGCTTCTCGCGCATCTCGTACGTCGCGATGACGTCGTCGATCTTGATGTCGTTGAAGTTTCCGAGGTTGATACCGCCCTCGAAGCCTTCGCGGATCTCGGTGACGTCGTCCTTGAAGCGGCGCAGACCGGAGATGTTGAGGCTCTCCGCGATGACCTTGCCATCGCGCAGCAGGCGCGCCTTGGTGTTGCGCTTGACCTCGCCGGAGCGGACCAGCACACCGGCGATGTTGCCCAGCTTGGACGAGCGGAAGATCTCGCGGATCTCCGCCGTGCCGAGCTCGACCTCTTCGTACTCCGGCTTGAGCAGACCCTTGAGGGCCGCTTCGATCTCTTCGATCGCCTGGTAGATGACCGAGTAGTACCGGACGTCCACGCCTTCGCGCTCGGCCATCTGCTCGGCACGCCCTGCGGCGCGCACGTTGAAGCCGATCACGATGGCGTCGGAGCCGGTCGCCAGGTTGATGTCCGACTCGGTGACCGCACCCACACCGCGGTGCAGGATCCGGATGTCGACCTCTTCGCCGACGTCGAGCTGGAGCAGCGAGGACTCGAGAGCCTCCACCGAACCGGACGCGTCGCCCTTGATGATGAGGTTGAGCTCCTGGACCAGACCGGCCTTGAGCGCCTCGTCCAGGTTCTCCAGGGAGAACCGGACGCCCTTGCGGGCGAAGTTGGCGTTGCGCTCACGGGCGGCACGCTTCTCGGCGATCTGACGGGCCGTACGGTCCTCGTCGACCACCAGGAGGTTGTCGCCGGCTCCCGGGACGTTGGTGAGACCGAGCACCAGGACGGGGGTCGAGGGACCCGCTTCCTGGACGTTCTGACCGCTGTCGTCGAGCATGGCGCGGACTCGGCCGTAGGCGTCGCCCACGACCACCGTGTCACCGATGCGCAGCGTTCCGCGCTGGACCAGGACGGTCGAGACGGCACCGCGACCGCGGTCGAGGTGGGACTCGATCGCAATACCCTGCGCGTCCTGCTCCGGGTTGGCCCGCAGGTCGAGCGAGGCGTCGGCGGTGAGGACGACGGCCTCCAGGAGGGCCTCGATGTTGAGGCCCTGCTTGGCGGAGATGTCGACGAACATGGTGTCGCCGCCGTACTCCTCGGCCACCAGACCGAACTCGGTGAGCTGACCGCGCACCTTGGTCGGGTCGGCGCCCTCGACGTCGATCTTGTTGACCGCGACCACGATCGGCACCTCGGCCGCCTTGGCGTGGTTCAGCGCCTCGATCGTCTGGGGCATCACACCGTCGTTGGCCGCCACCACGAGGATCGCGATGTCGGTCGACTTCGCACCACGGGCACGCATGGCGGTGAACGCCTCGTGACCGGGGGTGTCGATGAAGGTGATCTTGCGGTCCTCGCCGTTGACCTCGGAGGAGACCTGGTACGCACCGATGTGCTGCGTGATACCGCCGGCCTCGCCCGCGACCACGTTCGTCTTGCGGATCGCGTCCAGCAGTCGGGTCTTGCCGTGGTCGACGTGGCCCATGACGGTCACGACCGGCGGACGCGAGACCAGAGCCTCTTCGCCGCCCTCGTCCTCGCCGAACTCGATGTCGAAGGACTCGAGCAGCTCGCGGTCCTCCTCCTCGGGGCTGACGATCTCCAGGACGTAGTTCATCTCCTCGGCGAGAAGCCGGAGCGTCTCGTCGGAAACGGACTGCGTTGCGGTGACCATCTCGCCGAGGTTCATCATCACGGCGACGAGCGACGCCGGGTTGGCGTTGATCTTCTCCGCGAAGTCGGTGAGCGAGGCGCCGCGCGACAGCCGGACGGGCTGTCCGTTGCCGCGAGGCAGCATGACGCCGCCGACCGACGGGGCCTGCATGGCCTCGTACTCCTGGCGCCTCTGCCGCTTCGACTTGCGGCCACGACGCGCCGGACCGCCGGGACGGCCGAACGCACCCTGTGTTCCACCGCGGGCACCGGGGCCGCCGGGACGGCCACCGAAGCCGGGACGACCGCCGAAGCCGCCGCCGCCACCGGGACGACCGGCACCGCCGCCGCCACCGGGACCGGCCGGACGACCGGCGAAGCCGCCGCCACCGCCGCCACCGGGACGACCCGCGAAGCCGCCGCCGCCACCGGGACGACCGCCGCCACCGGCACCGCCGGGACGACCGCCACCGCCGCCGGGACCACGGCCACCGCCGGGGCCACCGCCGGGACGCGGACCCGCGGCGGGACGCTGCGGCATCATGCCCGGGTTCGGACGGTTACCGGCGGGACCGCCGCCGGGACGCGGGGACTGCGGGCGAGGCATGCCGCCCGGAGTGGGACGGGCGCCGCCCTGACCCTGACCGCCCTGCGGACGCGGGGCGCCGCCGGGGCCACTGCCCTGGGGACGCGGGGCGCCGGGGCGCTCCGAGCCGCCACCGGGGCGCGGGGCACCACCCGGACGGGGCGCGCCGGGGCGCGCCATGCCGGTGGAACCGCCGGAGGTGAAGGGGTTGTTGCCCGGACGGGGACCGGCCGGACGGGCGCCGCCGGGGCGCGGGGCGCCCTGGCCCGCGGGACGTGCGGGGCGGTCGCCGCCACGCTCGCCACCACGGCCGCCGTCGCGCTGGCCACCGTCACGGCCGCCGTCGCGCTGGCCGCCGTCACGCTGACCGCCGGCCGGAGCCGGACGGGCGGGTGCGGGACGGGGGCCGGGGGTGGCACCCGCGGGACGCGGGGCCTGGGACTGCTGCGGGGCAGCCGGCTGGGCCGGAGCCGGAGCCGAGAACTCGGCGGCCGGGACCGGGGTCACCGGGGCCGCCTTCGGCGCGGGCTTCGGGCCCGGACGGGGGCCCGTGGACGGCGCGGAGGGCGCCGCCGGGGTGCTGCTGGGGGTCTCGGCCTCGGCGGCCGGCTTGGGAGCCGGTGCGCCGGGCTTCGGGGCCCCGGGACGTGCCGCAGCGGCCGGGGAGGGCGCTGCGGGCTTCACGGGCGCCGCCTTGCGGGGCGCACCGGGCTTGGCAGCGGACTTGCCGGCGTTGCCGCCGGGCCCCTGCAGTGCGTCGGTCAACTTACGTACAACCGGCGCCTCGATCGTCGAGGACGCCGAACGGACGAATTCACCGAGTTCTTGGAGCTTGGCCATGACGACCTTGCTCTCGACGCCGAACTCCTTGGCGAGTTCGTATACCCGGACCTTAGCCACTTCGCTCCTTTTAGGTCCGGGTTACCGCCGGACCGTCGCTACTTCATGGGCGTACTCATCGCGTACTCATCGAGTGCTGCTCATCGCAATCTCGACCTACTTCCAACTCGCGAGGTACCTGACCGCACGGGGACCCGTGCCGTTCACTTTTCCTACGGTGCAACCCGCTCGACGAACCGCGTCAGTGCCGCGGTGTCGAACGGCCCCTTGGCCTTGAAGGCCCGGGAGAACGCCCGGCGGCGGACCGCCAGGTCGAGGCAGACGGAGACGGGGTGCACGTAAGCACCCCGGCCGGGCAGCGTACCGCGTGGATCAGGGGCGCAGGCGCCCTCGTCCACCACGATGCGCAGCAGCTCGCTCTTGATCGCTCGCTCCCGGCATCCCACACAGGTTCGCTCGGGGCAAGCGCGGGCTTGCGTCCGGCCAGACACGTTTAAGTCTACCTCCCCGTACCGACCTCGCCGCTTTGGGGCAAAAATCGAACGGATGTTGTCGTGATCTCAGCGGCGTACCGCTCAGATCTATTCCCTGGAGCCCCTCCGGGTCAACGCCTTTCCGAGCGCTCCCGGGCCCGCTCGGCCCGCTCGCGGTCGGCGTTCTCGCGCTCCTCGTCCGTCTCGGTGTCCGGACGGATGTCGATGCGCCAGCCGGTCAGGCGGGCGGCGAGGCGGGCGTTCTGGCCCTCCTTGCCGATCGCCAGCGACAGCTGGTAGTCCGGCACGGTGACGCGGGCGGAGCGGGCGCCGAGGTCGACGACCTCGACCTTGCTCACCCGGGCGGGCGAGAGGGCGTTGGCGACCATCTCGGCCGGGTCGTCGGACCAGTCCACGATGTCGATCTTCTCGCCGTGCAGTTCGGCCATGACGTTGCGCACACGGCTGCCCATCGGGCCGATGCAGGCACCCTTGGGGTTCAGGCCGGCCCGGGTGGAGCGCACGGCGATCTTGGTGCGGTGGCCGGCCTCGCGGGCGATGGCCTCGATGACCACCGAGCCGTCCGCGATCTCCGGGACCTCCAGCGCGAAGAGCTTCTTCACCAGGTTCGGGTGGGTGCGCGAGAGCGTCACCGACGGACCGCGGACGCCCTTGGCGACCCGTACGACATACGTACGAAGGCGCAGGCCGTGCACGTACTCCTCGCCCGGGACCTGCTCCTGGACCGGCAGCATGGCTTCCATCTTGCCGATGTCGACCAGGACGTTCTTGGGGTCCTTGCCCTGCTGGACGACGCCCGTGACGACATCGCCCTCGTGGCCCGCGTACTCCCCGAAGGTGCGGTCGTCCTCGGCGTCGCGCAGCCGCTGCAGGATGACCTGCTTGGCGGTGGTCGCGGCGATCCGGCCGAATCCGGACGGGGTGTCGTCGAACTCCTTGGGCTCCTGGCCCTCTTCGAGGTCGGCCGGGTCCTCCTTGGCCCACACCGTGACGTGACCGTTCGCGTCGAGCTCCACACGAGCACGGCGGTGGCTGCCGTCGGTGCGGTGGTAGGCGATGAGGAGGGCCGACTCGATCGCCCCGACGAGCACGTCGAAGGGGATCTCCTTGTCCTGCGCCAAGCCCTTCAGAAGCTTCACATCGATGTCCACGGCTACGCCTCCTCTTCCTTCTTGTCCTTGCGGTTGAATTCGATCTCCACGCGCGCCTTGGCGATCTCGTCGAAGGCGAGGCGGCGGGCGGTGGGCTTGCGGCCCTTGACGCCGGGCACTTCGAGGTCGAGCCCGTCCTCGTCCACCGCGAGGATGCGGGCGACCAGCTCACCGGAGCCGTCGCCGGCCAGGTGGAACCTGGCCAGCCGGCCGATGGCGCGTACGTAGTGGCGGTGCTCGGTCAGCGGGCGGTCAGCGCCGGGGGAGCTGACTTCGAGGACGTACTCGCCCTCGCCCATCGCGTCGGTCTCGTCCAGCTTCTCGGAGATCGCGCGGCTCAGCTCCGCGCAGGCGTCCAGCTCCACGCCCTCCTCGGAGTCCACGATGATCCGCAGCACTCCTCGGCGGCCGGCCCGGGACACCTCGATCTCCTCGAGGTCCAGTTGCTGCGCGCTGACGAGCGGTTCCAGCAACCCGCGCAGCCTTTCGCTCTGGGTGGTGCTCATCCGGGTGACTCCTCGGCCGCGTGTGCTGTTGTGGGGATCGTCGTGCGTCAGGTCAAAGGGTATCCGGTCGCCAGGGGTGTTGCCGTCCGCCTGCCGCTCGGCCGCGGGTACGCTCGCCTGCGGTGATCACAACAGGACAGATCCTGTCAGGACCGGTCCAGGCCCGAAGGAGAAACGTGCGGCGCACGGGGACGACGCGCAGGGGGGCGCTCACCGCTACGGGAGCCCTCGCCCTGGGTGCGGTGCTGACCGGCTGCGGGGGCGGCGACGAGGCGACGGACGGCGGAGAGCCCGCGCACTCCGGCGCGCGGGCCGCCGCCGCGAGGACCGAGAGGACCGTGCGCGAGAAGGCGGTGCGCGACGGTGCCCTCCTGCTCGCCCGGTACGACCTGGTGGCCGGGGCGCATCCGGCGACGGCCGCGGGCCTGGCGCCCCTGCGGGCCGCCGTGCGGGAGCACGGGAAGGCTCTGGCGCCGCCGCGTGCGAAGGGCGCCCCGAAGGCCGACGCCCCTCCGGCCGCGCCCGGCCCGGTGTCCGCCGACCCGAAGGCCGCGGTGCAGGAGCTGGCCGCCGACGAACGCCGCCGGGCCGACGCGTACGCCGGAGCGCTGCTGACCGCCGGGCCGGAGCTGGCCCGGCTGCTGGCCTCGGTGGCGGCGGCCGCGGCGGCGCACGCGTATCTGCTGACCGAACTGGCCGAGGAGGCAGCCGCATGAGCACCCGATCCGTCCGGCCGTCCGAGGAGGACGCCGACTCCCCCGAGCTGACCGCCGTCCAGGCGGCCCTGGCCGCCGAGCACGCCGCGGTGTACGGCTACGGGGTGCTGGGTGGCCGCGTCGGCGGGAAGCGCGGAGCCGAGGCCCGCGCCGCGTACGACGGGCACCGGGCCCGCCGGGACGCGCTGGCGCGCTCCGTACGGGACCTGGGCGGGAGGCCGGTGGCCTCGGACGCCGCGTACACCCTGCTGTTCGCCGTCGCGGACTCCCGCTCGGCGGTACGGCTGGCCGCGGTGCTGGAGGACCGGGTCGCGGGCGCCTACGCCGATCTCGTCCGGGCCACCGAGGGCGCTCGCCGCGAGGAGGCCGCCGGCGCGCTGCGGGAGGCCGCGGTGCGGTCGGCCCGCTGGCGGGGCGGCAACGTAGCCTTTCCGGGGCTCGCCGAGCGGGCCGCCGGTGCGGATCCGGACGCGACGGGCCCGGTGGAGGCCGCCGGCGCGGACGGCGCCCGCTGATCAGAAGAACCGGAAAGGGAACACACGACGTATGGGTTGCGAACCGCCGCAGCACTTGGTGCGCGCGCTCGGTGAGATGTACGGGGACGCCGCGGCGGCCGACTGGCTGGACGCGCTCCCCGCGCTGACCGAGCGGGCGCTCACCGCCGGGGACGGCCTCGCCGTGGAGCGGGTGGCCGCCCCCGGTGGGCGCAGCTCCCTGGTGGTCCTGGTGCGGCGGGCCGACGGGACCCCGGCCGCGCTGAAGATCGCCCCGCCGGTCGCCGGGCCCCGCCTGGAGCGGGCGGCGCTGGAGCACTGGAACGGGTGGGGCGCGGTGCGGCCGCTGGAGGCGCCGGAGCTCGACGCGTCCGGTGCGCTGCTGCTGGAGCGGCTGCACCACGAGGTGTCGCTGCGCTCGCTGCCGGAGGCGAAGGCGCTGCTGGAGGCGGCGGGCACGTTGCGGCGGCTGTGGGTGGAGCCGCCGGCCGGGCACGCCTTCGAGAGCGTGGCCGGGCGGACCGATCGGCAGAGCGCCGGGATGCGGGCGGCCGCCGAGGCCGATCCGGAGCTGGCGCCGCTGGTGGACGCGGCACTCGCGGCGCGGGCGGAGCTGGTCGGGGGGTCACCCGAACTCCTGCTGCTGCACGGCAACTTCCGGCAGAGCAAGGTGCTCTCCGGGGAGCGGGCGCCGTGGCTGACGGTGGGTCCGGAGCCGCTGGTGGGCGAGCGCGCCTATGACCTGGCGCGGCTGGTGCGGGACCGCGCGGAGGATCTGATCGCCTCCCCCGGCGGCCCGGTGACGGCCCGGCGGCGGGTCAAGAAGCTGGCGGAGTCGCTGGAGGTGGAGCAGGCGCGGCTGCACGGCTGGACGCTGTTCCGGGCGGTCGAGTCGGGCACCCGCGCGCTGGCCGAGGGGCGGCGGCAGATGGGCGAGGTCTCCCTGGAGTTCGCGGGCTGGCTGTAGTCACTCCGGTACGACGAAGGCCCCCGCGCGATCCTGCGCGGGGGCCTTTTCAGCGGTTGATCAGGCCAGGTCGGCCGTCAGGCGGGCGATGGCCTCGTCGACGGTCAGTTCCTCGCGCTCGCCGGTGCGGCGGTCCTTGAGCTCCAGGACGCCGTCGGCGGAGCGGCGGCCCGCGACCAGGATCTTGGGCACGCCGATCAGCTCGGAGTCGGTGAACTTCACACCGGGCGAGACGCCGGGGCGGTCGTCGACCAGGACGCGCAGGCCCGCCGCGTTGAGCTTCTCCGAGACGTCGAGGGCCAGCTCCGTCTGGAGGGCCTTGCCGGCGGCGACGACGTGGACGTCGGCCGGGGCGATCTCGCGGGGCCAGCACAGGCCCTTGTCGTCGGCGGTCTGCTCGGTGAGGGCGGCCACGGCGCGGGAGACGCCGATGCCGTACGAGCCCATGGTCACCCGGACGGGCTTGCCCTGCTGGCCGAGGACGTCGAGCTGGAAGGTGTCGGCGTACTTGCGGCCGAGCTGGAAGATGTGGCCGATCTCGATGGCGCGGTCCAGGGTGAGGCCGGTGCCGCACTGGGGGCAGGGGTCGCCCTCCTCGACCACGACGACATCGAGGTACTGGTCGACCTCGAAGTCCCGGCCCGCGACGACGTTCCTCGCGTGCTTGCCGTCCTGGTTGGCGCCGGTGACCCAGGCGGTGCCGGGGGCGACGCGGGGGTCGGCGAGATAGCGGACCTTCTCCAGGCCCTGGGGGCCGACGTAACCGCGTACGAGGTCGTCGCGGCCGACGAAGTCCTCGGCGGTGACCAGCTCGACGACGGCGGGGGCCAGGTGCTCGCCGAGCTTGCCGAGGTCGACCTCGCGGTGGCCGGGGACGCCGACGGCCACGATCTCGCCGTCCACCTTGACCAGCAGGTTCTTCAGGGTGGCGGAGGCGGGGACGCCCAGGTGTGCGGCGAGCGTCTCGATGGTCGGGGTGTCGGGGGTGTCCAGCTCCTCGACCGCGCCGTGCGCCGAGCCGTCGACCGGGGCGAGCGCGAAGGTCACGGCCTCGGTGTTGGCGGCGTAGTCGCAGTTCGGACAGTCCGCGAAGGTGTCCTCACCGGCGGCGGCGGGGGCGAGGAACTCCTCGGAGGCCGAACCGCCCATCGCGCCGGAGACGGCGGAGACGATGCGGTGGTCGAGGCCGAGACGCTCGAAGATCTTGATGTACGCGGCCCGGTGCAGGGCGTAGGAGTGCGCGAGGCCCTCGTCGGTGGTGTCGAAGCTGTACGAGTCCTTCATCTGGAACTCGCGGCCGCGGAGCACGCCGGAGCGGGGGCGGGCCTCGTCGCGGTACTTCGTCTGGATCTGGTAGAGCATCACCGGCAGGTCCTTGTAGGACGTGCACTGGTCCTTGACGGTCTGGGTGAAGATCTCCTCGTGGGTGGGGCCGAGGAGGTAGTCGCCGCCCTTGCGGTCCTTGAGGCGGAAGAGCAGGTCGCCGTACTCCTCCCAGCGGCCGGACGCCTCGTAGGGCTCCTTGGGCAGCAGGGCGGGGAGCAGGACCTCCTGGGCGCCGATGGCGTCCATCTCCTCGCGCACGACGCCCGAGATGTTGTCCAGGACCTTCTTGCCGAGCGGCAGCCAGGACCAGATGCCGGCCGCGTTGCGGCGGACGTACCCGGCGCGGACCAGCAGCTTGTGGCTGAGCGTCTCGGCGTCCGCCGGGTCGTCGCGCAGTGTCTTGACCATCAATCGGGACATGCGCTGGACCTGGGCCATGGTGAACTCCTGCTCGCAAGGGTGGTGAGCCCGAGGTTAGCCGGGCGGTGCGGGCTGGCGGAAATCCATTCAGGCCCCGGGCCTCGCGCGCAGCAGCGGCAGGGGCGCGCCCATGACCGCGTAGGGCTGCGGGGCGCTCGGGAAGACGACCTGGCGGGCCAGATCGCGGTAGCCGAGGGAGTGGTACAGGGCGCGGGCCGGGCTGTCCTTGTCGATCGCCGAGAGGATCGACCTCGGGTGGCCGACGGAGTCGGTGATGGCGGTGATCAGGGTGCGGCCGATGCCGCGTTGCTGGTGGTCCGGGTGGACGTGGAGTTCGGTGATGACGAAGGAGTCCTCCAGCCAGCCCTCGGAGCCGGTGGCCCGCAGATAGGGCTCGACGACGGTGGACCACCACTGGGTGCGGTCGTTGGGCAGCCCGTAGACGAAGCCGACGAGCCGTCCGTCGGGGGTGATGGCGCCGAGTGCGCGGGCGTGGGGGTGTTCCAGGTGCCTGAGGACGATGTGGCGGCGTACGTCGATCTCGTCCTGGCTCAGTCCGAAGGCGGCCGCCTGGACGCGCAGGGCTTCGTCGACGCGGGCGGCCAGGTCGACGGGGCCGATCTCGGCGTCGGGTGCTGCGGGGCCTTCTCCGGGGACTGCTGCTGCCATGCGCGAACCCTACTGGCCGGAACGGGCGGTCAGAACCGCGCGTTCCCGGGGCGTGCGCGGCGGACGGTTCAGAACAGGACGCTCATGAACGCGCCGACCTCGCGGAAGCCGACCCGGCGGTAGGCCTTGCGGGCGGGGGTGTTGTAGTCGTTCACGTACAGACTGACGACGGGGGCGACGTCGGCCAGCGCGTAGCGCAGGACCGCGGCCATGCCCGTTTCGGAGAGGCCCTTGCCGCGGTGCTCGGGGGCGACCCAGACGCCCTGGATCTGGCAGGCCTGCGGGGTGGCCGCGCCGATCTCCGCCTTGAAGACGACCTTGCCGTCGTCGATGCGGGCGAAGGAGCGGCCGGTGCCGATGAGTTCGGCGACACGGGCCTGGTAGAGGAGTCCGCCGTCGCCGGCGAGCGGGGAGATGCCGACCTCCTCGGTGAACATCGCCACGCAGGCCGGCATCAGGACCTCGCTCTCGTCCTTGCGGATGCGGCGGACGAGCGGGTCGGGCGTGACGTCGGCGGAGAGGCTCTCGGTGACCATGAGGGGCTGGTTGGCCCGGACCTCGCGGGCGGGGCCCCAGCTCGGTTCGAGGAGCCGCCAGAGCTGGGTGGTGGGTTCGGCCGGGCCGACGATGGAGGAGCAGCGGCGGCCGGCCCTGCGCGCCCGGTCGGCGAAGGCGCGGACGGCTTCGGGGCCGGCGCAGATGGGGACGAGGTTGGCGCCGGAGTAGCACAGGGAGCGGAGCATGCCGTCGGCGTACCAGCCCCACATCTCGCCGCCGAGGCGCCAGGGGTCGAGTCCCGCGACCTGCACGCGGGACGTCACGAAGGCGTTGGCCACGGGCTCGCTCTCCAGGATGGCGAGCGCTGCCTGGAGGTCGCTGGGTTCGAGGACCCGGGTGGTGGTCTGCGTCAACACGAGGGGGCCTCACCATGCGGTCTGCTGATTTCCGCACTTTAACCGACGAGCCTGTCGAACGCCGCTCGAGTCCGCAAGACGGTCTCCGGGCAGGGCGGTGGTGTATGCGGGAGCCGGTCCCCGGACACGCCGCCGCCCCACCGGGCACGGGGCCCTGCGGGGCGGGTGATGGTGTGGAAGGACGCGGGTCAGGCGCCGATGGAGACCTGGGGTTCGCCGGACGCGATGCCGTCCTTCTCCATCTGCTCGGCGATCTTCAGGGCCTCTTCGATGAGGGTCTCGACGATCTTCGACTCGGGGACGGTCTTGATGACCTCGCCCTTCACGAAGATCTGCCCCTTGCCGTTGCCGGAGGCGACGCCGAGGTCGGCCTCACGGGCCTCGCCGGGGCCGTTGACGACGCAGCCCATGACGGCGACGCGGAGCGGGACCTCCATGCCCTCCAGGCCGGCGCTGACCTGGTCGGCGAGCTTGTAGACGTCGACCTGGGCGCGCCCGCAGGACGGGCAGGAGACGATCTCCAGGCGGCGCTGCTTGAGGTTGAGCGCCTCCAGGATCTGGAGGCCGACCTTGACCTCCTCGGCCGGCGGGGCCGAGAGGGAGACGCGGATGGTGTCGCCGATGCCCTCGGAGAGCAGCGCGCCGAACGCGACGGCCGACTTGATGGTGCCCTGGAACGCCGGCCCGGCCTCGGTGACGCCGAGGTGCAGCGGGTAGTCGCTCTGGGCGGCGAGCTGGCGGTAGGCGTTGACCATCACGACCGGGTCGTTGTGCTTGACCGAGATCTTGATGTCGCCGAAGCCGTGCTCCTCGAAGAGGGACGCCTCCCACAGGGCCGACTCGACGAGGGCCTCGGGGGTGGCCTTGCCGTACTTCTTCAGGAGCCGCGCGTCCAGGGAGCCGGCGTTGACGCCGATCCGGATCGGGGTGCGGGTCTCGGCGGCCGCCTTCGCGATCTCCTTGACCTTGTCGTCGAACTGCTTGATGTTGCCCGGGTTCACCCGGACCGCGGCGCAGCCGGCGTCGATCGCGGCGAAGACGTACTTCGGCTGGAAGTGGATGTCGGCGATCACCGGGATCTGCGACTTCCGGGCGATCGTGGCCAGCGCGTCGGCGTCGTCCTGTGTCGGGCACGCGACCCGGACGATCTGGCAGCCGGACGCCGTCAGCTCGGCGATCTGCTGGAGCGTGGCGCCGATGTCCGACGTGCGTGTTGTCGTCATCGACTGCACGGAGACGGGCGCGTCGCCGCCGACCGCGACCGTGCCGACCTGGATCTGTCGGCTGACCCTTCGGTCGGCGAGCTTGGTCGGAACGGCCGGCATTCCGAGAGAAATCGCAGTCATGCGCTGTGCATCCCCAAGGTGTGGATCAAGGTCCCGAGATCGGCGGGCTCCAGCCTTCGAGGTTACGGCACCGGAGGCGGGACGGACGCACCGTGTCGACAAGTCCACCCGTTGGTGAGCGGCCGGACACGGGGTGTGTGCCCGGCCGACACCCGGGGGCTGTCCTGCCGATCAGGAGATCTTGACGGGGTTCACGATGTCGGCCACCAGGACCAGCAGCGTGAAGCAGATGAAGAGTCCGGCGACCACGTAGGCGACCGGCATCAGCCGGGCCACGTCGAACGGGCCGGGGTCGGGGCGCCGGAAGACCTTGGCCACGTTGCGCCGCAGGGACTCCCAGAGCGCGCCCGCGATGTGGCCGCCGTCCAGCGGGAGCAGCGGGAGCATGTTGAACAGGAACAGCGAGAGGTTGAAGCCGGCGAGCAGGAACAGCATCATCGCGACCTGGTTCTGGGCCGGGATGTCGAGGTTCATCACCTCGCCGCCGATCCGGGCCGCGCCCACCACACCGACCGGCGAGTCGTCGGCCCGTTGGCCGTCGCTGAAGGCGGCGTCCCAGAGGGCCGGGATCTTGGACGGCAGCGCGATGATCGAGTCGACACCGTTCTCGATCATGTCGCCCATGCGGACGGTGGAGTCGGCGAAGGAGAGCGGCACGATCTCGGTCCGGGCGGCGAAGCCCAGGTAGCCCGCCTTGATGAACTCGTCCGGGACGACCTGGCCGTTGCCGTCCTTCTTCGCGACGGCGTTCTCGCGCAGGACGGCGTCGAGGGTCATTTCCCTGCCGTCGCGCTCGACGACGAGGGTGGCGGGGCCGATGGTCTCGCGGATGCGGTCCGAGAGCGTCGCCCAGTCGTCGACCTTCTTCCCGTCGAAGGCGACGATCCTGTCGCCCTCCTGGAGCCCTGCGGCCTTGGCCGGCGAGACCGGGTCGCCGTCCTTGCAGGTCTCGCGCTTGTCGCTCTGCGAGATCACGCACTGCTGGACGCCGGCGACCTCGGTGGTCTGCGTCTGGAAGCCGAAGGTCATCGCGACGCCCATGAAGATGGCGACCGCGAGGATCAGGTTCATGAAGGGGCCCGCGAACATCACGATGACGCGCTTCCACGGCTTGCGCGTGTAGAAGAGCCGCTTCTCGTCGCCCGGCTCCAGCTCCTCGTAGGCGGCGGAGCGGGCGTCCTCGATCATGCCGCGCCAGGGTGAGGTGGAGCGGGCTTCGAGCCGGCCGTCGGGGCCCGGCGGGAACATCCCGATCATGCGGATGTAGCCGCCGGCCGGGATGGCCTTGATGCCGTACTCCGTGTCGCCCTTCTTCTTGGACCAGATCGTCGGACCGAAGCCGACCATGTACTGCGGCACCCGGATGCCGAACATCTTGGCCGTGGAGAGGTGGCCCAGCTCGTGCCAGGCGATGGAGAAGAGCAGGCCCACGACGAAGACGGCGATCCCCAGGACCGTCAGCAGGACCGAGGTCAGACTCATGCGCGCGCCTCCGCTGTCGCTTTCGCCGAGAGTTCCCGGGCCCGTGCGCGGGCCCACGTTTCCGCTTCGAGGACGTCCGCGACGCTGAGCGAGGTTCCCGGGGCGGGGGTGCCGTGTTCGGACACCACAGCGGTGACCGTATCCATGATTCCGTTGAAGGGCAGCTGTCCGGCGAGGAAAGCGTCCACGCATTCCTCGTTCGCCGCGTTGAAGACGGCCGGCGCGGTCCCGCCGAGCCCGCCCACGTGCCGGGCGAGGCCGACCGAGGGGAAGGCCTCGGTGTCCAGCGGGAAGAACTCCCAGCTGGACGCCTTCGTCCAGTCGAAGGCGGGGGCGGCGTCCGGAACGCGCTGGGGCCAGCCGAGGCCGATGGCGATGGGGCCGCCCATGTCCGGCGGGGTGGCCTGGGCGAGCGTGGAGCCGTCGCTGAACTCGACCATGGAGTGCACGTAGGACTGCGGGTGGACCACGACCTCGATCCGGTCGAACGGAATGTCGTAGAGGAGGTGCGCCTCGATGACCTCCAGGCCCTTGTTGACGAGGGTCGCGGAGTTGATGGTGATGACCGGTCCCATCGCCCAGGTGGGGTGGGCGAGCGCCTGCTCCCGGGTGACGTCGGCCAGTTCGTCGCGCGTACGGCCCCGGAAGGGTCCGCCGGAGGCGGTGACGACGAGCTTGCGGACGTCGGCGCGGGTGCCCGCGGCCAGCGCCTGGAAGAGCGCGGCGTGCTCGGAGTCGACCGGGATGATCTGACCGGGGGCGGCGAGCGCCTTCACCAGCGGGCCGCCGACGATCAGCGACTCCTTGTTGGCGAGGGCGAGGGTGCGGCCCGCCTTCAGAGCGGCCAGGGTCGGGGCGAGCCCGATGGAGCCGGTGATGCCGTTGAGCACGGTGTGGCAGGCGCTCGCGGCGAGCGTGGTGGCCGCGTCGGGTCCGGCCAGGAGCTCGGGGAGCGGCTCGCCGGGCCCGTAACTCTCCCGCAGTGCCGCGCGCAGGGCGGGGACCGCGTCCTCGGCGGCGACGGCGACCGTGTCGACCCGCAGCCGGCGGGCCTGCTCGGCCAGCAGGGCGACCCGGCCGCCGGCGGCCGAGAGCGCCGTGACCCGGAAGCGGTCGGGGTTGCGCAGGACCAGGTCGATGGCCTGGGTGCCGATGGACCCGGTGGAGCCGAGGATCACGAGATCCCGGCGGCCGTCCGCGGCGTCGAAGACGAGATGCGGATCGGCGAGGGGGGCGGGGCTGTCGCTCATGCCCCCCATTGTTGCCGCTCCGGCTGTGTGCGGGGACAGCGCGTCCCGTGTGGGCCGCGCCGCCTCTCCTGTCAGCGCGCCACGGAGCCGTCGGCGAAGTCCGCGAACACCTCGTGGAAGCGCGGGAACGTCTTGCGTACGCAGCCGGGGTCGTCGTACGTGAGTCCGGGGGTGCGCAGTCCGGCGACCGCGAAGGACATCACGATCCGGTGGTCGCCGTGGGTGGCGATCCCGGTCGGCTTCGGCGTCCCGGGGTGGATCTCGATCCAGTCGGGCCCGGTGTGGACGGTGACGCCCATGGCACGCAGGTTCTGGGCGCACGCCTCCAGCCGGTCGCACTCCTTGACGCGGGTGTTGGCGACGTCCTCGATCCGCACGGGTCCGTCCGCGTAGGGGGCGATGGCGGCGAGGGTCGGCATGGTGTCGGAGATGTCGCGCATGTTGACGGTGATCCCGCGCAGCCGTCCGGCGGAGCGGACGGTGGTCGCGTCCGGGCCCACCTCCACCTCGGCGCCCATGTCCCGCAGGACGCCGACGAAGCGCAGGTCGCCCTGGAGCGCGCCGATGCCGAGGCCGGGGACGGTGACCTCGCGGCCGGTAAGGGCCCCGGCGGCGAAGAAGTAGCTCGCGGTGGAGGCGTCGGGCTCGACGGCGTACGCGGTGGCCCGGTAGCCGCCGGAAGGGACGGTGAAGGTGTTCCCCTCCCGCAGTACGTCCACGCCGAAGTCGCGCATCATCGCGAGGGTGATCTCGACGTACGGCGCGGAGACCAGCTCGGTGACCTCGATCCGCAGCCCCTTCGCGGTGAGCGGTCCGAGCATCAGCAGTGCGGTGAGGTACTGGGACGACTCCCCGGCGTCCAGGGTGATTTCACCACCCTCGACCCCGGCGGCCCGGACGGTCAGCGGGTGGTGGCCCTCGGCCGCCCCGTGGCGCAGGTCGACGCCGAGGGCAGTGAGGGCGCGGGTGAGCGGGGCGAGCGGGCGGCGGCGCATCTGCGCGGAGGCGTCGAAGCGGTACGTGCCGGAGGCGGCGGCCGCGACGAGGGTGGGCAGGAAGCGGGCGGTGGTCGCGCCGTCACGGCAGTGGACGTCGGCGTCGCGTACGCCCGGCCCGGCGGGGCGGCCCTCGACATGCCAGCGGTCGGCCGCCCGGTCGACCGCGTAGCCGAGGCTCTTCAGGCCTTCGGCGAAGC
Source organism: Streptomyces sp. NPDC102283 (assembly GCF_044766265.1). Classification (NCBI taxonomy): domain Bacteria; kingdom Bacillati; phylum Actinomycetota; class Actinomycetes; order Kitasatosporales; family Streptomycetaceae; genus Streptomyces; species Streptomyces sp. NPDC102283. Next base: position 63,076 of record NZ_JBIWLQ010000016.1, read on the forward strand.
CCTCGGTGTCGTCCGAGCGCAGCGGCCTCAGCAGGGTGCTGGTGCCGTCTGCCGCGGCGGCCAGGAAGAGGGCGCGGGCGGTGACGGACTTGGAGCCGGGGATGTCGATGACGGTCACGGCCTCATCCTGCCCTGCGGCGGGCGGGCCGGGCGGGGTACGTCCGGTGCGTGGACGTGGTGGACGTACCCCGCCCGGGACCGCTGAGCGCACCGGACGTCCCCCGTACGGGACCTCTCAGCGCACCGGACGTACCCCGTACGGGACCTCTCAGCGCACCGGCCGGTGCTGGTTCTCCTCGACGGAGGGTCCCGGGGTGGCGTCCGCGATCCAGGGGCCCTCGCCGCTGGGGTCGACGACACCCTCCTCCAGCCAGGTGTACATCCCCGACAGGACGCCGTCGACGACGCGCCGGTCGAGGTCGTCGGTGTTGGACCACAGGCGGGTGAACAACTCCTCGACCCGGATGCGGGCCTGCCGGCAGAAGGCGTCCGCGAGCTGGTAGGCCTCGCGGCCGTGCTCGCCCGTCCCGCGCAGGTGTTCGGCGCGGACGCAGGCGGCGCTCATCGCGAAGAGCTCCGCCCCGATGTCGACGATCCGGCCGAGGAAGCCCTGTTTGGTCTCCATCCGCCCCTGCCAGCGGGACATGGCGTAGAAGGTGGACCGGGCGAGCTTGCGCGAGCAGCGCTCGACGTACCGGAGGTGCCCGGAGAGGTCGCGGTGGCCGGGGGGGGTGGAACTCGGCGTACGTACGAGGGAGGTGCCCGGCGCCCGTGACCAGCTGGGGCAGCCAGCGGGCGTAGAACCCGGCGGCGTTCGCGCCCGCCTTCGCCTTGGCGGAGAGCGGCTTGTCGGGGTCGATGATGTCGCCCGCGACCTTGAGGTGGGCGTCGACCGCCTCGCGGGCGATCAGCAGGTGCATGATCTCGGTGGAGCCCTCGAAGATCCGGTTGATCCGCATGTCCCGGAGCATCTGCTCGGCGGGCACGGCCCGTTCGCCGCGGGCGGCCAGCGATTCGGCGGTCTCGAAGCCCCGGCCGCCACGGATCTGGACCAGTTCGTCGGCGATCAGCCAGCCCATCTCGGAGCCGTACAGCTTGGCGAGGGCCGCCTCGATGCGGATGTCGTTGCGGTCCTCGTCGGCCATCTGCGAGGAGAGGTCGACGATGGCCTCCAGGGCGAAGGTGGTGGCCGCGATGAACGAGATCTTGGCGCCGACCGCCTCGTGCTCCGCGACGGGCCTGCCCCACTGCTCCCGGGCCCCGGACCATTCGCGGGCGATCTTCAGGGACCACTTGCCGACACCCACGCACATCGCGGGCAGCGAGAGGCGGCCGGTGTTGAGGGTGGTCAGGGCGATCTTCAGCCCGGCCCCCTCGGGTCCGATCCGGCAGGCGCCGGACACCCGGACCCGGTGGAAGCGGGTGACGCCGTTCTCCAGGCCGCGCAGGCCCATGAAGGCGTTGCGGTGCTCGACGGTGACACCGGGAGCGTCGGCCTCGACGACGAACGCGGTGATGCCGCCGGGGTGGCCGTCGGAGACGGGGACCCGGGCCATGACGACCAGGAGGCCGGCGACGACGCCGTTGGTGGTCCAGAGCTTCACGCCGTCGAGGACGTAGTCCGGCCCGTCGGGCACGGCGGCGGTGGCGAGGCGGGCCGGATCGGAGCCGACGTCCGGCTCGGTCAGCAGGAAGGCGGAGATGTCGGTGGTGGCCAGCCGGGGCAGGTAGACGTCCTTCTGTTCCTGGGTGCCGAAGACCTTCAGGGGCTGCGGTACGCCGATCGACTGATGGGCGGAGAGCAGCGCGGCGATCGCGGGGCTGGCCGAGCCGGCCAGGGCGAGCGCCTTGTTGTAGTACACCTGGGTGAGGCCGAGCCCGCCGTACCTGGTCTCGATCTTCATCCCGAGCGCGCCCAGCTCCTTCAGCCCGCTGATCACCTCGTCGGGGATCCTCGCCTCGCGCTCGATCCGCGCGCTGTCGACCCGCGTCTCGCAGAACGTGCGCAGCCGCGCCAGGAACTCCTCGCCGCGCCGGATGTCGTCGGGCGGCGGCAGGGGGTGCGGATGGATCAGGTCGAGGCGGAAGCGGCCCAGGAACAGCTCCTTGGCGAAGCTGGGCTTGCGCCAGTCCTGCTCCCGGGCGGCCTCGGCGACCCGTCGCGCCTCGCGTTCGGTGACCTTGGGCGCCCTGGGGACCTGAGGGGTGTTGTGCGGTGCGGACATGAGGGACCTCACCTCGCCGCGCGCCACCGGACGGATGGACCCCCGGACCTGGACGCACGGACTGCTAGTCGCTGCTTACTGGTCCGTATGTAACCCGTGTACCCGTGGTTCGGCACCCGGGCCGGCCCCCGCGTACGGATACGCGGACGGCCCGAACCCCCGCACAGTGGGTTCGGGCCGTCCGGTGCGCGCCCCCGCCCGCACCCGCTGTCCGGGCGCGGGCGGGGGCGGGGGTCGTCCGGGGTGCTACAGGGCGAGGCCGGTGAGGACCAGGACGCGCTCGTAGGTGTAGTCGTCCATGGCGTAGCGGACGCCCTCGCGGCCGACGCCGGACTGCTTGGCGCCGCCGTACGGCATCTGGTCGGCGCGGTACGAGGGGACGTCGCCGATGATCACGCCGCCGACCTCCAGTGCGCGGTGGGCGCGGAAGGCGGTCTGGAGGTCGTGGGTGAAGACGCCGGCCTGGAGGCCGTACTCGGAGGAGTTGACGGCGGCGAACGCCTCGGCCTCGCCGTCCACCTTCTGGAGGGACATGACCGGGCCGAAGACCTCTTCGCGGGAGAGCTTCACGTCGTCGGGGAGGCCGGCGACGACGGTCGGGGCGTAGGTGGCCCCGTCGCGCTTGCCGCCGGTGAGCAGCTCGGCGCCGCCCTGGACCGCCTCGTCGACCCAGGACTCGACGCGCTTGGCCGCGTCCTCGCTGACGAGGGGGCCGACGTCGGTGGCGGCATCGGCCGGGTCACCGGTGACCAGGGCTTCGACGGCGGCGACGACCTTGGGGACGAGCCGGTCGTAGACGGCGGCGTCGGCGATGACGCGCTGCACGGAGATGCAGGACTGGCCGCCCTGGTAGTTGGAGAACGTGGCGATCCGGGTCGCGGCCCAGTCGAGGTCCGCCTCGGACGCGTAGTCGCCGAGGACGACGGCCGCGCCGTTGCCGCCGAGCTCCAGGGTGCAGTGCTTGCGGGGCACCGACTCCATGATCGCGTAGCCGACCGGGCCGGAGCCGGTGAAGGAGATGACCGGGAGCCGCTCGTCCTGGACGAGGGCGGGCATCTTGTCGTTGGGGACCGTCAGGACGGACCAGGAACCGGCCGGGAGGTCGGTCTCGGCGAGCAGCTCGCCCAGGACGAGGGAGGAGATGGGGGTCGCCGGGGCGGGCTTGAGGATGATCGGGGCGCCCACGGCGATGGCCGGGGCGACCTTGTGGGCGCTGAGGTTCAGCGGGAAGTTGAAGGGCGCGATGCCGAGGACGGCCCCGCGCGGGAAGCGGCGGGTCAGCCCGAGGCGGCCGGTGCCGCCGAGGTCGGTGTCGAGCCGCTGGGCCTCGCCGCCGTTGAAGCGGCGGGCCTCCTCGGCGGCGAACCGGAACACGGACACGGCCCGGCCGACCTCACCGCGGGCCCACTTGATCGGCTTGCCGTTCTCCGCCGAGATCAGCTGGGCGATCTCCTCGGTGCGCTCCGTCAGCCGCCGCACGACGTGGTCGAGGGCAGCGGCCCGCACGTGCGCCGGGGTGGCGGCGAACTCGTCGCGCACCGCGTGGGCGGCGGCGACGGCCTCCTCGACCTGGGCGTCGGTCGGCACGCTGACGGTGCCGACGAGGCGTCCGTCGTACGGGTTGGTGACGTCGAAGCTGTCGGCACCGGTGGCCTGGCGGCCGGCCACCCAGAAGGCGTGGGGCGAAGTCATGGAGGTTCCGGCCCTTCGGAGGTCGTGAGTTCGGAGGTCGTGAGTTCGGGGATCGTTGAGTTCCGGGATCGTTGAGTTCCGGGATCGTGAGGGGGCCGTCATGGAGATGGCGCGCGCCCGGAGGCTCCCCCTGTTGTCCCACGGTAAGGCGGGGAGGCCCTCAGGGAGTTTGTCCGGCGTGGAGCGGAGCGGCGGCCGGGTGCTCCGAATTGGCGGAGGACCCGCCCGGCCCGACCGCGCCGGCCTTCGTCGCGCGGCGGAGCAGATCCGGTACGAGGGTGAGCAGACCGCTCACCGCGAGAGCCGCACCGAGCCAGAGCGGCGCCCGCGGGCCGAAGCGGTCGAGGCCCAGGCCGCCCAGTGCGGAGCCGAGGACCACGCCGAGGGTGATGAAGGAGCTGTGCACGGTGTTGACGAGCGGGCGGGCGTTGCCGGTCCGCTGCACCCGTGTGACCAGGGCCGGGTTCATGGTGACCCCGACGAGGCCGATGCCCAGCATGCAGAGCACCGCCCCGACCTCGAACCGGGCGAGCAGCGCGAATCCGGCCAGGAACACCGCGTTCAGGGAGAGGCCGAGGAGCAGGACGGGGAGGGTGTGCCGGTCGGCGAGCCGGCCGACGACGGTGTTGCCGATGACGGTGGCGGCGCCGTACGCCAGGAGCAGCAGCGGGACGGCGCCCGAGGAGAATCCGGTGACCCGGGTGAGGATCGGGTTGAGATAGCTGAAGGCGGAGAAGGTCGCGCCGATGACCATGGTGCTGGTCAGCAGGGTCAGCCAGAGCCGGGGCGCGCGGAAGGCCGTCAACTCGGAGCGGAAGGTGCCGCTGCCCTCCGGCCGGTCCGTGCGGCGCACGCCGATCGCTGTGCACAGGGCGGCGGCGACCGTCAGCGCGGAGATGGCCCAGAACGCGGCCCGCCAGCCGTACCGTTCGCCGGTCAGGGTGGCCAGCGGCAGCCCGAGCAGCGTGCCGAGCATCAGCCCGTTGAGGATGACCGCCACGGCCCGGCCGCGGGCCTCGGGGCGGGTGAGCTGGGAGCCGAGCGAGATCGCGACGCCGAAGAAGGCCTGCGAGGCGACGCCGGTGATCACCCGGGCGACCAGCATGGCGGGGTAGCCGGACGCGGTGGCGGCGAGCACGTTGCCGGCCAGGAAGACCGGGAAGAGGACCAGGAGCGCGGTCTTCGGCGGGAGCCTCAGCAGGGCGACGGAGAGCAGCGGGCCGCCGAAGGCCATCGAGAGGGCGAAGACGGTGATCAGGTAGCCGATCTGCGGGACGGTGACGCCGAGGCCGTCGGCCATCTGCGGCATCAGTCCCGCGACGACGAATTCGCTGGTGACCATGGCGAAGATGCCGAAGGCCAGTACGTGGACGGCGCGAGGCACGGGATTCCTCCTGTGGGTGGGCGGTGTCGTTTTGGATGGATCAGTTCAAAACTTGGGCTCGGGTAGGCCCCGTCACGGCGCGGCAGGCGTGATGGGCGGGGCGAAGGTCAGCAGATCGGGTCAGCGGGTCAGCGGGTCAGGGCATCCAGGGCCGTGTCGGCGACGGCCTGGACGGTGGCGCGGTCCGCGCCGCCCTGGGCGGTGACCCGCATGCCGCCGATGACGGCGTTGACGTACCGGGCGAGGGCATCGGGGCCCCGCACGGAGGCGATGGAGCCGTCGCACTGCCCGGCGGCGATGACGGCGGACAGCGTCCGCAGCCTGCGGGCGGCGTCGCGGTCCAGGAGCCGGGCGGCCTCGGGGTCGCGGGCGGCGAGCTCCACCGTGCTGTTGACCCCCAGGCAACCGAGGCTGCGACCACCGGGGCGGTGGCCGAACTCATCGGCCACGATCTTGTCGAACAGGGCGCGGATCCGCTCGACGGGCGGGCGGGCGGCGTCCTCCAGCACGGCGGACTGGGCTTCGGCCATGGTGTCCAGATAGCGCGCGAGCGAGCGCGAGAACAGCTCGCGCTTGCTGTTGAAGGTGTTGTAGATACTGCTGCGCCCCAGCCCCGTGGCGACACACAGGTCCTGGGTGGAGGTGGCCTCGTAGCCGTACTCCCAGAATGTGCGCATCGCGGCGTCCAGGGCCCGCTCCTCGTCGAACTGCCTCGGTCGGGCCATGGCAGCACTCTAGGGTTTTGGACCGACCGTTGCAATACCGATCCGGGGCCGGTGGCGGCTCACTTCTCGGCGGGCGTCGCCGCCTCGGTCGTCTTGAGGGCGAGCCACAGCTCCATGCGGACGTCCGGGTCGTCCAGCGAGCGGCCCAGGATCTCCTCCACGCGGCGCATCCGGTAGCGCAGGGTGTGCCGGTGCACACCCAGGTCGGCGGCGGCGGCGTCCCACTGGCCGTGGCGGGAGAGCCAGGCGCGCAGGGAGGCCACGAGGTCGCCGCGGCCCTTGGCGTCGTGCTCGTACAGCGCGCGGAGCATGCCGTCGGCGAAGGCCCGTACCGCGTCGTCGGCGAGCAGCGGCAGCACCGAGCCCGCGGCCAGCTCCTCGTGCTCGACCAGCGCCCTGCCGCGGCGGCGGGCGACGGAGAGGGCCTGTTCGGCCTGCTTGTACGCGGCGGAGACGGCGATCGGGCCGGAAGGGGCGGAGAGTCCGACCACGACGTCGCTGTCCTCGGCGCCGCCCTCGCGCGGGGCACGGTCGTCCTGGGCCTCGGCGTAGGCGGCACAGGCGGCGACGGCGGCGCCGCCGTCCGCGGCGAGCACCACGACGCGCCCGCCCTCGGGGACCAGGAGCAGCGCCTCGCCGGAGCGGGCGGCGGCGGCTTCCATGGTCTCGGTGAGCAGCTCGGACCCGGCGGGGGCGGCGGTCTCGGCGATGAGCAGCCGGAACGGGGCGTCGAGCAGCCCGCCGTAGAGGTCGCCGGCGACGGCGCGCGCATGGTCGGGCTGCCCGGCGAGCAGCATGCGCAGGACGGCGGCGCCCAGGCGTTGCTCGGCGCCCTGGAGGGAGCGGGAGCGGGCGGTGGTCAGGGTGAGCAGGGCGACGGCGGAGTGCACGGCGTAGCGCTCGGCGGTCCCGAGCGCCGCTCCCGTACCGACGGCCAGCGCGCCGCGGGCCCGGCGGCCGAGGCCCAGCGACTGGAGCTCGACCCGGTCCTCGCTGTCGCCGACGACGACGCTGGCGGGGGCGGGGCGGTCCCGGAGGCGTTCGACGTCGGGGGTGAGGCGGGCGGCGCGGCGGGCGGCCCAGTCGGGGGCGGCGGCGAGGACCGCGCCGGAGGTGTCGTACAGCGCGGCCCAGCCGTTGATGTGGGCGGCGAGCCGGGCGAGGAGGTCGGCGGGGCCGTCCCCGGCGAGCGCGGCCTTCGTCAGCTCGCGCTGGGCTTCGAAGCCGGCGGTGACCGCGCGGTACTGGTCGGCGGCGATGGCGGCGGAGACGGCCTTGCTGATGGCGAGGAACGGGGTGCGGCGGGGGACTTCGAGGAGCGGCAGCCCGGCCTCCTCTGCGGCCTCCACGAGGGCGGCCGGGACGTCGTCGTAGTTCACCCCGACCGCGAACCCCACCCCGGCGACCCCGGCCCCGGCGAGGCGCCGCACGTAGCGCCGCATGGAATCGGGGTCCTCGGCGTCGAGATTGGTGGCGGTCACGAGGAGGAGTTCGCCGCCGTCCATGTACGGGACGGGGTCGGCCAGCTCGCTGGCATGGGCCCAGCGCACGGGGGTGCCGAGCCGGTCCGCGCCCGCCCGCACGCTGAGCTTGAGCGCCGAGTGCTGGACGAGCGAGGCGAGCGTGGGGGGCATGGGCCGGGAACCCTCAAGGTCGGGGACGAGGTCGCGGCGCCGCCGCGCGGACGGCCGGATCGCCGGCCTGATCGGTGACACCGAATTTCGCCGTCGCGTATGAACGGATGTCTCCGATTCTGCCAGGGCGGCAGAGTTCCGGTAACCGCTCCCGGCCACCCTTCGCCTTACTTCCCGGTAGGTGCCTCAGGACTTCCCTGGGGGGTGCCTCAGGACCGCCCGGTAGGTGCCTCAGCCGTCGAGGTGGACGAGGAGAGGGGGTGCGTGTTCGCCCTGGACGGTGGTGAGCGAGAGGACGGCGTGTCCGGCAGGCACCCCGTACGCCAGCTCCGAGGCCGACCAGCGCTCCCGCTCGACCTGCCGTACGGTCACCGCGTCCGTGGTCACGGCCTTGCCGGTGACGAGTTTGCGCAGGGCGTGCAGGGCACGGGTGAACGGCTGGTCGGCGAAGACGGTGTGCTGGGCGACCTCGCGGGTCTCGACCCATTCCTTGCCCCAGGCTTCGGCGAAGCGCTTGCCGTCCCAGGTGGTGATCCCGGAGAAGGCGGCCGTGCAGCCGACCGCGCCGAGCAGCGGAGTGTGCAGGGTCTCGGGGACGTCGTCGACGGTACGGAGGGCGAGGACGGCGCCGGCGTTGACCGAGCGCAGCCTGCGGATGCCCCGCACGGTCTCGGCGGTCACGGCGTGGGTGGCGTCGTCCAGGACGAGGCAGGCGAAGAGCGTGGTGTCGGTACGGGCCGCGGTGATCGCGGTGAACTGGGCCAGGAGCAGCCGGGTGAGCAGCCGGGACGCCTCCGCGTGACCGCGCTCCGGCAGGTCCACGCGGACCCGCAGCGGATGCTGGCCGAGCGCCCGCAGCGAGAACGGCCGGGCGTCCGGGCCGGTGGCGAAGAACCCGGTGAACGCGGGCCGGTCCAGCAGGGCGACCCGGTCGGCGAGGGCCGGTGCGGGGTCGCCGGGGCCACCCGCCTGTCGGGACCGCGCGTCCAGCTCGCGGAGCATCGCGTGGTGGCCGGCGGCTTCGAGGGAGGCGCGGAGGTCGGCGAGTGCGGCCGGTGTGCCGTCGAGGAGTTCGCGCAGTTCGGGCACGGAGGGGAAGTGGCCGCGGGCGGCGCGGTAGGGGCCGAGCAGCTGGGCGAGGACCGTGGCGGCCCGGCGGCTGTCGAGGCTGCCGACATCGCCGACGAGCCCCTCGGCGAGGACGGCCGCCGCCTCGTCGGGGTCGGTGGTGCCGCCGTACAGGTCGAGGTCGTGGGCGGAGCCGGGGTGACCGACACGGACGACGACGTCGAAGGCGTCGTCCGGTCCGAGCGGGGCGCCCGCACCTCCGACGGCGAGGACAGCGGCCTGTCCGGCCAGTGCGCGGAGGGCGAGGGCCTCGACGACCGGTCGGATCAGCCGGGCGGTCTTCCCGGCGCCGGGCGGTCCGACCGCGAGCAGGGAGGTGCCGAGCAGTGCGGGTTCCAGGGCGAGACCCGTACCCCGGCGGACGTAGGGGTTGTGCGGGTCGTCCGCACACCGGCCGATCCTGACCTGACCGGTGAGCACGTCGTGGCGGGCTCCGCGCCGGGGCAGGTCGCGGTCGCCGGAGGGGTGCAGGGCGGCGGCGCCCCTGGTCCGCAGGACCGCCTCCGCGAAGGGGGCGAGCCGGTCGGACCGCCGAGTGGCGAGCGACCACGCGTGGCGGAGCCGGGCCACGTCCACGTCGTTCATCCGGCCGGTGCGGACCTCGGCGGTAAGGGTGTCCGCGGCATCGGCCCAGCCCGCGGCGCGCAGCTCGGGCCACTGGTCGGCGGAGGTCTCGGCCGCGGGGGCCGCCGCGGGGCCGTCCGCCGCCCCGACGGCGGTCCCCCGGCGGGCGGCGATCAGTTCGCGCCAGCGGCCGAGCCGGGCGAAGGGGTAGAGCACCGCGGCGGCGATCACCGCGTAGATGACGTTGACGACGGTCTGGCTCTGGTAGATCTCGCCGCCCGCGACGGAGGCGACCAGGACCAGGACCGGGCGGACGACCGGGAGTGTCTCCTTCCAGACCAGCAATTGGGTCAGGGCCGCCGCCGCGACCGCCGCGAGCGCGAGGAAGGGCTGCCCCCGGCCGGCGACATGGCGGCGGAACAGCTCGGAGAAGTTGCCGATCCGGCCGCAGCCGTAGGCCAGCAGGCCGAAGAGAATCGCCTCGTACACCGTGAGGGCGTCGCTGCCCTCGATGGTGCGGGGGCCGCCGGACGTTCCCGGGTTCCACCACTCCCCCGGGGTGAAGAGCTTCAGCGGGACGAGACGGTAGGGCAGGTAGCCGTTGCGCCACAGCGACCACAGCAGCAGCGCGGAGAGCAGCGAGATCAACGCGCCGACCAGCAGCGACCGGTTCGAGACGCCCTCGGGCTCCTCGGGCGGCGGCGGGGTGTATCCGTAGCGCCAGACGCCCGGTTCCTGCGGCGGGCGGGGCGTGCGCAGCCAGGCGTCGACCGGGGCCCCGGGGAGCGGCTGCTCGACCGGCGGGGCCGATCCGGGCCGGGTCGGGCGCTGCTCGGCGGGCGGGGCCGCCGGACGGGGGCCGGCGGCGGGCGGGGGCACCCGCGGCGGGGTCGTGGGCGGTGGCGGGAGGGCCGGTCCGGGGACCCTGTCCGCGCTCGATCCCCGTACGCCCCGCGTGCCGTCGTCGTCCATGAACCACTGCCCCCTTGACCTGCCGGTCCGTCCACTGCCCCGGTCAATCTAGTGCGCGCACACGGTGAGTTCAGCAACGCGCCCGGATAGTGACCGTCCTGGGAGGCCCAGCGGACGCTGACCGTCTCGCCCTCCATCCGCCCGCCCCTCATCCGCCATCTGTCCGCCAAGGACAAGGACACGCCCCCACCACTCCCGATCGGAGCATGCCCGGACCCCTCCCCCGCCCCTAGCCTGCGATGAGAAGAGCGTCCGAAACACCCCCAGGAGCCCCTCATGACCGCAATCCCGCAGGAGCGCCGCGTCGTCACTGCCATCCCCGGCCCGAAGTCGGTGGAGCTGCAGGCTCGCCGTCTCGCCGCCGTCGCCGCAGGTGTGGGCTCCACCCTGCCGGTGTTCACCGCCCGTGCGGGCGGCGGGATCATCGAGGACGTGGACGGCAACCGGCTGATCGACTTCGGGTCCGGGATCGCCGTGACCTCCGTGGGCGCGTCCGCCGAGGCCGTCGTGCGGCGGGCCTCCGCGCAGCTCGCGGAGTTCACCCACACCTGTTTCATGGTCACGCCGTACGAGGGGTACGTCGAGGTCTGCGAGCAGCTCGCCGAGCTGACTCCGGGCGACCACGCGAAGAAGTCCGCGCTGTTCAACTCGGGTGCCGAGGCCGTCGAGAACGCGGTGAAGATCGCCCGCGCCCACACCAAGCGCACCGCCGTCGTCGTCTTCGACCACGGCTACCACGGCCGCACCAACCTCACGATGGGCATGACGGCGAAGAACATGCCGTACAAGCAGGGCTTCGGCCCGTTCGCGCCCGAGGTCTACCGCGTCCCGGTCGCCTACGGCTACCGCTGGCCGACCGGGCCCGAGAACGCCGGCACAGAGGCGTCCGCGCAGGCCATCGACGAGATCACCAAGCAGATCGGCGCGGACAACGTCGCCGCGATCATCATCGAGCCGGTGCTCGGCGAGGGCGGCTTCATCGAGCCGGCCAAGGGCTTCCTCCCGGCGATCGCGCGGTTCGCGAAGGACAACGGCATCGTGTTCGTCGCGGACGAGATCCAGTCCGGCTTCTGCCGTACCGGCCAGTGGTTCGCCTGCGAGGACGAGGGCATCGTCCCGGATCTGATCACCACGGCCAAGGGCATCGCCGGCGGTCTGCCGCTGTCCGCCGTGACGGGCCGCGCCGAGATCATGGACGCCGCGCACGCGGGTGGCCTGGGCGGAACGTACGGCGGCAACCCGGTGGCCTGCGCCGGTGCGCTCGGGGCCATCGAGACGATGCGCGAGCTGGACCTGAACGGGAAGGCCAAGCGGATCGAGGAGGTCATGAAGGGCCGTCTCGCCGAGATGCGGGCCAAGCTGCCGAACGGCGACCTCATCGGCGACATCCGGGGCCGCGGCGCGATGATCGCGATCGAGCTGGTGAAGTCCGGCACGAAGGACCCGAACCCGGAGGCGGCCGGCGCGCTCGCGAAGGCCTGTCACGCCGAAGGCGTCATGGTTCTGACCTGCGGTACGTACGGCAACGTCCTGCGCTTCCTGCCGCCGCTGGTGATCGGCGAGGACCTGCTGAACGAGGGCCTCGACGTGATCGAGCAGGCGTTCGGCACGCTCTGATCCTTCGAACCCGGGAACGGGCGGGGGCGCCCTTTCGCCGCTTCCGTCCGCCATCCGGGTGAGGGCCTGTGAAGAACGTGTGCGGGGGCGATGGCGGGAGGTGGTGCCGACTGTCGGCCACTCCTCCGCTGCCGTACGGTTTCTGCAGATGAGAGAAACACCTCGGTCGCGGGAAACCGCGGCCGACGCCGGGTCGGGGCTTCCCCAGCGCCGTCCCGGGCGTGCGTTCGCGCACACCGGAGCCTCCGGCTCCGGGACTCCTCACCGATCGGACGGCCGCCCGCCCCACACCCCCCGGGGCGCGCGGCGAACCGATCTCGCCGGCCATCCCGGAACAACCCCCCCTGTTCCCGGGTGGCCGGCCCCTCTCGTTCTCTGCCTCCTCGGTCTGCTCGCGGCACTCTTCTCGCTGATCACCTGGCAGGTCGCCGTCGAGGGGCCGCTCCTGCGGCTCGACGAGCGCGTGGGCGGGGAGCTGTTCGGGCACGGACCGGCCGCGCTGACCCAGGTGTTCTCCGACCTCGGCGGGATGCCGGTGGCGCTTGCGGTACTGACCTGCGCGGTCGGGTACGCGCTGTGGCGCGGCGCCCGGCGGCTCGCCGTGTACGCGGCCCTCACCATGGCGGCGGTGCCCGCGCTGGTGATCCCGCTGAAGGTGGCCACCGCCCGGCAGGGGCCGCTGACGGAGGCGGTCAACTACTACCCGTCCGGTCATACGGCCACGGCCGCCGTGGCGTACGGGGCGTCGGCCCTGGTGCTGCTGGCCCTCCCCCGCCCGTCGTGGCTCCGGGAGGCTTCCTGGCCCCGGGCGTGGATGATGCCCGTCGCCGCGATCCTGTTGACCACGGCGACGGGCATCGGTCTGGTGCTGCACGGCTACCACTGGCCGCTGGACGTGCTGGCCAGTTGGTGCCTGGGGCCTTGGGTGCTCGCGCCCCTGTGGTGGGTCAGTTGCCGAAGTAGGCGTCGAAGTTCTTCGAGAACTCCCAGTTGTTGAAGCGGTCCCAGTTGATCGACCAGGTCATCAGGCCACGCAGGTCGGACCAGGTCCCGTGGGTCTGGTAGGGGCCGCAGTCGGTCTTCTTGGTCAGGCAGTTGAGCGCCTTGTTGACCTCGGCCGGTGAGGTGTGGCCGTTGCCCGCCTGGGTGGAGGCCGGGAGGCCGATGGCGACCTGGTCGGGGCGCAGGCCCGGGAAGACCCGGCTGGTGTTGCCCGCCACCGGGAAGCCCGCGAGCAGCATGTCGGTCATCGCGATGTGGAAGTCCGCGCCGCCCATGGTGTGGTACTGGTTGTCCAGGCCCATGATCGGGCCCGAGTTGTAGTCCTGGACGTGCAGCAGGGTCAGGTCGTCGCGCAGGGCGTGGATGACCGGCAGGTAGGCGCCGGCGCGCGGGTCCTGGCCGCCCCAGGGGCCGGAGCCGTAGAACTGGTAGCCGAGCTGCACGAAGAAGGTCTCGGGCGCCATCGTGAGGACGAAGTCCGGGCCGTACTTCGCCTTGAGGGACTTCACCGCGGAGATCAGGTTGACGATCACCGGTGAGGTGGGGCTGCGGAAGTCGGTGTCGCCGGTGTTCAGGGAGAGGGAGTGGCCCTCGAAGTCGATGTCCAGGCCGTCCAGGCCGTAGGTGTCGATGATCTTCGAGACGGAGGTGACGAAGGCGTCCCGGGCGGCGGTGGAGTTGAGCTGCACCTGTCCGTTCTGGCCGCCGATCGAGATCAGCACCTTCTTGCCCGCGGCCTGCTTGGCCTTGATCGCGGCCTTGAACTCCGCCTCGGACTCGACGTTCGGGCACTCGGCGACCGGGCAGAGCGCGAAGCGGATGTCGCCGGAGGTGACGGAGGTGGGCTCGCCGAAGGCGAGGTTGATGACGTCCCAGGAGGCGGGCACGTCCGCCATCCGGGTGTAGCCGGAGCCGTTGGCGAAGCTGGAGTGCAGGTAGCCGACGAGGGCGCGGGGCGGGAGCTTGGTGCCGCCGCCTCCGCCGCCCGCCGTGGTGGTCGCGCTGACGGCGGCCGACTGCGCGGACTCGCCGGCCGCGTTGGTGGCGCTGACCTGGAAGCTGTACGCGGTGGAGGCGGTCAGGCCCGTCACGGTGGCGGAGGGACCGGTGGCCGTGGCGACCTTCGTACCACCTCGGTAGACGTTGTAGCCGCTCGCGCCGGAGACGGCGTTCCAGGAGAGGGCGACGGAGGAGGAGGTGATCGCGGTGGTCTTCAGGCCTGCGGGGACGGCCGGGATCACGACGGGTTCGCCGCCGGGGCCCACGAGGGTGAGGTCGTCGGCGTAGTAGGCCGGGGTGCCGTACCAGCCGTGGGTGTAGACGCTCACCGAGGTGGTGGAGGGGCCGGTCTTGAAGGTGGTGGTGAGCTGCTTCCACGCACCGGGGGACTGGGTCCAGGTGGAGACGTCGGTGGTGCCGGTGCCGGACGCGCCGAGGTAGACGTAGCTGCCCTGCACCCAGGCGCTCAGCGTGTACGAGGAGTTGGGCTTGACCGTGATGCTCTGGGAGCACTTGGCGTGGTCGCTGCCGGCCGGGGTCGCCTTGAGCGCGGAGGTGCCGCTGCGGGTGGGCGTGGAGACGGCCGCCCCGCTGGAGGCCGCGCAGTTCCAGCCGTCCAGGCCCGCCTCGAAGCCGCCGTTGCGTGCCAGGTCCACATCGGCGGCGCCCGCCGCCGGAGCCATGGCGACCAGGGCTCCGGCGGCGAGCAGGCCGGCCGAGCAGACGGCCAGAAGTCTGGTGAATCCGACAGTTGGTCCGGTGCGTTCCACAACAGCCTCCGCGCAGGGGGGAATTCGGGTTGGCGTGCGCACAACATGGTCCAGACCAATCAGGTTGTCAAGACCTCTGGCGGCAGGCTCAGCCCTCCGGGCGCCCCCCGCGGGCGTCCAGGGCGGCCGCGCCCGCCGCCTCGTGCATCGCGCGTTCGAGGAGTCCGGCGTCCGTGAGGGTCCCCGAGCCGTCCGGCGGGACCAGCCAGCGCACTCCCCCGGTGGCCCGCCCCGGGTAGGGGACGACGATCCAGGTACCCCGGCCGCAGCCCCGGATCCCGGTGCCGATCCAGCGGGAGGCGGTGCCCGGCGGGACGAAGAAGCCCATGCGCGACTCCCCGGAGTCGGCGAGAACGGGGCCCGGACGGTCGATCAGGCGGCTGAGGACGTCGAGCGTCGGGTGGCCCAGCTCGCCCGGGAGGATCAGGACGTCCCAGCGCCTGCCGGCCGGAAGGAGCGCGATCCCCCGCGGACTGCGCTCCCACTCCCACCGACAGGCGGCCGGGTCCGGTGCCACCGATGTGAGCCACTCGACCGCGGCTTTCGTTTCCGAGCCAGTCATGACCAGCCTCCCGTCGACGTGAGCACCGGCGGGGTTCCGCCGGTGCGTACACGTGCGAGAGAGCGTTCGGCGCCGACTATGACGCGGGTTGGGGCTACCAGTTGGTAGTGAACTGGGTCACAGCCCCTGATCTGGGCCTCAGGCGTCTCAGCTGTCGAAGCCGAGGCCCAGCCTGTCCATGGCCCCCAGCCACAGATTGCGGTGCCCGCCGTTGCTGTCGGCACGGGCCAGGGACCGCTTGGTGATCTCGATCCCGGCCCAGGCGAAGGGCTCGGGCGGGAACGGCATCGGCTTGGAGCGGACCATTTCCAGGCGGGTCCGTGCCGTCTCCTCACCGGAGAGGAGGTCGAGCATCACATCGGCGCCGAAACGGGTCGAACCGACACCGAGACCGGTGTATCCGGCGGCGTACGCGACCCGGCCCTGGTGGGCCGTTCCGAAGAACGCCGTAAAGCGGGAACAGGTGTCGATCGCACCGCCCCAGGCGTGCGAGAAATTCAGTCCGGAAAGCTGCGGGAAGCAGGTGAAGAACTGCTCCGCGAGTTTCAGGAACGTCTCCGGACGCTGGTCGAGATCGGCACTGAGCCTGCCCCCGTACGGATAGATCGCGTCGTATCCGCCCCACAGGATCCGGTTGTCCGCGGAAAGCCGGAAGTAGTGGAATTGGTTGGCGCTGTCGCCGAGCCCCTGGCGGCCCTTCCAGCCGATGGACGCGAGCTGCTCCGGGGTGAGCGGTTCGGTCATCAGCGCGTAGTCGTAGACGGGCACGGTGTACGGCCGGATCCGCTTGACGAGCGACGGGAAGATGTTGGTGCCGAGGGCGACACGGCGCGCGAAGACCCGGCCGTACGGGGTACGGACCGCCATGCCTGATCCGGAGCGGACGAGGTCCAGGCCGCGGGTGTGCTCGTGGATCCGGACGCCCAGCTCCAGGCAGGCCCGCTTCAGGCCCCAGGCGAGCTTCGCGGGGTGCAGCATCGCGACGCCGCGCCGGTCCCAGAGCCCGCCGAGGAAGGTGGGCGAGTCGACCTCGGCACGCAGGGCGTCACGGTCCAGGAAGTCCACGCCCGTGATGCCGAGGCCCACGATCTCCTCGTGCCATTCCCGCAGCTCCCGGAGCTGGTGGGGTTCGGTGGCGACGTCGATCTCACCGGTCCGCTCGAACTCGCAGTCGATGCCGTAGCGGGCGACCGCGGCCTCGATGGCGTCGAGGTTGTGCTCCCCCAGCTCCTCCAGCTTCGCGATCTCGTCCGGCCATCGCTCCACACCGTTGGCCAGGCCGTGGGTGAGGGAGGCGGCGCAGAAGCCGCCGTTGCGGCCCGAGGCGGCCCAGCCCACCTCGTGCCCCTCGATGAGGACGACGTCCCGGTCCGGGTCGCGCTCCTTGGCGATGAGCGCGGTCCACAGGCCGCTGTAGCCGCCACCGATGACCAGAAGGTCGGTGTGCTCGTCGCCGGTGAGGGCGGGAAGCGGATCAGGCTTTTCCGGGTCGTCCAGCCAGTAGGAGACCGGCTTGGCGCCGGCGATCGATCGTGCGGCAGCAGTACGCATGGCAGCTGGGGCCATGGTTTCCAACTCCTTCAGGAAATTCAGGGTCGAGCGCTGTTCTTGCGTCGGCTCGCTATGACCTGGCCGACGAGAACCACCGATATCGCCATGATGAACATCGCGGTGCCGATGACGTTGATCTGCACGGGCGTGCCGCGCTGTGCCGATCCCCAGACGAACATGGGGAACGTGACGGTGGAGCCCGCGTTGAAATTCGTGATGATGAAATCGTCGAACGAGAGCGCGAAGGCCAGCATCGCTCCCGCCGCGATCCCCGGGGCCGCGATGGGGAGGGTCACCCGTACGAACGTCTGCACGGGGCCCGCGTACAGGTCGCGGGCGGCTTCCTCCAGTCTCGGGTCCATCGACATGACGCGCGCCTTGACGGCCGTGACCACGAAGCTGAGGCAGAACATGATGTGGGCGATGAGCACCGTCCAGAAGCCGAGCTGGGCGCCCATGTTCAGGAACAGCGTGAGCAGGGAGGCGGCCATGACGACCTCGGGCATCGCCATCGGCAGGAAGATCAGCGAGTTGATCGCGCCGCGCGCCCGGAAGCGGTAGCGGACCAGCGCGAACGCGATCATCGTGCCGAGCGCGGTCGCCCCGAGCGTCGCCCAGAAGGCGATCTGGAGCGAGAGGGAGAGCGAGCCGCACAGGTCGGCGACGCCGCAGGGGTCCTTCCAGGCGTCCAGCGAGAACCGCTGCCAGGCGTAGTTGAAGCGCCCGTTGGGCTTGTTGAACGAGAACACCATCACGACGATGTTCGGAAGGATCATGTACGCGAGGGTCAGCAGACCAGCGATGACGACCAGGTTCCGGCGTATCCAGCGCAGTACGGGCATCAGACCAGGTCCTCCGTCCCGGAGCGGCGGATGTAGAAGGTGACCGCCAGCAGGACGATCGCCATGAGGATGAACGAGAGCGCGGCGGCCGTCGGATAGTCCAGGACCCGCAGGAACTGGCTCTGGATGACGCTGCCGACCATCTTGGTGTCGGTGGAGCCCAGCAGCTCGGCGTTGACGTAGTCGCCGCTGGCCGGGATGAAGGTGAGCAGGGTGCCGGAGACGACGCCGGGCATGGAGAGCGGGAACGTCACCTTGCGGAAGGTGGTGGCGGGCGTGGCGTAGAGGTCGCCCGCGGCCTCGTGCAGCCGGCCGTCGATCCGCTCCAGCGAGGTGTAGAGCGGCAGGATCATGAACGGCAGGAAGTTGTACGTGAGCCCGCAGACGACGGCCATCGGGGTGGCGAGGACCCGGTTGGACTCGGTCCAGCCGAGCCAGCTGGTGACGTCCAGGACGTGCAGGGTGTTGAGCACGTCCACGACCGCGCCGCCGTCGGCGAGGATCGTCTTCCAGGCCAGCGTACGGATGAGGAAGCTGGTGAAGAACGGGGCGATGACCAGGACGAGCACCAGGTTGCGCCAGCGGCCCGCCTTGAAGGCGATGAGGTAGGCGAGCGGGTAGCCCAGCAGCAGGCACAGGATCGTGGCGGTGCCCGCGTACAGCAGGGACCGGACGAACTGCGGGTAGTACTCGCGCAGCGCGTCCACGTACGTCTGGAAGTGCCAGGTGACCTCGAAGCCCTGCTCCAGCGAGCCGGTCTGTACGGAGGTGGAGGCCTGGTAGACGAGCGGCAGGGCGAAGAAGACGACGAGCCAGAGGATGCCGGGGAGCAGCAGCCAGTACGGGACGAGCCGTTTGCGGGTGGAGGGCTTGCGGAGCACCGGTTCCCTGGGCTCCTGGGGCTGCGAAGGGGGCGCGGGCGGCGCCCCGGTGAGGCTCACGCCGCGTCCTCCACGCTCTCCACGCCGGCGTCGATGTCCTGGTCGGCGTCGAGTCCGAAGGTGTGGGCGGGGTTCCAGTGCAGGACCACCTCGGCGCCGGGAAGGAGTCCCGTGCGCCGGTCGACGTTCTGCTCGTACACCTGGAGCGCCTTGCCCGCCGGGCTCTCGACCACGTACTGGGTGGAGACGCCGATGAAGCTGGAGTCGACGATGCGGCCGGTGACGCGGTTGCGGCCGGTGGCTATGGAGTCCGCGTCGTCCGCGTGGGCCAGGGATATCTTCTCGGGCCGGATGCCGAGGAGGAGCCGGCCGCCGCCGGTGCTGGGGGCGGAACATCGCTCGCGGGGCAGGGTGAGCCTGCCGCCGCCCGCGGCCACCACCAGGTCGACGCCCGTGGAGAGGACCTCGCCCTCGATGAGGTTGGACGTGCCGAGGAAGTTGGCGACGAAGGTGGTGCGCGGGTTCTCGTAGAGGTCGGCGGGCGCGCCGAGCTGCTCGACGCGGCCCCCGTTCATCACCGCGACGGTGTCGGCCATGGTCATGGCCTCCTCCTGGTCGTGGGTGACGTGCACGAAGGTGATGCCGACCTCGGTCTGGATCCGCTTGAGCTCCAGTTGCATCTGACGGCGGAGCTTGAGGTCGAGAGCGCCGAGCGGTTCGTCGAGCAGCAGGACCTGCGGGTGGTTGATGAGCGCGCGGGCGACGGCGACGCGCTGCTGCTGGCCGCCGGAGAGCTGGTGCGGTTTGCGGCGGGCGAAATCGCCGAGCTCGACGAGCTCCAGCATGTCGTCGACCTGCTTCTTCACCGACTTGATGCCACGACGGCGCAGCCCGAAGGCGACGTTCTCGGTGATGTCCAGGTGCGGGAAGAGCGCGTAGCTCTGGAAGACCGTGTTGACGGGCCGCTTGTACGGGGGGAGGTCGGTGATGTCCTTCTCCCCGAGGAAGACCGTGCCGGTGGTGGCCTCCTCCAGGCCCGCGATCATCCGCAGGGTGGTGGTCTTGCCGCAGCCGGACGCGCCGAGCAGGGCGAAGAAGGAGCCCTGGGGCACGGTCAGGTCGAGCGGCTGCACGGCGGTGAAGGAGCCGTAGGTCTTGCTGATCCCGGCGAGGCGGACATCGCCGCCCGCGGTCTGCTGCTGCTGTGTCATGGGTCGCAGTCCCAGTGTGTTCGGGGGGAGTTCGGGGAAAGGGGTGCCCTTGGGCGGTCCGGGCCGCGGGCCGTTCGTCCCGTGATGCGGCCGACGGGGTGTCCAGCGGCGAGGTCCGGCGGGGTGTCCGGTGGCGAGTCCAACGGTGGGTCCGGCAGCGTGTCCGGCGGTGGGTCCGGCAGCCTGTCCGGCGGCGGGTCCGGCGGCGGGTCCGTGGTCAGGCGCCGATGAGCTTGGCGAACTTCTCCTCGTACGCCGTCTCTTCCTTCGTGCTCAGGGAGCGGAAGGAGCGGGACTTCGCGGCCATCTCCTTGTCGGGAAGGATCAGCGTGTTGGAGGCCATCGACTCGTCGATCCTGGCGAGTTCCTCGCGCACGCCGTCGACCGGGCAGACGTAGTTGATGTACGCGGCGAGCTGGGCGGCGACCGGCGGCTCGTAGTAGTAGTCGATGAGCTTCTCGGCGTTGGTCTTGTGCCGGGCCTGCGCGGGGACCAGGAGGTTGTCGCTGGAGGTGATGTATCCGGCGGCCGGGATCGCGAACCTGATGTCCGGGTTGTCGGCCTGGAGCTGGATGATGTCCCCGGCCCAGCCGACGCAGGCGGCGATGTCGCCCTTGCTGAGGTCGGCGGTGTAGTCGTTGCCGGTGAAGCGGCGGATCTGCTTCTTGTCGACGGCCTTCTGGAGGCGGCCGATCGCGCCGTCGAAGTCGGTGTCGGTGAACTTCCCCGGGTCCCTGCCCTGGTCGAGGAGGGTCATGCCGACGGTGTCGCGCATCTCGGACAGGAAGGAGACGCGGCCCTTGAGCTTCGGGTCGTCGAGCAGCTGGGTGACGGAGTCGACCTTGCGGCCGCCGGTCGCCTTCACGTTGTACGCGATGACGGTCGGGATACCGGTCCAGGGATAGGAGTAGGCGCGGCCCGGGTCCCAGTCGGGGGTGCGGAACTGGGCGGAGACGTTCGCGAAGGCGTGCGGGAGGTTCGAGGGGTCGAGCTTCTGCGCCCAGCCGAGCCGGATGATGCGGGCGGCGAGCCAGTCGGTGACGCATATGAGGTCGCGCCCGGTGTTCTGGCCGGCCGCGAGCTGCGGTTTGATCTTCCCGAAGAACTCGACGTTGTCGTTGATGTCCTCGGTGTACCTGACCCTGATCCCGGTGCGCCTGGTGAAGGCCTCCAGGGTGGGCCGGCCCTTCTCGTCCTCGCTGACGTCCATGTACTCGGTCCAGTTGGAGAAGGTGACTTCCTTCTCCTTGGCCGAGTGGTCGTCAAAGGCCGCACCTGCGTCGGCGCGCTTGGCGGGCGGGATGCCGCACGCGCCGAGGGTGGCCATGCCGCCCAGTGCGAGCGCGCCCGTGCCGGAGGCGCGCAGCAGGGAGCGGCGGGTGAGGGCGCCCCTGCCGCTGGTCAAGGATCGCCTCATGGCCGCCAGTTGGGCGGACGAGAGGCGCTCGGGCTCGTAACTCTCCATACGCGTTGCCCTTTCGGGTGGGAGGCCGCTCGGGCCCGTGGGCCCTGGTCGCGGCAGCTGCTATCGGTCCCCGAAGATCGTGCGGTGCCAGTCCTTGCGGGCGACCGCGGTGTTGTCGTACATGACGTGCTTGACCTGCGTGTACTCCTCGAAGGAGTACGCCGACATGTCCTTGCCGAAGCCGCTGGCCTTGTATCCGCCGTGCGGCATCTCGGAGAGGATCGGAATGTGGTCGTTCACCCACACACAGCCCGCCTGGATCTCGCGGGTGGCGCGGTTCGCGCGGTACAGGTCGCGGGTCCAGGCGGAGGCGGCCAGTCCGTACGGGGTGTCGTTGGCGAGCGCGATCCCCTCGTCGTCGGTGTCGAAGGGCAGCACCACGAGGACGGGGCCGAAGATCTCCGACTGGACGATCTCGCTGTCCTGGGCGGCGTCCGCGACGAGGGTGGGCCGGTAGTACGCGCCGTCGGCGAGGTCGCCGCCGGGGGCCTCGCCGCCGGTGACGACCCGGGCGTAGCCGCGGGCCCGCTCGACGAAGGCGGCGACGCGGTCGCGCTGGGCGTGGCTGATCAGGGGGCCGAGGTCGGTCGAGGCGTCGAAGGGGTCGCCGAGCCGGACGGTCTCCATGAGCGCGGCGACGTCCCGGACGAAGGCGTCGTAGAGGGGGCGCTGGACGTAGGCGCGGGTGGCGGCGGTGCAGTCCTGGCCGGTGTTGATGAGGGAGCCGGCGACCGCGCCGTGGACGGCGGCCTCCAGGTCGGCGTCGTCGAAGACCACGAAGGGGGCCTTGCCGCCGAGCTCCAGGTGGAGGCGCTTGACGGTGGCGGTGGCGATCTCCGCGACCCGCTTGCCGACGGCGGTGGAGCCGGTGAAGGAGGTCATCACGACGTCGGGGTGGCCGACGAGGTGTTCGCCCGCGTCCTTGCCCGCGCCGGTGACGACGTTGATGACGCCGTCGGGGATGCCCGCCTCGGTGGCGGCCCGGGCGAACATCAGCGAGGTGAGCGGGGTCAGCTCGGCGGGCTTGAGGACGATGGTGTTGCCCGCGGCGACGGCCGGGAGGACCTTCCAGGCGGCCATCTGGAGGGGGTAGTTCCAGGGGGCGATGGAGCCGACGACGCCGATCGCCTCGCGGCGTACGTAGGAGGTGTGGTCGCCGTCGTACTCGGCGGCGGCCTTGCCCTCCAGGTGGCGTGCCGCGCCCGCGAAGAAGGCGGCGTTGTCGACGGTGCCGGGGACGTCGAACTCGGTGGAGAGCTTGATCGGCTTGCCGCACTGGAGGGACTCGGCGTACGCGAAGTCGTCCGCCTGCTCGGCGAGGACGGCGGCGAAGCGGTGCATCGCCTCGGAGCGTTCGCCGGGGGTGGCGCCGGACCAGCCGGGGAAGGCGGCGCGGGCGGCGGCGACGGCCGCGTCCACGTCGTCGGGGCCCGCGAGCTCGTAGCGGAGCACGCTCTCGCCGGTCGCGGGGTTCACCACGTCGTGGTGGTTGCCGGAGGTGCCGGGGAGCAGCTTGCCGCCGATGTACTGCGCACCTTCCGCGAAGCGGTCCTGAACCTGGAAGCCGTTGCTCATGACGCTCTCCTCCGCCGTCTGTACCCGCTGGGCGGGGTCGGCGTAGCTTCTTCGTGAATTGAGTGCCGATCCTGACAGAGGGGTTCGAGCCCAACAAGTGATTCCGTTGTTGCCTTTTGGTTACGCGACGGAATCTGTCGACCATGTGTCGTGTCAGTGCGGAAATCCCCGTACGGAGTGTCAGTGGCGGATGCCACACTCACATGCCATGGGACCGATCGATGGGCTTCTGGCGGACGTGGCGCAGGGCAAGCGGGTGAAGTATCTGCCGTTCTGGGGGCACCGGCCGCGCCCGGACGGGCGGGTGGGGAGCAGTTGTCTCAGCCAGTGGTGGCCGTCGCCGTTCACGGTGGCCGGGGTGACGTACGCGAGTGCCGAGCACTGGATGATGGCCGGCAAGGCGCGGCTCTTCGGCGATCTTGAGGCGGAGCGGGCGGCGGTGTCGGCTACGAGCCCGGCGGCGGCGAAGAAGGCGGGGCGCCTGGTGCGCGGCTTCGACGAGGACGTGTGGATACGGGAGCGGTTCGCCCTGGTGGTGGCAGGCAGCGCGCACAAGTTCGGGCAGGCCCCGGAGCTGGGCGGCTTTCTCCTGGGCACCGGGGACCGGGTGCTGGTGGAGGCGTCGCCGCTGGACCGGATCTGGGGCATCGGGCTCGCGGCGGACGACGAGCGGGTGGAGCGGCCGCAGGAGTGGCGGGGGCTGAATCTGCTGGGCTTCGCGCTGATGGAGGCGCGGGAGAGGCTGCGGGCGGGCGCGACGGCCTGAGGCCGGTTCCGTACGGGGGGGGGGCGGCTGAGGCGGGTTCCGTACGGGGGGCGGCTGAGGCGGCCACCGAGCCCGGCCGGGCGGGGAGCGGTCCCTGCCCGGCCGAGGCGTGTCGCGTTGGCGCCGGCGGTGCCAGGATCTAGCGGTGGTCCTCGACGACCAGCGTCGTGGCGAACGGGTCGTCGTAGGTGCCGTCGTAGTCGCTGTCGCTGTCGGCGCTCGTCGCGGCCCAGATGATCAGACCGAGGATCACGGCGCCCACAACGATGCCGACGGAGCCGAGGATGACCCCGGCGAGCGCCATGCCCCGGTTGGTGGCCTCACCGCGCTTGGCACGGCCGAGGCCGATGATGCCGAAGATCAGCGCGAGGATGCCGAGGATGATGTTGACGCCGTACATGCAGAAGCCGACCACCGAGATGATGCCGATGACCATCGCGGCCGTGCCGAGGCCGTTGTTGGGCGCGGGGGCCCAGCCGGACGGACCTGCTCCGTAGGCGCCGTAGCCCGGGTAGCCGCCGTACGGCTGCGGGGGCGGGGCCGGGTAGCCGTAGTGCGCGGCGGGCGGCGGGGCCGGGTAGCCGTAGTGCGCGGCGGGCGACGGGGCCGCGTGGCCGGGGCCGTTCGGGCCGATCGGCGGCGGCGGTACGTCCGAGGGCGCGGGCCCGAAGCCTCCGGCCCGGGGTATCGGCCCGGTGCCGTCCCCCGCGGCCGGTCCGGCGCTCGGCATCGACGTCACGGTCGGCTGGTCGTGCACCTGGGCGGGCGGCGGTGTGTGCGCGCCCGGCTTGCCCAGTTCCACCCTGCTGTCCGGCGGTGCCCACGGATCGCGCGGCGCGGCCCCGCCCCCGGGCTGCTCTGTGTTGTCTGACATGGGCCTCCCCCATCGTGGTCCCGTCATGCTACGGCCAGGCCCCAACGCCCAGGACCCCGCCTGCGATGATCGGTGGGGCCGGTACGCCCGGCAGACGTCACGCCGAACGGGAGATTTCCGATGACCGATCCGCATCCCTTCATCGCCGGGCTGCCCAAGGCAGAGCTCCATGTCCACCATGTCGGGTCGGCCTCGCCCCGGATCGTCGCGGAGCTGGCCGCCCACCACCCGGACTCCAAGGTCCCCACGGACCCGGAGGCGCTGGCCGACTACTTCACGTTCACCGACTTCGCACACTTCATCGAGGTCTACCTCTCGGTGGTGGATCTGATCCGCACCCCCGAGGACGTCCGGCTGCTCACCTTCGAGGTGGCGCGGGACATGGCCCGGCAGAACATCCGGTACGCGGAGCTGACCGTGACGCCGTACAGCTCGACCAGGCGGGGCATCCCCGAGGTCGGGTTCATGGAGGCCATCGAGGACGCGCGCAAGGCCGCCGAGGCGGAGCTGGGCGTCGTCCTGCGCTGGTGCTTCGACATCCCGGGCGAGGCCGGGCTCCAGTCGGCCGAGGAGACCGTCCGGCTCGCGGTGGAGCACCGGCCCGAGGGTCTCGTCTCCTTCGGCCTCGGCGGACCGGAGATCGGGGTGGACCGCCCCCAGTTCAAGCCCTACTTCGACCGGGCCATCGCCGCGGGCCTGCACTCCGTGCCGCACGCCGGGGAGACCACGGGACCGCAGACGGTCTGGGACGCGCTGACCGCGCTGCGCGCCGAGCGCATCGGCCACGGCACCAGCTCCGTCCAGGACCCCAGGCTGCTGGAGCACCTCGCCGAGCACCGCATCGCGCTGGAGGTCTGCCCGACGTCGAACATCGCCACCCGCGCGGTCACGGACATCGCGCTGCACCCGATCCGGGAGATGGTGGCGGCGGGTGTGCTGGTGACCGTCAACAGCGACGACCCGCCGATGTTCGGCACCGACCTCAACAACGAGTACGCGGTGGCCGCCCGGCTGCTGGAGCTCGACGAACGCGGCATCGCGGAGCTGGCGAAGAACGCCGTGGAGGCCTCGTTCCTCGACCTGGCGGGCAAGCGGAAGCTGGCCGAGGAGATCGACACGTACACGACGAACTGGTTCCGGACTCCCGGCCGCTGACCCGGTCGTCGACAATGGCCCCATGGCCAACACCGTCACCAGTGTCACCGCCGTGGGGCATCGCGGCGATCCGTATCTCGCGCGCGAGAACACCCTGCCCTCGATCCGCTCCGCCCTCGAACGGGGGGCGGACGCGGTCGAGATCGATGTGCGGGTGACCCGCGACGGGGTGCCCGTCCTGTTGCACGACGCGACGCTGGAGCGGCTGTGGGGCCACGACCGGCGGCTGGACCGGCTGGACCACGCGGAGCTGACGGAGCTGACGGGCGGCGGGGTGCCCACGCTCCGCGAGGCGCTGCTCGCCGCCGGGACGCACCGGGTGATGGTGGACCTGCCCGGCTCCACGGACGCCTCGGTGAAGAAGATCGTGGGTACGGTCCGGGAGTGCGGGGCGGGCGACCGGGCGTACTACTGCGCGAGCGCGGACGCGATGCTGCGGGTGCGCGCCGCCGATCCGTCGGCCGAGATCGCGCTGACCTGGACCACGCTGGCCCCGCCGCGTCCGGAGCTGCTGGCCGCGGTGAGGCCGCGCTGGCTGAACTACCGCTTCGGCCTGGTGAGCCGGGAGCTGACGGACCGGGCGCACCGGGACGGGCTGCTCGTCTCCGCGTGGACGGCCGACACGAAGCGCACGATGCGCCGGCTGATCGAGCGGGGCGTCGACTCGATCACCACCAACCGGATCGACACGCTTCACCGACTGCTGGCCAACTCGGCCGGTCACGGCGGCTCTTGATCGATCCGGCATGATGGGAGCCCCGCACCGCCCGCCGCCGCACCGGGGCGCCGGGCCCTTGGGCATCGAGGAGCAGATGTGATGGACCCCCGACCGCAGACGGCCACCGCCCGGATACGTTCCGACGTCGCGCACAACGCCCGCGTGTGGAACTACTGGCTGGGCGGCAAGGACAACTACCCGGTGGACCGGGCGGTGGGCGACCGGGTGACCGGGATGTACCCGAGCATCGGTGAAGTGGCGCGCGCGGACCGGGCGTTCCTCGGCCGTGCGGTGCGTCATCTGGCGGGCGACGCGGGCATCGACCAGTTCCTCGACATCGGCACCGGGCTGCCGACCGTGAACAACACCCACGAGATCGCCCAGCACACCGCGCCGCACGCGCGCATCGTCTACGTGGACAACGATCCGATCGTGCTGGCCCACGCCCGTGCCCTGCTGACCAGTTCGCTGGAGGGCGCGACCGAGTACGTCGACGCGGACGCGCACCGCCCGGAACAGATCCTGCGGGCCGCCGAGCCCACCCTGGACCTGGGGCGGCCGGTCGCGGTGATGATGCTCGGCATCCTGAACTTCGTGCTGGACACGGACGAGGCGCGGTCCATCGTGCGGACGCTGATGGCGGCCGTGCCCTCGGGCAGCCACCTGGTGCTGACCCACCCGACGCTGGAGCTGGGCGGCGAGGGCAACGAGGCGGCGATGCGCTTCTGGAACGAGAACGCCACACCGCCCATCACCGCCCGCAGCAGGGAGGAGTTCGCCGGTTTCCTGGACGGTCTGGAGATCCTGGAGCCGGGGATCGTCTCCTGCTCCCGCTGGCGTACGAACCCGCGGGAGCGGGAGGT
Source organism: Streptomyces sp. NPDC102283 (assembly GCF_044766265.1). NCBI lineage: Bacteria > Bacillati > Actinomycetota > Actinomycetes > Kitasatosporales > Streptomycetaceae > Streptomyces > Streptomyces sp. NPDC102283. The sequence goes on from NZ_JBIWLQ010000016.1 coordinate 90,251, forward strand.
CGCGCAGTTCGGGGTGGTGGCCCGCAAGCCCTGATGCGCTTGCCGGTCCTGTCGGCACGGCTGCGCGGGCCGCGGGCCGTCGATCTGTGGATCACGCTCGCGGTGCAGGCCGCGGTGACCATGCCGTTCGTCGTGCCGCGCGCACCGGAACTGCCGGAGGCGACCTGGGGCGCCTACGGTCTGACGACCCTGACCGTGCTGCCGCTGGTCGCCCGGCGCCTCGCACCGGTCGCCGTGCTGCTGGCGACGCTCGCGGGCGGCGCGCTGTACACGCTGACCTTCGACGGTCCGGGCCAGCCGTTGCCGTATGCCGGACTGGTGACGTTCTCCACGGTCGCCGAACTGTCCCCGCCGCGCAGACGGCTGGCGGTCGCCGTGCTGGTCGGCTCGGCGGTGTTCCCGTCGGTGGCCTGGAACACGGGCGAGGCTCGGGAGTTGCTGTTCTCCCTGTTCGTGTTCGGTGCCGCGTACGCCTTCGGGCGGCTCAGCCACACCCGCCGGGCCTATGTGGCGGCGGTGGAGGACCGGGCCCGGCAGGCGGAGCTGGGCCGGCGGATCGAGGCGGAGCGGGCCGCGGAGCGCGAACGGGCCCGGATCGCACGGGAGACGCACGACATCCTCTCGCACGCGGTGAGCCTGATGGTCGTGCAGGCGGAGGCCGGGCCGGTGGCGGTCCGGGCCGGTGGCGGTCCGGGCCGCCCCCGAACGTGCGGAGGCGGCGTTCGACGCGATTTCCGAGACGGGCCGGGACGCGATGGTGCAGCTGCGCCGGATGCTCGGGGTGCTGCGCGAGGACGGCCCCGGCCGGGCTCCCGCGCCCCGTTCGCCGCAGCCGGGGCTCGCGGAGCTGCCGGCTCTGCTGGCACGGGTGCGCGGCGGCGGCCCGGAGGTCTCCTGTACGACGGCGGGGACGCCTCGCACGTTGCCGCAGGACACCGGGGCGGGGGTGTACCGGATCGTGCAGGAGGCCCTGACGAACGTCGTCAAACATGCGCGGGCCGACTGCGTGAACGTGTAACTGACCTACAGGGAAGGGGAGTTGACGATCATGGTGCGGGACGACGGGCCGGGACCCGGGAGCGGGCCGCCGCGCACGGCGGCACCGTGCGGGCCGGTGGCGGGCGGGGCTTCGAGCTGGTCGTCGGACTGCCGCTCGAGCCCGGGGCCGAAGGGGTGCGGACGTGACGGTCCGGGTGGTGGTCGCCGACGACCAGGAGCTGGTGCGCAGTGGTTTCGCGATGATCCTGGACGCGCAGCCCGGCATCGAGGTGGTGGCGGAGGCGGGGGACGGGGCGCAGGCCGTGGCGGCGGTGCGCCGGCTGCGGGCGGATGTGGCGCTGCTGGACATCCGGATGCCGGTGCTGGACGGCATCGCGGCGTGCCGGGAGATCGCCGCCGAAGGGGGCTGCCGGACGGTCATGCTGACCACGTTGGACGCGGACGAGTACGTGTACGAGGCGCTGCACGCGGGCGCGAGCGGCTTTCTGCTCAAGGACGTGCGCCGGGACGATCCGGTGCACGCGGTGCGGGTGGTGGCCGCAGGGGAGTCGTTGGTCGCCCCGTCCGTGGCGCGGCGGCTGATCGCCGAGTACACCTCGCGCCCGGCGGGCCGGCCCGCGCCGTCGGCCGACCGGCCGGCAGTCCTGACGGCCCGGGAGCGGGAGACCCTGCTGCACCTGGCGCGAGGCCTGTCCAACGCGGAGATCGCGGCGGCGCTCGTGGTGAGCGAGCACACGGTGAAGACCCATGTGAACGACGTGCTGTCCAAGCTGGGGCTGCGCGACCGCGTCCAGGCCGTCATCTGCGCCTACGAGACCGGGCTCGTGGCTCCCTCGGCCGGGGGAGAGACCGGTGGGCCCTCCCCCGGCCGGGGAGCGAAACCCCTGCCGAGGACCGCCCGGGCGGGTGATCCTCTGCGATCTCCGAGCCAACAGGATGGAGTCGAACAGCAGTTGACGACACTCTCTCCCTCGGAGGCATCCGGTGAACAGATCTGTCCGTACACTCCTGGCCACCGCCCTGGTCCTCGGCATCGCCGGCGGCGCTGCCGGGCCCGTGTCCGCGAGCGTCCCCGCCGACGGCGCTCCGGACGCCCGGGCCCTGCGCTCCGCGATCGACGGCCTCCCGCGCCCGGACGCCGTCGCCGCGCTCGTCCGGGTCGGCGGCACCGACGGGTCGTGGCGCGGCAGCGCCGGCGTGCACGATCGGCCGACCGACGGGTGGGCGGCCGGGGGCATCATCTCGACCACCGCCGATCCGGAGCGTTTCACCACCGCGCTGTTCGGCGGGCGGGTGGTGCGCGGGCCGCTGTTGGAGGAGATGTTCACGCTGCCCGACGCCTCGGTGCGCACCCACGGCTCCGGGGAGCCGGCGCGGTTCAGTGCCGGTCTCTCCGTGTTCACCCTGGGCGGCCGCCAGGTGTGGGGCAAGACGGGCGGCCGCTGGGGATACAACTCGGTGGTGGCGGCCACCCGCGACCTCTCCCGCACTCCGGTCTACAGCGTCGGCGCGACGGACGCGAAGGGGAAGGACGTGAACGCCACGGCGATGGGCATCGTGGTGGCCGCCTTCGGAGCGCCGCCCGCCGCGTGAGCCGGACGCGGCCTCGCGGTGGGGGCCGAGGCACCCAGCAGGTCCTCGGCCCGGCGGAGTTCGGTGACGAGCGGGAAAGCAGTGAGCCCGCTCAGCACCAGAGAGACGATGAAGAACACCAACCTCCCGCGTATGCGCCGCTCGAGGGCGTGTCGCTCGCTCATGTCCGCAGCGTACGCCCGTGTTTACCGCTTCTTTACGACACCTCTGCCAGGGCTTCACAAGCCGACGATGGAGTTCCACCTCTTGGCGAAGTCCATCCGTTCCTCGGAGGTGATGTCGCGTGCGATGGCGAGCCGTTCGCGCATCGCGTCGTCGGGGAAGATCAGCGGATCCTCGGCGAGCGCGGCCGTCTCCTCGTCCTTCGAGGAGGCCAGGACGTCCCGGGCGGCGGGCACGGGGCAGACGTAGTTGACCCAGGCGGCGAGTTCGGCGGCGACCTCGGGGTCGTAGTAGTGGTCGATCAACCGCTCGGCGTTGTGCTTGTGGCGGGCGAGGTTGGGGATCATCAGGGACTCCGCCCACAGTTCCGCGCCCTCCTCGGGGACGACGAACTCGATGTCGGGGTTGTCGGCCTGGAGCTGGATGACGTCGCCGGAGTACGCCTGGCAGGCGAGCACGTCGCCGGTGGCGAGGTCCTTGATGTAGTCGTTGCCGGTGAAGCGGCGGATGTGCTTCGAGCGGACCCGCTTCTGTGTCTGCTCGCAGATCTCGTGGAAGTCGTCGGCCGTCCAGCGGGTGATGTCGACGCCGTTGCCCTGCATCAGCAGCGCGAACGACTCGTCGAGCCCGGAGAGCAGGGTGACCCGTCCGCGCAGGTCGTCCGCCCACAGGTCGCCGGTGGACCGGATCTCGCGGCCGAGTTTCTCGCGGTTGTAGGCGATGCCGGTGATCCCGGACTGCCAGGGGACGCTGTGGCGCCGCCCCTCGTCGAAGGCGGGCGCACGCAGCAGTGGGTCGAGGTACGTGGCGACGTTGGGCTGCTCGGCCCGGTCCATCTCCTGGACCCAGCCGAGCCGGACGAAGCGGGCGGCCATCCAGTCGCTGATGACGATCAGGTCCCGGCCGGTCTCCTGGTGGTTCATCAGCGCGGGGCTGATCTTCCCGAAGAACTCGTCGTTGTCGTTGATCTCCTCGGTGTACGTGACGGAGATCCCGGTCCGCCGCGAGAAGGCTTCCAGGGTGGGCCGCTTCGACTCGTCCTCGTCGTCGGTGTCGATGTAGAGCGGCCAGTTGGCGAAGTGCAGAGTGTGGTCGGTGGCGGAGCTGTCGCGTCCGGCCCGGTCCCCGGGCTCGACGTAGGCCGCGGGCACCCCGCAGCCGGCCAGGGTGGCGCCGGCCGCTCCCGCCCCGAGGGCGCGCAGCAGGGAACGGCGGGACATGGGGTTCTTCCTGATCGCTCGCACCCGCGCAGAATGCCGGTCGGCGCTCGCGCGGGCAATGGACCAAGCGTCCAGCGGGGCGGGCCCGCCCCGCACACCTTGTACAGCGGGGCACGACAACGGCCCCGGGCCGAGGCCCGGGGCCGTGCACGGTCGCGGCGAAGCGGTCAGTCCTCGATGGACGTCATGACGTGCTTGATGCGGGTGTAGTCCTCGAAGCCGTACGCCGAGAGGTCCTTGCCGTAGCCGGACTTCTTGAATCCGCCGTGGGGCATCTCGGCGGCCAGCGGGATGTGGGTGTTGATCCACACGCAGCCGAAGTCGAGGTTCTTGGACATGCGCATGGCGCGGGAGTGGTTCGTCGTCCACACCGAGGAGGCGAGCGCGTAGTCGACGCCGTTGGCGTACGCGACGGCCTGCTTCTCGTCGGTGAAGGACTGGACGGTGATGACGGGTCCGAAGACCTCGTTCTGGATGATCTCGTCGTCCTGCTTCAGGCCGGAGACGACGGTCGGGGCGTAGAAGTAGCCCTTGTCGCCGACCCGGTGGCCGCCCGCCTCGACCTTGGCGTGGGCGGGGAGCCGCTCGATGAAGCCGCTGACCTGCTTCAGCTGGTTGGCGTTGTTGAGCGGACCGTACGCCACGTCCTCGTCGTCCGGCTGCCCGGTCTTCGTGTCGGCGGCGGCCTTGGCGAGCGCGGTGACGAACGCGTCGTGGATCGACTCGTGCACCAGGACGCGGGTGGCGGCCGTACAGTCCTGGCCCGCGTTGAAGAAGCCCGCCTCACAGACGCCCGCGACGGTCCTGGCGACGTCGGCGTCGTCGAAGACCACGACGGGCGCCTTGCCGCCGAGCTCCAGGTGGACGCGCTTGACGTCCTTGGCCGCGGACTCGGCGACCTGCATGCCCGCCCGTACGGAACCGGTGATGGAGGCCATCGCCGGGGTCGGGTGCTCGACCATGGCGCGGCCGGTGTCCCGGTCGCCGCACAGGACGTTGAAGACGCCCTTGGGCAGGATCTGCCCGATGATCTCGGCCATCAGGACGGTCGACGCAGGGGTGGTGTCGGACGGCTTGATGACGACCGTGTTGCCCGCGGCCAGCGCCGGGGCGAACTTCCAGACGGCCATCATCATCGGGTAGTTCCACGGCGCGACCTGGGCGCAGACGCCGACCGGCTCGCGGCGGACGATGGAGGTCAGGCCCTCCATGTACTCGCCGGCCGAGCGGCCCTCCAGCAGCCGGGCGGCCCCCGCGAAGAAGCGGATCTGGTCCACCATCGGCGGGATCTCATCGCTGCGGGTCAGCCCGATCGGCTTGCCGGTGTTCTCCGACTCGGCGGCGATCAGGTCCTCGGCCCGCTCCTCGAACGCGTCCGCGATCTTCAGCAGGGCCTTCTGGCGCTCGGCGGGCGTGGTGTCGCGCCAAGCGGGGAAGGCCGCCGCGGCGGCCTCCATGGCGGCATCGACGTCGGCCTGACCGGAGAGCGGCGAGGTCGCGTAGACCTCTTCCGTCACCGGGCTGACCACATCGATGGTCCGCCCGTCCGCGGCGTCCCGGAACTCTCCGTTGATGTAGTTGCGCAGACGGCGCACCTCGGTGGTCACAACCACCCCTCCTGTCGGCTGTCCGATGGGTGAGACGTCCACCCTAATCGTTCCGGTGACGCTTTCGACATACCCACCCGCCTCCAACTTCGGATTCAGTCAGATCGTGGCACTCAGACAACGAATTTCATCGCTCTGGGGTTGCGAGACAGACGAGGAGCGGTGCATGGTGGGTATGTGGCCAGTCGCAGCGCAGACTCCAGGACCGGGAACGGATCACCGCCAGCGGTCGATGCCGTCTCCCTCGCAATCATCGAGCAGCTCCAGGAGGACGGACGGCGTCCGTACGCCGCGATCGGCAAGGCCGTCGGCCTCTCCGAAGCGGCTGTGCGCCAGCGCGTCCAGAAGCTGCTCGACCAGGGCGTGATGCAGATCGTGGCCGTCACGGACCCGCTCACCGTGGGATTCCGGCGCCAGGCGATGGTCGGCATCAACGTCGAGGGCGACCTCGATCCGGTGGCCGAAGCCCTGTCGGCCATGGCCGAATGCGAGTACGTGGTCATGACCGCGGGCTCCTTCGACCTGATGGTGGAGATCGTCTGCGAGGACGACGACCACCTGCTGGAGATGATCAACAAACGCATCCGGACCCTTCCCGGAGTGCGCTCCACCGAGAGCTTTGTTTACCTCAAGCTCAAGAAGCAGACCTATATGTGGGGAACCCGATAGCCGTGAGCAAGGACCTCAGCCGAACCGCGTACGACCACCTGTGGATGCACTTCACCCGCATGTCGGACTACGAGAACGCGCCCGTTCCCACCATCGTGCGTGGCGAGGGAACGTACATCTTCGACGACAAGGGCAAGCGCTACCTGGACGGTCTCTCCGGCCTGTTCGTGGTCAACGCCGGTCACGGTCGTCACGAGCTCGCCGAGACGGCGTACAAGCAGGCCCAGGAGCTCGCCTTCTTCCCGGTGTGGTCCTACGCCCACCCGAAGGCCGTCGAGCTGGCCGAGCGTCTCGCCGACTACGCCCCGGGCGACCTCAACAAGGTCTTCTTCACCACCGGTGGCGGCGAGGCCGTCGAGACCGCCTGGAAGCTGGCCAAGCAGTACTTCAAGCTCAAGGGCCAGCCGACCAAGTACAAGGTCATCTCGCGTGCCGTCGCCTACCACGGCACCCCGCAGGGCGCGCTGTCCATCACCGGTCTCCCGGCCCTGAAGGCCCCCTTCGAGCCGCTGGTCCCCGGCGCGCACAAGGTGCCGAACACCAACATCTACCGCGCCCCGCTCTTCGGCGACGACCCGGTGGCCTTCGGCCGCTGGGCCGCCGACCAGATCGAGCAGGAGATCCTCTTCGAGGGCCCCGAGACCGTCGCGGCCGTCTTCCTGGAGCCCGTGCAGAACGCGGGCGGCTGCTTCCCGCCGCCGCCCGGCTACTTCCAGCGGGTCCGCGAGATCTGCGACAAGTACGACGTGCTGCTCGTCTCCGACGAGGTCATCTGCGCCTTCGGCCGGCTCGGCACGATCTTCGCCTGCGACAAGTTCGGCTACGTGCCGGACATGATCACCTGCGCGAAGGGCATGACCTCGGGCTACTCCCCGATCGGCGCCTGCATCGTCTCGGACCGGATCGCGGAGCCGTTCTACGAGGGCGGCAACACCTTCCTGCACGGCTACACCTTCGGCGGCCACCCGGTCTCGGCCGCGGTGGGCCTCGCCAACCTCGACATCTTCGAGCGCGAGAACCTCACCCAGCACGTCCTGGACAACGAGAACGCGTTCCTGACGACGCTGCAGAAGCTGCACGACCTGCCGATCGTCGGCGACGTCCGCGGCAACGGGTTCTTCTACGGCATCGAGCTGGTGAAGGACAAGGCCACCAAGGAGACCTTCACCGACGAGGAGACCGAGCGCGTCCTGTACGGCTTCCTCTCCAAGGCGCTGTACGAGAACGGCCTGTACTGCCGGGCCGACGACCGCGGCGACCCGGTCGTCCAGCTCGCCCCGCCGCTGATCTCCGACCAGTCGACGTTCGACGAGATCGAGGGCATCCTGCGGGCCGTGCTCACGGAGGCCTGGGCGAAGCTCTGACCGACACCGGGCCCCCCGGCCCATCGCCCACCGGCGGTCATTTCATACGGTTCAGCGGCCCGGATACGCCCCTTCGAGTGAGAAGGGGCGTATCCGGGCCGCGTGCTGTGCGCCCACACCGGTCCGACTATCTACGGTGCCGAGTGACCGATCGGCCGCGTCTTCGTTCCCCCGTACGGGGGAACGGGAAATCTGACCTGAACCGAGGTGTACGCCATGGTGGCCCCGCCGGACAACGACGTGATCTGGGCGCGTTCCCTGCACCACTCCCACAACGGATCGCCCGGTCTCGGCGGTGTCTCGATCGGCGTCCGGGACGCCGAGATCCTCGCCGTGACCGGCCCGCGCGGCAGCGGGAAGACGACGCTGCTGCACTGCCTCTCGGGCCGGCTCGTGCCCCAGGAGGGGGAGGTCTGGTTCAACAGCGTCCCCGTCCACACCATGGCTCCCCGGGTCCGCGAACAGCTGCGCCGCGAGCGCTTCGGCTGGATCGCCTCCGATCCGGAGCTGGTCCCGGAGCTGACCGTCTGGGAGAACGCCGCGCTGCCCCTGCTGCTGCGCGGCGTCTCGCACCGGGCCGCCAGGAAGGCGGCCGGGGAGTGGCTGGAGCGCCTGGACATCGCCGCCTTCGCCAGGAAGCGGCCGCACGCGCTCCTCCAGGCGCAGCGCCAGCGGATCTCGGTGGCCCGCGCCCTGTGCGGCGCACCGACCGTGATCTTCGCCGACGAGCCCACCGCGACCCTGCACCGCGCGGACCGCACCCAGGTGCTGCGCACCCTGACCACGGCGGCCCGCTCGCACGGCATCACCGTCGTGCTGGCCACGCACGACGCCGAGGTCGCGGCCCTCGCCGACCGGACCGTCCCGCTGCTGGACGGCCGCTGCGTCGCCACCGCCACCCTGCCCGCGAAACCGGAAGCGGAGGGCCGCGCGGCGTGCTCGCTCTCCGTCTAGCCCGCGGCTCCCATCCCCTCGTCCTGGTCCGGCGGCTGCTGGTGGCCGCCGCCTCGGCCGGCGTCGGGTTCCTCCTCCTGTGCGCCCTCGGATACGCCGCCGCGCACCCCGCCTCCGCCGGTTCGGTGCTGCGGCTGCTGTGGTGCTTCGTCCCGCTGGCCGCCACCGTGCAGTTCGCCGTGGCGGTGGCCCGGGCCGATCCGAGCACCCGTCCCCGGCCGGGTCTCTCCTCCGTGGGCCTCGGCCCGGTCCGGCTGTCCGCGCTGGCCGCGGTCTCCACCGCCGTCTCCACCATGCTCGGCTCCATGGTGGCCCTGCTCTTCTTCCTGCATCTGCGCGGCGATCTCACCGGGATGCCGTTCGACGGGGGCGCCTCGGAGTTCCTCGGCGCGGGCAGCCCGCTGCCGCCGGCCGCCGCGCTGATGCTGCTGGCGCTCGTACCGGTGGCCGCGTCGACGGCGAGCGCGCTGGCGCTGCGGACGCGGCCCGACCCGGCCCGGGACACCTTCGGCTCCGAGGAACTGCCCGAGCCCGCGCCGGCTCCGGCCGGACTCCCCTGGGGCGTCGCACTGATCGCCGCCGGACTCGCGGTCGAGGCGGTCGCCTCACGGGGCGCGACCGGGAACGCGTTCCCGCTGCCCGGACGGTACGACTCCACCCCGGTGGCGGTCCTGATCGGGTGGACGCTCACGGCGGTCGGCCTGGCGATGGCGGGGCCGAGCCTGACCCATCTGTGCGGGCGGGCGTTGCAGGCCGTGCGCCCCGGGGCCGTACGGCTGCTGGCGGGACGGGTCCTGATGGACGAGGCACGCCGGATCGGCCGCCCGCTCGGGGTCGTCTGCGCGGTGCTGTCCGCCGCGATCGCCGCTTCGGCGCTGTACGGGGGCGACGAGCGCCCGTACGGACCGCTCACCGCACTCGGCGCGGTGCTGGTCCTCGGCTGTACGACGGCGACCCTGCTGACCTCGGCGCTGGAGGCCAAGCACGCCCGCGCCCACACGGTCGGGACGCTGCTCAGCATGGGCGCTCCGGCCGCCGTGCTGCGCCGGGCGACAGCACTGCGTGCGGGCGCGCTGCTGGCCCTGTTCGCGCCGCTGACCTGGGCGATCGCACAGTTGGCGGCGCTTCCGCTGACGAGCTGAACCGCCGGGTGTTCCTTCTCGGAGGTACGGAGACGAGAGCCCCCGGGACTCAGGGGTGGGTGGCGAGGCGGGCGGCCAGGGCGTCGAAGAAGGCCTCCCAGCCGTCCTCCGCCGCCGCGTACTGCTCGGGGGTGAGGTTGCCGCCGCGCTGTTGGAAGGCCAGCTCGGTGGTCCCGTCGCCGAGGTCGCTGAAGGTGACGGTGACGATCTCGCCCTCGGCGTCCTTGGGCGCCGAGGCGTCCAGAAGCGTGAGGACGAGTCCGTCGGGTTCGCTCACCTCGCGGTAGACCCCGCGGAAGGGCATCTCCACTCCCGGCATCACGATGACCAGGCTCCACGCGCCACCGGGTCGCACGTCCATCGCCACCCGGTCCAGGGGGACGTCCGCCTCGCCCCCGTACCAGGCGGCGAAGTCCTCCGGTGAGGTCCATGCGGCGAAGACACGCTGCTGAGGGGCGTGCAGGACGCGGGTGAGGTCGATGCCCTCGCGGGTGCCACCGGTCATGATCACGGTCCTTGTCCGATCCGGCCGTCCCGCGCCGCCGGAGCGCCGGGCGCGGGGTTGTCCGCCTCCAGACTGCCCGGCCCGCCGCCCCCCTGCCACGCCGGTCAGGGGGCCAGCAGTCCCGCGAGGGTGTCGTACGCCCCCTCCCAGCCCCACGCCTCGCGGACCCACGCCCGGCCCTTCTCCCCCATCGCCCGGGCCGCCTCCCGGTCCCGCAGCAGCGCCACGAGCCGGTCCGCGACCGCGGCGACGTCGCGCCCGTCGACCACGTGTCCCGTCTCCCCGTCCCGTACGGTGTCCGGCGCGCCGCCCGAGTTCCCGACGAGGACCGGCAGCCCGGCGGCGGCGGCCTCCAGGAAGACGATGCCCAGCCCCTCCACCTCCAGGCCCCGTCTGCGGGTGCGACACGGCATGGCGAAGACGTCGCAGGCCGCGTAGTGCTCCGGCATCGCCGCGTGCGGCTGCCCGCCCGCGAGGACCACCGCGTCCGCGACCCCGGTGTCCGCCGCGAGCCTGCGCAGGGTCCGGGCGTAGGGCCCGTCGCCGGTCAGCAGGAGCACGGCGTCGGGTACCGCGCGCCGCACGGCGGGCAGGGCGCGGATCAGGGTGTCCTGGCCCTTGCGGGGGACGAGCCGCGCCGCGCAGAGGATCACGGGCCGCCCGCCCAGGCCGTACCGCTCGCGGACGCCGCCCGCCGGAGGGCGCGTGCCGCCCCACGCCCCGGCCCGTACGGCGTCGCGCGGCCACTCCCGTACGGCTTCGGGTGCCGCGGCCCGTACGCGGAACGCCTCCGCGTCCACCCCCGGCGCCAGGCGCACCATGCGGCGGGCGGCGGCCGGGCCGAGCGCGGCGGCGATGGGCGCTCGGGTCGCCTCGCCCAGGTAGGTCACGGTGTCGGCGCGGTCGCCGATCCGCCGGAGCAGGGTCCGGGCCCCGGGCGTACGGGCCCACCACACCTCGTGCCCGTGCGTCGTGGCCACGGCCCGCCGCACCCCGCTCTCCCGGCGCAGCCGGCCCGCCAGGAGCCCGAGCGGTGCGGCGGCCCCGAACCAGACGCTGTCGCAGCCGTGGTGGCGGGCGATCTCCACCGCGCGGGCGGCGACGCGCGGGACCGGGAGCAGGGTGCGGGACGGGTCGCGGACCACGGGGTGGGACAGGGCGGCGTCATGGGCGGCCGCCCCGGGTTCGGCGGAGGTGTAGACGACGACGGAGTCCGTGGGGAACCGGCTGGTCATGGCGTGGACGAAGGTCTCGATGCCGCCCTGGCGCGGCGGGAAGTCGTTGGTCACCACGAGGGTGCGGCGGCGCGTCACCGGGAGGCCTGCTTCCGTACCCGTACGAGTTCCCGCACCCGTTCTCGTATGCGGTAGGGGTGGGCGGGCGGCTGCCGGGCGAGGGCCCAGGCCGTGAGGACCACCGGGTGCACCAGATAGCCGAACCGGCTCGCGGGCATGAACGCGATGGCCAGGAGCAGTCCGAGCGCGAGCCGCGCGGCGGCGGCCGACGCCGTCCCCGGGGGCCGGACCAGCAGGGAGACGGCGAGGAGCAGGGCGCTCACCCCGAGCAGCAGGAGCGCCAGGGTCCGGCCGCCGGGGACGTGGGTGGCGAGCAGATGACCGGGGAGCGGGCTGGCGGCGGACGAGACGGCTCCGGTGAGCCCGAGGGGGAAGTCGACGACATGGGCCCGGAAGGCTCCCGGGTCGCGCAGGGCGGCGGGCAGGACGAGCACGGCGGCGGTGAACAGGGCGACGAGCGCGCAGCGCAGGGCCGCGCGGCTCCCTCGGCGGCCGTCGCCCCCGGAGGCCGTGGCGAGCAGCGCGAGGGCCACCGGCACCGCCGGCCACGCGGTCCACTTGAGGGCGGCGGCCAGACCGAGTGCCAGGCCCGCCCGGCCGGCCCGCCCCCGCCCTGCCCCGGCCAGCCCGAGGCACATCAGCCCGGCCACCGGCAGATCGACGCCGCCGACCGCGAGCGGCAGCGCCACCAGGGGGCAGGCGGCGAGCCAACGGGGCGCCTCCCGGCGAAGCCCCGCCGGGAGGGCGAGGGCGAACGCGCCGAGGAAGGCGGCGCCCATCCACAGCCGGGGGTCGGTGAACAACCCGGGCCCGGCCACCGCCTCCGGTATCCCGAAGGCCGCCATGCCGGGGAGGTACGGGTTGAAGTCCTCGGGCACGGCGGGCCGTTCCGGATAGGGCGTCCCCTCGGAGAGCAGGAGCCCCGCCGAGCGAGCGACGACGTCGACCTCCAACTGCGCCCGGTCCACGGCGAGAAGCACCAGCAGAGGCAGCAGCACCGCGCCGGCGACGGCGACCGCCCCGGCCGTACGGGGGCTCCGCCCGCGGGCCGCGAGCACCGCGGCGGCCGTGTAGCCGAGTGTCGCGGCGGCTCCCCAGACCCGGTGCGGGCCGAGCGAGGAGAAGGTCCCGAGCGCCAGAGCGGTGGCCGCGCAGAAGGCCCACCAGGCCGCGTCGCCGGGCAGCGCGGGACGGTCCCGGTGCAGGTCGGAAGGGGCGGGGAGCGCGAAAGTGGCCATGCGTCCGAGGCTAGGAACGTGCCGTTCACGGAGCGTCACACCACCGTCCGGTCCTTGAGCTCAACCCGTGGCATGAGACGGCGCCGCGAACTCCACCCCTGCTCCGATGCGCCGGCCCACCGGGGGGCGAAGAATCTCCGTATGACGCGAACCGTCCCGCCGGACCGCCCGGCCACCGCTACCGCAACCCCTACCCCCGGTGCCACCGCCACCGCCGACGCCCCGCCGGCGAACCGGGGCATCCGGCGACGGCTGCGGCACTGGACGGCGGAGCCCGCGTACGCCTGGCTGACCGGAGGAGTGCTGACGCTCTTCGCGGTCGTGGAGCTGGCTCTCGTACCGGGCTCGGCGATCACGGCGTTCGGGGTGCTGGTCTGCACGGCCTCGCTGGCCCTGCGGGCGACGCGGCCCGCCGTGGGGTTCCTGACCGTGGGCGCGGCCCTCCTCAGCTTCGCGACCGACGGCAACATGGCGTACGCGACCATCGCCGGTTCCCTGATCGGCTGCTACACGCTCGGGCGGCACCGGGTGCAGCATCCGGCGGTGCTCGTTCCGGCGGGTTCGCTGGCCGCGCTGGCCGTCAACCTGGTGCACATCGACCGGTGGGCGCGGGACGGCTCCCCCGGGCTGCCCGCGCTCCAGGGCACCGACCGGTTCAGCCTGGGGCTGTACGCCGAGACGCTGGTGCTGACGGTGATGATCCTGGGTGCGGTGAGCACGGGCGACGCGGTGCGGGCGCGCGAGGAGACCCGGCACACCCGGGCCGCCGCGCAGTCGCGTCTGCTGGCGATGGAGCGGCGGCAGGCGGCCGAGGCGGAACGGGCCGCGATCGCGAGAGAGTTGCATGACATGATCGCGCACTCGGTGTCGGTGATCGCGGTGCGGGCCGAGAGCGCCACGTACACGACGCCGGACCTCTCGCCCCCGGCGCGGGACGCCTTCCAGGAGATCGCGGGCACGGCGCGGTCCTCGATGGCGGAGCTGCGGCGGCTGCTCGGAGTGCTGCGGACGGGCGACGGCGCCGAAACGGCGCCGCTCACCGCTCCGCAGCCCTCGCTGGCCGGCCTGGACGACCTCCTCGATCAGCACCGGGCGGCGGGCGGCGCGGCCGAGCTGCGGGTCACCGGCGAGCGGGCGCCGCTGCCCGCGTCCTGGGAGCTGTCGGCGTACCGGATCGCCCAGGAGGCGCTGACGAACGCCCGGCGCCATGCCCCGGGCGCGCACACGATCGTGGAACTCCACTACCGACCCGGACTGTTGACGGTTCGCGCGACGGACGACGGGCCGGGCCCCGAGCCTTCCGGCGGCTCCGGACGGCCGGGGCACGGCCTGGTGGGCATGGCCGAACGGGCCGCGCTGCTCGGCGGGAGACTCACCACCGGCCGGGGCCCGGCCGGCGGCTTTCTCGTGGAGGCGGAACTTCCGTGGTGATCCGGGTGCTGGTGGCCGACGACCAGGCGGTCGTGCGGACGGCGTTCGCCGGCCTGCTGAACACGCAGGACGACATCGAGGTGGTCGGAGAGGCGGAGGACGGCGAGCAGGCCGTGCTCAGGGCGGCCGAACTACGTCCCGATGTGGCGTTGTTGGACATCCGCATGCCCAGGCTCAGCGGCATCGACGCGGCGCGCGCCATCGTCGCGGCGTCGGGCGGGACGACCAAGGCGCTGATGCTGACGACGTTCGGTCTGGACGAGTACGTGTACGACGCCCTCACCGCCGGGGCCAGCGGCTTCCTGCTCAAGGACGCGACCTTTCCCGAACTGCTGCACGCGGTACGGGTGGTGGCGGACGGGCACGCCCTGCTGGCTCCCGAGATCACCGGGCGGCTCATAGCGGAGTTCACCCGGCAGCGGGTCAGCGCTCCCCCGCCGCGCTCGATCGACGGGCTGACCGCGCGTGAGGCGGAGGTGCTCGTATGGATCGCGCGGGGCCTGTCCAACGCGGACATCGCCGACCGGCTGACCATCACCGACCATACGGTGAAGACCCACATCAACCGGCTGTTCGCGAAGATGGAGCTGCGGGACCGGGCGCAGGCGGTCATCCTGGCGTACGAACTGGGACTGGTGGTGGCGGGCCCCAGGGGCTACAGGTGTATTGATCAACGCCGTTGACCACGCTCGCGATCAATACGCCTGGGGGGTGTCCGCCCCGGCAGCCAGCACCACCGTCTCCGCCGCGTCGAAGCGGACGCCCACGACCGCGCCCTCGTCCGGGGTGTCCCGCAGCGCGCACTCGGCCTCCAGCACCGGCGCGTTCCCGGGCGTCAGGCGTACGGTCACGTGGTTCCCCCGGAAGGTGCGGACGCCGACCGTGCAGCGCAGGCCGTCCTCGGGAGCACCGATCAGCACCCCGGCGGGCCGGACCAGCAGATCCACCTCGCCCTGCGGGGAGCCCTCGGGCACCGGGACCTTGCCCCAGGCGGTGACGGCCGCCCGGCCGGTCACGGTCGCCCCGGTGACGTTGTCGAAGCCGAGGAAGCGGGCGACGAACGCCGAGGCGGGGCGCTGCCAGACGTCCAGCGGGCCGCCCTCCTGCGCGATCCGGCCGCCCCGCATCACCACGACCCGGTCGGCGAGCGCGAACGCCTCACCCTGGTCGTGCGTGACGGCCAGCACGGTCGTACCCAACTCCTGGAAGAGGGAGCGCAGTTCGACGACAAGCCGTTCGCGGAGGCTGCGATCGAGCTGGCCGAGCGGCTCGTCCAGCATCAGGAGCTTCGGGCGCGGGGCGAGTGCGCGGGCCAGGGCGACGCGTTGCTGCTCGCCGCCGGAGAGCGCGGCGACCGCACGGCGTTCGGCCCCGGGCAGGCCGACCAGCTCCAGCAGCTCGCGGACCCGGCGCTCGGCCTCGGCCCGCCCGACGCCGTGCATCCGGAGCCCGAAGGCGACGTTGGCGCCGACGTCCCGGTGCGGGAAGAGCTGGTGGTCCTGGAACATCAGGCCGAGGCCGCGCCGGTGCACCGGGACGCCGCTCTGGTCCTGTCCGGCCAGCAGGACCCGGCCGCCGTCCATGGGCTGGAGCCCGGCGACGGTGCGGAGCAGGGTGGACTTCCCGCTGCCGCTGGGCCCGAGCAGGCAGACGATCCGGTGGTCGGCGACCTCCAGGTCGACCGCGTCCAGAGCCGTCCGCTTCCCGAACCGCACGGTGGCTGACTGCAGGCTCAGCATGTCGTTCAGAACTCCCCGGATCGGTCGGTGCGGATACGTTCGAGGAGCAGCAGCGACACCGCGCACACCAGCATCAGAATCGTGCTGAGAGCCATCGCCTGCCCGTAGTTGAGCTCCCCGGACCGGCCCAGCAGCCGGGCGACGGCGACCGGCAGGGTCGGGTTGTCGGGCCGCGCGATGAAGACCGTCGCGCCGAACTCCCCGAGGGAGACGGCGAAGGCGAAGCCCGCCGCGACCAGCACCGCCCGCCGCACCAGCGGCAGATCGACCTCTCGCCAGGCCCGCAGCGGAGAGGCCCCCAGCACGGCGGCGGCCTCCCGCAGCCGGTCGTCGACCGCGCGGAGCACCGGCAGCATGGTCCGTACGACGAAGGGGACACCGACCAGCGCCTGCGCCAGCGGGACCAGGATCCAGGAGGTGCGCAGGTCGAGCGGCGGCTCGTCCAGGGTGATCAGGAAGCCGAAGCCGACGGTGACGGCGGAGACCCCGAGCGGCAGCATCAGCAGCGCGTCGAAGCCGCGGACCAGCGGCCCGGCCCGCCGCGTCAGGGCCGCCGCCGCGAGCCCGCCGACGACGAGGGCGATGAGCGTCGCGACGAGCGCGTACCGCAGGGAGTTGCCGACGGCCTCCAGCGGCGGGACCAGGAAGGTGGAGGAACCGCCGGACCCGGCCGACTGGAGGGCCCGGTAGTAGCCGAAGCCGTAACCGCCGGATCCATCGAAGGATCGCTCCACCAGCACCCCGAGCGGCAGCAGGATCAGCAGCAGCGCGGTGAGCAGGACGCCGCCGAGCAGCGCCCACTGCCCGGCGCCGCGCGGCCGGCGGGAGGTCCGGTCCGGGTCGACGAGCTTCAGCGCGCGCTCCCGGCGGCGTACGGTCACGGCGTGCACGGCGAGGATCGCGCCGACCGCGGCGAACTGCACCAGGGTCAGCACGGCCGCCGTCGGCAGGTCGAGGAGTTGCGCGGTCTGCCGGTAGACCTCCACCTCCAGGGTGGCGTACGCGGGTCCGCCGAGGATCTGCACGACGCCGAAGGAGGTGAAGGTGAAGAGGAAGACCATCAGCGCGGCGGCGGCGACGGCCGGGGCGAGCGCGGGCAGCGTCACCCGGCGGAAGGCGGCGAACCGTCCGGCCCCCAGCACCCGGGCGGCCTCCTCCTGCCGCGGGTCCAGCTGGGACCAGAGACCGCCCACCGTCCGCACGACCACCGCGTAGTTGAAGAAGACGTGGGCCAGCAGGATCGCCCACACGGTGGTGTCGAGGCGGACGCCCCACACCTCGTCGAGGAGCCCGCCGCGCCCGAGCAGCGCCAGGAACGCGGTGCCGACGACGACGGTGGGCAGCACGAAGGGCACGGTGACGACCGCCCGCAGCAGTTGCTTGCCGGGGAAGTCGAAGCGGGCGAAGACATACGCCCCGGGCAGGGCGATCAGCAGGGTGAGCGCGGTCGAGGCGAGGGCCTGCCAGGTGGTGAACCAGAGGACGTCGAGGATGTCCGGGCGGGCCAGCACCTCGCCGATCCGTCCGAACTGCCAGTCGCCCCCCGCCTTGAGCCCGCGGCCGACGATGGCGGTCACGGGATAGGCGAAGAACACCGCGAAGAACGCCACGGGCACGGCCATCAGGCCGAGCCGCCGCGCGGCCCCGCGCCGCCCGGCCCCGCGTCGGGTCCGGGCGGCCTCGGCGGTCTTGGCCCCGGGCTCTACTTCAGGACCAGCGACTGCCACGACTGGATCCACTGCTCACGGTTGGCGGTGATCTTCTCGGGTGCGACGGTGGGAGGCGTGTCGATCTTCTCGCCGAACTTCGTGAACAGCTCGGGGAGGGTCGCGTCCTTCACGACCGGGTTCACGAACATGTTCAGCGGCATGTCCTCCTGGAACGTCTTGCTGATCATGAAGTCCAGCAGCGCCTTGCCGCCCGCCTCGTTCTTCGCACCGGTCAGCAGCCCGGCGTACTCGGTCTGCCGGAAGCAGGTGCCGGTGGCGACCCCGGTGGGCGCCTCCTTCGGCTGCGGGTCGGCGTAGAGCACCTCGACGGGCGGGCTGGAGGCGTAGCTGACGACGAGCGGCCGGTCGGCGCCTGCCTTCTTGCCGCCCGCGGAGCCGGAGAACTCCTCGTTGTACGCCTGCTCCCAGCCGTCGACGACCTTGACGCCGTTGGCCTTCAGCTTCTTCCAGTACGCCTCGTAGCCGTCCTCTCCCTGGGCGGCGATGGTGCCGAGCAGGAAGCCGAGACCGGGCGAGGAACTCGCGGCGTTCTCGGTGACGAGGAGGTTCTTGTACGCGGGCTCGAGCAGGTCCTGGAAGGTCTTCGGCGGCGCGAGCTTCTTGTCGGCGAAGTACTTCTTGTCGTAGTTGACGCAGATGTCACCGGTGTCGACGGGCGTGACCCGCCTCTTCCCGTCCGTCTGCGTGTCCGCCGCGACCGTGTCCAGGCCCTTGGCCTCGTACGCGGTGAAGAGACCGTTGTCGAGGGCGCGGGAGAGCAGGGTGTTGTCGACGCCGAAGAAGACGTCGCCGCGCGGGGATCCCTTGGTGAGGATCTCCTGGTTGAGCGCGGCTCCGGCGTCGCCGCTCTTGAGGATCTCGACCTTGTAGCCGGTCTCCTTCGTGAACGCCTTCAGCACCTTGTCCGAGACGTTGAAGGAGTCGTGGCTCACCAGGGTCACGGTCTTGGAGCCGGGGCCCTTGGACTCCCCGGAGCCGGCGGAACCGCCGTCGCCGCAGCCCGCGAGCACGGTGACGCCGAGAGCGGCGGCGAGCGCGGTCGCCGCGTACTTCGTGGTGGTGTTCATGTGATTCCTCCTGGAGATGACCAGGAAGAGACGCGGCCCCGCCCGCTGTCCGGCGAACCGGAAGCGGGCAGGGCGCAACAGCTTGAGTAAGGTCCGAACTTCCTACCCGGAATGACCCGGGCGAGGTTCAGAGGGTCTGCGGCCAACCTGTCCTTGGTGCCGCACTCTCAGCGCTGTGGCGCTCCCCTGTCGGAATATGAAGTTGATTTCGAGCCCAGGCTACACCGGCGGATTTCGGCCGCCCGTCCGGGAGAGGCCGGCTAGCGCTCGGAGGCCGCCAGCTGACCGCAAGCCCCGTCGATCTCCTGACCGCGGGTGTCCCGGACGGTGACGGGCACGCCGTGGGCCGCGATGGCCTCGACGAACGCCTTCTCGTCCTCGGGCCGCGAGGCGGTCCACTTGGAGCCGGGCGTGGGGTTCAGCGGGATCAGGTTGACGTGCACCCGCTTGCCCTTGAGCAGTCGGCCGAGCCGGTCGCCACGCCAGGCCTGGTCGTTGATGTCCCGGATCAGGGCGTACTCGATGGAGATCCGGCGGCCGGACTTCTCGGCGTACTCCCAGGCGGCGTCCAGCACCTCGCGGACGTTCCACCGGGTGTTGACGGGGACCAGGGTGTCGCGCAGCTCGTCGTCCGGGGCGTGCAGCGAGACGGCGAGGCGGCACTTGAAGCCCTCGTCGGCGAAGCGCAGCATGGCCGGGACGAGGCCCACGGTGGAGACGGTGATCCCGCGCTGCGAGAGGCCGAGACCGTCCGGCTCCGGGTCGGTGAGACGGCGGATCGCGCCGACCACCCGGTTGTAGTTGGCGAGCGGCTCGCCCATGCCCATGAAGACGATGTTGGACAGCCGCGCGGGCCCGCCGGGCACCTCGCCGTCGCGCAGGGCGCGCATGCCGTCGACGATCTGGTGCACGATCTCGGCGGTCGACAGATTGCGGTCGAGGCCGGCCTGCCCGGTGGCGCAGAAGGGGCAGTTCATTCCGCAGCCGGCCTGCGAGGAGATGCACATCGTGACGCGGTCGGGATAGCGCATCAGGACGGACTCGACGAGCGTCCCGTCGTGCAGCTTCCACAGGGTCTTGCGCGTCGTGTCGTCATCGCAGCTGATGTGCCGCATCACGGACATCAGATCGGGGAACAGCGCCTCGGCGAGCTTCTCCCGCGATCCGGCCGGGATGTTCGTCCACTCCGCCGGGTCGTGCGCGTACCGCGCGAAGTAGTGCTGCGAGAGCTGCTGGGCGCGGAACGGCTTCTCACCGGTCGCGGCGACCGCTTCCTTGCGCTCGGCGGGCGTGAGGTCGGCGATGTGCCGCGGCGGCTTCTTGGATCCGCGGGGCGCGACGAAAGTGAGTTCTCCGGGCTTAGGCATGGTTCATCCAGTGTCGCAGACAGACGGGTGAGGGCCCGCCGCCCTGTGGACGACGGACCCTCACTCGCGAAACGTGCAGGTGGGACAGGGTAAGAGGGTGCCGAAGCGGTCAGCCGGAGCCGACGAACAGCACCAGCAGCAGCCAGACGACCGGCGCGGTCGGCAGGAGCGAGTCCAGCCGGTCCATGATGCCGCCGTGGCCGGGAAGCAGGGTGCCCATGTCCTTGATCCCGAGGTCCCGCTTGATCATGGACTCGCCCAGGTCGCCGAGGGTGGCGCTGGCCGCGACCGCGAGGCCGAGCAGCAGGCCCTGCCACCAGGCGCCGTCGTCGATCAGGAACTCCATGCACAGGGCGCCGGCGACCATCGCGAAGGCGACCGCTCCGAACAGGCCTTCGCGGGTCTTGCCGGGGCTGATGCGCGGGGCGAGCTTGTGCGTGCCGAAGCGCCAGCCGACCGCGTACGCCCCGGTGTCGCTGACCACCGTGAGGATCAGGAAGGTCAGGACCCGCCACGAGCCGTCGTCCGCCGTCAGCATCAGGGCGACGAAGGTGGCCAGGAAGGGTACGTAGAACGCCGCGAAGACCCCGGCCGTGACGTCCTTGAGATACCCGTCGGGCGGTTCGGTCATCCGCCAGACCAGCACCGCGAGGGCGGTCAGGGCCATCGCGATCCAGGCGCCCTCGGGCCCTCGCGCGTAACCCGCGACGACCATCGCGGCTCCGCCCACGGCCAGCGGCACCAGGGGCGCCTTGATGCCCTTGCGCTCCTGGAGGCGGGACGTCAGCTCCCAGAGGCCGACCACGACCGCGGCCACTACCACGCCGATGAAAGCGGCCTTCACGATGAACAGCGAGACGCCGATGACGGCGCCGAGACCCACGGCCACCCCTATGGCGGCGCGCAGATCACGCCCCGCGTGCTTCTTCTGCGGCGGGGGCGGCAGCGGGGTGGACATGGGCTCCTGCGGCTTCTCGTCACGGAACAGGGGGCCGCTGACGTGAGCGGCATCCCTGTCCCGGTCGTCGCGGCTCTGTGCGTCTCTACCTGCGTCGGGAACGTCCGGCACGTTGGGCATGGGCCGAGTCTGCTGGGCGCCATGCACATCGTGGGCCGGACCCGCCGGGGCCGCCCTCATCTCGGGCGTGCCCCAGTAACCGGCTCCTTGCGGGGCACCCCGGGAAGAGTCGTTCATCAGACTTCGAGCAGCTCGGCTTCCTTGTGCTTGAGCAGCTCGTCCACCTGCGCGACGTACTTCGCGGTGGTGTCGTCGAGCTCCTTCTCCGCGCGACGCACCTCGTCCTCGCCGGACTCCTTGTCCTTGACGAGCTTGTCGAGGGTCTCCTTGGCCTTGCGGCGGATGGAGCGGATCGAGATCTTGGAGTCCTCGGCCTTGGTCTTGGCGACCTTGATGTACTCCTTGCGGCGGTCCTGGGTGAGCTCGGGGAACGTCACCCGGATGATATTGCCGTCGTTGCTCGGGTTGACGCCGAGATCGGAGTCGCGGATCGCCTGCTCGATGTTGCGCAGCGCGGTCTTGTCGAACGGCGTCACGACGGCCATCCGCGCCTCGGGAACCGAGAACGAGGCCAGCTGGTTGATCGGGGTCAGCGCGCCGTAGTAGTCGGCGACGATCTTGTTGAACATCGCCGGGTGCGCGCGGCCGGTACGGATCGCGGCGAAGTCCTCTTTCGCGACGACAACGGCCTTCTCCATCTTCTCCTCGGCCTCGAGGAGGATTTCTTCGATCACCACGTGCTCCTGCGTGTCTTGGGTGGGCCCGGCGTCGTCATCGCCTGGCCCTGCGGGTCCTGCGTCGCGTCCTCACCTGCACGGTGTCCGACCGGCAGGCCGTTGTCCATCCTGGGGGGGCCGTCAGGCCCGGGTGCTCTCGTCGCTCACGAGCGTGCCGATCTTCTCACCCTTGACCGCGCGAGCGATATTGCCCTCGGTCGTCAGCTCGAAGACGAGGATCGGGAGCTGGTTGTCACGGCAGAGCGTGATGGCGGTGGCGTCCGCGATCTTCAGATTGCGGGTGATCACCTCGCCATACTCCAGTGCGTCGAACTTCACCGCGTCGGGGTTGGTCTTCGGGTCGGAGTCGTAGACCCCGTCCACGCCGTTCTTCCCCATGAGCAGCGCCTCGGCGTCGATCTCCAGGGCGCGCTGCGCGGCGGTGGTGTCGGTGGAGAAGTACGGCATGCCCATACCGGCGCCGAAGATCACCACACGCCCCTTCTCCAGGTGCCGTACGGCGCGGAGCGGGATGTACGGCTCGGCGACCTGGCCCATGGTGATGGCGGTCTGGACGCGCGAGTCGATGCCTTCCTTCTCCAGGAAGTCCTGGAGCGCCAGGCAGTTCATGACGGTGCCGAGCATGCCCATGTAGTCGGACCGGGCCCGGTCCATGCCGCGCTGCTGAAGCTCGGCGCCACGGAAGAAGTTGCCTCCTCCGATGACCACCGCGATCTGGGCGCCGTCGCGTACGACGGCGGCGATCTCGCGGGCGATGGTGTGCACGACGTCGGGGTCGACGCCGAGACCGCCGCCGCCGGCGAATGCCTCACCGGAGAGCTTCAGCATGAAGCGCCCGGAACCCTTGTCGTCGTCGCGCTGGTCGTCGGCCTGAATGGCGTCCGCGCCCTTGTCCATGGAAATTCTCCTCGTGCACATACGAAGAAGGCCATTGCCGGTGGGTCTGGTGTCCCTACAGCGGCAATGGCCTCCTCGTCAGATCTGCGGTCGTCCGGCGTGGGTGCGGCCGTCGACTGCACCAGACCCTATCGGGTCCGGCGCTGTTCGCCCGGACGGACTCAGATGCCGACCTTGATGCGCGAGAAGCGCTTCAGGGTGACACCGGCCTCGTCCAGGACCTTCTGGACCGACTTCTTGGCGTCCAGCGCGTACGGCTGGCCCAGGAGGGTGGCCTCCTTGAAGAAGCCGTTGACCCGACCCTCGACGATCTTCGGGAGCGCGGCCTCGGGCTTGCCCTCGGCGCGCGTGGTCTCCTCGGCGACGCGACGCTCGGCCTCGACGACCTCGGCCGGGACGTCCTCGCGGGAGAGGTACTTCGGGGCGAAGGCGGCGATGTGCTGCGCGATGCCCTTGGCCAGCTCGGCGTCGGCCTTGTCCAGCTCGACCAGAACACCGATCTGCGGGGGCAGGTCGGGCATCGTGCGGTGCATGTACACACCGACGAACGCGCCGGCGAACTGCGCGAAGCGGTCCAGGACGATCTTCTCGCCGAGGTTGGCGTTGGCCTCGTCGACGTACGCCTGGACGGTCTTGCCGGCCTCGATCTCGGAGGCGAGGAGCGCCTCGATGTCGGCCGGGGAGGTCGCGGCGACGTGAGCGGCGAGGGTGTTGGCGACGGCCTGGAACTTCTCGCCCTTGGCGACGAAGTCCGTCTCGCACTTCAGCTCGAGGAGGACGCCGGACGTCTGGTCCTCGGAGATCAGGGAGACGACGGCACCGTTCTCGGCAGAGCGGCCCTCGCGCTTGGCGACGCCCTTCTGGCCCTTGATACGGAGCGCCTCGACGGCCTTGTCGACGTTGCCGTCGGCCTCGTCGAGCGCCTTCTTGCAGTCCATCATGCCGGCGCCGGTGAGCTCGCGGAGCTTCTTGACGTCAGCGGCGGTGTAGTTCGCCATGAGTCTGTATGTCTCTCTCGAAGTCTGAAAGATCTACGGGTGAACGGCGGGGGCGACGCTTGTGGCGTCGGCCCCCGCCGTCAGCAGCCGTGACGGGTGTCAGGCCTGCTCGGCGTCCGCGTCGGCGGCCGGGGCGTCGGCGGCCGGAGCCTCGACAGCGGCCTCGGCCTCGGCGACGGCCTCGGCCGGCTTCTCGGCGTCGGCGACCTTCTCGGTCTCGGCGGAGGACTGGACCTCGGCGGCAGCCGCGGTCTCGTCCTTCTTGTCGCCCTCGAGCAGGTCGCGCTCCCACTCGGCGAGGGGCTCGCCGGCGGCCTTCTCGCCCGGCTTCGAGTCACCGGTGGCGGCACCGGAACGGGCGATGAGGCCCTCGGCGACGGCGTCGGCGATCACGCGGGTGAGCAGGGTGACGGAGCGGATCGCGTCGTCGTTGCCCGGAATCTTGTAGTCGACCTCGTCGGGGTCGCAGTTGGTGTCGAGGATCGCGACGACCGGGATGTGGAGCTTGCGCGCCTCACCGACGGCAATGTGCTCCTTCTTGGTGTCGACGATCCAGACGGCGCTGGGCACCTTCTGCATCTCGCGGATACCACCCAGGGTCTTCTCCAGCTTGGCCTTCTCGCGCGAGAGGACCAGGAGCTCCTTCTTGGTGAGGCCGGAGGCGGCCACGTCCTCGAAGTCGATGAGCTCAAGCTCCTTCAGACGCTGAAGGCGCTTGTAGACGGTGGAGAAGTTGGTGAGCATGCCACCGAGCCAACGCTGGTTGACGTACGGCATGCCGACGCGCGTCGCCTGCTCGGCGATGGCCTCCTGGGCCTGCTTCTTCGTACCCACGAACATGATGGAGCCGCCGTGGGCGACGGTCTCCTTGACGAACTCGTAGGCGCGGTCGATGTACGACAGCGACTGGAGCAGGTCGATGATGTAGATGCCGTTGCGCTCGGTGAAGATGAAGCGCTTCATCTTCGGGTTCCAGCGACGGGTCTGGTGACCGAAGTGGACGCCGCTTTCCAGCAGCTCCCGCATCGTGACGACGGCCATGGCCGTACTCCTTGAGGTGCTCGGTTATCGCGACCGCAGGTTTGCGCTCGCGCCTGACGCCCCGACGCGCCGTGCCACGAGGGACCGAGGAGCGCGGCCACCTCCGAGAAGAGGGAGGTGGCGGGGCGTGCGAAGTCGACCCGGTGACCCGGATCGCCGTAAGAAGTGTACGGGACCGGTTGGGTGCCCGGTGACGGCCATGTCCACGACCGGATGAAGGCGACACCCCTGGCCGGGTGGCCGCGATATCCACAACCGGCGAGTAGTCCACAGGAACGGTCCGTGATCCCCGGAATCCCGGCCTCCGGGCCATCGTGGCGACATGCGCCATCAGCCCGGCCGACGCCGCTCCCCCGCCCGCCGCACCCCGATCCCGCTGCTCCTGGTCCTCCTGCTGTACGTGCTGCTCCCGGTCGCACCCTCGACCCCGGGCGGGCCGGCTGTGCCCGCCGCTGCTCTGACGTCCTCGCCTCTGACGTCCTCGCCGGGCGCGGCCGCCGGCACGGACGTCAGCACGGACGTCAGCACGGACGGCGGCGATACGGGGGGTGGTGCGGGCAGCGGTGCCCGGATTTGGCCGCTGGCGGGGAGGCCCGCGGTGCTACGGGGATGGGAGCCGCCCGCCGGTCCGTACGGACCCGGACATCGCGGCGTGGACCTCGAGGCGGGACCGGGCGCCCGGGTGCTGGCGGCCGCCGGCGGCCGGGTGTCGTTCGCGGGGCGGGTGGCGGGGCGCGGGGTGGTCGCCGTCGAGGTGGCCGACAGCGGTTCACCGCCGCTGCGCACCACGTACGAACCGGTGCGGGCGCTGGTCGAGGAGGGCGCGAGCACCCGGGCCGGGCAGCCGGTCGGGGTGCTGGAGGAGGGGCCGTTCCACTGCGCGGAGGGTTGTCTGCACTGGGGGCTGCGACGCGGGGACGCCTATCTGGATCCGCTCTCGCTGCTGCCGCCCTCACTGCTGCGGAGAGGCCCCTCGCGGCTGCTGCCGGTGTTCGGGGTGCCGGAGCCGGGCGCCGTCCGGGTCAGCCGCTCACACCGCGCAGGACCATCGCGACGACGGTGTCCGCGATGACGCCCGGCTCCTCGGCGACGCCGAGTTCGATGCGGCGCACGGCGGCGTCGACCGAACCCTGCATGAGCATGGCGGCCAGCCTGGGCTGTGTGTGGCCGAGGTCGCCGAGCGCTTCGACGATCATGGCGATCAGCCCGCCGTGCGCGGCGCGGATCTTCTCCCGGGCGCCCGCGTCCAGCTCGCTCGCGGAGATCGCGACGACCGCGCGGTGGCGGCGGTCCCCGACGAGGTCGAGCTGGCGGCGCACATACGCCTCGATCTTCGCCTCGGGCGTCTCGGCGCCCTGCATGGCGTTCTCGACCTCGGCCGCCCAGACCGGGAAGTCGACGGCGCACAGCTCCTCGACGACGGCGGCACGGGAGCGGAAGTACTCGTACACGGAGGACCGGGCAAGGCCCGTGCGCTCGGCGAGCGCCGGGAAGGTCAGCGCCTCCGTACCGCCCTCGGACAGCAGGGAGCGCGCGGCGTCCAGGAGGGCGCCGCGCTGCATGGTCCGGTGCTCGGCCACGGAGGCCGCTCGAATCCTGGGCACGCCTCCACTCTACGGCGGCAGACGTGCGGGGGAAGGGCACGGCCGCCGATCGGATGGCCGGGAGTGCCGGGAAGGGGAGCGTCAGCGGCCCGCGTCGGCCAGCTTCGCCCGGAGTTGGAGCACGGACTTGGTGTGGATCTGACTGACCCGGCTCTCGGTCACCCCGAGGACGTTGCCGATCTCCGCGAGGGTGAGCCCCTCGTAGTAGTAGAGGGTCACAACGGTCTTCTCGCGATCGGGCAGGGTGTTGATGGCCCGCGCGAGCAGTCTTCTCAGCTCGCGGTCCTCGGCGACCTCCACCGGATTGTCGGCGGCGGTGTCCTCCAGGGTGTCCATCAGGCTCAGCCGGTCGCCGCCCTCGCCGCCGACGTGCAGCAACTCCTCCAGAGCGACCACATTCGCCAGCGACAACTGGCTGAAAACCGCGTGCAATTCCTCCAGCGCGATGCCCATCTCCGAGGCGACCTCGGCCTCCGACGGCGTACGCCGGAACTGCGCCTCCAGCGTGGCGTACGCGCGCTCCACGTTCCGCGCCTTCTGCCGGACGGATCGCGGGATCCAGTCCAGGGCCCGGAGTTCGTCGATCATCGCACCGCGGATCCTGGTGATCGCGTACGTCTC
Source organism: Streptomyces sp. NPDC102283 (assembly GCF_044766265.1). Lineage (NCBI taxonomy): Bacteria > Bacillati > Actinomycetota > Actinomycetes > Kitasatosporales > Streptomycetaceae > Streptomyces > Streptomyces sp. NPDC102283. The sequence continues at coordinate 117,249 of NZ_JBIWLQ010000016.1, forward strand.
GAACTTGATGGCCCGTTCGATGTCGAACTTCTCGATGGCGTCGATCAGTCCGAAGACGCCGGAGGAGACGAAGTCGGCCTGCTCGACGTTGGACGGCAGCCCCACGCTCACCCGGCCCGCTACGTACTTCACGAGCGGCGAGTAGTGCAGGATCAGCTGCTCCCGCAGCCGCTCGTCGCCCGTGGTCTTGTAGGAACGCCACAACTCGTCGAGAGAGGAGGGGGCGGGGGGGCGCACAGTGCCACGCGCAACCGGTGGTACTGCCGCGCGGTCAGACCCGGAGGTGTGCTGGGGCATGTGGTGCCTTGAGCCGTTCTGCCGTGAAGTGCTGGGGGACTTGTGTCTGGGGCGGAATCCTTGTGAGCGTAGCGTGACTACGACGTCGCAGTCCGCGCAGGACGGGAGATCCCTGCCGCCTGATCGCGTGCCGCCGTTCACGCCGTCCGCGCCCGCCGGGAGCCGGGGCCGCCGCCGCGGGCGCGGGCCCTGAACAGGTCACCGATCGATCGTGCGAGGTCATCGGCCTTACCTTTTCACCCGAATGCTCCAGGTCAAGTACCGCCTCGCCGCGCGTCGTCGTCGCGTGCCGACGAATGCGTCAACCGCCAGCTGTCGCCCTCCCGTTCGACGAACCCCAGTGAGTGCAGTTCGTACAGTCGACCGAGCGTTTCATCGGCGGACGTCCCCGCGGTGCGGGCGAGGTCACGGGGGTGGGCGACACCGTGGTAAGGAAGCGCGTCGAGGACCCGCGCGGCGACCGCGTCCAGGTGGTCCCGGGGCAGCACCGGGCCGCGGCGGACCGGCGGGAGGTCACCGATGTCCCCGACCAGCTCGACGACTTCGTCCGCGTCGGTGACGAGCACGCCCTCACCGCGCAACAGCTCGTGGACCCCTGCCGACAGGCCGCTGGTGGCGGGGCCGGGCACTCCCATGGCGAAGCGGCCGAGCCGTTGCGCCTGGCGGGCGGTGACCAGCGAACCGCTGCGGTATTCGGCCTCGACCACGACCGTCCCCCTGGTCAGGGCGGCGATGACGCGGTTGCGCAGGATGAATCGGCTGCGGGTGGGGTGGGAGGTCGGGGGCAACTCGGCGACGATGAGCCCTTGTTGCGCCAGCCGCCCCAGCAACTCGGCGTGCCCGCGCGGGTAGGGGACGTCGACACCGCAGGCCAGCACCGCCGTCGTCGCTCCGCCCGCCGCCAACGCGCCGCGGTGGGCGGCCCCGTCCACCCCGAACGCCGCGCCCGACACCACCACCCAGCCCCGCTCGGCGAGCCCGGAGCCGAGGGCCGCCGCCATGTGCGCCCCGTACGGTGTGCAGGCCCTCGCGCCGACCACCGCGACCGAGCGCAGGGACCACAGCCGCAGATCGGGCCGCCCCCGCACCCAGAGCCCGACCGGCCGCGCGTCGCCCAGGTCGTCCAGCTGGCTCGGCCACTCCCGGTCCCCCGGGCAGACGAAGCGCCCGCCCACCTCGGCGACCGCGGCCAGGTCCCGCCCCGGCTCCACGGCGGCGGCACGCAGCCGGTAGCCCCCGAGCCGTACGGCGGTCATCCCGGGCAGCTTCTCGGCGGAGCCGTCCTCGACGGTGAGCCTCCGCATCAGCTCGACGGCGCCGGTCCGCCGGAGCCAGCGCCCCGCGCGCTCGTCCCCCGGCTCCAGCACCCGGGTCAGCGCGGCCCTGGCCAACCGCTCCGACTCCCCGTCCCGGCTCGGATCCCGGCCCTCCTCCTGGCCGAAGTCGCGGTCCCGGTCGTCGCCGTGGCCGAGATCGCGGGCCCGGCCTTCGTCGTGGTCGGGGACGCGGCCTTCTCCCTGCCGCCGCTCCCCCGTCAGCCCGGTCACCGCTGCCCCGTCCCCATCGGAACCCCGCGCTGGATACCCGTCCGCAGCTCCAGGGCGACCGCCACGTCGGAGGCGTCCGGGCGCTCGGCGCCCCGTAGGTCCGCCACGGTCCACGCCACCCTCAGCACCCGGTCCAGCCCCCGGGCCGTGAGGGTGCCGCGCTCCAGGTCCCGCTCCGCGGCCGCCAACGCTCCCGGGGCCACGAGCAGCCGGGTCCGCAGTTCGTGGCCCGGCACCTCGCTGTTCGTGGTCCACGGGGTGCCGGCCAGCCGTTCGGCCGCCCGCGCCCTGGCCTCCCGCACCCGTGCGGCGACGGCCGCCGTCGACTCGCCGCGGCCGCCCTGCCCCAGGAGGTCGGCGCGGTCGACCGGCTGCACCTCGACCCGCAGGTCCACCCGGTCGATGAGAGGCCCGGACAGGCGCGCCTGATAGCGGCGGACGACCGAGGGCGGGCACTCGCAGCCCGCCCCGGTGAGGGTGTGCCGACCGCAGGGGCACGGATTGGCGGCCAGCACCATCAGGAAGCGGGCCGGCAGCCGCACCACCCCGGCTGCCCGCGCGACCACCACATGGCCCGACTCCAGCGGCTGCCGCAACGCGTCGAGGGCCTTGCCCGAGAACTCGGGGGCCTCGTCCAGGAAGAGCACCCCGCGGTGGGCGAGGGACACCGCCCCGGGCCTCGGAATCCCGTTGCCACCGCCGACCAGGGACTGCATGGTCGCCGAGTGGTGCGGGGCGCAGTAGGGCGCCCGGGCGACGAGCGGTTCACCCGGGGGAAGGATGCCCGCCACGGAGTGGACCGCCGTCACTTCGAGGGATTCCTGCCGGGTCAACGGCGGCAGGATCGACGACAGCCGCTCGGCCAGCATGGTCTTGCCGGCGCCCGGCGGGCCCGAGAACAGCAGATGGTGTCCCCCGGCAGCGGCCACCTCCAGGGCCTGGCGCGGGCGCGGCTGCCCGGCGACGTCCGCCAGGTCCGGCCGGGGCCCGTCGCCCCGCCCGGCGGCCGGGGCGAGCCCCGTACCGAGGCCCGTGCCGGGGATCATCAGCCCGGCCAGCATGGCGTCGGGGCGCCCCCGGTCCTCGACCGGTTCTTCGGGCACCGGTTCGTCGCACAGGACGGCGACGAGCTGGCGCAGGCTCCGGACGCCGAGGACCGACACCCCCGGCACCAGGGCCGCCTCCCCGGCCGTCTGTTCGGGGACGACAACCTGTTCGTACCCCGCTTCGGCCGCCGCCAGGACCGCGGGCAGCACGCCCCGTACCGGACGCACCCGGCCGTCCAGGCCCAGCTCGCCGATCATCACCACGTCGGCGATCGCGGCCGGGTCGATCCGCTCCGCCGCGCCGAGGACCGCACACGCCACAGCGAGGTCGAACCCCGAACCGCTCTTCGGCACGGAGGCCGGGGAGAGGCCGACCGTGAGCTTCTTCTGCGGCCACTCGCCACCGGAGTTGACCACGGCGGCCCGCACCCGGTCCCTGCTCTCGATCAGGCTCTTGTCCGGCAGTCCGACCAGGGTGAAGGCCGCCACGCCCGGCTCCAGATCGGCCTGGACCTCCACCACCACGCCCTCGACGCCGACCAGCGCCACGGAACACGCTCGCGCGAAGCCCATCAGGACAGCCCCCGGGCGTGCTCCGTGACCGGGGCTCCGCGCCGGGGCACGATCACCCCGATCAGGTCGATGCGGACCCCGCCGGGCGGTGGCCCGCCGTGCCGGTCGAGCCAGATCTCGGCAAGCCGTCGCAGCCGGTCCGCCTTGACCGGGCCGACCGCCGCCATGGGGTGCTCGAACCCCGGCGACCTGCGCGTCTTCACCTCGCAGAAGACCAGGGCGTCGCCGTCCCTGGCCACGATGTCGATCTCTCCGGCGCGACAGCGCCAGTTGCGCTCGACCACCGCCATTCCGGCTTCGGCCAGCAGCCGCGCCGCCAGGTCCTCGCCGTACCGCCCGAGTGCCCCCCGTGCGTTCATATCGGCACCACCTCCGGCACCGACTGTGCCCCGGCCCGCACCAAGATGTGGATCTTGGTGGACAACTCCGCGGATGTGGAAAACCCGGCCACCCACACGGGTGACCGGGTCGTTCCTGCGACGCGCGTATCGGGGCCCGGCACCGGGCGGCGCGGGTCAGCCTCCCGGAAGTTCCAGATCGCTCTTGTTGAGCTCTTCGATGTTGACGTCCTTGAAGGTCAGCACGCGGACCTGCTTGACGAACCTCGCGGGCCGGTACATGTCCCAGACCCAGGCGTCCGCCATGGACACCTCGAAGAAGACCTCACCCTGGACGGAGTGCACCTGCATCTCGTAGTCGTTGGTGAGGTAGAAGCGCCGTTCGGTCTCGATCACATATTTGAACAGACCGACGACATCGCGGTACTCCCGGTAGAGCTTCAGCTCCATCTCGGTCTCGTACTTCTCGAGGTCCTCGGCGCTCATGGCATGTTTCCCCTTCAGCCGTGCGTGCCCCCATTGTGCGTCAGCCTCCGGCGCCCCTGGACGATTAGACGATTTCGGGGGCCAGAACCAGCGGATCGCACGGGGGACCCTCGTCGAGAAGCGTGCGGAGCAGCTCGGCGAGTCTGGTCGGGTACACCGTCTCACGCGTCGCGAGCAGTTCGGCGGAAGTCCACCACCTCAGACCGGCGACGCTGCGCAGTTCCAGGTCGGTGAGGCCCTGCGGGGCCGTCGCGGTCCGCGTCGTACGGGCCAGGTAGTACCACTCGTCCTGGTTCCAGCGCCGCCCGTCGAACGGGAAGGAGCAGATCCGGGTCCACAGCAGCGGGCCGAGCTCGATGTCGGTGATCCCGGTCTCCTCGGCGAGCTCGCGGCGGGCCGCCTGCTCCCGGGTCTCGTCGCCCTCCAGGCCGCCGCCCGGGGTGAACCACCAGGTGTCGGCCGGGTCGTCCGGCTCATGGCCGTGCAGTAGCAGGACGCGGTCGTCGGGGTCCAGGAGGACCACCCGGGCGACCCTGCGGGCCCCGGAGATCACCGGCCCCCTCCGGCGGGCGTCCTTTGGCGGGCGAGCCGCGCCGCCACGGGCCCGTACACCGCGCCGCCGAGGATCAGTGCGACGCCCACCAGGATCGCGCCGAGCTGGAACGGCAGCGGCCCGGCGGCGGACACCCCGCCGGGCAGCGCGGCGAACGAGGAGGGCCGGTCGATCATGCCGTCCATCGGCCAGGCCACCGCGTCCACCCGGGCCTGCACGGCGCTCAGCGGCACGGAGCCCTCGTCGGCGTCCTGGAGGTGGACCCGGGAGTCCAGGGAGGCGGTCCGTTCGTCGCCGAGCAGGAATATCCGGCCGTCGGGCACGGTGGCGGAGAAGTCCTGGGGCGAGGCCGGCGCCTTCGTGCCCGGTGCGGCCGGTCCCCGGTCGAGGTAGGGCTCGTCGACGGGTGTTCCGTTGACGGTGAGCCGTCCCTCCCGGTCGCAGCAGGCCACCTTGTCGCCGCCGACCCCGACGACGCGCTTCACCATCGGTGTGGCGCCCCAGAGCTGGTCGGTGAAGACCACCACGTCACCGCGCCGGACATCGGCGCCGTCTATCCGCTCGGCCAGCACCCGGTCGCCGGGCTGCACCGTGGGGGCCATCGAGTCGGTCGGGACCGTGTAGGGCTGGTAGACCACCGCCGCCCAGACGAAACCGCCGAGGAAGAGCACACAGCCGACGGCCACGGCCAAGCCCGACACCATGGCGCCGAGCCGGCCGCGGCCGTCTTCCTTGCGTCCTGTACCGCTCATCCCAGCGCTCCCCCGTCGGAGATCGACAATCGCTGATCCGAGTCGGCACCCTACCCGGCGGTACGCCCGGCGGTACGCCCGGCGGTCAGCCTCCGGCGGCGCCACAGTACGAGGGGCACCGCTCCGGCTACGCCCAGTGCCGCCGGCGCCATCGCGGCGGCCGCGTTCAGACCGGGCTGGTCGAAGGTGTCCGGGACCGGGAGGGTGGACCAGCGGCCCAGCGGCCAGGCGACGACGACGGCACGGCCGACGACCTCGTCCGTGGAGACCGTGCCCTGTCCCGGGAGCTCCTGGTGGTAGCGCGAGTCCAGGGAGTTCTGCCGGTGGTCGCCCATGACGAAGATCCGGCCGTCCGGCACCTCGATCGGGCCGAAGGGCTTGTCGTTGCACGGGGTGTTCCCGGGGAAGATGAACGACTTCTCGTCCAGGCTCTTCCCGTTGACCGTGACCGGGCCGTTCTCCTTGCACTCCACGGTGTCGCCGCCGACCGCGATGACCCGCTTGATCAGGTCCTTCTCCTCGGAGGAGGGCATCAGACCGATGAAGCTCAGGAACTTCTGCACCGCGTTGGGCTCCGGAGTCACGGTGTCCTCCAGCCAGCCGCCCGGGTCGTGGAAGACCACGACCTCGCCGCGCTCCGGCTCAGAGCCGAACCACGGGGTCAGTTTGTCGACCAGCACCCGGTCACCGCGTTGCAGAGTGTTCTGCATGGAATCCGAGGGGATCGAGAACGCCTGGACCAGGAACGTCTTGATCAGCAGCGCCAGAACGAGCGCGATACCGACCAGCAGCGGCAGCTCCAGCCAGAAGGAACGTTGTCTCCTGGCCGGCCTGCCGCCGTCGCCGTCGCCGCCCGGGGTGTCGCCCTCACCCTCCGGCGGGGCCGCCGCCCCGCCCGCGGGAGACTCGTCGCGCTCCGGCCGGTCCTCGGGTTCGTCGTGTCCGGATCGTGCGCCGACCGCCAAATCCCCCACATCCACTCCTCAATACGTGCCACTGCCCGCGCCCGATCCGGTGCAGGCTCACCACTCCCATAACGAGCGGGAGTTCCGCAGGGGTCGGGAGCCGGACCATTCCATAGGGATCCGGAGGTGCCAGACTATTCGACGGGGCCGAAGCCGCCGCCTTTGATGCGCGCGCGTCCGGGACCGCCCCGAAGACGTCGCGTTGTTCCAGGGTGCTCCAGTGGCCGAACGGCCAGGCGATCACGACGGCCCGCCCCACCACCTCCTTCTCGGAGACCGTGCCCCGGTCCGGTTCGTCGAGGTGGAAGCGAGAGTCGGCGGAGTCGGACCGATGGTCCCCCATCATGAACAACCGCCCCTCGGGAACCTTCACCTCGAACGAGATGGTGGAGGGCCGGTCGTCGGGGTGGAGGTACGTCTCGGCCAGCGGTACGCCGTTGACCGTGACCCGGCCGTCCTCACCGCAGCACTTCACGGTGTCGCCGCCGACCGCGATGACCCGCTTGATCAGGTCCTGCTCGTCGTCGGACGGCAGCAGCCCGATGAAGGTCAGCAGCTCGGTGACCTGCTTGACGCCGATCGGCGGGTCCTTCTTCTCCTCGGGGCTCTCCTGCTGGAGCCATCCGCCGGGGTCCTTGAACACCACGACGTCGCCGCGCTGCGGCTTCGATCCGAACCACGGGGTCAGCTTGTCCACGAGCACCCGGTCGCCGATCCGGATGGTCTGTTCCATCGACCCGGACGGGATGACGAACGCCTGCACCAGGAACGTCTTCAGGACGAGCGCGATCAGCAGCGCCACGACGACGAGGACCGGTATCTCCCTCACGGCGGACCCACGACGCCTGCGCCGGACCTTCTTGGCGAGCCGGCGGCGTTCCGCCCGGGTGGGCAGCGAGCGCGGCCCGGTGGGCAGGGACGCGTCGGAATCGGGTGCGCCGCGCGGACGCCCGCGGTTACCCATGCGCCGCGCCGGGCGCCCGTACGCCGTCGAAGGCGCCGGTACCCGCCGGCGAACCCGTCCGGGCGGGCGGCCAGCCCAGCCAGTCCACCCGTCCGGTCACCCGCTCGACGGGGACCATCCCGCCCCCGGGCGATCCGAGATGGTCCCGGGAGTCGCTGGAGCGGCTGCGGTGGTCGCCCATCATCCACAGGGTGCCCGCGGGCACCACGATGTCGAAGGGCACCCGGGAGGCGGTGTCACCCGGGTACAGGTACGGCTCGTCCACCGTCACGTCGTTGACCGCGAGCCTTCCCCGCGCGTCGCAGCAGACGACGCGGTCGCCGCCCACACCCACCACGCGCTTCACGAAGTCGGTGTCGGCGGGCTCCGCGAGCCCCAGGGAGGAGGCCGCCCCGCGCGCCAGCCCGGTCAGCGGGTTCGCGTCGAGGTTCTCCCGGACGAACGAGCCGGTGCCGTCGAAGACCACCACGTCGCCGCGCTCGGGCTCGGCGCCGAAACGGTAGGCCAGTTTGTTGACGAGAACCCGGTCACCGACCTTCAGCGTGGGCTCCATCGAGCGGCTGGGGATCAGGAACGGCTGGACCACGTAGGAGCTGAACAGCAGCAGGAGGACAGCGGCCAGGACCACCCCGGTGAGCACCCGCCGCCAGGACAGGACGGTGACGACACGGTCCCGTACACGCGAAAAGCGCGACCTCTCCCCGGACCCCGCGTCGGGTTCCGAGGAGCGGTCGCGCTCCGAATGCTGTGCTTGGGTGTCCATCGCGGCCGAAGCTTATCCGGCCCTGCTGTGGACGGGTCACCCCCAGGGGGACGACCGGGCGGCGACTCAGCGGTCGCGCTTCTCCTTGATCTTCGCGGCCTTGCCGCGCAGCTCACGGAGGAAGTACAGCTTGGCGCGACGGACGTCACCGCGGGTGACGAGCTCGATCTTCTCGAAGATCGGGCTGTGCACCGGGAAGGTGCGCTCGACGCCGACGCTGAAGGAGACCTTGCGGACCGTGAAGGTCTCGCCGACGCCCGAGCCCTGGCGGCGGATGACGATGCCCTTGAACTGCTGGATACGGGAGCGGTTGCCCTCGATCACGCGCACGTGAACGTTGACGGTGTCACCGGGGCGGAACGCCGGAAGGTCCGAACGGAGGGTGGCGGCGTTGACGCCATCGAGCAGGGAAGTCATGGTTTCTGCTTTCTTCGCCGATGCCACAGGTCATCGACGGAATGTCGTGGAAGAGTTCGGAGTGCTGATCGCGTCGGGCGGGCGTCTTTCCCCCTGTGGCAGGGGCGCACACCGGACGTACAGCAGCGGCCTATTCTTCCACGGCGGTGGGCCTGCGCCAAAATCGGCCGCCGGGCTCCGGTGCGAAGCCGAGGATGGAGAGGATCTCGCGGTCCTTCTTGTCGAAGGCGCTCGCCTCGCACCGCTCGATCAGGTCGGGCCGGTTGAGTGCCGTGCGGGCGAAGGCCTGGTCCCGCCGCCAGCGGGCGATCCTGCCGTGGTGGCCGCTGAGCAGGACGTCCGGGATGGAGCGGCCGCGCCACTCGGGCGGCTTGGTGAAGACGGGGCCCTCCAGGAGGTTGGCCATCGCGCCGGGTGCGAAGGAGTCGTCCCGGTGGGACTCGGCGTTACCGAGGACACCGGGCAGCAGCCGGGCCACGGCCTCCGTGATCACCAGGACGGCCGCTTCCCCGCCGGCCAGCACATAGTCCCCGATGGAGACCTCGACGACCCGCAGCCGGGTGGCGTACTCGTCGATCACCCGGCGGTCGATGCCCTCGTACCGGGCCGGGGTGAAGACGAGCCAGGGCCCGGCGGAGAGTTCGACGGCCAGTTCCTGGGTGAACGGCCGGCCGCTGGGCGTGGGCACGACGAGCACCGGGGAGTGCGCCCCGGCCTCGTAGCCGTCGGCCAGGGCCTCGTCGAGCGCCTCGCCCCAGGGCTCGGTCTTCATGACCATGCCGGGGCCGCCACCGTAGGGGGTGTCGTCCACCGTGTTGTGCCGGTCGTACGTCCACTCCCGCAGGTCGTGGACGTGGACGTCCAGCACACCGCGGGCGCGGGCCTTGCCGACGAGGGAGACGTTCAGCGGTTCCAGGTACTCCGGGAAGATCGTGACGACGTCGAGCCGCATCAGGCGTCGCCCTTCGGCGCCTCGTCCGCGTCCCCGGCGGCCTCTTCCTCTTCATCGCGCGAGGAGGCGACCACGGCCTCGCTCTCGTCGATGAGGCCGGGCGGCGGGGTGATCACCGCGCGCTGCTCCTCCAGGTCGATCTCGGTGACGATCTCCTCCACGAAGGGGATCATCACCTCGCTGCCGTCGGGGCGCTCCACGATGAACAGGTCCTGCGAGGGCAGGTGGGAGACCTCGGTGATCCGGCCGATCGCGGTGCCGTCGGCGAGCACCACGTCGAGGTCGATCAGCTGGTGGTCGTAGAACTCGTCCTCGTCCTCGGGGAGCTCCTCCGGGTCCACCTCGGCGATCAGCAGGGTGTTGCGCAGCGCCTCGGCGCCGGTGCGGTCGCGCACCCCTTCGAAGCGCAGCAGGAGCCTGCCGCTGTGGACCCGGCCCGTCTCGATCGTCAGCGGACCGGTCGCCGCCGGTTCGGTGGCCAGGACGGCGCCGGGGCCGAGCCGCAGCTCCGGCTCGTCCGTTCGTACCTCGACGGTGACCTCGCCCTTGATGCCGTGGGCGCGGCCGATCCGCGCGACTACCAACTGCACGCTGTTCTCCGATTGGTGGGGTGGGGACGTCGACCTGTCGGAAACGTCCGGGTGGCCGACGACAAAGGCCGGGGACGGCCCGAAGGCCCTCCCCGGCCCTGGCCGGTGTTCAACTCGCTTATCAGCGAACCTGGTCCACATCGACGAGGTCGACGCGGATCCCACGGCCGCCGATGGCACCCACGACCGTGCGCAGAGCGCGAGCGGTGCGGCCGTTACGGCCGATCACCTTGCCGAGGTCGTCGGGGTGGACCCGGACCTCCAGCACGCGCCCGCGACGCAGGGTGCGCTCGGCAACCTGTACGTCGTCGGGGTTGTCGACGATGCCCTTCACGAGGTGCTCGAGAGCCTCCTCGAGCATGCTCAGGCCTCGGTCGACTCGGTGGACGCGGGGGCCTCAGCCGCCTCGTCCGCCTTCTTGTCGGACTTCTTGGCCTTGGGGGTGATGGCCTCACCCTTGGCCTCGTCGCCGTCCGAGGACAGCGCCTCGAACAGCGCGCGCTTGTCAGCCTTGGGCTCCGGCTGCAGCAGCGGCGCGGGGGCCGGGAGGCCCTTGTGGGCCTGCCAGTCACCGGTGAGCTTCAGGATCGCGAGGACCGGCTCGGTCGGCTGGGCGCCGACGGACAGCCAGTACTGCGCGCGCTCTGCGTTGACCTCGATGCGCGAGGGGTTCTGCACCGGGTGGTACAGGCCGATCTCCTCGATGGCCCGGCCATCACGGCGGGTACGGGAGTCGGCGACGACGATGCGGTAGTGAGGCGAACGGATCTTGCCCAGACGCTTCAGCTTGATCTTGACTGCCACGGAAGTGGTGTCTCCTGGTCTATGACGTGGTTGGGCACAACTAGATGCCACGTGGGGTTGCGGTACTCGGAGTGCCCGATGGACGCGTCAGCCGGAGGAGAGAGGGGTCCTGTGCGACTGTCGAGTACAGCTAGCCATTGTGCCACACCACATCGGCTCACCCCACCGCGACCGCCGCTTCCGGAATCCGGAACGGCTTGCCGCAGCCGCCGCAGACGATCGGCGCCTGTGCCAGGACCGACGGGACGACGCGGACGTTGCGTCCGCAGTCGCAGACGGCCTTGACCCGCACACCGCCTCCGGAGGAACCGTGCCGGGCGGCAGGTCCGCGGAAGGAGCGCTTGGTGTCGGCGGCGGTGGCGACGGTGTGCGCTTTGAGGGCGCGCTGCAGCCGTTCGGTGGTCGGACGGTACCGGCGCTTGGCTTCCGGAACCAGTGTGACCAGCGAGAATCCGCTGCTGGGGTGGGGTTCCTCGGCATGATCGAGGCCCAGCTCCTCGGCGATCGCGAGGAAGCGTCGGTTGTGGTAGCGGCCGGCGCGGGAGGTGTCTCGGACTCCTCTCGCGGCGGCGATGCCGTGGACTGCCTCATGGAGCAGTCGCTCGAAGGAGAGCTCGGCGCCACAGGCGGACGAGGACTCTCCGATCAGGGACTCGGGCGCGGCAAGATCGGGCAGCTCGGGGTGGTACCGCTGAATGTCGGCCCACGCCTGTGCCAGCTCTGCGGCAAGTACAGGTGGTGTCGTGCTCACGTCGTGACAACGAGCCCGAGGGCCCCGGTGTTCCTATTCCGGGGCATCCCAAATAATTTGCACGTACCAGTCAGTTGCCCTTGATGCGTCCGGACGAGGGCGGGTGCGCAGAACTGCGGAGAAGACGCACAGCTCACACCAAGGTGGTGCACAGCGTGCGGTACGCCCGGAGCTGCGGATGTGAGGTGCGCGGGCGGCCCGCGCTCCTGACGAATCCGCCGGAGAGACTACCCGCCCCTCCTCTCGACGTGCCCGGCGCGGGGTGTCGGGTAAGACTGGACGGAGAGCAGACGTGGGAAGGGGCGCACGGACGGGGCACGCAAGCACTGCTCCACAACCCCTGGACGGAACGGCGGATGCGCAGTTCTCTGGCTACGGGGGTGCGGAACACACGCACACGGGGGACGTCCACTCGGGCACGACCGACCTCTTGGCGGATTGGGGCACTTTCCATGACACCAACGCTCGTCCGGAACCAGCCGGCCGCGGATGCCTCCGCACCGGCGGACGCCGGTACCCGCGCACGCGACTGGGCCGAGATCCAGGAACGCATGCTCGCGCCGCTGTACGAGGCGGTGTACAACCGGATGGAAGTCGGGGCCGCCACCCGGATGCTGTCCCTCGGTTGCGGCTCGGGCCTCGCGATGCTCGTCGCGGCGGCCCGGGGGGCGCATGTCACGGGTGTGGACTCCGACCGGGAGCGCCTGGCGCTGGCCCGGGCGCGGCTGCTGCCCGACGCCGACTGGGACGACGCGCCCGCGCACTCCCCGCATCCGGCCCGCCGTCGGGCCCGACTGCTGGAGGACGGGCGGCCCGCGCCCGCCGGCGCGGACGGCGCCCCGTACAACCTGATCACGGTCTTCGAGCCGATCGGCTGTGCGGCCGGGGACTCCGAGGGGCTGGTCCCGGCGCTGCGGTCGGCCGTGCCGCTGGCGGTCAGGGGCGCCTCGGTGGTGCTGACCGGATGGGGGCCGCCGGAGCGCTGCGCGACGGCCGCCGTGCTGCGGGTGGCCGCGCGGCTCGCGGAGTCGGCGCGTCCGCCGCGTACCGACCCGGACAGGTGGCGGCCCACGCTCCGGGACGATCTGGAGGACGTGGCGGCGCGGGCCGGGCTGAAGCCGGACGGTTCGGGGCGGGTGTCCTGCCCGTTCGGCTACGCGGACGTGAACAGCGCGGTGCGCGGCCTGCTGTCCACCGGGCTCTTCGACGCCGCCGTACGGGCCACGGACCGCTCCCAGGTGGAGAAGGAGGTCGCGGAGGCCCTGCATCCGCACCGGCGGCAGGACGGCACGGTGTGGATGCCGAACGTCTTCCGCTATCTGGTCTGCGTGACCTGAGCCAACGGGGAGCACGACACGCGTAAGGGGCGCCCTTGAGAAAGGGCGCCCCTTACGCGTGTGCTCGGCTCGCGTTACATGAACTTCTTGAACTCGTCCGGCAGCTCGAAGTTCTTGTCCTCCTGGGCGGGCAGACCGAACGCGCCGCCCTGGGCCGCCTGCTCGCGGCGTTCGGCGGCGGCGGCCTCCTCGGCCTTGCGCTTCATGGGGTTGCCGCTCTTGCGCTTGCCCTTGGCCTGCTTGACCTGCTTCTTCTGACGGCCGGGGCCGCCGCCCATGCCGGGCATGCCCGGCATCCCGGGCATGCCGCCGCCCTGGGCCATCTTCGACATCATCTTGCGGGCCTCGAAGAAGCGCTCCACCAGGCTCTTGACCGCCGAGACCTCGACGCCCGAACCCTTGGCGATACGGGCGCGGCGCGAGCCGTTGATAAGCGTCGGCTCGGCGCGCTCCTTGGGGGTCATCGACTTGATGATCGCGGCGGTGCGGTCGATGTCGCGCTCGTCGATGTTGTTGATCTGGTCCTTGATCTGCCCCATGCCGGGCAGCATCCCGAGCAGCTTGGAGATGGAGCCCATCTTGCGGACCTGCTCCATCTGGGCCAGGAAGTCGTCGAGGGTGAAGTCCTTGCCACCCTTGCTCGACTGGAGCTTCGAGGCCATTTTGGCGGCCTCTTCCTGGCTGAACGTCTTCTCCGCCTGCTCGATCAGGGTGAGCAGGTCACCCATGTCGAGGATGCGGGAGGCCATCCGGTCCGGGTGGAACGCGTCGAAGTCCTCCAGCTTCTCGCCGTTCGACGCGAACATGACCTGCTTGCCCGTGACGTGGGCGATCGACAGGGCCGCGCCGCCGCGGGCGTCGCCGTCGAGCTTGGAGAGCACCACGCCGTCGAAGCCGACGCCGTCGCGGAAGGCCTCGGCGGTGTTGACCGCGTCCTGGCCGATCATCGCGTCGACGACGAAGAGGATCTCGTCGGGGCTGACGGCGTCGCGGATGTCCGCGGCCTGCCGCATCAGCTCCTGGTCGATGCCGAGGCGTCCTGCGGTGTCGACGATGACGATGTCGTGGACCTTGGCCTTGGCGAACTCGATGGAGTCCTTGGCGACCTGGACCGGGTCGCCGACGCCGTTGCCCGGCTCGGGGGCGTACACCGCGACGCCGGCGCGCTCGGCGACGACGCTGAGCTGGTTGACGGCGTTGGGGCGCTGGAGGTCGCAGGCGACGAGCAGCGGGGAGTGGCCCTGGCTCTTGAGCCAGAGGCCGAGCTTTCCGGCCAGTGTCGTCTTACCGGCGCCCTGGAGGCCGGCGAGCATGATCACGGTGGGCGCGGTCTTGGCGAACCGCAGTCGTCGGGTCTCGCCGCCGAGGATGGAGACGAGCTCCTCGTTGACGATCTTGACGACCTGCTGGGCGGGGTTCAGCGCCTGGGAGACCTCGACGCCGCGCGCCCGCTCCTTCACATTGGCGATGAAGGCCCGGACCACGGGCAGGGCGACATCGGCTTCCAGCAGGGCGATACGGATCTCGCGTGCCGTGGCGTCGATGTCCGCCTCGGACAAGCGGCCCTTGCCCCTGAGGTTCTTGAAAGTCGCGCTAAGGCGGTCGGAGAGAGTATCGAACACGGCGCTCGTCGGTCCTCAGGGTCGGGGGCGGGGCAGGTCGGTCGCCCTCCAGGGTATCCGTCCCCCGGGGAACGCCAAGCCCGCGCCCGGAACCTGCCGGACGAGGGCCGGTCGTACACGGTCAGCCCAGCGCCTTCTCGACCTCCCGGGCGATCTCGTCGGCCCGGTCCGGGGACAGCGGTTCGCCGTCGGTCCCGGTGACGTAGAAGGCGTCCACGGCGTTGGCGCCGAGGGTGGAGACGTGGGCGCTGCGCACCCGTACCGCGCTCTGTTCCAGGGCCCGGCCGATCCGGTGCAACAGGCCCGGGGCGTCCTGGGCGCGGACCTCGATGACGGTGGCGCGGCGGGAGCCGGCGGCGGCCACGGTCACCCGGGGCGGCGGAGCCTTCACACCGCGCCGACGCGGGTAGGCGGCTTCGCGCTCGGCGAGGCGGGCCCGGATGTCCAGGGAGCCGTCGAGGGCGCGTACGAGGTCGGCGCGGAGGCGGGCGACCTGCGGGAGGGAGCCGTACTCGGCGGCGACCCGCCAGCTGAGCAGCAGCAGGTCCGCCCGCTCCCCCAGCTCGTTGGGCAGCTCCACCGCGCGCAGCTCGGCGGCGCGCACGGTGAGGCGGTGCAGGGCGAGGACTCCGGCGGCGGCGGGCAGGACGCCGGGGCGGTCGGGCAGGGCGATGAGGAGTTCGACGCCTACGGGTTCCACTTCGCCGTCCCCGGCGGGTTCCTCGGGCCGGGTGTGCAGGGCGAGGACGGGTTCGCCGGTACGCAGGGCCTCGATGGCGAGGCGTTCGTGCTCGGCGCTGGGCACGGCCTCCTCGGGCTCCTCGGGGGCCTGACCGGCGAGGACGGCGGCGACGCGTCGGACGAGGTCGGTCACGAGGGAGGCGCGCCAGGAGCTCCAGGCGGCGGGGCCGGTGGCCAGCGCGTCGGCCTCGGTGAGGGCGTGCAGCAGTTCCAGGGTGGAGGCGCTGGAGACGGCGGCGGCCACCGACCGCACGGTGGCGGGGTCGTCGAGGTCGCGTCGGGTGGCGGTCTCGACGAGCAGCAGATGGTGGCGTACGAGGGTGGCGATGACGCCCACGTCGTGCTTGTCGAAGCCGATCCGGGTGGCCATGTCCCGGGCGATGACCTCGCCGGCCACGGAGTGGTCGCCGGGCCAGCCCTTGCCGATGTCGTGCAGGAGGGCCGCGACCAGGAGGAGGTCGGGGCGGTGGACGCGGCGGGTGAGGGAGGCGGCGCGGACGGCGGTCTCCACGAGGTGCCGGTCGACGGTCCAGGTGTGGACGGCGTTGCGCTGGGGGCGGCAGTGGACGCGTTCCCAGTCGGGCAGCAGCCGGGTGACGATCCCCTCCGCTTCGAGCGCCTCCCAGACGCCGACGGTGGCCTCTCCCGCGCCGAGCAGGGTGACGAGTTCCTCGCGGGCCTCGGGGGGCCAGGGCACCGGCAGCGGCTGGGCGGTGGCCGCCAGGTGGCGGACGAGGTGGCGGGAGAGCGGGAGTCCGGCCTCGGCGGCGGCAGCGGCGGCGCGCAGGGTCAGGACCGGGTCGCGTTCGGGGCGGGCGGTGCGGGCGAGGACCACTTCGCCGTCCGCGTCCACCACACCGTCGGCGAGCGGGGTGCGCTCGGGGGCGGCCCTGGAGCCGAGCCCGCCGCTGAGCAGGGCGCGGAGCTTCGGGCGGGCGGAGCGGGCGCGCAGCACCCGGTTGACCTCGCGCCAGGTGACGTCGGTGGCGTACGAGACGGTGCGGGCGGCCTCGTAGACCTTGCGGAGCAGGGTGTCGGCGTCGAGGAGGCCGAGGGCCTGGGCGACCTGGTCCTGTTCCTGGAGGGCGAGGCGGTCGGTGGCGCGCCCGGTGGTGAGGTGGAGGGCGTCGCGGGCGTCCAGGAGGGTGCGGCGGGCCTCGGTGAGGCCTTCGCGGGGGGCGTCGGCGACCCAGGAGGCGGCGACGGCGCGCAGGGCGGTGGCGTCGCGGAGGCCGCCGCGGGCCTCCTTGAGGTCGGGTTCCAGGAGGAACTGGAGCTCGCCCGTCCGCTCGGCGCGCTCCTGGCAGAGCTCGTGGAGGGCGGGGAGGCGTTTGGGGGCCTGGTTGCGCCAGTCGGCGAGGATCGCGGTGCGCAGGGAGGCGACGAGGCCGAGGTCGCCGGCGACGGGGCGGGCGTCCAGCAGGCCGAGCTGGACCTTGAGGTCCTCGCCCGCGGTCCTCCTGGCCTCGCCGGGGGTGCGCACCGAGTGGTCGAGGGCCAGGCCCAGGTCCCAGACCGGGTACCAGATGGAGTCGGCGAGGGCGGCGAGGGCCGCCGCGTCGGCGCTGCCGTCGTGCAGGAGGAGCAGGTCGAGGTCGCTGCGCGGGGAGAGCTCGCCGCGGCCGTAGCCGCCGACGGCGACGAGGGCCGCGCCGCGCACCCCGGCGCGTGGAGCGGCGGCGGTGAACAGGCCGGTGAGCCAGTCGTCGGTGAGGCGGGCGAGGGCCGCACGGCGCGGCGGCCCGGACCGCGCCTCCTGCTGGAGGAGGCGCAGCCGGGCCGCCGCGTAGCCGCTGGGTCCCGAGCCTTCGGTTTCGGTGGTCACTTCGGTACTCGTCACCCAGCTGCCTTCCGTTTGCGGGCCGTCGGTCAGAGGGCGTCCGGGCCGCGTTCGCCGGTCCGGACGCGGACGGCGGTCTCGACCGGAACGCTCCAGACCTTCCCGTCACCGATCTTGCCGGTACGGGCGGCCTTGACGACGACCTCGATGAGCTGTTCGGAGTCCTCGTCCTCGACGAGGACCTCGATGCGGATCTTGGGGACCAGGTCGACGGTGTACTCGGCGCCCCGGTAGACCTCGGTGTGGCCGCGCTGCCGCCCGTAGCCGCTGGCTTCCGTGACGGTCAGCCCCTGGACGCCGAAGGCCTGGAGGGCCTCCTTGATCTCGTCCAGCCGGTGGGGCTTCACGACCGCGGTGATGAGCTTCATGCGTCCACCTTCTTTGCCTTCGGTGCTGCCGTCGGGTCCGTCGCGGGGGCGGTGGTGCGGGAGACCGTGCCGCCGCCGGCGCCACTGAAGTCGTACGCCGTCTCGGCGTGCTCGACCTGGTCGATGCCGGAGATCTCGTCGTCCTCGGAGACCCGCATCCCCATCGTCCGATCGAGCAGGAGGGCGATGAGGGCGGAGACGACCAGAGAGTACGCGAGGACGGCGACGACGCCGATGGCCTGCTTGCCGAGCTGTTCGAGGCCGCCGCCGTAGAAGAGACCCTTGGCATCGGACTGGACGCCGCCGGTGGCGAAGAAGCCGACCAGGATGGAGCCGATGATGCCGCCGACGAGGTGGACGCCGACGACGTCCAGGGAGTCGTCGTAGCCGAACCTGTACTTCAGGCCGACCGCCATGGCGCACAGGACACCGGCGATCGCGCCGACGGCGATCGCGCCGAGCGGGCTGACGGAGCCGCCCGCCGGGGTGATGGCGACGAGTCCGGCGACGGCGCCGGAGGCGGCGCCCAGGGTGGTGAAGGAGCCGTGGCGCAGCTTCTCGTAGACGAGCCAGCCGAGAACGGCCGCGGCGGTGGCGACCTGGGTGTTCAGGAACATGACCGCGCCGACGCCGTCGTCGTTGCCGAGCCAGGATCCGGCGTTGAAGCCGAACCAGCCGAACCACAGGAGGGCCGCGCCGAGCATGACGAGCGGCAGGCTGTGCGGCCGCATCGGGTCCTTCTTGAAGCCGACGCGCTTGCCGATGACCAGGATGACGCCGAGGGCGGCGGCACCGGCGTTGATGTGGACGGCCGTACCGCCGGCGAAGTCGATGACGCCCATCTCGAAGAGCCAGCCGCCGGCGCCCCAGACCCAGTGGGCGACGGGGAAGTAGACGACGGTGACCCACAGGACGATGAACACCGCCCAGGCCGTGAACTTCACCCGGTCGGCGAGGGCGCCGCTGATCAGGGCCGGGGTGAGGACGGCGAACATCAGCTGGAAGACGGCGAAGACGTAGACCGGGATGGTGTAGCCGTCCCAGAGTTCGGTGACGCCGATGTCGCTGAGGCCGACGTAGCCGGAGCTCCAGCCGATGACCGAGCCGACGTCGGTGCCGAAGGCGAGGCTGAATCCGTAGAGCACCCACAGGACCGTGACGATCCCGAGGCTGATGAAGCTCATCATCAGCATGTTGAGGGTGCTCTTGACGCGGACCATGCCTCCGTAGAAGAAGGCCAGGCCGGGGGTCATGAGCATCACCAGGGCCGAGCAGATGAGCATGAACCCGGTGTTGGCGGCAGACAGCTCGGGGGCGTCTGCGGCAAGCGTCGTGATGCCTGGGGGCATCGGCGTCTCCTCGTCGTCGGTGCGGCCGCGGCGTGCGGGGGAATGCTGCGGGACCACTGGGAAGGTGCGGGCCGGCTGATGGGTCGGGTGCGGGCCGGTTATGAGCCACGAGGTTGGCCGAGCGCCGTTTCCGGGGATGCCGCACGATGTTTCGCGAGCGTGACGAAGAGGGATCGCGTGTTACGGCGACATGAATCCGGGGTGGCGCGTCCGGTGCCCTGACCACCATGCGGCGCAAGCGGCATACGGTGCGGTTGAAACGCCCAGGGGCCGGTAAACACGAAACCGGCCACGGCGGTCCTCCGTGTGACCGGGCGATGGGGGGGAGCCGAGTCGGACTGTACGGAGGGGGGCGCCGGGGCCGGGGGCCGGTCAGACCGCTTCGGCGGTCTCCGGCAGCTGCTCGTGGAGGAGCTCGGTGAGCCGGGCGACGTCGGCGACGTCGCCGAAGTCCCTGGCAGCGGTGTCGACGGTCTTGCGCAGGCGGGTGTTCACCCGCTCGGAGCGGACCTTCTTGGCGATCTTCAGGGCACGGGTGGCGAGCACGGTGGACTGCTCGGGCTCGCGCTGGAGGAGATGGACGGTGGCCATGCCGATGAGGTTGAGGGCGTAGGAGCGCTGGTGCTCGTCGTCCTCGCCGAACAGCTCCACGGCCCTGTCCATGACGGGCTGGGCGAGCGAGGCGTACGTGGGGCTGCGACCGGCGACATAGGCCAGGTCACGGTAGGAGTGGGCGTTCTCCCCGTTCAGCTCGGCCTCGGAGAAGAAGCGGATCCAGTCGGGCTCGGGTTCGCCGTCGAGACCGGCGTCCAGGAAGGTGTCCTCGGCCATCCGGACGGCCCGCTTGCACTTGCTGGGCTGGCCCATGTTGGCGTAGGCGCGGGCCTCCATCGCATACAGCATCGCCTGCGTACGGGAGGTGGCGCAGTCGCGGCTGCCGTACTGCGCGAGGTGGATCAGCTCCAGGGCGTCGTCGGGGCGGCCCAGGTGGATCATCTGGCGGCTCATGCTGGACAGGATGTAGCTGCCGAGCGGCTTGTCCCCGGCTTCCTTGGCGGCGTGCAGGGCGAGCACGAAGTACTTCTGGGCGGTGGGCTGGAGGCCGACGTCGTAACTCATCCAGCCCGCCAGCTCGGCCAGTTCGGCGGCGCAGCGGAAGAGGCGCTGGGCGGTGGGCCCCGGCTGGGGCTCCTGGAGCAGGTCGGTGACCTCGTGCAGTTGCCCGACGACGGCCTTGCGGCGCAGTCCGCCTCCGCACTGGGCGTCCCACTGCCGGAACATCGCGGTGGTCGACTCCAGCAGGTCCAGCTCGGGCCGGGAGAGCCGGGAGGGGCGGTGGGCGGCGGCCGGGGACTCCGGTTCGCCGGGGCTCCGGGCGGGGACGGGCACCAGCCAGCGCTGCATCGGCTCGATGAGGGCGGGCCCCGCGGCCAGCGCCAGCGAGCTGCCGAGGAAGCCGCGCCGGGCGAGCATCAGGTCACTGCGGGAGAACTCGCTGAGCAGGGCGACGGTCTGGGGTCCGGCCCAGGGCAGGTCGACTCCGGCCACCGAGGGTGACTGGTGGGCGGTGCGCAGCCCGAGCTGCTCGATGGCGACGACGGTGCCGAAGCGCTCCGAGAACAGCTCGGAGAGGATGCGCGGGATCGGTTCGCGCGGCTGCTCCCCGTCGAGCCAGCGCCGGACCCGGGAGGTGTCGGTGCTGATGTGGAGGGCGCCCATCTGCCGGGCCCGCCGGTTCACCTGACGTGCCAGCTCGCCCTTGGACCAGCCACTGCGCACGAACCACGACCCCAACTGTTCGTTGGGCCGCTTCCCGGCATCCGTGTCGCCTGCGCCGCTGCCACTCACTGGAACGCCCCCATCCCGCCGAAACCTCATCGCGCGAACCATTTGTCAGAATGCCGTGCACCGGTGCTGTCCGTACGGGAGTTGAGAACCCACCGACGTCATCTACACCACCGACATCATCGAACAGGAAATCGGGTTGCCCGCGGCATACCCGTGGGTGCACATACTCCCAGGGTTCGCGTACCGACGGTAATCCTACGATCACCCCTCCTGCGAGGGGGATTGAGGAAACGCCACCATTCGCCACCCCTTCGAATGAACCCGACTACCGCTGGGCGCGCTTGACTTGGGCAACCAGGACCGAGGGCGAGCGGATGGAAGCACTCAGGGGCGCGCACTCCGTGGCGCACTCCCTTTCGCACCACCGCGCACGCCACTCGATCGAGTTTCAGCGACGGAGGGTTACCCGGGCGACGCAGGTCGTAACCACCGGCGAGCCGGACCTGTTGGAGGGGGCATGGGCTTCACGATCGGCGGCATCCGGGAGATGCGAACCGGTGCGCGGCGACGCCACCGCGGCACCGAGGGCACGACGGTGGCCGAGTACACAGGGCTGTGGGGCTGGGCGGTGACGCCCGGAGCGCGGGCCGTGGCCGACTCCTGCTCGTGCGGTGAGCCGACCTGCCCGGCCCCGGGGGCCCACCCGCTGGACTTCGCCCGGGAGGTCCCGGCGGGCACCGGCCTGGACCACGCGTCGGACGCCTGGGCCGAGACGCCGGGAGCGGCGATGCTGCTGCCCGTGGGCCGCGCGTTCGACGTCCTGGAGGTCGCGGAGCAGGCCGGGCGGCGCGCCCTGGTGCGGATGGAGCGGATGGGGCTGCCGTCGGGGCCCGTCGCCGTCACGCCGACCGGGCGGGCGCAGTTCTTCGTCGCCCCCGGGGCCGCCGCCGAGCTGCCCGAGCTGCTCTACCGGATGGGCTGGGACGACGCGGGCCTCGATCTGCGCGCCCTCGGCCCCGGAACCCACATCACCGCCCCGCCCTCCGACCTCGGCGGTCTCGGCCCGGTCCGCTGGCTGCGGCCCCCGCTGCTGGACACGGCGGCCGCTCCCCCGCAGGCACGGCTGCTGCTGGGGACACTGGCGTACGTCTGCAATCGCTCGTAACGCTCGCGGCGGGCACGGAAACGGCGGACGGGAGGCAGGCCCCTCGCAGGAGCCGCCGCCCGTCCGCCGTACCGGATGCGCGGTGGGTCAGTCGCCGATCAGGGCGTCCACGAAGGCGCCCGGCTCGAACGGGGCGAGGTCGTCCGCCCCCTCGCCGAGGCCGATCAGCTTCACCGGTACGCCCAGCTCGCGCTGGACCGCGATGACGATGCCGCCCTTGGCGGTGCCGTCGAGCTTGGTGAGGACGATGCCGGTGATGTCCACGACCTCCGCGAACACCCGGGCCTGGACGAGGCCGTTCTGTCCGGTGGTGGCGTCGAGGACGAGCAGGATCTCGTCCAGCGGGCCGTGCTTCTCCACGACGCGCTTGACCTTGCCCAGCTCGTCCATGAGGCCGGTCTTGGTGTGCAGTCGGCCCGCGGTGTCGATGAGGACGACGTCCGCGCCCTCGGCGATGCCTTCCTTGACCGCGTCGTAGGCGATCGACGCCGGGTCGCCGCCCTCGGGCCCGCGCACCGTGCGCGCGCCGACCCGTTCGCCCCAGGTCTGGAGCTGGTCGGCGGCGGCGGCGCGGAAGGTGTCGGCCGCGCCGAGCACCACGCTGCGGCCGTCGGCGACGAGCACCCGGGCCAGCTTGCCGGTGGTGGTGGTCTTGCCGGTGCCGTTGACGCCGACGACCATGACGACGCCGGGGGTCTCGGCGCCGCCCTCGGTCTTGACCTCGCGGTCGAAGTCCGGGCCGAGCAGCGTGATCAGCTCTTCGCGGAGCAGGGTGCGCAGGTCCTGAGGGGTGCGGGTGCCGAGCACCCGGACGCGCTCGCGGAGCCGCTCGACCAGTTCCTGGGTGGGGGCGACGCCGACGTCGGCGGTGAGGAGGGTGTCCTCGATCTCCTCCCAGGTGTCCTCGTCGAGGTTGTCGCGGGAGAGCAGGGTGAGGAGCCCCTTGCCCAGCGAGTTCTGCGAGCGGGCGAGCCGGGCCCGCAGTCGGACGAGCCGGCCGGCGGTGGGCTCGGGAATCTCCAGCGCGGGCGGCGCGGGGGCCTCGGCGACCGGGGCCTCCTCCGCGGGCGCGGTGGCGTCCGGGAGGCCGACTTCGTCGATGGTGCGCCGCGCTTCGTCGCGCGGCGTCTCGGCCTCCTCGCCGACCTGAGGTTCGGCGGGAGGTGTGATGGTCGGCGTGCTCGGCGGCGGGGGCGGCAGCTTCTTCTTGCGGCTGCCGACCACGAGCCCGCCGACCAGGCCGACAGCGACCAGGGCGATGACTACAGCGAGGATGACGATTTCGACGAGTTCCATAACCCGTCCAGTATCGGCCACGGCCGCGCCGCGGGCGCGGCCCCTGCTGACCCTCCGGCGATCCATCGGGGCCATTTGCACCTTTTGGCGGTAATTCGAACACCGACCCCTACACTTCTGACGCTACGTCAGCTACGGTGCGCCCGCCTGCCGGATGCCCGCCTGCCCGCATGCCTGCCGCCTCGGCGAAGGGACGCCTCCGATGACCTTCACAGTGGTCCGGTTCAATCTCGTCGACCCCGAAGCCGACCCCGCATCGCTCTCGGCCCGCTACCGCGCCGCCCTGGAGATGGCGGCGTACGCGGACGAGCACGGCGTCGACACGGTGCAGACCGAGGAGCACCACGGGGTGGCGAACTCCTGGCTGCCCTCTCCGTTCACCTTCGCCGGGGCGGTCTTCGGCGCCACCCGCCGGATCGCGGTGACCGTCTCGGCGATCATCGGCCCGCTGCACGATCCGCTGCGCCTCGCGGAGGACATCGCGGTGCTGGACCTGCTGAGCGCGGGCCGGCTGGTGACTGTCGCGGGGATCGGCTACCGCCCCGAGGAGTACGAGCGGGCCGGGGTCGAGTGGGGGCGGCGCGGCAGGCTCCAGGACGAGCTGCTGGAGACGCTGCTGGCGGCGTGGACCGGGGAGCCGTTCCCGTACCGGGGCCGTACGGTACGGGTCACCCCGCGCCCGTACACGCGCCCGCACCCGATGCTGCTGGTGGGCGGCAGCTCGCGGGCGGCGGCGCGGCGGGCGGCCCGGCTGGGGCTGCCGCTGTTCCCGAGCGCGCATCTGCCGGAGCTGGAGGCGTACTACCACGAGCGGCGCGCGGCCCACGGGACGGAGGGCTTCTGCATGATGCCCGCGGAGCGCACACCGCTGCTGCACGTCTCCGAGGACCCGGACCGGACGTGGGCGCTGTACGGCGAGCACCTGCTGCACGAGGCGCGGACGTACGCCTCCTGGCAGTCCGAGGACATCCGCTCGGCGGTGCGCTCGGCGGCGGTGACGGTGGCGGAGCTGCGCGAGGAGGGCGTCTACCGGATCGTCACGCCGGACGGACTGAAGGCCCTGGAGGCGGAGAGCCTGGTGCTGCACCCGCTGTGCGGCGGGATGCCGGTGGAGGAGGGATGGCGCAGCCTGCGGCTCTTCTGCGAGGCGACCGCCTGACACTCGCCGGAAAGCCGACGGCCCCGGCTCGGTGAGTCGGGGCCGCGCGGTTCGAAGAGAGGGGCAGCGGGGGATTTAGCCCATCTCCTCCAACGCCTTGCCCTTGGTCTCCTTCACGAACTTGAGCACGAAGGGGATCGAGAGCACGGCGAAGCAGGCGTAGATGATGTACGTCCCCGAGAGGTTCCATTCCGAGAGGCTCGGGAAGCTGGCGGTGATCGCCCAGTTGGCGATCCACTGCGCGAACACGGCGACGCCGAGGGCGGCCGCGCGCAGGCGGTTCGGGAACATCTCGCCCAGGAAGACCCAGACGACGACACCCCACGACAGGGCGAAGAAGAGCACGAAGACGTGGGCGGCGATCAGCGCGACCGTGCCCTGCGTGGTCGGCAGCTTGCCGTCGACCAGGTCCGCGGAGAACGCCCACGCCTCGACGGCGAGCGCGACGGCCATGCCGACCGAGCCGACGAGGGCGAGCGGCCTGCGGCCCACCCGGTCCACCAGCACCATCGCGATCACCGTGCCGATGATGTTGATGATCGATGTGGTGAACGAGTAGAAGAACGAGTCGGTCGGGTCGATGCCGACGGACTGCCACAACGTCGCCGAGTAGTAGAACGCGACGTTGATGCCGACGAGCTGCTGGAACATCGACAGGCCGATGCCGACCCAGACGATGGGCAGGAAGAAGAAGCGGTTGCCGAGCAGGTCCTTGAAGGAGGACTTGTGCTCGCGGTGCATGGCGGTCTCGATCTCGGCCACCCGGGCGTCGAGGTCGATGTTCCTGCCCTCGACCTCTTCGAGGATCTTGCGTGCTTCGGCCTTCTTGCCGACCGAGATGAGGAAGCGCGGGGACTCGGGGATGGCGAAGGAGAGCAGCCCGTACAGGATGGCCGGGACGACCATCACGCCGAGCATCCACTGCCAGGCCTCCAGGCCGAGGATCTTGCCGCGCTGGTCGCCGTCGGCGATCTGGAGGACCGCGTAGTTGACCAGTTGGGAGATGGCGATGCCGATGACGATCGCGGCCTGCTGGAAGGAGCCGAGCCGGCCGCGGTAGGCGGGCGGGGAGACCTCGGCGATGTAGGCCGGGCCGATCACGGAGGCCATGCCGATGGCGAAGCCGCCGATGATGCGCCACATCGCCAGGTCCCAGAGCGCGAACGGCAGCGCGGAGCCGATCGCGCTGGCCGTGAAGAGCACCGAGGCGATCTGCATGCAGCGGATGCGGCCGATCCGGTCCGCGATCCGGCCGGCGGTGGCGGCGCCGATCGCACAGCCGATCAGCGCGATGGCGATGACCTGGGCGAGCGTGCCGGAACCGATGTCGTACCGGTCGCGGATCGCCTCGACGGCCCCGTTGATCACGGAGCTGTCGTAGCCGAAGAGGAAGCCGCCCATCGCCGCGGCCGCGGTGATGAAGATTACATGGCCGAGGTGGTCCGGATGGGCCGCCCGGGCCCCGGACTCGGGTCCGTTCGCAGTGCTGGTCACGTGAACTCCTGATGCCTGGCCGCAAGTCAGACGTGGGGGGTGAGCCTTCCCAGTGGGGCACAACATTCGGCCCGCCACCACTTGAAGGCGAAGTCAACTTTGCAGAGGTTATGCGTTCAAGAAGCGAAGTCAAACAGTGCGTCGATCCCCGTATACCCAGGAGTGCACAAAACGTGCGTTGAAGTTCTGATGATCCGGTAAAAAGTCAGCGCAGCCGCTGGCTGATGACCTTCGAGACCCCGTCGCCCTGCATGGACACGCCGTACAGCGCGTCGGCGACCTCCATCGTCCGCTTCTGGTGGGTGATCACGATCAGCTGGGAGCTCTCCTGGAGCTCCGCCATGATCCGGATCAGCCGCTGCAGGTTGGTGTCGTCGAGCGCGGCCTCGACCTCGTCCATCACATAGAACGGGCTGGGCCGGGCCTTGAAGATCGCGACCAGCAGCGCCACCGCCGTCAGGGACCGCTCGCCGCCCGACAGCAGGGAGAGCCGCTTCACCTTCTTGCCCGGCGGACGCGCCTCGACGTCCACCCCGGTGGCGAGCATGTTGTCCGGGTCGGTCAGGACGAGCCGCCCCTCGCCGCCGGGGAAGAGCCGTGAGAAGACCCCCTCGAACTCGCGGGCGGTGTCCCGGTAGGCCTCCGTGAAGACCTGCTCGACCCGCTCGTCGACCTCCTTGATCACCTGGAGCAGATCGGCCCGGGTCTTCTTCAGGTCTTCAAGCTGCTCGGAGAGGAACTTGTGCCGTTCCTCCAGCGCCGAGAACTCCTCCAGGGCGAGCGGATTCACCTTCCCGAGTTGCTGGTACGCCCGTTCGGCCGACCGCAGCCGCTTCTCCTGCTCGGCCCGCAGGTACGCCTTCGGCAGGTTACGGGGGTGCTCCGGGTCCTCCGGCAGTTCCTCGCCCTCGGCGCCCGGCGACGGCGGCACGAGCTGGTCCGGTCCGTACTCGGAGATCAGCCCCGCGGGCTCCACGCCCAGCTCCTCCAGGGCCTTCGTCTCCAGCTGTTCGATCCGCAGCCGCTTCTCCGCGCCCAGCACCTCGCCCCGGTGGACCGAGTCGGTGAGCTTGTCCAGCTCGCCCTTCAGCCCCCGGCCCCGGTCGCGCTCGACGGCCAGCTCACGCTCCCGCTCGCCCTTCGCCGCCTCGGCCGCCGTCCGCTCCTGGTCGGCCCGCACGAGGGACACCTCGACGTGCGCCAGCAGCTGACGGGTCCCCGAGGCCACGGCGGAAGCGACCTCGGCCTCGTACCGCAGCCGGGCCCGGCGCTGTTCGGCACGGGTGCGCGCCTCCCGCTCCGCGCGGGCGGCCCGGTCCAGCGAATCGGCGCGGCCGGCCAGCCCCTTGACCCGCTCCTCGTGGGTACGGGCCTGGAGCCGGGCCTCCATCTCGGTCTGGCGGGCGTTGGCCCCGTCGGCGGCGAGCCGGTCCCGCCGGGACGTGTCGGGCTCCTCCTCCGCCGGGGTCTCCTCGGCGACCAGCAACCGTTCGGCCAGCTCCTCGGCCTCTTCCGTCGCCCGCTCCAGGGCCTCCTGGGCGCGAGCGGCGGACGCCGTCATGCGCTCGGCCTCACCGGCCGCGCCCCGAGCCTGGCCGGCGAGCCGCCCGAGCTGCTGGGCGAAGCCGGACTTCTCCCGCTCGGCCGCCCGGCGGCGCTCCCCCAGCTCCTCGACGAGCGTGGTCTGCTGCGTGCGCCGCTCCCCCGCCAGACGCTGCGCCTCGGCGAGCTCCTCGCACCGCACGGCGAGGTCGGCCAGCTCGGCGGCGGCCTCGTCGACGGAGGCCTGCACCTCCAGGAGGCTGGGCGCCCCGGCCGACCCGCCATGTGCGAAGTGGGCGGAGAGCACGTCGCCTTCAGCGGTCACCGCGGTGATCCCGGGGCGCGCCGCCAGCAGTTCCTCGGCGTCCTCCAGCGTCCCGACGACCACCATGTCCTGTACGAGGCCGCGCACGGCCCCGAGCAGCGCGGCGGGCCCCCGCACCAGGTCGGCCACGGCGGGCGCGGCGACGACGGTGGTCGTCCCGGCTCGGCCCGCCGGGTGTGCCGCGGCGTCCGTGCCGCTTCGCGCCGCCGACCCGGGTTCCGTGCCACCCTGCGCGGGCAGCACGGCGGGCGCGGGCTGTTCCGCCGCCTCCGCCGCCTCCTCCCGTACGGACACCTGCTCCGGTACGTGACGGGGCGCGACGGCAGCGCTGTCCGCGAGGACCGCACCTTCCAAGCTTTCCGCGCTTTCCGTGCTTTTCACGCCTTCCGCGCCTTCCGCGCCTTCCGCGCCCAGCAGCATCGCCGCGCGCCCCGCGTCCCGTTCGCGCAGCAGCCGGATCGCGTCGGCGGCCGTGGCCGGGTCCGTGACGGCCACGGCGTCCGCCGCCGGGCCGAGAGCGGCGGCGACCGCGATCTCGTAACCGGGCTCGATGGTCAGCAGCTCGGCGGCCGGGCCGAGAAGTCCGGCCGGCCGGTCCCGGGCCCCGAGCAACGCGCCTGTACCGTCCTTGCGACGCAGCCCCAGGGACAGCGCCTCGTGCCGGGCCGCGACCGCCGCCCGCCTGCGCTCGGCGGCGGTCGCCTCGTCGCGCGCCGTGCTGTGGCCCGCCCTGGTCCCGGCGAGGGCCCGCTTGGCCTCCTCGTGACGGGCGGTCAGCTCCTCGTCGGCACCGTCCAGCCCCTCGACCTCGGCCTTGAGCTGCTCGTACTCCTCCTGGGCGCTCGCCGCGCGCTCCTGCGCCTCGTCGCGCGAGGCGGCCAGCCGGTCGATCTCGGCCTGTGCCGAAGCGGCCCGGCCGCGGGCCGCGTTGACCTGGCCGTTCAGCCGGGCGAGTCCTTCGCGCCGGTCCGCGATGGCGCGGGCCGCGTCCTTGAGCCGGCGCTCCTCGACGGCCAGCTCGCGTTCCAGGTCGGCGCGGTGGGCGACCGTGTCCTCCAGCGCGTGTTCGGCCGCCTCCAGGGCCGCCGTCAGCTCCGCCTCCTGCTCGCGGATCCGGGCGGCCTCGCGTTCCAGGTCCTCGGGGTCGCGGCCCCGGCTCTCCTCGGCGGGCGCCCCGGAGGCGCTGCGGACCCGGGCGTCGGCCAGCGAGATGGTGCCGCGGACCCGCTCGGCCAGCTGCGACAGCTCGTACCAGGTCTGCTGGGCGCGCTGGAGCCGGGGCGCGAGGCGGCCCACCTCGCCCTCCAGCTCGGCCTCGCGGGCGAGCGCCGTCCTCAGCTCGGCCTCGGCCGTGTCCTTGCGCTTCTTCAGCTCCGCCTCGTCGGCGATCTCGTCGCGCAGCGCGTCCCGCAGGGTCACCAGGTCGTCCGCGAGGAGCCTGAGCCGGGCGTCGCGCAGGTCGGCCTGGATGACGGCGGCCCGGCGGGCGACGGCGGCCTGCCGGCCGAGCGGCTTGAGCTGGCGGCGCAGCTCGTCGGTGAGGTCCTGGACCCGGGCCAGGTTGGCGCCCATCGCGTCCAGCTTCCGCAGCGCCTTCTCTTTCCGCTTGCGGTGCTTCAGGACACCGGCGGCCTCCTCGATGAAGGCCCGGCGGCCCATCGGGTCGGCGTGCAGCACGGAGTCCAACTGGCCCTGCCCGACGATGACGTGCATCTCGCGGCCGATGCCGGAGTCGGAGAGGAGTTCCTGGATGTCGAGCAGCCGGCAGGTGTCACCATTGATCTGGTATTCGCTGCCGCCATTGCGGAACATGATCCGAGTGATCGTCACTTCGGCGTACTCGATGGGCAATGCGCCGTCGGAATTGTCGATGGTCAGCGACACTTCGGCGCGGCCCAGCGGTGGCCGCCCGG
This sequence comes from Streptomyces sp. NPDC102283, assembly GCF_044766265.1. Lineage (NCBI taxonomy): Bacteria > Bacillati > Actinomycetota > Actinomycetes > Kitasatosporales > Streptomycetaceae > Streptomyces > Streptomyces sp. NPDC102283. The sequence continues at coordinate 146,986 of NZ_JBIWLQ010000016.1, forward strand.
TCGTACCGGCGAAGATCACGTCTTCCATCTTGCCGCCGCGCAGGGATTTGGCGCCCTGTTCCCCCATGACCCAGGAGAGCGCGTCCACCACATTGGATTTGCCGGATCCATTGGGACCGACGACACAGGTGATCCCCGGTTCGAACCGCAGGGTGGTGGCGGACGCGAACGATTTGAAACCACGCAGGGTCAGGGACTTGAGGTGCACGCCGCCGGACTCTACCTTTCACTCTCGGTTTCGCTGATGAAGGTGCAGGGCACATCAGACGGTAGGCGAAGGCCGGTACGCCCGGGGCGGGGGTCGGGCAAAGAAAAAGGGACGCCGAAGCGTCCCTGTGAATCTTGCTGGTGTATAGGTGAATCCAGCTGTGCGCCTGCGCGGTGCATCGCAGAACGACCGGACAGCGACGTCCCCGGCGATGCGGGGACCCCGGTGTTCGGGGACGGCGATCCGTGACGCAGGACGGATCAGAGATGTTCCGAGGCTGCTGAGCGTGCCCGGCCCGACCGGCCCGAGGGGGCCGGGGTGGTCAGGTCAGCGCAGGCTCGCCCTGGGGTACGTCGATGTCGATGCTGTCGAGCAGCGACTCCTGGTGCTGGGCGGCGGCGTTGAGCGCGTCGTTCTCGTCCTGGATCCGGTTGAGCTCGGATTCCAGGTCCTGGACGCGCTGCTGGAGCCGTCGCATCTCGGCGAGGAGTCGCGGGTCGGAACCGCCGACGTAACCGAGAAGCGCCTTTGCCATGATGGATGGTCCTCCACAATGAGTGACCGACCGATGCGGTGTGGGTCGTCTGGGAATCGCACCCGCGGTGCTCGGCAGGGCTCTGTCACCACTGCGGTTCTGCTGCTAATCAGCTCTACCGAACAGCTAAGGTGCGCGGGGTTTTCAGCGTCTCACCAAAAAGTTTGACGGTCAACACGATCACACCCTGTGTACCCGGGCGTCCCGGGGGCGCGCTGCCGGACGATCATGCGGCGCGGCTCTCCTGCGGGACCCCGGGGGGTGCGCGGATCTTCGTCGATGCCGCAGCCTTGCACGACATCCCGTATCTGGCAACCATCGGCCGCCACCGGGTCCCGCCGCAGGTCATTTCGGGTGCGGAGCCCGAGCGGGCGTTCCGGTGACCGTTCGGTCCGGAGCGTTCACCGAGCGGATCGGACGGTCCGCGCGGGACCCGATCAGCGGATGGCGAATCCGTCGTATCCACCGCGCGGGGTGTCCCAGATCTCAGTGACGCCGTCCACGCGCCCGGGTGTGTCGTCGGACCGCAGCCAGTCGAGCAGGCGGTGGCAATTCTCACGCGGCCCTTCGGCCACGATCTGCACCCTGCCGTCGTCGAGATTGAGGGCGAAGCCGATGAGACCGCCGATCTCCAGAGCATTTGCCCTGGTGAACCAACGGAAGCCTACTTGCTGTACTCGGCCGCGTACCCAGACCACGAGGCGCGCTTCTTCGTTCATGCCCGAACGCTAACCGGCCCATTGCCCGTGAAGCACGTCGCCCCCTTTCGGCCATGGGCTACAGTCCCGTCGGAACAGCCTCACTCGATCGGGTGAGTATCGGATGGGTGTCAGGTTGTCGACCGAAAAGTCGATCAAGCGGCGGTATTCACTCCGCGTGCCACCGAATTCGATCAACGGGTTGTCGAGCGACGTCGCCAGGGCGTCCGGAGCACCAGGAAGGCACAGCGCATGGGACGCCACCGACGATCCGCCGCAGGCCCCGCCGCTGAAGAACCCGCGGCCGGAACCGCTTCCCGAGGCCGGGGCACGCGCCGGAAGAAGTCCGCCGTGCCGATCCGCACCGGGCTGCTCGGCGTCTCGGCCGCCGTCGCCGTCGGCGCGGTCGCCGTCGCCTCGGGTCTGCTTCCCGGCGGCGACACCTACACCTCCGGCAACACGACCGCCGCCGATCAGGTGCGCAGCGGCGGCGCTCCGGACCTGCTGACGCAGGGCGGCAGCTCCACCTCGCCGGCCGACCGGTCCGCCTCCCCGACCGGCCGGGGCTCCGAGCGCCCCGAGGCGGCGAGCAAGGCTCCGTCGAAGACACCGTCCAGGACGCCCTCGGCCTCGCCCTCGAAGACGCCGTCGAAGTCGGCCGCACCCGCCACGTCGAAGAAGCCGGCGGCCACCCCGTCCGAGAGGGCCAAGGCGCCCGCCGCCCCGAAGGCCCCGGAGAAGAGCGCCCCGGCGAGCAAGGCCCCTGCCCCGCCGAAGACCTCCGCCGCCCCGCCGCCCAGCAAGAAGCCGAGCCCCTCCCCCACCGACGCCTCCGCACGCAGCGAGGTGCTGGCGCTGGTGAACCAGGAGCGCGCGAAGGTCGGCTGCTCCCCGCTGAGCACCAGCGCCCCGCTCACCTCGCTCGCCCAGAACTTCAGCGAGGACATGGCGGCCCGCGGCTTCTTCGACCACACGGACCCGGACGGCGACACTCCTTGGGACCGGGCCGCGCAGGCCGGCGTGCAGGGGCTCGGCGCGGAGAACATCGCCCGCGGCCAGGCCGACGCCCAGGCCGTGATGGAGGGCTGGATGAACAGCGAAGGCCACCGGGCGAACATTCTCAACTGCGACTACAAGACCATCGGCATCGGCGTCCACGAGGGCTCCGGCGGCCCCTGGTGGGTCCAGAACTTCGGCTTCTGACCCACCTGTACGGTCCTCTTGCTCCCGCACAGCGCTCCCTCGGGGTGAGCGCTGTGCGGGAGTAAGCTTCCGCCATGGCCAGTGATACGGACCGCGTCGCGTTCGACGTCTTCTCCCGGCAGTGCCCCTCGCGGTCCACGCTGGAGCACGCCACCGGGCGCTGGGGCAGCCTGACGCTCGGCGCCCTGTACGAGGGGAGCCTCCGGTTCAACGAGCTGCGCCGCCGGGTCGACGGGGTCAGCGAGAAGATGCTCGCCCAGACGCTGCACGCGCTGGAGCGGGACGGGCTCGTCCTGCGGGAGGCCCAGCCGGTCAACCCGCCCCGGGTGGACTACGAGCTCACGCCGTTGGGCCGCGAGGTCACCGAGAAGCTCCTCGGGCTGATCCGGTTCGTGGAGGGGCGGATGGACGACGTGCTGGCCGCCCGTACGCGTTACGACGAGGCGCGCGGCGGGCGCTGACAGCGCGGGCAGTAGTAGCTGGAGCGGTTCATCCACGCGCGGCGGCGCATCGGGGTGCCGCATCGGTGGCAGGGCTCGCCCTCCCGGCCGTACGCGTCGAGCGACCGGTCGAAGTAGCCGGACTCGCCGTTCACGTTGACGTACAGGCTGTCGAAGCTGGTGCCGCCCTGGGCGAGCGCCGCGTTCATGACGTCGCGGGCGTGGCCGAGCAGCTCGGCGGACCTGGGGCGGGTCAGGGTCGCGGTCGGCCGGTCGTAATGCAGCTTGGCGCGCCAGAGCGCCTCGTCCGCGTAGATGTTGCCGACGCCGCTGATCAGCGACTGGTCGAGCAGGGCGCGCTTGACCGTCGTACGGCGCAGCCGCAGCGCGGTGTGGAACGCGGCGTCGTCGAAGAGCGGGTCGAGGGGGTCCCGGGCGATGTGCGCGATGGTGTCCGGCAGGCCGTCGGGGGTGTTGTCGTGGAGCGAGAGCCCGCCGAAGGTGCGCTGGTCGACGAAGCGCAGCTCGGTGCCGAGCGCGTCGTCGAACCGCATCCGGATGCGCAGGTGCTTCTCGTCGGGGGCGTCCGCCGGCCGCACCAGCAGTTGTCCGCTCATGCCGAGGTGTCCCAGCAGCGAGGCGGAGGCCTCGTCGATCGGCACCCAGAGGTACTTGCCGCGGCGCATCGCCGCCCCGAAGCGGACACCACGCAGCCGGGCGGCGAAGTCGACGCCGCCCGCGAGGTGCCGGCGGACCGAACGCGGGTGCAGGACCTCGACCTCGCTGACGGTGCGGCCGCTGACCCAGCGTTCAAGGCCCCGGCGGACGACTTCGACCTCGGGCAGCTCAGGCACGATGCACTACTCCAGACACGACGACGGAAGTGCGGGAGCGGTTCTTCCGGAGGAATCGCTCCCGGGGACAGGGAAAACCCCCCGGTGCGCGTGGCACCGGGGGGTTCCCGTTTCGCTTCAGGCCGGAGCGGCGTCCGTGTTCGGCGACGGATCGGCAGGGGTGTCGGCGGCCCCTCCGTCGGCCGCGGACTTCTCCGCGGCCTGCCGTGCCTCCGCGGCGGCGCTGATCTCACGCCAGGCGGACTCGGCCGCCTGCTGCTCCGCTTCCTTCTTGCTACGGCCGGTGCCGGTGCCGTACGAGACACCACCGACGCGAGCGGCAGCAGTGAAGGTCTTCTCGTGATCCGGACCGGTCTCCGTGACGAGGTACTCGGGGACTCCGAGGCTCTCGCTCGCGGTGAGCTCCTGGAGGCTGGTCTTCCAGTCCAGGCCGGCGCCGAGGTTCGAGGACCTGTCGATCAGCGGGTCGAAGAGCCGGTGGACCAGCTCCGAGGCCGCGCTGAGGCCCTGGTCGAGATAGACCGCGCCGATCACTGCTTCCAGTGTGTCGGCGAGGATGGAAGCCTTGTCCCGGCCACCCGTGCCCTCTTCACCGCGGCCGAGCCGGATGAAGGAGCCGAGTTCGAGGCCGCGGCCCACTTCCGCAAGTGCACGCGAGTTGACCACCGCGGCCCGCAACTTGGCCAGCTGGCCTTCGGGCAGGTCGGGGTGGGTGCGGTACAGCGTGTCCGTGACCACCAGGCCGAGCACCGAATCCCCGAGGAATTCGAGCCGCTCGTTGGTGGGCAGACCGCCGTTCTCGTACGCGTACGAACGGTGGGTCAGCGCACGCACCAGAAGGGCGGACTCGAGGTGATACCCGAGCCGCCCTTCCAGAAGCGTGTGGGACGAGGCTGTGTTGACGTTGTCTGCCTGCTTCTTGGCGCTGGACAACTCAGACATCGGGCCTCTCACCAGCCGCTCAGACCTCGAGGACCTGGCGCTTGTTGTAGGTGCCGCAGCTCGGGCACGCAATGTGCTGGAGCTTGGGCTCCTGGCAACGCTCGCACGAAACCAGGGTGGGGACCGCAGCCTTCCACTGCGACCGGCGGTGGCGCGTGTTGCTGCGCGACATCTTCCGCTTCGGAACAGCCACGGCTACTTCTCCTGCTTCTCGTCGACGCCAGGTTCGGCGCCGCCCATGTTGTCCTTCTCGCCGTCCTGAACGGTCTCGGCGAGTCCTTGCAGTGCCGCCCAACGAATGTCGAGGGCGTCGTGGTGGTGCTCCGGATTCTCGTCCAGCCTGATTCCGCATTCGGAACACAGACCGGCGCAGGTCTCCTTGCACACCGGCTGCATGGGCAGTGCGAGCACTACCGCGTCACGCAGCATTGACTCGAGGTCGAACAAGCCGTCCTCGAGGAAGAACCTGTCCTCGTCGTCCTCGGCGTCGTCGGCCGGTTCCGCCGCACTGCTGCGGCCCCGGTCATCGGCGTCAGGGTACGAGAACATTTCCTGGAAGTCCGCGTCGACCTCTACGGTCAGCGGCTCCAGACACCTTACGCACTCCCCTTCGGCGGTTGCACGGGCGGTGCCTGTGACAAGCACCCCTTCCATGACCGATTCGAGGCGGAGGTCCAGCTCCACGGGCGCGCCTTCCGGCACGCCGATGACGCCGTCGATGCCCAGGATCGGTGAACCGGGTGCCTCCACCGAGCGGGTCAGCCGCTTCAGGGCACCGGGACGCCGACCCAGCTCGTGCGTATCGAACACGAGAGGGTTGCGGTGGTCGAGGTGGCCGTTCAGGGCTTTTCCTGCTTTCGAATCATGGGTGTCGCGCTGCGAAGGGAGGGCCGTCTACGGTCCGGGGTCGAACCGTCTCCGTTCCGTGGACGAAACGGGCAGCCGAGATCGCGGACCTGTGTGCGACCGAGGATTCAGGATACTGGACGGACCGCTCAGCACCCAATCGGGGCGGCCCGCCCGCGATCAGCGGCCCTGCTCGTACCGGCGCAGCTGTTCCAGGTCGATCATGCTGGTGTCGAAGAGGCTGGTCTCGTCCAGGGCGCCCGCCCCCTGCTGGTCGGCCGCCTGCGGCTGCTGGGGCTGAGGCTGCTGGGACTGGGCCTGCTGGGGCCAGCCGTAGTCGGGCTGGGTCCCCGGCTGGGGCGGGTAGCCGTTCGGGTCGTAGCCGCCCTGCTGCTGGTACGCCGCGTACGGATCGGGCTGCTGCTGGTAGCCGTACGCGTCCTGGACGCCCTGCTGGAGCGGCTGCTCCTGGTAGCCGTACGCCGCCTGCGCGTAGCTCGGCTCACCCTGCGGCGGCGCGGGGTAATGGGGCTGCTGGGGCTGCTGCCGCGGTTCCGGCGCGAGCTCGGCGAGGCCGGCCAGGTAGTCGGCGTCGCTGGTGTGCCCCTGGTCGCCCGCGGCGTCCTGGGCGGCCATGTGCGCACCGAGGTCGTCGCTGGCGACCCGGCCGTGCAGCTTCTGGCGTCCCCTGCCGACCGCCTCCAGGGTCTTCGCGAGGACGGCCTCGAAGGCGCCGAACTTCGCGTCGACGTAGGCGTCGGCCCGCTGCCGCAGGGTCTCCGGGTCGGCGCTGCGCTCGGGGGCCTCGGCGAAGTCGGGGTCCTGATAGCCCTGCTCGTCCAGGCCCTGGCCGCGGCCGAGGAGCTTCTCGCGGCCCCGGTCCACGGAACCGATGGTCTTGGTGAGGACGACCTCGAAGTTGGCGAGCTTGCTGTCGACGTAGTCGTCGGCCTCGGCCCGGACCTCCTCGGCCTCGCGGCGGGCCTCGGACAGGATCCGGTCGGACTCGCTCTGCGACTGGCGGGCGATCTCGGTCTCGGAGATCAGCGAGGCACGCTGGGCGTGGGCCGATTCGATGATCCGCTCGGCCTCCTGCCGGGCCTGCACGGCGAGCTGCTCATGGCCGCCGATCAGCTCCTGCGCCTGGGCGAGGGAACCGGGCAGGGCCTGGCGCACCTCTTCGAGCATGGCGAGCAGCTCGGCGCGGTTGACCACGCACGAGGCCGACATGGGCATGGATCGGGCGCTCCCGACCGCGTCGACGATCTCGTCGAGCTTCTTCTGCACGTCCACCGTGTGCTCGCCACTCTCTGCTGCTCTGTCGAAGCTGCTGCTCCGTTGGAGACGGACGGGACGACTGTAAGGCCAGTCGGCCACCGCCCGACACCTGGTGACGGTCCGTCAGTGGCTCAGCGTTCGCCCAGCCGCTTCACGAGCGCCTCGTGCACGGTCGGCGGCAGCAGGTGGGAGACGTCGCCGCCCCAGGTCGCCACCTCCTTGACCAGCGAGGACGACAGGAAGCTGTACGTCGGATTGGTCGGCACGAAGAGCGTCTCGACGCCGGAGAGGCCGTTGTTCATCTGGGCCATCTGCAGCTCGTAGTCGAAGTCGCTGACGGCCCTCAGGCCCTTCACGATCGCCGGGATCTCCCGCTGCTTGCAGAAGTCCACCAGCAGGCCGTGGAAGGACTCCACCTCGACGTTGCCGAAGTCGGCGGTGACCTCGCGGATCAGCTCGATCCGCTCGTCGACGGTGAACAGCCCCTTCTTGGACTGGTTGATCATCACCGCCACATGCACCACGTCGTACAGCTTCGAGGCTCGGCCAATGATGTCGAGATGTCCGTTGGTGATGGGGTCGAACGACCCCGGACAGACGGCGCGGCGCACTGTGATTCCCTCGCTCTCCGGTCCGGTCATCGTGCGTCTTCGCACGTAGCGGCGGCGCGACCGTACCAAAGCGTTCCCTCGCCGTAACGACGGGACCGCAGTGGCTCGAATCCGGCGGGCCAGCCGAATTCTCCGCCCCGGGTGCTGCGTTCCACGGTGACGAGCACATCGTCGCTGAGCCACCCCTGAGCACGGAGTGTGAGCAGGATCTCGCGAAGATCGTCGTCGGTGACGGCGTACGGCGGGTCCAGGAAGACGACGTCGTACGGGTCTGCGGGCGCCGGTCCTGTCACGATCTGCTCGGCTTTGCCGGTGCGGACCTCGGCACCGGGGAGACCGAGGGTGCGGACGTTGTCGCGGACGGTGCGGACGGCCTTCGGGTCGGCCTCGACGAGCAGGGCGTGGACCGCGCCGCGGGAGAGCGCTTCGAGGCCGACGGCGCCGGACCCGGCGTACAGATCGGCGATCCTGACCCCCTCCAGGGTGCCGAGCAGCGCTTCCCAGGTCGAGAAGAGGCCCTCGCGCGCACGGTCGGAGGTGGGGCGGGTGCCGGTGCCGGGCGGGACGGCCAGGCGGCGTCCGCCGGCCGAGCCGGCGATCACGCGGGTCATGGGTGTGGGGTCCTCGGGGTCGGGGGCGTACGGGGCCGTCGGTGGTCGGTACGCGCGCTGTGCGCGTGCCGTGCGTCCACGATATGGCGTGCGGCCCGCACCGGCCCGACCGGCAGGACGCCCCCGCGCCCTCACCTCTTGTCCCCCGCGCCCTCACCCCTTGTCGAGATACTCCTCACGGTCCTTGTCCAGGAGGGCGGCCAGCACCGTGCGCAGCTCCGGCAGGTGCTCCAGCTCCGGATCGGCGGCGACGACCGCGACGGCCTCCTCCCGGGCGGCCGCGATCACCTCCTCGTCGTCGATGACGGTGAGCATCCGCAGCGAGGAGCGCACTCCGGACTGGGCCTGGCCCAGCACATCGCCCTCGCGGCGCTGCTCCAGGTCGATGCGGGAGAGCTCGAAGCCGTCGAGGGTGGCGGCGACGGCGGAGAGGCGGGCGCGGGCGGGGCTCGCCTCGTGGGCCTCGCTGACCAGCAGGCAGAGCCCGGGGGCGGAGCCGCGGCCGACGCGGCCGCGGAGCTGGTGGAGCTGCGAGACGCCGAAGCGGTCGGCGTCCATGATCACCATGGCGGTGGCGTTGGGGACGTTGACCCCGACCTCGATGACGGTGGTGGCGACCAGGACGTCGACGTCCCCGGCGGCGAACCGGCGCATGACGCCGTCCTTCTCGTCGGGGTGCATCCGTCCGTGCAGCACCTCGACGCTCAGCCCGGCCAGCGCGCCCTTGCGCAGTTCGTCGGCGATCTCCAGCACGGCGAGCGGCGGCCGCTTGTCGCCGTCCTCCTCGGGGGCGGCCTTCTTGGTCTTCGCCTTCTTGCCGCCCTTGCCCTCCGTCTCCTCCGCGTCGTCGCCGATGCGGGGGCAGACCACGTACGCCTGGTGGCCGTTCTCGACCTCCTCGCGGACGCGTTCCCAGGCGCGGGCGAGGAAGTGCGGCTTGTCCTTGGCGGGGACGACATGGCTGGCGATCGGGGAGCGTCCGGCCGGGAGCTGGTCCAGGACGGAGGTCTCCAGGTCTCCGAAGACCGTCATCGCGACCGTGCGGGGGATGGGGGTGGCGGTCATGACGAGGAGGTGGGGCGGCTGTTTGCCCTTCGAGCGCAGCGCGTCTCGCTGTTCCACGCCGAAGCGGTGCTGTTCGTCCACGACGACCAGGCCCAGGTCGTGGAACTGGACCTTGTCCTCGATGAGGGCGTGGGTGCCGATGACGATCCCGGCCTCGCCGGTGACCAGGTCGAGCAGGGCCTGACGGCGGGCCGCCATGCCCATGGACCCGGTGAGCAGGACGACCTTGGTGCCCCGGTCCGAGCCGCCCAGCATGCCGCCCTCGGCCAGCTCGCCCATCATCTCGGTGATCGAGCGGTGGTGCTGCTGGGCGAGGACCTCGGTGGGGGCGAGCATCGCGGCCTGGCCGCCGGCGTCGACAACGGTGAGCATGGCGCGCAGCGCCACCATCGTGTTGTGCGTGACCGTGAAGTGGTCAGTGACGTAGGCGTGGCTCGGATGAGCGACGCTGATGCACTGAACAGGCTTCCTGCCCACATGCTCCACACCACGGATTCCGCGGCGGAAGGTGTTGTACGTGGGCCGCGGCCGCACTCGCTCCGACTTGCGGGTCAGCCGGAAGGGAGCAAATTCATCAGGCAGGGCGATCGAGACGTTGAAGGCCGTCTTCTTCGGCAGCACCCGCGCGCGGCCTCCCAGCGAGCGCACGATCCAGGCCACGTCCTCCGCAAGCCTGAGCGACGCGGAGCAGAGGGAAACGCTCAGCCCGTCCGCCTGGATCGTCCCGTCCGTATCCAACAAGCCCTGCAGCAGGGCCAGCCGATTCTTGATCGAGGTGTTCTTGAAGAGGGTCGGAACGAACTTGTCATGGCAGGTCAAGCCCCAAAGGCCCAGGTCACGGAGTGCCTGGATCACTGGGTTCCGCATGCCTCCGGTCCGTTTGACCCGTTGGATCGTGTAGTCGCAGAGGGACCCGGTCACAGGAACCAGGTGGCACTCCGGTGAGACCGCAGCCCCTACCGCGGCGCGAATCTCGTCGTCGACCGTGGACAGCCGCAGGTTGTACCGAAATGACCCGTCGCCCAACAGCAGGCCGAACAGGTAGGGGTCGAGCGGGAGGGCGCAATCGCTCCCCAGATCGACGGGCGTCGCCACGGGGATGTACCACTTGGACGATCCGTCGGCCTTGAAGGTATCGAGGCGGATCTCCCGTGTCGTCATCACCTTGGGGGGCTGACCGCGATGCCACCCGCAGCTGGTGCCGACGATCCAGAGATGCTCGTCGTCGCACTCAACGGAGCTGCCGTCGGAGAGAAGCAGACGCCACACCTCACGCTCGCCCTGCGGGAACACCCCGTCGACGATGGCGACCTCACCGGTGGGAACGACGACCTCGTCACCGACCCGCAACTCTCCCATCGGCTCGAATCCACCGGGCGTCAGAACCAGCGAGTCGAGGGGCTGGGCCTTGCCCGAGCCGACCTCGCCCTGGAGGAGGCGGTGCATCGGGTGCTCGGTGGCCAGGTCGTCGAAGATCTCCTTGCTGACCTTCTCCTGGCCCTCGGTGAGGGTGAAGGGCAGCTTGGCGTCGAAGGCGTCCAGCAGGCCGTCCGGAGTGGGGCGGCGGGCCACGGCGGGCAGCTGGGTGTCGGCGTACCGGCGGCGGGCCAGGGCGACCTGGAGGACGAACGCCTCGTCCCACTTGAGCCGGGCCCTGGCGTCCTCGACGTCCGCCTTCGTCTGCGGGCGGTGCACCTTCAACAGGGCCTCGGGCAGCGGGGTGAAGCCCCGGCCCTCGCGCAGGGAGGCGGGCAGCGGGTCCACCGCGTCCCGCGCGCTGGGCAGTACGGCGTCGACGGCCTTGGCGATCCGCCAGGAGTCGAGCTGCTTGCAGGCGGGGTAGATCGGCAGCAGCCGTCCGGCGAAGGCGTCCACGGCCTCGGTGGCCTCGTCGGCGTCGGAGGCGTCGAGCAGTTGGTACGTGGGGTGGGCCAGCTGCATCTTGCGGTTGAAGACGGAGACCTTGCCCGCGAACATCGCCTGGCGGCCCGGGAGCAGCTCCTTGTGCGGCTTGTGGACGCCGTGGCCGAAGAAGACCAGCTGGAGCCGGCCGCTGCCGTCGGTCAGGGTGACTTCCAGGCGTTTGCCCCGGCCGTTGTTGAACATCAGGATCCGGGCGTCGGCGACCTGGGCGAGCACCGTGACGTGCTCGTCCAGCGGGAGGTCGGCCAGCGCGGTCAGCTTGCCGCGCTCCTCGTACCGCCGCGGGTAGTGGTGCAGCAGATCACCGACCGTGTGCAGGTCGAGGTGTTCGGCCATCACCTTCGCGGTGGCTCCGCCGAGCAGCTTCAGAAGAGGTTCATCGAACGAGGACACGCGGTCCATTGCACACCACGGCACTGACAGCTGTCCGCCCGGCGCGACCCGTGCCGCGGATTCCGGGCTACTCGACGCCGATCAGCAGGGGTGCGCACTGGTGCCCGCCCCGATAGACGACGGTGTCCACGGCGAGGTAGCCCTCGCGCACGTGGTCCTCCAGCGCTTCGGCCAGCGATTCGGGGACGTCCTCGCCGAGGACGAGGGTGACCAGTTCGCCGCCCGCCGCCAGCATCCGGTCGAGGACGGTGCGGGCGGTGGCGGGGACGTCGGCGCCGATCACGGCCACGTCGCCGTCGATCAGTCCGAGGATGTCCCCGGCCTGGCAGATCCCGGCCATGGTCCACGACTGGCGCTCCGCGACGGCCAGTTCGGCGTAGCGGGTGGCGCCGGCGGCGGCGGTCATGGCGACCACGTCCTCGTCGAAGCCGCGGTCGGGCTCGTGGACGGCGAGAGCGGCGATGCCCTGGACGGCGGCCCGGGTGGGGACGAGGGCGACCCGGACCCCCTCGGTCCTGGCCTGTTCGGCTGCCGCGGCGGCGGTGTGGCGCAGGGCGGCGTCGTTGGGCAGCAGCACCACCTCGCGGGCGTGGGCGCGGCGGATGGCGTCGACCAGTTCGCCGCTGGCGGGCGGTTCGCCGGGGCGGGCGATCACGGTGGTGGCGCCGGCCTCGGTGCAGAGCCCGGCCAGTCCGTCGCCGGGGACCACGACGACGACGGCGCGCTGGGTGGGCTCGGCCTGGACACGGAGGTCGTGGCCGCTCTCGGTGGCGAAGTGGGTGATCCGGATCCGGTAGGGCCGCCCGGCCTCGACGCCCGCCTCCACGGCCGCCCCGGCGTCGTCGACGTGGACGTGGACGTGCCAGAGGCCGTCGCCGCCCACCACGACCAGGGAGTCGCCGAGCGCGTCGAGCCGGGTGCGCAGCCGGGCCACCTGCTCGTCACGGGCCTCCAGGAGGTAGATCACCTCGAACGCGGGCCCGGCGCCCCCGTCCTCGGGGCAGTCCAGCGGTCCCATCCCCGCGGGTCCTCCGGGAACGCCGCCCTCGACCGGGGTGCAGCCCACGGGCAGGCCCACCACGGAGCCGCCGTCCACGGGCACGGGCGTCCTCCCGGGCCCGGTGCGGGGCCCCCGTGCCGGAGCCTGCCCGGTCACGGCCTCCACCAGCGCGCCCAGGACCGCGACCAGTCCCCGGCCCCCGGCGTCGACCACGCCCGCCCGGCCGAGGACGGCCAGCTGCTCGGGCGTCCTCGCGAGGGCCGCGAGCGCACCGTCGTACGCGGCGTGCACGACGGTGCGCAGGTCGGATTCCTCGCCCGCGGCGGGTTCGCCCGCCGCGGCCTCGGCGGCAGCGGCGGCGACGGTGAGCACGGTGCCCTCGACGGGGTGGGCGACGGCCCGGCGGGCGGCGTCGGCGGCCCGGGTGAGGGCGAGGCGCAGGTGGGCCGCGTCGCCGCCGTCGGCCAGCACCCCGGCCATCCCGCGCAGCAGCTGGGCCAGGATCGTGCCGGAGTTCCCCCGGGCACCGATCAGGGCGCCGTGCGCCATGGCGCGTACGGCGTCGGCGGTGGCGGGCGCGGTGGTTCCGGTCTCATGCGCGGCGAACACCGCTTCGACGGCCGCGGCTGCGGACTCGACGGTCAGATAGAGGTTGGTGCCGGTGTCCCCGTCCGCGATGGGATAGACGTTGATCGCGTCGATCTCCGCGCGCTCCCGGCCCAGGGCCTCCAGGGCCAGTGAGCACCAGGTGCGCACCGCGACGGCGTTCAGATCGTCGGGGGGCTGCGGCACCGATGGTCCTCCTCGAACGGCCGTGGCGACGGACTGCACCGCAGGTTAGCCCGCCTGCCGGGGTTCCGGTCCGGACAGGGGGCGGGCGGGGCGGGGGGCCGACCCGTGGTAGTTTCGTATCTCCGGAGCAGGCGTTGTATGCTGCTCCGGTTGCCCGATGAGAGTCGGGCCATTCCTCCGGTACCGCCACTTCAGTCAAATGATTCCGGCGCGCCGGATTTCACTGTAAGTGCATCTGAAGTCTTTGGAGTGACCCGTGGCTGCCAACTGCGACGTTTGCGGCAAGGGGCCGAGCTTCGGCAACAGCATTTCGCACTCGCACCGCCGTACGTCCCGTCGCTGGAATCCCAACATCCAGCGCGTGCGTGCCGTGGTCGGTCGGACGCCGAAGCGGCTCAACGTCTGCACCTCGTGCATCAAGGCCGGCAAGGTCGCGCGCTGACGTCCCCGTCGTAGCGCAGCCTGCCGGTTGCCCAAAAAGCCGGTCCATCTCGGTGGACCGGCTTTTTGCTGTGCTCAGACGCTGATCAGGCGGCCGGGTCGGTGCCGGCCGGGTCGGTGCCGGTCGAGCCGGCCGGGCGGGTGCGCCAGCCGTGGTCGACGGGGCCGATGCCGCCGCCGAGCGGGAAGCCGGCCTCGATCGCGCCGGTGACGTACGTCTTCGCGTCCCGTACCGCCGTGGGCACGTCCTTGCCGAGCGCGAGCCCGGAGGCGATGGCGGAGGCCAGGGTGCAGCCGGTGCCGTGGGTGTGGCGGTTGTCGTGCCGGGGGGCGCGCAGCCAGTGTTCCGCGTTCCCGTCGGTGAGCAGGTCCACCGCCTCACCGGGCAGGTGGCCGCCCTTGATCACGACCCAGCGCGGTCCGAAGGCGAGGATCTCCTCGGCGGCGCGGCGCATCCCGCTCTCGTCGGTGACCGTGACCCCGGTGAGCTGGGTCACTTCGTCGAGGTTCGGGGTGGCCACGGTGGCGACGGGCAGCAGCTTCGTCCGTACGGAATCGAGGGCCTCGGCGGCCAGCAGCGCGTCGCCGTGCTTGGAGACGCCGACCGGGTCGACGACGACGGGGGCGTCGGTTGTGGCGAGGAGTGCGGCGACGGTCTCCACGAGGGCGGCGGAGGAGAGCATTCCGGTCTTCACGGCCTGGACGCCGATGTCGTCGACGACGCTGCGGTACTGGGCGCGTACGGCGTCCACCGGAAGCTCCCACGCGCCTTGGACGCCGAGGGAGTTCTGCGCGGTGACGGCGGTGAGCACGCTCATGCCGTGCACGCCGAGCGCGAGCATCGTCTTCAGATCGGCCTGGATCCCCGCACCGCCGCCGGAGTCGGATCCGGCGACGGTGAGCACGCGGGGCGGTACAGCGGTACGTATGGGCATACGCAGCAATCTAGCGGCAGCGCCGGACGGACCGGCCGCTAGTGGGTGTCCTCGATGGAGCCGAAGTGGTCCCAGCCGCCCTTGCTGGTCCAGGGCGCTCCGTCGACGGTGACCTGGGGCAGGGCGGAGGGGTTGAGGACCTCGCCGATCACCTTCCAGCGGGCGGGCAGTTTCACGTCCGGCGGGAAGGTCGCCACGATCGCGTGGTCCTCTCCCCCGGTCAGTACCCACTGGAGCGGGTCGACGCCGACGGCCTGGCCGATGTCGGACATCTGCGAGGGGATGTCGATGAGGCCGGAGCGCAGGTCGATGCGGACCTTGCTGGACTCCGCGATGTGTCCGAGGTCCGCGACGAGGCCGTCGCTGACGTCGGTCATCGCGGTGGCGCCGAGTCCGGCGGCCGCGGGGCCCGCGTGGTACGGCGGTTCGGGGCGGCGGTGCGCTTCGACGAAGGCGCGGGGCGAGCGGAAGCCGCGGGAGAGCACGGCGTATCCGGCGGCGGACCAGCCGAGCCAGCCGGTGACCGCGACGACGTCGCCGGGGCGGGCGCCGGCCCGGGTGACCGGTTCGTGGTTGCGCAGGTCGCCGAGGGCGGTGATCGCGACGGTGATCGTGTCGCCGCCGACCACATCGCCGCCGACCACGGCGGCGCCCGCCACCTGGCACTCGTCGCGCAGCCCGTCCATCAGTTCGGCGGCCCAGGTGACGGGGAGGTCGGCGGGGACGACGAGGCCGAGGAGCAGCGCGGTGGGCACGGCGCCCATGGCCGCGATGTCGGCGAGGTTCTGTGCGGCGGCCTTGCGGCCGACGTCGTACGCCGTCGACCAGTCACGCCGGAAGTGCCGGCCTTCCAGCAGGATGTCCGTACTGGCCACGACCCTGCGGTCGGGGGCGGCCACGACCGCGGCGTCGTCGCCGGGCCCCAGCCGTACCGCCGGAGTGGTGGTGAGCCGGGACGTGAGCTCTCTGATGAGCCCGAACTCCCCCAACTCGCCCACGGTTCCCTTCACCGAGTCTCACCTCTCCTTTATCGCCCCGGACACCCGTCCGGGCCCCCGGTCGCGAGCCGTCTGTGCTGTCGGTACCGTCAAGAGATACGTCAACTTCTGCGCCCTGTACGCCACGCTGTGGACGTCATCCGGCCCGTAGGTCTCCCCGTGGCCCGCGGCAACGCGATAACGTGGCGTCCCTTTCCCCCACATGATCCTCGTGGCCGCCCTGGAGGTTCCGTGGTACAGGCGTACATCCTCATCCAGACCGAAGTGGGCAAGGCGTCGATCGTCGCCGAGACCATTTCCAAGATTCCGGGAGTCATCCAGGCAGAGGACGTCACCGGTCCGTACGACGTGATCGTGCGGGCCCAAGCAGACACGGTCGATGAACTCGGCCGCATGGTGGTCGCCAAGGTTCAGCAGGTGGACGGCATCACACGGACCCTGACCTGCCCGGTCGTCCACCTCTGACCCCCGTCTAGGCTGGGCCGGTGACGTCATCCGCCCGCCGTTCCCCCCGCTCGATGTTCCTCGGTCCGTCCGCTGCCGTGCTCGTGCTGGCCGCGGCGGGCTGTTCCCTCAGCGACGCGGAGCCCTCGATCACGGTTCCGACGCCGTCCTCGGAGGCCGCCGCGTACTGCGAGGCCCTGCACGAGGAACTGCCGGAGACCGTCCTCGAACTGGAACGCAGCGACCCCTCCCCGGATTCGGAGCTGACCGCCGGCTGGGGGGACGGGGCGATCGTACTGCGCTGCGGGGTCCCCCGGCCCGCCAAGATGGACGACCCCCAGTCGCAGGGCGTCGAGGCGGACGGTGTGCAGTGGATGCTGGAGGAGCCCGAGGGCTCCGGTCCGCGGTTCACGACCACGTACCGCAAGGCGTACGTCGAGGTCACGCTGGACTCGACGTACGCCCACGACATCACGCCGCTGGCCTCGTTCGCCGGCCCGGTCTCCAAGACGGTACCGAGCAAGTTCTGAAGGCCGTCGGCTTCGTCAGCGCAGTCCGGTGGAGCGGCTCAACGCGGCCTGGATCAGCCGGTCGACCAGCTCCGGGTAGCTGACGCCGCTCTCCTGCCACATGCGCGGGTACATGGAGATCGGGGTGAAGCCCGGCAGCGTGTTGATCTCGTTGATGACGAAGGAGCCGTCCTCGGTGAGGAAGAAGTCTGCGCGCACCAGGCCCTCGCAGGAGACGGCGTCGAAGGCGGCGACGGCGAGCCGCTGGACTTCGGCGGTCTGCTCCTCGGTGAGCGGAGCGGGCACGAGCCCGGCGGCCGAGTCGATGTACTTGGCCTCGAAGTCGTAGAAGTCGTGCGCGGTGACCGGCGGGATCTCGGCGGGCACGCTGGCGCGCGGGCCGTCCTCGAACTCCAGCACCCCGCACTCGATCTCGCGGCCGCGCAGCAGCGACTCGACGAGGAACTTCGGGTCGTGGCGGCGGGCCTCCTCGATCGCCTCGTCGAGTCCTTCGACGGAGTCGACCTTCGTGATGCCCATCGAGGAGCCGCCACGGGCGGGCTTGATGAACAGCGGCCAGCCGTGCTCGCCGGCGAAGTCCACGATCCGCTTGCGGGCGGCGGCGGGGTCGTTGTCCCACTCGCGGGGGCGGACGACCTCGTACGGGCCGACCGGCAGCCCGAAGGAGAGGAAGACGCGCTTCATGTACTCCTTGTCCTGGCCGACCGCGGAGGCGAGGACACCCGCGCCGACGTAGGGCACACCGGAGAGTTCGAGGAGACCCTGGAGGGTGCCGTCCTCCCCGTACGGACCGTGGAGCACGGGGAAGACGACGTCGACCTCGCCCAGTGCCTTGGGCACGGAGCCGGGTTCGCTGTAGAGGACCTCGCGGCTGCCGGGGTCCACGGAGAGCACGACGCTGCCCTCGGCGGACTCGGTGAGCCGGTCCACGTCGGGGACCTTGCGGTCGGTGATGGCCATGCGTTCGGGATCGTCGGCGGTGAGGGCCCAGCGGCCGTCCGTCGTGATGCCGATCGGCAGGACGTCGTACTTGGTCCGGTCGATGGCCTTCATGACGGCGCCGGCCGTGACGACCGAGATGCCGTGTTCGGAGCTGCGGCCGCCGAACACGACAGCCACGCGGGGCTTGCGGCGCTGCGGCTCAGGGCTCTCGGCGCGCTCAGGGCTCTGGGGGAGGTTCTCGCTGCTCATATCGCGATGAGCGTACCTGCTGGTAGGGGAGACGTCAGCGTCGCTCGGCCTTGGCGCTCCGCGACATCAGCTCCTTGACGGCGACGACCGGGGACTTGCCCTCGTGGACGATGGAGACGACGGTCTCGGTGATGGGCATGTCGACCCCGTGCCTGCGGGCCAGGTCGAGGACCGATTCGCAGGACTTGACGCCCTCGGCGGTCTGCTTGGTGACGGCGATCGTCTCCTGGAGCGTCATGCCCCGGCCGAGGTTGGTGCCGAAGGTGTGGTTGCGCGAGAGCGGCGAGGAGCAGGTGGCCACCAGGTCGCCCAGGCCCGCGAGTCCGGAGAACGTCAGCGGGTCGGCGCCCATGGCCAGGCCCAGCCGGGTGGTCTCGGCGAGGCCCCGGGTGATGAGGGAGCCCTTGGTGTTGTCGCCGAGGCCCATGCCGTCCGCGATGCCGACGGCGAGGCCGATGACGTTCTTCACGGCGCCGCCGAGCTCGCAGCCGACGACGTCGGTGTTGGTGTACGGCCGGAAGTAGGAGGTGTGGCAGGCGGCCTGGAGGCGCTGGGCGACGGACTCGTCGGCGCAGGCGACGACGGCCGCGGCGGGGCGCCGCTCGGCGATCTCCTTGGCCAGGTTGGGTCCCGAGACGACGGCGATACGGTCGGCGGACACCTTCGTGACGTCCGCGATCACCTCGCTCATCAGCTCGGCGGTGCCCAGCTCGACGCCCTTCATCAGGGAGACCAGGACGGTGTCCGGCTCCAGGTGCGGGGCCCAGTCGGCGAGGTTGGCGCGCAGCGTCTGGGAGGGCACGACGAGGAACGCGAACTCCGCCCCGCGCAGAGCCTCGGCGGCGTCCGTGGTGGCGTGGATGGAGTCGGGGAGCGCGATGCCCGGGAGGTAGTCCGGGTTGGTGCGGGTGGTGTTGATGGTCTCGGCGACCTCGGCGCGGCGGCCCCAGAGGGTGACCTCGCAGCCCGCGTCGGCGAGGATCACGGCGAAGGCCGTACCCCATGAGCCGGTTCCGAAGACGGCTGCTTTTACGGGGTGCGTCACGTGGGTCCCTTTCCCTGGGCCCTGCGCCGTTGTTCAGCACGGGCTTTGCGGTGATCGTAGAGCTCGGCGGGCGCCTTCTCGCCGCGCAGGTCCTCCAGCTCGCGGGTGACCGCCGCCATGATGGCCTCGGTGGCCTCGCGGAGCACCTCGGGGGTCGGCTCCAGACCGTAAAAGCGGCTGAGGTCGACGGGCGGTCCGGCCTGCACCTGGAGCGTCTTGCGGGGGAACAGCCGGAACTTGTTCTCCTCGGCGTACGGCGGCATCGCGAGGTTGGCGCCCCACTGGGCGACGGGGATGACGGGCGCCTTGGTCATCAGGGCGACCCGGGCGGCCCCGGTCTTGCCGGCCATCGGCCACATGTCGGGGTCCCGGGTGAGGGTGCCCTCGGGGTAGAAGGCGACGCACTCGCCGCGCTCGATGGCGTCCACGGCGGCCCGGAAGGCGTCCAGGGCGTTGGTGGTCTCGCGGTAGACCGGGATCTGGCCGGTGCCGCGCAGCATCGTCCCGACGAACGGGGTGCGGAAGAGGCCGGCCTTCGCCAGGAGCCGAGGCACCCGCCCGGTGTTGTACTGGAAGTGGCCGTAGGAGAGCGGGTCCAGATAGGAGTTGTGATTGACGGCGGTGATGAATCCGCCTTCGGCCGGAATGTGTTCCATCCCCCGCCAGTCGCGCTTGAACAGAACCACCAGTGGCGGCTTGGCGATGACCGCCGCCAGGCGGTACCAGAAGCCGATTCTGCGGCGGGACACTCGGACACCTTCCTTAAGTATTTCGGCCTGCGGCCTGGCTACTGACGGTCAAGTCTCGCCCCGGGCCCCTGCTCTGTCGAGAACACCGTACGCCTCACGTTCGGTAGCGGACCTCCAGGTTGTCGTACCGGCAGGCGAGAATAAGTCCTGACGCGTACGGAGGGGGAGATCGCCACGAACACCGATCCGGCCGGGCCCTGGTCCCTGGTCGTTCCGTTGAAGCCGCTCGCCCGGGCCAAGAGCCGCCTGGGGCGGGCGGCGGGCGAGGATGCGCGGCCCCGGCTGGCCCTGGCGTTCGCCCAGGACACGGTGGCCGCGGCGCTGGCCTGCCCCGGGGTGCGGGATGTGGTGGTCGTCACGGACGACGCCGTGGCCGCGACGGCTCTCTCCGCGCTCGGGGCACGGATCGTGCCGGACGCTCCCGGGGCCGGGCTCAACGCGGCGCTCGCGCACGGCGCACGCTCCGTGCGGGCCCTGCGGCCCGCCGCCGCGGTGGCCGCGCTCAACGCGGATCTGCCGGCACTGCGCACCGACGAATTGGCGCGGGTGCTCGATTTTGCTTCCGCTTTTCCCAACGCTTTTCTCCGCGACGCGGCCGGAATCGGAACGACATTGCTGACCGCCGCGAGCGGTGCGGAATTCCGTCCGGCTTTCGGTGGTCCGTCCGGGGCCCGGCACCTGGCGTCGGGAGCGGTGGAAATAGCGCTGTCCGGCGTCGACTCGGTGCGCCGGGACGTGGATACGGGCGAGGATCTGCGGGTCGCCCTGGCCCTGGGGGTGGGGTCGCACACGGCGCGGATCACGGCAGCGCCCGCCCCTGCCCACGACCGATAGGCTGCCGCCCATGCAGGCGACCTCGTACACGTACGACCCCGAGACCCGCAGCGGCAGCGTGCTGCTGGACGACGGCACCCCGGTGGACTTCGACGCCCCGGCCTTCGACGCGGGCGGCCTGCTGCTGCTGCGTCCGGGGCAACGGGTGCGGATCGAGGGCGAGGGCGAGGGCGCGGCCCTGCGGATCACGCTGGTGACACTGCAGACGTTCTGACCCTGCCCCCGACCGGAGCGGAACCGCTGGGCCGAACGAGGCCCGGACAGCCCGCGGGCCGGGCTCCCCCGGAGGGGAGCCCGGCCCGGCGCGTTGTGAGGAGCGAGCGGGTGCCCGGTCTCACTTCTTGCGTGCGGTGGCCTTCTTGGCCGTGGTCGTGCGCGCCGTGGTCTTCTTGGCGGGCGCCTTCTTCGCCGTGGTCTTCTTGGCGGGCGCGGTCTTGCTGGGAGAGGCCTTCTTGGCGGTCGTCGCGGCCTTCTTCGCCGGAGTCGCCTTCTTGGCGGCCGCGGAGGCCTTCTTGGCCGTCGCGGTGGTCTTCTTCGCGGTGACCTTCTTGGCTGCGGCGGTGGTCTTCTTCGCCGGAGTCGCCTTCTTGGCGGTGGTCTTCTTCGCGGTGGCCTTCTTGGCGGCCGACTTCTTGGCGGCGGCGGCCTTCACCGTCGTACGGGCGGCGGAGGAGCCGCCCGAGAGGCTGCCCTTGGGGGCCTTCTTGACGGCCACGTCGTTCTTGGGGAGCTTCTTCGAGCCGCTCACCAGGTCCTTGAAACCCTGGCCCGCGCGGAAGCGGGGCACCGAGGTCTTCTTGACCCGGACGCGCTCACCCGTCTGCGGGTTGCGGGCGTACCGGGCGGGGCGGTCGACCTTCTCGAACGAGCCGAAGCCGGTGACCGAGACACGGTCCCCGGCGACAACGGCACGGACGATCGCGTCGAGTACCGCGTCGACAGCGTCTGCGGCCTGCTGACGGCCACCGACCTTGTCGGCAATCGCTTCTACGAGCTGCGCCTTGTTCACGTCTTCCCCTTCGGAGACATTGCCAGAACGAAAGTGTTCAAGCTTTTTCGCACGTTAGGCAGATATATACCGCAAATCAAACACGAAACGGGCTAATCACCCTAGTGCCGCAACGAAGTCGACCGATGCGCAGTTCCACGTGTCAGTCACCTTCGGGGAATCGGCCCTCATCGAGGTCCTTCATCAACCGGTCCAGACGCCTTGCCGCGTCCGGGAGATCGTGCTTCGCCGCGGCCGTGACGACCAGCAGCTTCCGGGTCAGCGCCATCCGTACGCTCTCCGGGACTTGCAGTGCACGCACCTTCGCGTGCGCTTCCTTCAATCGGTCGGCGACTTGGCCATAGAGCTTGAGTTGGCTGTCGCGTTCCATGCACCGATTGTGCCATCTGGGGCGAGTTGTCGCCCGACGGGGTCTCAACAAGCGACTGCGCCCCCTGCCGGGAGGCAGGGGGCGCAGTCCTGGAAAAGCGCTGCTCAGGCCGTAATGGTACGCGGCTTGAAGGCGGGCCTGGCCGCCTCGTACGCGGCGATGTCCGCTTCGTTCTGAAGGGTGAGGCTGATGTCGTCGAGGCCGTTGAGCAGTCGCCAGCGGGCGTTCTCGTCGAGCTCGAAGTCGGCGGTGATGCCCTCGGCACGGACCTGGCGGGCCTCCAGGTCGACGGTCACCTCGGCGGTCGGGTCGGCCTCCGTCAGCTCCCAGAGAGCGTCGACGACCTTCTGCTCCAGGACCACGGTGAGCAGCCCGTTCTTCAGCGAGTTACCGCGGAAGATGTCGGCGAAGCGGGGAGAGATGACGGCCTTGAAGCCGTAGTTCTGCAGGGCCCAGACCGCGTGTTCGCGGGAGGAGCCCGTACCGAAGTCGGGACCGGCGACCAGGACCGAGGCGCCCCGGCGTTCGGGGCGGTTGAGGACGAAGTTCTCGTCCTTGCGCCAGGCTTCGAAGAGCCCGTCCTCGAACCCGTCGCGGGTGACCTTCTTCAGCCAGTGCGCGGGGATGATCTGGTCGGTGTCGACGTTGCTGCGGCGCAGCGGAACGGCCCGGCCGGTGTGTGTGGTGAATGCTTCCATGGCTATCGGACTCCGGCGGGGGTACGGGCGTCGGACAGGTCGGCGGGCGAGGCCAGATGGCCCAGCACCGCGGTGGCGGCGGCGACCTGGGGCGAGACCAGATGGGTGCGGCCGCCCTTGCCCTGCCGGCCCTCGAAGTTGCGGTTCGAGGTGGAGGCGGAGCGCTCGCCGGGGGCCAGCTGGTCGGGGTTCATGCCGAGGCACATCGAGCAGCCCGCGTGCCGCCATTCGGCGCCGGCCTCGGTGAAGACCTTGTCCAGGCCCTCGGAGACGGCCTGGAGCGCGACCCGGACCGAGCCGGGGACGACCAGCATCCGTACGCCTGTCGCGACTTTGCGGCCGTCCAGGATCGAGGCCGCGTTACGCAGGTCCTCGATGCGGCCGTTGGTGCACGAACCTACGAAGACGGTGTCGACGTTGATGTCGCGCAGCGGCTGCCCGGCGGTCAACCCCATGTATTCCAGGGCCTTTTCGGCGGCGAAGCGCTCCGAGGCGTCCTCGTACGAAGCCGGGTCGGGGACATTGGCCGACAGGGGCGCGCCCTGGCCGGGGTTGGTGCCCCAGGTGACGAACGGGGCCAGTTCGGTGGCGTCGATGACGACCTCGGCGTCGAACACCGCGTCGTCGTCGGAGCGCAGGGTCTTCCAGTACGCGACGGCGGCGTCCCACTCCTCGCCCTCGGGGGCGTGGTCGCGGCCCTCGAGGTAGTCGAAGGTGGTGGCGTCCGGGGCGATCATGCCCGCGCGGGCGCCGGCCTCGATCGACATGTTGCAGATGGTCATCCGGGCCTCCATCGAGAGCTTCTCGATGGCGGAGCCGCGGTATTCGAGGATGTAGCCCTGGCCGCCGCCGGTCCCGATGCGGGCGATGATCGCCAGGATCAGGTCCTTCGCGGTGACCTCGTCGGGCAGTTCGCCCTCGACCGTGATGGCCATGGTCTTCGGGCGGGCCAGCGGCAGCGTCTGGGTGGCGAGGACGTGCTCCACCTGGCTGGTGCCGATGCCGAACGCCAGCGCGCCGAACGCACCGTGCGTGGAGGTGTGGGAGTCGCCGCAGACCACGGTGGTGCCGGGCTGGGTCAGCCCCAGCTGCGGGCCGACCACGTGCACGACGCCCTGCTCGACGTCGCCCAGCGGGTGCAGCCGGACGCCGAAGTCCGCGCAGTTCTTGCGCAGGGTCTCCAGCTGGGCGCGCGAGATCGGGTCGGCGATCGGCTTGTCGATGTCGAGGGTCGGGGTGTTGTGGTCCTCGGTGGCGATGGTGAGGTCGAGGCGTCGTACCGGACGTCCGGCCTGGCGCAGCCCGTCGAAGGCCTGCGGGCTGGTCACCTCGTGCAGCAGGTGCAGATCGATGAAGAGGAGGTCGGGCTCGCCCTCCGCGCGCCGGACGACATGGTCGTCCCAGACCTTCTCCGCGAGTGTCCTACCCATCGCTTTCCCTCCGGCCGGCGTCGTCGCCGGCCCAACTAGAGATTCGGTGTGCCCCGTCCGGACCCCCGTGCGGGGCGGTGGCTACGAGCCGTTGTGCGGCCGCCCTCACAGGTTCGCAACTTCCGCCGGAAATTGAACTTGCGTTTCACAGAGTGAGACGGGAGTATCGTCGTATGGACAACTCTAGCGGCGTCGGCGTTCTCGACAAGGCAGCTCTGGTATTGAGCGCCCTGGAGTCCGGTCCGGCCACCCTCGCCGGGCTGGTCGCGGCGACCGGGCTCGCACGGCCCACGGCCCATCGACTGGCCGTGGCACTGGAACACCACCGGATGGTGGCGAGGGATATGCAGGGCCGGTTCATTCTCGGCCCCCGGCTGTCGGAACTGGCAGCCGCGGCGGGCGAGGACCGCCTGCTGGCCACGGCCGGACCGGTGCTCACCCACCTGCGCGACATCACCGGCGAGAGCGCTCAGCTCTACCGCCGGCAGGGCGACATGCGCATCTGCGTGGCGGCGGCGGAACGGCTGTCCGGACTCCGGGACACGGTGCCGGTCGGCTCGACCCTCACGATGAAGGCGGGCTCCTCCGCCCAGATCCTGATGGCCTGGGAGGAGCCCGAGCGCCTGCACCGGGGCCTCCAGGGCGCCAGGTTCACGGCGACGGCGCTCTCCGGCGTACGGCGGCGGGGCTGGGCCCAGTCGATCGGCGAGCGGGAGCCGGGCGTCGCCTCGGTCTCCGCTCCGGTGCGCGGCCCCTCGAACCGGGTGGTCGCGGCGGTCTCGGTCTCCGGGCCGATCGAGCGGCTGACCCGCCACCCGGGCCGGATGCACGCCCAGGCGGTCATCGACTCGGCGGCACGACTCAGCGAGGCCCTGCGCCGCACGGGCTGAGGCCGCACGTCACTCCTCCTGACCGAACTCCCGGAAGGCCGCCCCAGCGTCGTGGCGGCCCTTTTTCCTTTCCGGGCCCCTTCCCCCGCCCGGCGCAACCACGGTGCCGGGCAGGCGACTTGGCGCGGGACGCCCTCGCCCCGGACAAGCGGGAAGGCCCTCCACCGAGGTGAAGGGCCTTCCTGTACCACTCTGTTGTACCCCCGACCGGATTTGAACCGGCGCTACTGCCGTGAGAGGGCAGCGTGCTAGGCCGCTACACAACGGGGGCGCGTTTACTGCTGACTTGCGCTGGGCTACCAGGACTCGAACCTAGAATGACGGTACCAGAAACCGTAGTGTTGCCAATTACACCATAGCCCATGGTGTGACAAGTACCCCCGACCGGATTCGAACCGGCGCTACTGCCGTGAGAGGGCAGCGTGCTAGGCCGCTACACAACGGGGGCCCTAGCGATCCTGCATCGAGAGCGATGGGTGCGACCCATGATGTTCTCGCGGGAAGGATCTGTACCCCCGACCGGATTCGAACCGGCGCTACTGCCGTGAGAGGGCAGCGTGCTAGGCCGCTACACAACGGGGGCTTGTGCTACTGATGTTGCTCGTACTGCTTGGTCTTGCGCTGGGCTACCAGGACTCGAACCTAGAATGACGGTACCAGAAACCGTAGTGTTGCCAATTACACCATAGCCCACTGAAACGCAACCCCTGGTGGGGGCTTCATCTCTGTCTGCGCTTCCCGGCCGGATCTTTCGGCCCGCTCGGGCGGCGCAGAAAGAACATTACCCGAAGGTGTCCGGCGCTCCAAAACGGGTATTGCCCGCCAGCAGACGGGGCAGCTGGTCGAGCCCGGTGATCGACACGAGATCCGGCCTTCCGCCCCTGCCCCGCCGGTCGAGCCAGATGCCCCTCAGCCCGGCGGCCACGGCCCCGCCGGCGTCGATGTCGGGCTCGTCGCCCACGTACACCACCTCGTGCGGCTCCAGCGCGAGCGCCTCGCAGGCCGCGAGGAAGGCGCCGGCCTCCGGCTTGGCGATCCCCAGCTCCACGGCGCAGACCATCGACTCGAACCGGTCGCGGACGCCGAGCGCGGTGAGCTTGTGGTGCTGGTGCTGGGTGTTGGCGTTGGACAGGATCCCGTGCCGGTAGTCGCGGGCCAGCAGGTCCAGCACGGGCAGCACGTCCGGGAAGAGCGCCCACGCGGCCTCGTAATGAGCGGCGTGACGCCCGAACCACGCCTCGGCCTCGGCGTCCTCCAGGTCCCGTGACAGGAACTCCCGCACCCGGTCCCGCCGCTGTCCGCGGAAGTCCGTCTCTCCGGCGGTCATGCGCGCCCAGTGCCGGACGCTCAACGCCCGCCAGGTCTCAAGGGCCACGTCCACCGAGGCGTACGCCTCGGGCAGGCCCTCGCGCTCCAGGTGCTGCCGCATTCCGGTGCGGTCGGCGTTGGAGTAGTCGAAGATCGTGTCGTCGATGTCCCACAGCACGGCTCGGATCGGCATGGACCTCACGGTAGCCGTCCGAAGTCGTCGGCGGGGGCCAAAAGCCGAGGGGGGGGGGGGGGGGGGGGGGGGGGGCCCCCCCCCCCGCGGGGGGGGGGGGGGGCGGGGGGGGGCGGGGCCCCCCCCGCGCCCCCCCCCCCCCCCCG
>NZ_JBIWLQ010000016.1:173604-210229 GCF_044766265.1 Streptomyces sp. NPDC102283
CTGTCCTGTGGGGTGGGGGGGGCCCCCCCCCGGGGGGGGGGCGGCGGGGGGGGGCGGGCGCGCCCCGCCCGGGGGGGGGGGGGGGCCCCCCGGGGGGGGGGGGGGGGGGGGGGCGCCCCCCCCCCCCCCCCTCGGAGGTGTGCTGTCGCTTACGCGGTCAGCTTCGCCAGCGCGGCGTCCACCCGGGCCAGGCTCTTGTCGCGGCCCAGGATCTCCAGGGACTCGAAGAGCGGCAGGCCGACGGTGCGGCCGGTGACGGCGACGCGGACCGGGGCCTGCGCCTTGCCGAGCTTGAGGCCATGGACCTCGCCCGCGGTGAGCACGGCGTTCTTCAGGGACTCCGGGTCGCTCCAGTCGGCCGCTTCCAGGTTGGCGCGGGCCGTGGTCAGGAGCGCGACCGGGTCGCCCTTCATCGCCTTGGTCCAGGACGCCTCGTCCTCCACCGGCTCGTCGAGGAAGAGGAAGTCGACGTTGTCCGTGATGTCGGACAGCACCGTGACCCGGGTCTGGGCGTACGGGGCGATCCGCGTCCACTTCTCCGCGTCGAAGGCCTCCGGGGCCCAGGGAGCGAAGGGCGCCCGGAGCCAGGGGCCGCAGGCCTCGGTGAACGCCTTCACGTCCAGCTTGCGGATGTGCTCGGCGTTGATGTGCTCGCACTTCTTGAGGTCGAAGCGGGCCGGGTTGGCGTTGACGTCCTTGATGTCGAACGCGGCGACCAGCTCGTCCGTCGAGAAGATGTCGCGGTCCTCGGCGATCGACCAGCCGAGCAGCGAGAGGTAGTTCAGCAGTCCCTCGGGGAGGAACCCCCGCTCGCGGTAGAGGTTGAGCGAGGCCTGCGGGTCACGCTTGGAGAGCTTCTTGTTGCCCTCGCCCATGACGTACGGCAGGTGGCCGAAGGCCGGGGTGTCCTTGGCGATGCCCAGCTCGATGAGCGCCCGGTACAGGGCGATCTGGCGCGGGGTGGAGGAGAGCAGGTCCTCGCCGCGCAGGACGTGGGTGATCTCCATCAGGGCGTCGTCGACCGGGTTGACCAGCGTGTAGAGCGGGGCCCCGTTGGCGCGGACGATGCCGTAGTCCGGGACGTTCTCCGGCTGGACGGTGATGTCGCCGCGGACCAGGTCGGTGAAGGTGATGGCCTCGTCGGGCATCCGGAAGCGCACGATCGAGCTGCGTCCCTCGGCCTCGTACGCGCTCTTCTGCTCAGCCGTGAGGTCGCGGCAGTGGCCGTCGTAGCCGGACGGCTTCCCGGCGGCGCGGGCGGCGTCGCGGCGGGTGTCCAGCTCCTCGGTGGTGCAGTAGCAGGGGTAGGCGTGTCCGGCGGCGAGCAGCTTCTCGGCGACGTCCTTGTACAGGTCCATCCGCTGCGACTGGCGGTAGGGGGCGTGCGGGCCGCCGATCTCGGGGCCCTCGTCCCAGTCCAGGCCCAGCCAGCGCATCGAGTCGAGCAGCTGCTGGTAGGACTCCTCCGAGTCGCGCGCCGCGTCGGTGTCCTCGATCCGGAAGACCAGGGTGCCCTGGTGGTGCCGGGCGAAGGCCCAGTTGAACAGGGCCGTGCGGACCAGGCCCACGTGGGGGTTGCCGGTCGGGGAGGGACAGAAACGTACACGGACTGGTGTGTTAGCCACGCTTGATCACCTTGTTGGTGAGAGTGCCGATGCCTTCGATGGTGACGGCGACCTCGTCGCCGACGTGCAGGGGTCCGACCCCTGCGGGGGTGCCCGTGAGGATCACGTCGCCCGGGAGCAGCGTCATGGCCTCCGTGATGTGGACGATCAGGTCCTCGACGGAGCGGACCATGTCGCTGGTGCGGCCGAGCTGTCGCTGCTCGCCGTTGACCGTCGCCTGGATGGTGAGGTCGTGGGGGTCCACGTCGGTCTCCACCCAGGGGCCCAACGGGCAGGAGGTGTCGAAGCCCTTGGCGCGGGCCCACTGCTTCTCGCGCTGCTGCACATCGCGGGCGGTGACGTCGTTGGCGCAGGTGTAGCCGAGGATGACGTCCTTGACCCGCTCGCGGGGGACCTCGCGGCACATGCGGCCGATGACCACGGCCAGCTCGGCCTCGTGGTGCAGCTCGCTGGAGAAGGAGGGGTACTCGATCGCGTCGCCGGAGCCGATCACCGAGGTGGTGGGCTTGAAGAAGGTGATCGGCGCGTCGGGGACCTCGTGGCCGAGTTCGGCGGCGTGCTCCGCGTAGTTGCGGCCGATGGCCACGACCTTGTTGGGGAGCACGGGGGGCAGCAGCCGGACCTTGTTCAGCGGGACCTTGGTGCCCGAGAGCTCGAAGTCGGCGTACGGAATGCCCTTGATGATGTCGAGGACGAGGCCACCGGATTCCACGGTGCCCTGTCCCTCGACGGCGCCGAAGGCGACATTGCCGTCGATGGAGAACCTGGCGATGCGCACGGGATGCTGTCGCCCCTCACTTGCTGGCTGGCTGGCTGAAGACTGATGCTCCAGGCTAACGCGGTGAGAGGGGACAGCCTCGCGTAGCGCGGGCGGGCCGGTCGGTTCCTACCGGGCGGCCGCGACCGGGGCTTCCATGAGGATGGTGCGGCGCGGGTTGGCCGTCACGGTCGGCAGGTCGGCGGCGTGCTCCGGCTGGGGGGGCGTCCGCAGCGCTTCGGCGTCCTTGAGGTGCGCCAGCGTGGTGCGCCGGGGGTTGGCAATGTTGCGGAACATCGTCGTCGTCTTCATCTGCCGTCAGGACCCTGTCGGTGAGGGCGCCGCTCGTCGCGGCGCCGGCTTGTCGGATTCGCCATCCCTGTAAAGCGTCAGGCTAAACATCCGATTCCCCGCCGGAGCCGGGATGAGGCAACGATCATCGTGTGAGTTTGCTCACGAACTATTCGACAATTGACTCATTACGGACAGTTGATCGTGATCCAGAAAACGGACATTGCATCACTGAATCCACCATTCCGCTCCTGATCGTCGCGTCTGGGACACCCCCCACCCCTAGGCGCTTCCTCCGCAATGGACCGTTTTCATCACGATCGCGCTCCACTGCTGGTTACCCGTCCATCACAACGTGTCACCCAGGTCACAGCCCGGTACATGGGCCTTGTTGGAGATCCTGCACTGTGCTGGAATTCCACGCACCGCCGCGGGTTTCAGGCCCGGCGCGCAGGGGCGCAACGCAGCGCCGAGTGGCGGCGGGAGGGGGAAGTACGCCGGTCACTCATACGACCACCATGGGGCGCGTCCAGCGCCCCACGACGCCGACACCGTCTCTGTCCGCACACGCGGGCGGGACGCCTGGTCCAGAGGTTGCGACGCTAGTGCAGGGACGTTTCAAGAGGGATGGCAGCGCTCCGGCGGAACAGGAGCCGCGCGGCGGGACCGACCGCGGTTCCTCGCCCCAGCACGCCCAGAACCCCGGGCCGGCCGGTGCCGGCGACAACAGCGACCGTGCGCAGAGCTCGGGCTCCACGACGAGCGGCGGCGCGGAGCCGAACACGCCCGCACAACCACGCGGACCGGTCGACACGGGTTCGCGCGTAGCGCTCCGTAACTGGAGCATCAGCACGCGCCTGGTCTCCCTCCTCGCCCTCCCCGTGGTCGTCGCGACCAGCCTGGGCGGCCTGAGGATCAACGAGTCCATGACCGACATGCAGCAGCTGGAGCACATGCAGCTGCTGACGAGGATGACCAAGCAGGCGACCTCCCTCGCCCAGGCGCTGCAGGTGGAACGCGACCAGTCGGCCGGTCCGCTGTCGAACAAGTCCAAGCCCACCGACTACAAGGTCACCGGGCCCCGGGACAAGACCGACCGGGCCAAGGACGCCTTCCTCGACGAGACCGACTCGATCGGTGGCTCCGAGAGCGACGAAGCGCTCGACAGCATCCACGCGAGCATCTCGCAGATCGCCTCCCAGCTCGGCAACATCCGTGCGATCCGCAAGACGGCGTACGAAGAGGGCGCGCCGAGCCTCAACACCATCGACCAGTACAACCAGCTGATCACCTCGCTGCTGAGCCTCTCGCAGGACATGGCGCAGGCGACCAGCAACCCGGACATGATCAAGCGGACCCGGGCCCTGGCGGCGTTCTCCTCCGCCAAGGAGTACGCCTCGGTCCAGCGCGCGGTCATCGCCGCGGCGCTGCCGGGCGGTTCGGTCAAGGAGCCGCACCTCAACCCGAACGACCGTCAGTTCGGCGAGAACGCGCTCCACAAGGAAGACCGGGCCCTGCGCTCGTTCAAGACGATCTACGGGACGACCGGCGAGAGCGCCGAAGAGCTCATGACGTCCCTGGACAACGGGAACCCGGAGATCAACGCCGGGAACATGTACGCCAAGCGCATCCTCACCACCACGAACGACATCGAGGGCAACCAGGTCCGGTCGTACCTGGACTGGTACGACCAGAGCACCATCAAGATCAAGGCCATGGAGACGATCGAGGCCACCCTCCTCAGCGACATGGAGGCCAAGGCCCGCGAGCTGCGCCAGGCCTCCCAGCGCGACGCGATCATCAACGGTGCGGTCATCTTCATCGTGCTCGGCGTCTCGCTCGTCGGCGCCTTCGTGGTGGCCCGCTCCATGATCCGTTCGCTGCGGCGTCTGCAGGACACCGCCACCCGGGTCGCCCAGGACCGGCTGCCCGAGCTCGTCAAGCAGCTCTCCGAGACCGACCCGCAGGACGTCGACACCTCGGTCGAGTCGGTCGGCGTGCACTCCCGGGACGAGATCGGCCAGGTGGCCGCGGCCTTCGACGACGTGCACCGCGAGGCCGTCCGTCTCGCCGCCGAGCAGGCCCTCCTCCGGGGCAACGTCAACGCGATGTTCACCAACCTCTCGCGCCGTTCCCAGGGCCTCATCCAGCGCCAGCTCTCGCTCATCTCCGAGCTGGAGTCCCGCGAGGCCGACCCGGACCAGCTGTCCTCGCTCTTCAAGCTGGACCACCTCGCGACCCGTATGCGCCGTAACGGCGAGAACCTCCTCGTCCTCGCGGGTGAGGAGCCGGGACGCCGGTGGACCCGGCCGGTCCCGCTGGTCGACGTGCTCCGCGCCGCCGCCTCCGAGGTGGAGCAGTACGAGCGCATCGAGCTGACCGCGGTGCCCGCCACCGAGGTCGCGGGCCGGGTCGTCAACGACCTCGTGCACCTGCTCGCCGAGCTGCTGGAGAACGCGACGTCGTTCTCCTCGCCGCAGACGAAGGTCAAGGTCACCGGTCACGCACTGCCCGACGGGCGCGTGCTCGTCGAGATCCACGACACCGGGATCGGCCTCTCCCCCGAGGACCTCGCCGCGATCAACGAGCGGCTCGCGCAGCCGCCCACCGTGGACGTCTCCGTCTCCCGCCGCATGGGCCTGTTCGTGGTCGGCCGGCTGTCGCTGCGTCACGGCATCCGGATCCAGCTGCGCCCCTCCGACTCCGGCGGTACGACCGCACTGGTCATGCTGCCCGTCGACGTCGCGCACGGCGGCAAGCAGCCCCCGTCCAAGCAGGGTCCCGGGCAGCAGTCCGGCGCCCCGGGCGGTCTGCTCGCGGGCAACGGGAACGGCGCGGGCACCGGCCAGCGCGCGGGCCTGGGCGGCGGTCCGGGCGGTCCGGGCGGTCCGGGCGGTCCGGGCGCCAAGAGCCTCGGCGGCGGACCGGGCGGTCAGCGCGGCCAGGTCGGCGCGGGCGCCGGTCCCCGCGCGGCGCTGCCGGCCCGGGACAGCGGAGCGGGCCGTCCGCAGGGCGGTGGGCAGCCGAACGACGGCGGCCCCGGCCAGGAGTTCCCGGGTCAGGGCCCGGCGCCCCAGCGTCAGGGCGGCGGCGGCCTCTCCGGCGCCTTCGGCAACAGCGCACGACTCGGCGCCCGCGGCGCCCAGGGCGGTCCGCAGGGCGAGTCCCCGGGCCGCGGTGACGCGACCAACCTGTTCGGGCACAGCGCTCCGCCCTCCCCCGGGCAGAACGGGCGCCCGGGTCAGTTCGCACCGCCGAACCAGCAGAACCCGTCCGGCTGGCAGAACCAGTCGAACCAGCAGCAGAACCAGGGCCCCGGGGCGCAGCAGCCCCAGGGCCGGCAGGAGCAGGGCGGCCCCGCCCAGGGTGGTTTCCAGCAGCCCGGCGGCCCCGGCCGTCAGCTGCCGCCGCCCGGTGGACCGCGTGCCGAGCTGCCCGGGGGCAACCCGCAGCCGCAGCGCCCGGCGACCACCAGCTGGGGCGCGGACACGCCGCGCGGTCACGAGGAGCACGACGCGACCGGGCAGTTCGCCCGTCCGGCGGAGTTCGGCCGGGACCCGTCGTTCAACACCCCGCCGAGCCGGCCGTCGGACGACCTCCAGGGCCCCGGCGCGACCTCCGAGTTCGCCCGGCCGGACTTCCCCGCGCCGGGGGCTCCGCAGGGCGGGGCGTACCCGCAGGGTGTTCCGCAGGGCCAGGACCCGGCGAGCACCGCGCAGTTCGCGCGGCCCGACTTCGGTGTCCCGTACCAGCCCCAGCAGGGGCAGGGTCGGCCGGACCAGGGCGAGCAGCTGCCCGCGCCGCGTCAGCGCGGCCCGGAGGGTTCCGACTTCGGTGCGCCGCGCCCGTCCGCCTCCCCGGCGGGCGAGGCTCCGTACCGTCCGGCACTGCCGCAGCAGCCCCAGCAGCCGGAAGCCCTGCCGCCGGCCGGTCCCGGGGACGGCCGTACGCCTCTGTACGACACCCTGGAGACGAACTGGTTCCACGGTCCGGGCCAGGGCGGCCAGCAGCCGCCCGCCGAACCGCAGGCGCCGGCCGCTCCGGAGTCCTCCGGTGTGCCGGTCCCGCCCATGCCTCAGCGTGGTGCGGCCGACCCCTCGGTCACCAGCTCGTGGCGGGCCTCGCCCAACGACGAACTCGTACGCCAGGCCGAACGGGTCAAGAAGCCCGCCGCCGGCGGGGTCACCACTTCCGGGCTGCCCCGCCGCGTTCCCCGCGCCAATTTGGTTCCGGGGACCGCACAGCAGCAGAATCACCAGTCCGGACCACAGGTTTCGCGCGCGCCCGATGACGTGCGTGGTCGTCTGACCAATCTCCGCCGGGGCATCCAGCAGGGTCGGCAGGCCAACAACGGCCCGCAGACCGGCAGTATCCATCTCGGCCCCACTCACCAGCAGGAGCGTTAGTTGAGCCCCATGAGTCAGGCCGCGCAGAATCTGAACTGGCTGATCACCAACTTCGTGGACAACACCCCAGGGGTGTCGCACACGGTGGTGGTCTCCGCGGATGGCCTGCTGCTGGCGATGTCCGAAGGATTCCCGCGCGACCGCGCCGACCAGCTCGCCGCCGTCGCGTCCGGCCTCACCTCGCTGACCGCGGGTGCGTCCCGGATCTTCGAGGGCGGCGCCGTCAGTCAGACGGTCGTGGAGATGGAGCGGGGATTCCTCTTCCTCATGTCCATCTCCGACGGTTCGTCACTGGCCGTTCTGGCCCACCCGGACGCCGACATCGGTCTGGTCGGGTACGAAATGGCCCTCCTGGTCGACCGTGCGGGCACTGTCCTCACGCCCGACCTCCGCGCCGAGCTCCAAGGCAGTCTGCTCCACTAGGCGGCAGTCCAGCGGATTCACGACACGATCCCCCCAGGTAATGCCCACAACCCTCACCCAACAGGCCGCCTTAGTCCCCTCACCGGCCCCTTGCAGACGGCAAGCCGAGAACCTGCTGTCACGCCCGGAGGATTCATGACCCCGCCACCCGCCTCACCCGATCCGTACGGCGCACTGCACCACGCGTCGTACGACGGGGAAGGCGACCAGCCGCTGGTTCGTCCTTATGCCATGACCGGCGGCCGGACCCGGCCGCGCTACCAGCTCGCGATAGAGGCACTGGTCAGCACGACGGCAGACCCCGCGCATCTGGGGACCCTGCTCCCCGAGCACCAGCGGATCTGCCACCTCTGCCGTGAGGTCAAGTCGGTGGCGGAGGTGTCGGCGCTGCTGTCGATGCCGCTCGGCGTCGCCCGAATCCTGGTGGCGGACCTGGCGGAAGCCGGCATGGTGGCCATCCACCAGCCGGGCAACGGAGAGGCCGGCGGCGCGCCGGATGTGACACTGCTCGAAAGGGTGCTCAGTGGACTTCGCAAGCTCTAGCGGCGGTACGGGCCGTGCCACCACCTCGGCGAAGATCGTGGTGGCGGGCGGCTTCGGCGTGGGCAAGACCACGTTCGTCGGGGCCGTGTCGGAGATCAACCCGCTGCGCACCGAGGCCGTCATGACGTCCGCGTCCGCGGGCATCGACGATCTGACCCACACCGGGGACAAGACGACGACCACCGTCGCGATGGACTTCGGCCGCATCACGCTCGACCAGGACCTGATCCTGTACCTCTTCGGTACGCCCGGTCAGGACCGCTTCTGGTTCATGTGGGACGACCTGGTCCGCGGCGCCATCGGCGCCGTCGTCCTCGTCGACACCCGCCGCCTCGCCGACTGCTTCCCCGCCGTCGACTACTTCGAGAACAGCGGGCTCCCCTTCGTCATCGCCCTCAACGGCTTCGACGGACACCAGCCCTACACCCCCGACGAAGTACGCGAGGCACTCCAGATCGGGCCGGACGCACCCATCATCACGACGGACGCCCGGCACCGGGCGGACGCCAAGAGCGGCCTGATCACGCTCGTCGAGCACGCGCTGATGGCTCGCCTGAAGTAGTTCCTCCACCAGGGCGAAGTCGATATCGCCATACGGAAGTTGCAGTAGTCACGCGGGGGCGGCCTGTGTCGTTTGACACGATCCGCCCCCGCGTTCATAACGTTTCGAGAGAGAATTGACTCCACGCCGCCACCCGACGCATCCATTCGGTGCCACTGCGCTCACATGAGCCCCGCCTTTTGACGGGGCTCGCTCTTTATGCCCGTTTTATCTGAGGTCTGGGCCACTCGGAACCGCCGATTCCGACTGTTTGGAACGGGGCACGTCCCCGTGCTGCAATTCGACGAACTCCCCAGTAGTACGGCCCTGAACGAATAATCCGGCACAGCGTAGGTGCCGACGCCGAGAGGTTGTTGGTCGAGTGAGGCGAAGCAACGAGGGCTCCGCGGCGCAGCCCGAGCGGGGCAACTTCACCCCGCCGTCGCGCGTTGTGGCGTCCCCTGCGGATCTGCCCGGCACGGAGCCGACCGGTAGTGGCAGCACCAGCCGGATGTCCCCGCGCAACTGGCGGGTGGCCACCCGGCTGAACGCGATCCTCCTGATCCCGGTGCTGGTCGGCCTCGTCATGGGCGGGTTCCAGGTGAAGGGCTCCATCGACACCTGGAGCCAGGCCCAGGAGGCCGAGAAGATCGCGGTCGTCGTGCGCGCCGCGTCCGACTACGGGCAGGCGCTGCTGAACGAGCGGGACCTCACCGCCGAGCCGCTGCTCTCGGGCGACCGTGACGCCGATGTGGTCGAGCAGACCCGGGCCACCACGGACGACGCGGCGCGGAAGTTCGACGCCGCGGTGGAGGGTATGCCGGCGAAGCCGGGCCTGGAGCGCCGTCTGAAGCTCTTCAAGGCCGAGGAACCCAAACTCCCCGAGCTGCGCAAGGCCGCCTACGCGGGAGCCCTGGACCCGGTGAAGACCGAAGAGGGCTACACCCAGGTCCAGCACTCGCTGATGGAGTTCTCCAACGAGCTCGGCCTCGGCACCGGCAACATCACCAGCTACGGCCGTACCGTCTACGCGATCGAGCTGTCCAAGGCTGCAGAATCGCTTCAGCGCTCGATCGGCACGCACCTCCTGGTGCGCCCGAGCAAGAAGCCGGGCACGTACGACGAGCAGGTCAAGGCCTTCGGTTCGTACAACTACCTGGAACAGATCGCGCTGGGCGAGTTCAACTCCGGCGGCACCCAGGCCGACGTCGACCGCCTCAAGCAGGTCATGGCCGGCAAGGCCGCCGAGGGCGCCAAGCAGCTCAAGGCGGCGAAAGAGCGGGCCGAGGCCGCGGGCACGCCCTTCGTGGCCCCGCCGAGCATCGACGGCTCGGTCTTCGACGGCATGGCCCGGGAGATCGGCAAGGGCCAGGACCCCGAGGCGCTGGCGGCCAAGGGCGTCACGCCCGAGACCTGGATGGCGGCGGCGACCGCGAAGTTCGAGGGGTACGCCACCGTCGAGGACGAGCTGGTCACCAAGGCGGTGAACGAGGCCGCGAGCATCTCCTCCGACGCCAAGACCGACGCCATCGTCAACGGCCTCGTCGTCGTCATCGCGCTGCTGGCCGCCTTCGTGCTGGCCGGGCTCATGGCCCGCCAGATGAGCCGCTCCATGCGCCGGCTGCGTACCGCCGCCTTCTCCATCGCCGAGCAGCGGCTGCCCTCCCTCGTCGACCAGCTCTCGCGCACCGACCCGGGCCGGGTCGACACCCGGGTGCAGCCGATCCCGATCACCACGCAGGACGAGATCGGCGAGGTCGCCCGCGCCTTCGACCAGGTGCACCGCGAGGCGGTCCGGCTCGCCGCCGAGCAGGCCATGCTGCGGGGCAACGTCAACGCGATCTTCACGAACCTCTCGCGCCGCAACCAGTCGCTCATCGAGGGCCAGCTGACCCTCATCACCGACCTGGAGAACAACGAGGCCGACCCGGACCAGCTGGAGAGCCTCTTCAAGCTGGACCACCTGGCCACCCGCATGCGCCGCAACGGCGAGAACCTCCTCGTCCTCGCGGGCGAGGAGCCCGGCCGCCGCTGGAACCAGCCGGTCCCGCTGGTGGACGTCCTGCGGGCCGCCTCCTCCGAGGTGGAGTCCTACGAGCGCATCCAGCTGACCGGTGTGCCGGAGAGCGAGATCC
Organism: Streptomyces sp. NPDC102283; assembly: GCF_044766265.1. Lineage (NCBI taxonomy): Bacteria > Bacillati > Actinomycetota > Actinomycetes > Kitasatosporales > Streptomycetaceae > Streptomyces > Streptomyces sp. NPDC102283. Next base: position 184,326 of record NZ_JBIWLQ010000016.1, read on the forward strand.
ACGGCCAGGCCGTCACCGACCTCGTGCACCTGCTGGCCGAGCTGCTGGAGAACGCCACCACGTTCTCCTCGCCGCAGACGAAGGTCAAGGTCACCGCGACCCGGCTGCCCGACGGCCGCGTCATGGTCGAGATCCACGACAAGGGCATCGGCCTCACCGCCGAGGACTTCGCCGACATCAACCACAAGCTGGCCAACCCGCCGACCGTGGACGCCGCGGTGTCGCAGCGCATGGGCCTGTTCGTGGTCGGCCGGCTGGCCGACCGGCACGGGATCCGGGTCCAGCTGCGCCCCTCGGGCGAGCAGGCCGGGACCACCTCGCTGGTCATGCTGCCGGACGCCATCACCCACGGTGGCGGTGGCGAACCGGGCTCCGGTTCGGGCGACTTCACCGTCTCCTCGATCATCTCCGAGCAGCAGCAGGCCTTCGAGCCGGCGCCGCAGCAGGCCCCGATGCGCACGGCGGCGGAGCTCGGCTTCGACGACACGCGCTACGAGGCCCCGGTGGACCCGGCGCAGCTGGACCCGGTCGGGCGTTCGCTGGTGCGCGAGGAGCGCAGGGCGGCCCTGGAGTCCCAGACGGGCCCGGGCGGCCCGATCGGGAACAACACCCAGGAACAGCAGGGCTACGCACCGGAGTCGTACGCGGGCGACCCGTACGGCGGGCAGCAGAACCAGGGTTACGCCGACCCGGGCTACGGCCAGGACCAGTACGGGCAGCAGCCACAGCAGCAGCCGTACCAGGGAACGTACGAGCAGCAGCAGTACGGCGCGGAGAACGGTTACGCGCAGCAGCTGGATCAGCAGGCGCAGCAACACCGGGGAGACGGTTATCCGGAATCGGCATATGCCGATCAGAATGCCCAGCAGGGTCAGTACGCCGACCCGTACGCGGCTTCGCCGGACCAGTCCCACCAGGATGATTGGCCTGTTCAGAGTGGTTTCCAACGCGCTTATGAGCCGATTGCGCCCGCCGAATCGGAATCTGTTCCGAGCACGCCCGCGGAGCCTTCGGAGCGCGTAGGCTTCGACCGTCCGGGGCCCACCCCGAACGTCGGCCACGAGCTGACCGAAGCCGGTCTGCCGCGCCGCGGCGGTCAGCAGCACTGGCAGCCCGGTCCCGGCGGCCGCGGCAACGACCAGCCCGATCCGACTCCGGGGCCCCCGCCGCAGCAGGAACAGCGGCAGGACCCGCAGACGGACGGGGACGGCCCCGACGACTGGCGCTCGACCAACGACGAGCGCTGGGAACGGGCCGAGAAGCTCCGTGAGCCGAAGGCGGGCGGAATCACCCCCTCCGGTCTCCCCCGGCGGGTGCCCAAGGCCAACTTGGTCGAGGGCACGGCGGAGCAGACCCAGCAGGGCGGCCCACAGGTCTCCCGCGCGCCCGAGGACGTCCGCGGCAGGTTGAGCAACCTGCGCCGGGGGGTCCAGCGGGGACGCAGCGAGGGTTCGGACACCAGTACCACCTACAACCAGGAGCGTTAGTGTGAGCCCGATGAGCCAGGCGGCGCAGAATCTCAACTGGTTGATCACCAATTTCGTGGACAACACCCCCGGGGTGTCGCACACGGTGGTGGTCTCCGCCGACGGACTCCTGCTGGCGATGTCCGAGGGTTTCCCACGCGACCGCGCCGACCAGCTGGCGGCCGTCGCCTCCGGTCTGACGTCGCTGACCGCGGGCGCCTCGCGGATCTTCGAGGGCGGCGCCGTGAATCAGACCGTTGTGGAGATGGAGCGTGGATTCCTCTTCATCATGTCCATCTCCGACGGATCCTCACTCGCCGTTCTGGCCCACCCTGATGCCGATATCGGTCTGGTTGGGTACGAAATGGCCCTTCTGGTGGACCGCGCGGGCAGTGTCCTGACTCCGGACCTCCGCGCCGAACTTCAGGGAAGTCTTCTTAACTAGTAGACAGACAGTGCGTTTCTCGCCACCGCGCCATAAAGTGCGGTGGCGCGGCCCCACTGGGATCGGTGACCGGCAGTCGGAGGAGGAGACGTGGCAGCACCCACAGGTGGGCACCCATACAACGGTGACCAGAGGGTTCCGGGTGAGCACGGTGACACCCGTTTCGGCTTCCCTGCCGCACCTGGCGGGCAGAGCCCAGGCCAGTACCAGCCCTACCAGGAGCCGCGGCACCGACAGCAGCAGGGTGCTCACGCTCACGGCGCGCAGGGGTCCGAGTGGCCCCCGCAGCAGCCGGGGGCCGGGTGGCCGCAGCAACCGCAGCAGCCCCAGCGGTACGACTCGCCCCGGCAGCCGCGTATTCAACCGGTGCAGCAGCGGCGCGCTTCCGAGCCCGCCATGCCCGCCGCGCACAATCCGCTGGTCCGTCCCTACGCCATGACCGGTGGCCGGACCCGACCGCGTTACCAGCTCGCCATCGAGGCGCTGGTCAGCACCACGGCCGATCTGTCCAGGCTGCAAGGGCAGTTGCCCGAGCACCAGCGGATCTGCCGGCTCTGCATCGAGATCAAGTCGGTCGCCGAGATCTCGGCCCTTCTCTCGATCCCCCTCGGCGTTGCCCGGATCCTCGTCGCCGACCTGGCCGAGGCCGGACTCGTCGCTATCCATCAGCCCGGCGGCGACGAGGCCGCCGGCGGCCAGCCAGATGTGACACTGCTCGAAAGGGTGCTCAGTGGACTTCGCAAGCTCTAGCGGCGGAGCGGCCCGCTCCACTACCTCGGCGAAGATCGTGGTGGCAGGGGGCTTCGGCGTGGGTAAGACCACGTTTGTCGGTGCCGTTTCGGAGATCAACCCGCTGCGCACCGAAGCCGTGATGACGTCCGCGTCCGCGGGCATCGACGATCTCACCCACACCGGGGACAAGACCACCACGACGGTGGCCATGGACTTCGGCCGCATCACGCTCGACCAGGACCTGATCCTGTACCTCTTCGGTACGCCCGGTCAGGACCGCTTCTGGTTCATGTGGGACGACCTGGTCCGCGGCGCCATCGGCGCCGTCGTCCTCGTCGACACCCGCCGCCTCGCCGACTGCTTCCCCGCCGTCGACTACTTCGAGAACAGCGGGCTCCCCTTCGTCATCGCCCTCAACGGCTTCGACGGACACCAGCCCTACACCCCCGACGAAGTACGCGAGGCACTCCAGATCGGGCCGGACACCCCGATCCTGACGACGGACGCCCGGCACCGCGCGGACGCCAAGAGCGCGCTCATCACGCTCGTCGAGCACGCCCTGATGGCGCGGCTGCGCTAGACACCGGTCGTACGAAGAAGGGCCCCGCACTCCGAGGAGTGCGGGGCCCTTCTTCGTACGGTCCCGAGGGGGTCAGCCCTGCCAGCTGTGCGGGGCGCGGAAGCCGGGCGTGCGCTCCAGGCGGCGCCAGCCGGCGGTGTCACGGCCTCGGTGGGCGGGGGCGGACGGCTGGGAAGCGGCGCGGGCCATCAGGACGGCGGTGATGGCCGCCAGCTCCTCGGGGTCGGCGTGACCCTTCTCGACGCGCAGGACGGACTCGGCGGACGTCAGGCTCATGGTGGGGTGTCTCCGTCTTCTCGGCAGGGTGTCGTGGACCGTGCGGCTGATCGCGCCGCCGCGGAGGATGACTACTGCGGGGGGTTGCCGTGCTTGCGGGACGGCAGGTCGGCGTGCTTGTTGCGGAGCATGGCGAGCGAGGCGATGAGCACCTCGCGGGTCTCGGCGGGGTCGATGACGTCGTCGACGAGGCCGCGCTCGGCCGCGTAGTAGGGGTGCATCAGCTCGGCCTTGTACTCCTTGACCATGCGGGCGCGCATGGCTTCGGGGTCCTCGGCGTCGGCGATCTGCCGGCGGAAGATGACGTTGGCCGCGCCCTCGGCGCCCATCACCGCGATCTCGTTGGTGGGCCAGGCGTAGGTGAGGTCGGCCCCGATGGACTGGGAGTCCATGACGATGTACGCGCCTCCGTAGGCCTTCCGCAGGATCAGCGAGATCCGCGGCACGGTGGCGTTGCAGTAGGCGTAGAGCAGCTTCGCTCCGTGGCGGATGATTCCACCGTGCTCCTGGTCCACGCCCGGCAGGAAGCCGGGGACGTCCAGAAGAGTGATGATCGGGATGTTGAAGGCGTCGCACATCTGGACGAAGCGTGCGGCCTTCTCGGAGGCCTCGATGTCCAGCACGCCCGCCAGCGCCTGCGGCTGGTTGGCGACGATGCCGACGACCTGGCCGTCCAGGCGGGCCATCGCGCAGATGATGTTGCGGGCCCAGCGCTCGTGGATCTCCAGGTAGTCGCCGTCGTCGACGAGCTCCTCGATCACCTTGTGCATGTCGTACGGGCGGTTGCCGTCGGCCGGGACGAGGTCCAGCAGGACGTCGCCGCGCCGGTCGGCGGGGTCGTCGCTCGGAGCCGTGGGCGGGTTCTCGCGGTTGTTGGAGGGCAGCATCCCGATGAGGTAGCGGACCTCGGCGATGCAGGTCTCCTCGTCGTCGTACGCGAAGTGCGCGACGCCGGAGGTCTCGGCGTGCACGTCCGCGCCGCCGAGGCCGTTCTGGGTGATCTCCTCGCCCGTGACCGCCTTCACGACGTCCGGTCCGGTGATGAACATCTGCGAGGTCTCACGGACCATGAACACGAAGTCCGTGAGGGCGGGGCTGTAGGCCGCGCCGCCCGCGCACGGGCCGAGCATCACGCTGATCTGCGGGATGACACCGGACGCCCGGGTGTTGCGCTGGAAGATGCCGCCGTAGCCGGCGAGCGCGGAGACGCCCTCCTGGATCCGGGCGCCGGCGCCGTCGTTCAGGGACACCAGCGGGGCCCCCGCCGAGATGGCCATGTCCATGATCTTGTGGATCTTCGTGGCGTGCGCCTCGCCCAGCGCCCCGCCGAAGATCCGGAAGTCGTGCGCGTACACGAAGACCGTGCGGCCCTCGACCGTGCCCCAGCCCGTGATGACACCGTCGGTGTACGGCTTCTTCGCCTCCAGGCCGAAGCCGGTCGCCCGGTGTCGGCGCAGCTGCTCGACCTCCTTGAACGAACCCGGGTCCAGCAGCAGCTCGATCCGCTCCCGCGCGGTCAGCTTCCCCTTGGCGTGCTGCGCCTCGGTCGCCCGCTCACTCGGTCCGCGCCGCGCCTGCTCGCGCAGGGCCAGCAGTTCGGCCACCCGGCCTCGGGCGTCGCTCGGCTCACCCTGGGTTTCGTCCACAACGGTCATGTACCGACCCTACGAACACCGACCCAGAAATCGTGCCGTCGACTCCGTACAGTCTCCTGCCCGGTTTCGTGGTGGGAGTGAACAGAACCGCGGCACCGTGCAGGCGATCCACCAGCGAAACGCCGCGTCACACTGTATGAACTCCACAAAGACCAGGATGTGCGCTGGACCACAGGCGGGGGGGACGGAACGTGAAGCCCACCCGATGGCCCCGGCCTCCCCGAAGTATGCCGCAGGGCCCGCGCCGCACGCCGCAGGGGCGGCCCCGGTCGCCCGGAGCCGCCCCTGCCCGCATCGGTCCGTCGGATCAGCCTCCGCAGTGGAAGCGGGCATCGCCCCAATCCGCGTGGTCGTTTCCGTTGCCGTCGCCGCCGTCCTGGACGAGCAGCTCGACGTACTTCGCGCCGGTGACGTCGGCGGTGAGCCTCCAGGCGGGGTCGGCGGCCCCCAGCACGGGTGACGCCACCTTCTCCGTGCCGTCGGCGGTCACCGAGAACCGCACACTGCCCCGGGTGGCCTGGGCGTCGTCCACGCCCACCTCGGCGGTGAAGGAGGCGCACTTCCCGCCCAGGTAGTAGCGGATCCTCGCCGGGGCGTGCGTGCCCAGGCCCTTGGCGTAGGCGACGCCGCCGATCTTCAGGGGGCCGCCGTCACCGGCCCCGGCCTCCCCGTTGGACCGGTCGCGCTCGATGGGGCCCCAGCCGTTGTCCGAGGCGGTCCAGTCGAGATCACCGGCCCAGCTGTCCGCGGTGGGCGGCGGCGGGAGCGTGCGGACGGAGGTTCCCGCGCCGAGCGCCCTGGCCGCTCCCCCGACGGTGTACGTGGCCTTCGCGTCCAGCGCGTACGTGTCGTAGGGGGCGTCGACCGGCGGGGTGACCCGCCAGCTGCCGGTGGCCTTCGCGCCCGGGGCGACCGAGTCGAAGGCGACCGTGCCCACGGGTTCGGCCTTCCAGCCCTCGGGCACGGTCAGCGCGAGCTTCACGTCCGTGGCGGCGCTCGCCTCGTCGTTGCCGAAGGTCGCCCTGACCGTGTTGGGGGCTCCCGGCTCCAGGGTCTCGGCGTCGGCGGCCACGCCGAGCGTGCCGCAGACGGCCTCCTGACCGGCGGGGGCCGGTCCGAGGTCGGTGACGGTGAAGCCGTCGAGCACGAAGTCGGCGCCCTCGGGCGCTCCGGGCAGCTTGCGCAGCCCGGTCCAGGTGTCGCCGCAGCCCGCGGTGAGCGTCCGGCTGAACTGCCCGGTGGTGCGCTGCTGCCCGATCGGGGTGGCGCGGGTCTCGGTCGACGCGGCCTTGCCGCCGGCGACCCGGTCGTAGCCCTCCACCCAGCTGTAGGCCCCGGCGTGGCTGGACTGGTAGTCGAAGGCGACCTCGTACCGGTGGCCGTCCTTCATCGGGACGGTCCAGGGCGCGGTGCGGTAGACGAGTCCGGTGTTCTCCTCGTGGGACTTCAGGGACTCCTTCCCGCCGAGCACGTCGTCGACTCGCTTCCCGTTCCAGCCGGACTGGGTGTACGGGGCGTGGAGCTGCGAAATGCTGGTGCGGGGGTCGGTGGAGCCGCCGGCGTTCCCCTTGAGGAAGGGGCCCCAGCCCTGGTCGACGGCCTCGAAGTCCTCGTACGCCACCGTGCCGGAGCGGGTCGCGGGGGCGTTCTCGACGATCCGTACGTCGTCGGCGCGGACCTTCGCCGTCGAGCCCGCAGCCGCCTCGATGCGCAGCGTGGTGCGGCCGTTCGCGGGGGCGGTGAAGTTGACCTTGGCGCGTTGGAAGGACGTGCCGTGCCAGTCGGACGCGGCGACGTAGTCCGTCGCCGTGGAGCGCTGGACGGCGACGGACTTCCCACCGGCGCCGAGGGTGGTGCGGCGGCTCTCGCCGGGCTCGACCTCGATCAGGGCGGAGGCGGTGTAGCGCTTGCCGGGCCCCAGCCCGGTGACGGTCTGGGAGAGCGCGGCCGCCCCCGGGCCGGAGAGTTCGGCGCTGTTGCGGCCCTGGTCGTCGGTGTCGCGTACGGCGGTGCCGGTCTTCGTCCAGCCCTTCAGGTCACGGTCGTTGAAGCCGGGATCCTTCAGCCCGGTCCCCTTCCCCCAGGCGGCCTCCCTCTCCTTCGGCGCACGGTCGGGGTAGAGGACGTAGGCCTGTCCGGCGGCGGCGGTGAGGGTGATCCTCCCGTTCGCCGGGCGGACGGTGGCGACCTTCTTCCGGCCGTTGTCGGACAGCTCGTAGACGGTGTACGGGCCCTTGCCGGGCACCTCCCAACTGCTGGAGCCGCCGGTCTCGCTGTAGTGGTACAGCTTCTTGCCGCCGTCCCAGGGCAGCAGGTAGTCGGTGCCGCTGAGCACCTTGCGGCCCTGGTCGTAGAAGGTCCGCCTGCCGTCCTCGACCGTGCCGCGCACCCCTGCGGTGAAGGTGATGTCGTTGCCGTCCCAGCGGGTGATCCGCTGCTGCTGGAGGTACTTCGCGGGCAGGTTCTTCTGCCAGATGTTGGCGGTGAAGGCGTTCCAGTCGGTCTCGCCGGTCCAGCCCTCGAAGTCCTCCAGGGCACTCTGGCCGAGGACCGGGTGGTTGTTCCAGATGTCCTTCTCGCCGTTGCGGATGAACCGGATGATCTGCGAGTTCAGGCCCTTGTTGGTGGCCCCGCCGTAGTTGAGGTCGTTGGCCCAGTGCGACCAGAGCGAGGCGCGCTCGAACTTGTCGGCCCACTCGGTGCCGACGGTCCAGCCCTGCTTCTGCACGGCCTGGATCGTCCTGTCGGCGATCCAGCCGTGGCTGTAGTAGACGTCGATGTAGAGGAAGTCGAGGTTCTCGTCGGTCTCGTCGCGCAGTTGCTGGAAGCGCTTGGCCAGGTCGCCGCTGTTGATGTCGCGGCGCTGGTCGATGTAGTAGCTCTGGTTGAGCCAGTTCCAGCCGGGCTTGCTCTTGTCGACGAGCTGCTCGGAGAAGGCGTTCGCCTCCGGGTAGGACTCGGTGGCGTTCACGTGGACGCCGAAGTCGGCGCCCCACTTCTCGCCGTCCTCGAGCAGGGTGTTGAGGTCCTTCAGCCCGCCGGCCCGCTTGTTGTAGTTGCCGCCGTAGTCCGGGTGGGCGGAGTCGTGGCCCTCGGATCCGTACCCCTTGAGGACGGCGAGCTGGCCGAGGCCGTCGGTGGCCTTCGAGATCCGCTTGACGTCGTCCAGGGTGCGCAGGAACGGGTGGGTGGCCTGGCTGGCGAAGTTGAACGGGATGTGGGTGACGACCCGCTTCGCGGTGTCCTCGCTGCCCGGCGCGGTGACGCCGATGGCGCGGAAGGCGACGGCCCCGTCCTGCCAGTCGACGGCCTTGTCGCCGTTGGCGTCGGGGGTGACGACGACCTTGGCCCACGGCAGGTTCTCGCCGCTCTCGGGCTTCGGCGCGCCCTCGCCCCGGTAGGTCCACTGACCGGACCAGACGCCGACCCGGACACCGCCGCCGTCCTCGGTGCGCGCCTGGTGCCAGAAGCGGGCGTCGTCGCCGCCGGTGGCCCCGGCGGGCTTGTCGTACGAGGAGTTGGACTCGATCGCCGCGGCGAGCGAGCCGTTGTTGAGGATCGCGTAACTGGCCCCGACGGGCGCGGAGTCGGGCTTCGTCTCGCCGGTGACCTTGCCGAAGACGTCGGCGGTGCGGGTGGAGTCCGGGTCGAGCCTCGTGAAGGCGGTGGCGGCCCCGGTCTCGGCGGAGCCGACCGATATCAGGTCGTGCCCGGGGATGTCGATGGTCCCGACCCGGAACGCGGCGGTGTCGCGGACGGCGGTCACCTCGAACGTGGTGGCGCGCCCCGAGACGGTGAGCGAGGCGTCGATCTCGACGCCCGGGAGGCCCTCGAAGGCGAGGGTGTAGCGGGCGGCCGAGCGGGTGACCTTCGGCTTGCCCTTGAGCTTCACCGGGTGGGCGGCCCCGTTGAGGGTGACATCGGTGACCGGTCGGGTGGAGCCGAGCAGGTGCTCGCCGCTCGCCCGGTCGGTGTACGACAGGACGCGTGGGAAGTCGTCGGCGACGGCCACGGCGAGCCGGTCGGAGGTGATAACGGCGGATCCGGCGGACTCCGCCGCCCCGGCCGGGGCGGGGGACGGATCGGCGGCTGCGGCGGGGAGGGCGGCCCCGTTGAGCGCCAGGACGGCTGCTGAGGCCGCGGCGACCAGGCCGGGGCGAGGGAATCTTGGCGACATGGCCCCTGAGTAGTCGCCGTGTCCGGACACCGTCAACGGACTTCGGCCCCGGGGGCCGACTCCGTCCAACAACCCCGGTGCGTTAGTCCAAGTCGGGACGGTGCGGGGCGGGCCGCCACATCGTTCACCTCTTGGCCGCCCGCACCCCCGGGTGGTCACGGTTCGCACCCGCTCGGTTCCGGCAAGTACCGCTTCGGGGCGTCGAGTTGTGAAGACTCGGCATTTTTGAGAGCGCTCTCAGTCACACGTATTGACGCTCGTTGCGTGCCTCGCGAGAGTGGTGCGCACCGCAGGCACCCCCACGGTCCTGTCCTTCCCCGCGCCCCCCCCCCACTTCCCGCCTGCGGCCCCCCACCACCTCGGGAGTCACCTCGTGATCTCACGCCGAATGTTCCTGACCGGCGCCGCCGCCTCGGCCGCGGCGCTCACGTACCCCACCTGGGGCACCGCTCTGAGCCCCCGTGCCTCGGCGGCCCCCGCGACCTGCGAACTGGCCCTGGAGAACAAGTCGTTGCCGGGAACGGTGCACGCGTATGTGACCGGCCACGAGCTGGGCACCGACCGCTGGGTGCTGCTCAAGCCGGACGGCGGCGTCTACCGCCCCGACTCCCCGGGCGCCCCGCAGACCCCGCTGCCCGTGGACTGCGCGATCCCGCTCAAGGGCGCGGGCGCGGGTCCGGTCGTGCTGACCCTGCCGCAGATGTACGGGGCGCGGGTCTACTTCGTCCGCGACGACAAGCTGGACTTCTACCTCAACCCGGGCCCCTCGCTGGTGGAGCCCGCCTTCGCGACGCCCACGGACCCCAACTACGGGCGCGTCTGGTCGTTCTGCGAGTTCACCTTCAACACGCAGCAGCTGTACTCCAACATCAGCTACGTCGACCTGGTGACGGCCCTCCCGATCGGCATCACGCTGGAGGGCGACGCGACGCACACCGTGGCCCCGCTCCCGGACGGCGCGGTGCAGCGGATCGCGGACGACCTCACCGCCCAGGCCGCCACCGACGGGCAGCCGTGGGACAAGCTGATCACCCGGAGTGAGGACGGCGGCGTCCTGCGGGTCGTCTCGCCGCAGAACATCATGGCCCCGTACTTCGACCGGCCCGCCGAGATGCCGTTCCGGGACCTGTTCACCGCCCAGATCGACGAGGTCTGGGAGAAGTACCGCTCCGAGGACCTGCGCATCGACCTCCAGGGCGGCCGGGGCACCCTGGCCGGCCGGGTCAGCGGGGACACGCTGACCTTCGAGGGCGGTCACACCTTCGTCAAGCCGCAGACGAAGGACGTCTTCACCTGCAACCACGGCCCGTTCACCAACAACCCGGGCGACTCCGACGACAAGAAGGCGATCCTGGCCCGGCTGGCGGCGGGCTTCAACCGCTCGATCATGCTGAGCCACCCGAGCCAGCCGAACGGCACGTCGACGGCGGACTACTACCAGGGATCGGTCACCAACCACTGGTCCCGGGTGGTCCACGCGAACAGCCCGATCGGCTACGCGTTCCCGTACGACGACGTCCGCCCGGACGGTGAGCCGGACGTCTCGGGCGCGGCGCACGACGGGAATCCGCGCCGCTTCACGGTGAGCGTGGGGTCGTGACGCCCGCCCGGTAGACCCGTGTGCCTCCGCCCTCCCTTGCTCGGGGCGGGGGCACACGCGGGTCCGACCGACGCCTTCGGGCCATCCGATACCTCATCGGTTGACACGTCGTGCGGCGTTCTTGACTTCGCCCCGGCGCCCCGGGACGGTTCCGTATGCGAATGAACCGACTCCCCCGCCGCGTGCTCGCGGCGGTCGCCGCCGGATTCCTGCTCACCGCAGCGGCTCCGGCGCACGCGGACCCCGCCCCACCGCCGTCACCCGCCCCGCAGGCCTCCGGAGCGCACGGCCTGCGCGCCTTCCAGCAGAGCTACGGCCTGCCCCCGACCGGCCGGGTGGACACCGCCACCGCGCAGCTGCTCCGGACGGCGCCGGACAGCGAGCTGCGGGTGTTCTTCGCCGCGCCGGGCGACCTCGGCCCGGAGCAGCTGGCCCACGCCCGGACGGTCATCGGCGTCGGGAAGGGGGCGGAACTCTCCGAGGAGGCCGCGGTCATCGCTCTGATGACGGCCATGCAGGAGTCGAAGTTCGTCAACTACACGTCGCCGGTCGACCACGACTCGCTCGGCGTCTTCCAGCAGCGCCCCAGCATGGGCTGGGGCACGCCGGCGCAGATCACCCACGTGCCGACCGCGTCCAAGTCCTTCTACGGGCTGCCCTCGCCCAGCGCCAATCCGGGGCTGCTCCAGATCGACGGCTGGGAGTCGATGGAACCCGGCGACGTGTGCCAGGCGGTCCAGCGGTCCGCGCACCCGGACCGGTACGCGCAGTGGGAGGACTTCGCCCGGGACCTGCTGGAACAGGAGGGCCCGGACGCCGACCCGATCCCGTGATCCCGTAGGGCGGTGAAGGGGGCGGGAGGCGGTGGGGGCCGCCCCCGGTGCGGGGCGGCCCCCACCGCCATCGCCGGTGTCAGCAGCCGCCGCAGTTGTAGTACGTCACGTCCCAGTGGTTGCCCTCGTCCGCGTAGATGTTGCCGGACCCGGACCGGTACTGGCGCGCGCCGTCGCCCCGCGTGCCGATGTAGGTGAAGGTGCCGGTGACGTAGTTGTTCAGGCAGGTGCTCTTGGCGAAGTCGAGCTTGTAGCCGTTCCAGTGGGAGTACGTGCCGCCGGCGTGGCCGGTCTCCGTGCCGCCGGTGATGTTGAGCGCGCAGCCGGTGGCGCTCTTGAGGGTCTGCGCGCCCTGGGCGCTCGCCAGGTTGAGCTGGTCGAAGGACGTGCACGTGGGGACGGCGCGGTTGGAGCAGCCGCCGGAGGACGACCAGGTGACGCCGGACGAGCTGAACCGGGAGGTCGCCTGCGCGTGGGTCAGCTTGGTCACGGCGTGCGCCTCGGTGGCGCCGCTGCCGAGAGCGCCGATGCCGGGCGCGAAGAGGGCGCCGAGGACGAGGGCCAGGGCGGTGAGGGCGGAGCGGAGTCGTGGACGGGTCACCATGGGGGGATTCCTCCTGCTCATGACAAATCAAGGGGCGTACGGGCGCGGAGCCGCGCACGCCGGGCAGGGAGATAGTGCCCGAGTTCTACGCGCGTCCGCCAGAGGGCGGCACGCCCCCCGGGGCGACGGGCCCCGCATCACCGAGGCCGAGCGCCGCGTGCGAGCACCGCGGCCGGCCCGTCCGGCCGACCGGGTGCGCGGGCGACGAGCCGGTGGATCACGTTGCTGTCTCCATCGATGGAATGAGGGACCGCAGGGGCGCCCGGAGTGGGGGCGTACGGGGCTCCGGCGCGGCCGCGGCCGCGTTCCGGGCGTGGTCCGCGACACCTGGGCCGACCGCGTCCCGGCACACCCCCACCCATCCGCTCACAGCTTCGACAAAATGCCTCTGACCTGGCATTTTCATGGATCTTGCCTACGCTACGGGGATCCACCGAACACCATGGGAGGGGTCTTCGTGAGGGGGAAGAGCATGAGGGGCGACGCGGTCGGGATCGAAGCGCTGGAGCTGCGGGAAGCCATGCGGAAACGGCCCGGTATGTGGATCGGCTCGACGGGCGAACGCGGGCTGCACGAGCTGGTGTTCCAGGTCGTGGGCTGGTTCGTGAACCGTGTCCTGGCCGGTCGCGAAGGCGGCTCCGTCGATGTCACGCTGACCCACTGCGGCGGCGTCCGGGTCGCCGCCTATGGGCCGGCGGATCCCCTCGTCATCGACGGGGACATCGGCGGCCACGGTCCCGCGGCCCTGCTGGCCGGTACGCCCGCCGCCGAGCGCGCCGGCCGGCACATCGCACACGTCGGCCATGACGGCCCGGGACCCTTCGTGGCCAACGTCCTGTCGAGCAGGCTGACGGCCGAGGTGCGGCACGGGGGAACGCGCCGGGTCCAGGAGTACGCGCGCGGTGCAGCGGCCGCCCGGCCCGCCGCCACGGGGCCGGCGACAGGAAGCGGGACGGTCGTCGCCTTCTGGCCCGACAGCGAGGTCTTCGACACGACGTGGTGCTCGTTCGCCGTACTGGCGGAGCGCTTCCGGCAGGTGGCCTTCCTCAACCGGGGCCTGCGCACCTCGCTGACCGACGAGCGCCCGGCGGTCGGGGCCCGCGCGGTGAGCTTCCGGTTTCCGGACGGCGTGCGGGACTTCGTGGCCGCCCTCGACGCGGAAACGGGGACCTTTCACGATCCGGAGGTCATCGGCTTCGAGCGCGAGGACCCGCGGATGGCGGGGACGATGGAGGTGGCCCTGCTGTGGAGCGGCTCCCGCCCCGAGTCCGTACGCGGCTTCGCCAACAGCCGGGCCACTCGCCAGGGCGGCACCCACCTGGACGGTTTGCGGGACGGAGTGGCGGCGGCGGTCACCGCGTACGCGCGCGAACGAGGGCTGCTGACAGGGGACAACGCTCCCCGGGCCGACCGGATCGACGACGGCCTCACGGCAGTCGTGTCGGTGAAGCTCGACCACCCCGAATTCCTCGGCGCCACGCACGAACTGCTGGGCAACGCCGAAGTGCGCGGCTGTGTCGCGGAGGCTGTCCGCGAACACCTCGGCAGCTGGTTCGAGGGGCAGCCGGAGCACGCCGCGCAGATCGTCGGCCGGATCCTCCGGACCGCTCACCGGGACTGAACAGCCCACGCAGCCGTGCGGCAGCCGCGCGGTCGAGTTCGGATGCCCGGGTCCGCCGAGCGCCGCGGGCGGTCTGTCGGGCCGGTTGTGACGCTCGGCCCGTGCACGCGGTTGACGTGGGTCGTGCCGGAGGCCTGGGCCGGTCGTTGATCAGGAGACGGGTGCATATGCCAGGCCGGGCGAAGTCCGGCCCGAACACGGGAGTCGACCATGAGCAGGGAAACGCGGAGCACCGGCACTCGGGCCATGGTGCTGGGGGCGGTCGCCGGTGCGGCCCTGCTTCCCGCCGGAACCGCCGAGGCGAACGTCGTCGGCATCGGGAACGCGGCGTTCGGCAACACGTGCGCCAACCAGGGCGGTGCGCGCGCCGAGGGCGCCACGGTCGCCGGGAGCGGCCTGGGCAGCGGCAACCACGCCGGACTGCCCCTGAGCCTGACGCGTAATCACTGCGGCAACAGCGGCATCATCTGCACCGCTCTGTTCAGGGCGGCGTACTGATGCGCGCGGCGGGCGGACCGGCGTCGGTGGCCTCGGGACGGTGACGGCGACGGGCGCGGTGGCGGCCGACGCGCCGGTCGGTGACCGGGCGGTGGCGGAGTTCCTGGCCCTCAGCGGGCGGACGCTGCCCCTGTTGCGGACATGGGTGGCCGAGGAGCCCGGTTGCGGTCTGGCGCGGGGGCTGTTGACCCTGGCGACGTCCGAGCGGATGAGCGACACGGTTCTGAGGCAGCAGCTGGTGACCGCCCACCGGGACGCGCAGGCCGCCGGCGAGCGGGAGGCGAGCCTGGTGTACGGGGTGTTCCTGCACTCCCACCGCCAGTACCGGCTGACCGCCGATCACCTGGTGGCGCACTTCGCTCGCTGGCCCGCCGACGAGGTCGCGGCACTGATGCTCGACGCCTTCCCCGCCGACGGGGACGCCGCCTACCGCGCACGCGGGGACGCCCTGGTGGAACAGCAGGCCGCGCTCGCCGGGCCGGACAGCTGGGCGTGGACGAGCTGCCTCGCCTCGGTCAGGGCGGAGCAGGGCCGGGTGCGTGAAGCGCATCGGCTCGCCGAGCACGCGCTGTCCCGCAATCCCCGCTCGGGAGTGGCCGTGCACGCCCTCGCCCATGCCGAGCACGAGCTCGGCGCGGGTCCGGCGTCCACCCGGATGCTGGACGCGTGGCTTGCGGAGGACGCCGGGGCGGTGCAGCTGGGGCATCTCAACTGGCACGCCGCTCTGCAGTCCATCGCTGGCGGAGACTTCGCCGATGCCCGCCATCGGGCCGATACGGCGTTGCGGCGTGAGGACGTGGGCATGAGGGCGGCGACGAACTGGCGCCTGATGCTCGTCGGCCAGGAGCCGGCCGGTCGCAGCGACCCGGATCACGTACGGGAGCTGTTGGCGGCGCCGGGCGGTATGGCGGAGGTCTTCCACACCTTCAATCTGGCTCTGGCCCTCGCGGTGGAGGCCGCGACCGAGGACCTGGAGATCCTGGCCGGCCGGGCCGCCGCCGACCCGCGCCCCGATTACCACGAGGTCCTGAGCCCCGTTCTCCGGGCCCTGGCGCACCTCACCGCAGGCCGCCCCCGCATCGCGGCCCGCACGCTCGCCGCCCTCGGCGAGAAGGCCGACCGCATCGGAGGCGTACGTGTGGAACGGGAGATCATCCAGGACACCCTGGCCCGCGCCCTCATCGACTCCGGCGACCTCGCCCGCGCGGCCGCCCTGCTCCACCACCGCGCCACCACCCGCCACCACCACCGCTACGAGGACCTCCTCCTGGCCCCACACCCGGGTGCCAGATGTTGAACTTTGAACTAGATGCGGTTACAGTCGAACTCGTTGAAGGTTGAACAACACCTTCGGCGCCGCTCGATCCGTCCCCGTAACGCATCCCCGAGGAGGAGCCATGGCTCTGTTCACCCGCAAGTCGACCGCCGCCCCCACCGTCACCGAGGCCCCCGCGGTGGACCCGGCGCTGGCCGCCCTGACCGGCACGTACACCCTTGACCCCGCGCACAGCAGCATCGGCTTCACCGTGCGCCACGCGATGGTCACGAACGTGCGCGGCTCCTTCGGCGAGCACGAGGGCACCCTCGTGGTGGACGGCACGGACCCGGCGAACTCCTCCGCCTCCATCGACGTGAAGATCGGCAGTGTCGACACCGGCATCGCCGACCGTGACGGCCACCTGGTCAGCGGCGACTTCTTCGACGCCGAGAAGTTCCCCCTGATGACGTTCCGCTCGACGAAGGCCGAGCAGCTGGGCGGCGAGGCGTACCGGATCACCGGCGACCTGACCATCAAGGACGTCACCCGCCCGCTCGCCATCGACCTGGAGTTCAACGGCTCCGCCACCGACGTCTACGGCAACGAGCGCGTCGGCTTCGAGGGCAGCGCCGACATCCTGCGCTCCGACTGGGGCCTGACCTGGAACGCGGCGCTGGAGACCGGCGGGGTGATGGTGAGCGACAAGGTGAAGCTGACCTTCGACATCTCCGCGATCAAGGCCGCCGCTCCGGTCGCCTGACGCTCCCGGCCGCCGAGCGCGTCCCCCCGTCACACAGCAGCGCCCCGCACCCGGTTCTCCCGGGGACGGGGCGCGCGGTGCGTCCGGCGCTACCTCGCGACCTTCTCCGCGAAGAGCGGGACGACCTTCTCCAGGGCGTACGAGACGGACAGGACCGAGTCCGTGGCGAAGGCCTGGGAGATGTCCTTGTCGTCGAAGACGAGGTCGTTGCCCGCCTTGACCGACGGAACCGCCTTGTACAGCGGGTCGCCGCTGATGTCGGTGGCCGGGATGCCGATCGGCGCCATGACCGTGAGGTCGGCGTCGAGCATGTCCAGGTTCTCCTTGGAGACCGGGACGGAGAAGCTCTCGCCGGCCTTGGCCTCGGCCTCCGGGTTGTTCTCGAAGCCGAGCCGCTCGACGAAGTCGACGCGCCCGGTGCCGCCGACGTAGACGCCGAAGCCCTCCGAGGTGCGCGAGCCGAGCGTGATGGTCCTGCCCTTGAACTCGGGGTGGGCCTGCGCGGCGGCCTCGAACTTCTTCTCGGTCTGCGCGATCAGCTTCTCGCCCTTCTCCGGTACGCCCATGGCGGCGGCGATCATCGTGGTCTGCTGCTCCCACGAGAGCTTGTACTGGTCGCCGCCCTTGGGCACGCCCACGGTCGGGGCGATCTTCTTCAGGGTGTCGTAGCGGGTCCGGTCGCCGCTGGACTTGGTGTCCAGGATCAGGTCGGGCTGGAGCGAGGCGATCTTCTCGAACTCCGGCTCCATCGTGCCGATCAGTTCGGGCTTCTTGTCGTACATGCCCTTGGCCCACGGGCCGACGCCCTCGCCGCCGAACGGCAGCCAGTCGCTGGCACCGACGGGCTGGCCGCCGAGCGCGAGCACGGTCTCGGCGTCGCCCCAGCCGAGCGCGACGATGCGCTGGGGCTGCTTGTCGACGGTGACCTCGCCGAACTTCGTCGCCACCTTCGCGGGGAAGGCACCCGCGGAGGCCCCTTCGGAGGCGGAGGAGGAGGCAGAGCTGTCGGAACCGTCCGACGAGCCGCAGGCCGAGAGACCGACGAGCAGGGCGACGACGGCGCCGGCCGCGAGGACGGGGGTGCGGCGGGAGCGCCGGGCGCGGGGAGCGGAAGCGTTCATACCCTTTAGGTTAGCCTCACCTAATGACAACGGTGCCATCGGGTGGGGCGATGCGGTTCCGTTCGAGCCTCAGGCGGCCGGGTCCTTCACGTGGTGGCGGCCCAGCGGTACGACCATCGGGGTGGCCGACGCGGGGTCCTCGATCACCGAGCAGCGCATGCCGAAGACCTCGCCGACCAGTTCCTCCGTGACGATGTCGACCGGCCGGCCCTCCGCGACGATCCGCCCCGCCTTCATCGCGATCATGTGGTCCGCGTACCGGCACGCCAGGTTGAGGTCGTGCAGCACGGCCACCATGGTGACGCCCTGCTCGCGGTTGAGGTCGGTGAGCAGGTCCAGGACGTCCAGCTGATGGCTGGCGTCGAGGAAGGTCGTCGGCTCGTCCAGCAGCAGGATGTCCGTGCGCTGGGCGAGCGCCATCGCGATCCACACCCGCTGGCGCTGGCCGCCCGACAGCTCGTCCACGGAACGGTCGGCGAGTTCGAGGACGTCCGTCGACAGCAGGGCCGCCGCGACCGCCTCGTCGTCCTCCGCGCTCCAGCGGCGGAACCAGCCCTGGTGCGGGTAGCGGCCGCGCCCGACCAGGTCGGAGACGGTGATGCCCTCGGGGGCCGTGGGGCTCTGCGGCAGGATGCCGAGCACGGCGGCGACCTCCTTGGTCGGCATCTCCTGGATGGACCGGCCGTCCAGGAGCACCGCCCCGGCGGAGGGGGCCAGCAGCCGGGCCATCGCCCGTAGCAACGTCGACTTCCCGCAGGCGTTGGGGCCGACGATGACGGTGATCTTCCCGGGCGGCACCGCCACGCTCAGGCCGGGGACGATCTCGCGTTCGCCGTAGCCGAGCCGGACGTCCCGGGCTTCCAAGGTGTGCTCGGCCACGAGGGGGCCACGCCTTTCGTCGTCCTTCTGAACTGTCTGTTCCGTCCCTGTCCGCTTCTCCATGTCAGCCCCCGCCGCCCACGCGGTTCGCGCGGGCCAGGAGCAGGAGCAGATACGGGGCGCCGATGATGCTCGTGACCACGCCCACCGGCAGCTGCACGGACGGCAGCGCGTGCTGGGCCGCGAAGTCGGCGACCAGGACCAGCAGCGCCCCGGCCAGGGCCGCCTGCGGCAGGGCCGCGCCCCGGCCCGGGACCAGGCGGCGGGCGATCGGGGCGGCGACGAACGCCACGAACCCGACGGGCCCGGCGGCGGCGGTCGCGACCCCGGCGAGCGCGGTCGCGCAGCCCAGCAGCGCGAGCCGCCCACCCTCGACCTTCGCGCCGAGCCCGGCGGCGGCGTCGTCCCCGAGCTGGAGGGGGCGCAGCGCGTGGGCGGCGAGGACGGTGAGCGGGACGAGGACGCCGAGGGCGATGAGCAGCGGCCACACCTGACCCCAGGAACGGCCGTTGAGGCTGCCCGCGAGCCAGCGGAACGCCTCTTGCGCGTCGGTGACCTCGGAGCGGGCCATCACGTACCAGACGATGCTGGACAGGCCCATGCCGACGCCGATCCCGACGAGGACCAGGCGCTGGCCGGCGATTCCCTGCCGCCAGGCGAGCAGGTAGATGGCCGCCCCGGCGACCAGCGAACCGGTGAGGGCGCTCGCGGAGAGGGCGAGTCCGCTGACCTGGAAGAGCAGGGCTGCGGTGACGGCGACCGCGCTGGCCCCGGCGCTGATGCCGATCAGGTCGGGGCTGGCGAGCGGGTTGCGCAGGACGGTCTGGAAGACGGCTCCGGAGAGGCCGAATCCCGCGCCGACGAGGATCGCGAGGAGGGCGCGCGGCAGCCGCAGTTCCAGGACGACGAACTGTGATCCGCCATCGCCGCCGCCGAACAGGGTGGCGACGACCTTCCCGATCGGCATCACCATGTCGCCGAAGCTGAGCGAGACGCCGAACATGACGACCACGGCGGCCAGCAGGGCCGCGCCGACGAGCACGGAGCGCCGGAGGCTCCGGCCGCGTACGGCGGACACCTGGCGTACGGCGTCGGCGAGCCGCTCCCTGTCCGCGCGGGCGGCGTCCTCGGCGACGACGGGTGCACGGCTCACAGTTCCACCAGCTTCCTGCGCCGGACCAGCCAGATGAACGGGATGCAGCCGATGGCGGCCGTGATCACGCCGACCTGGACCTCGCCGGGGCGGGCGATGACGCGGCCGACGATGTCGGCGACGAGGAGCATGACCGGGGCGAGCACCATGCTGTACGGGAGCACCCAGCGGTAGTCGGGTCCGGTGATGAGGCGGGCGGCGTGCGGTACGGCGAGCCCGACGAAGCCGATGGGCCCGGCGACGACGGTGGCCGCGCCGCAGAGGATCACCACGGCGAGCGCGGACACCAGCCGGATGGTCCCGACGCGCTGGCCGAGGCCGCGGGCGAGGTCGTCACCGAGGGAGAGGGCGTTGAGCTGCGGTCCGAGGGCCAGCGCCAGGACGGTGCCGACGAGGATGAACGGCGAGACCTGCCAGAGCACCTCGGAGCCGCGGGCGGTCAGAGCGCCGAGCTGCCAGAACCGGAACTGGTCGTAGCTGCCCCGGTCCTGGAGCAGGATCGCGCTGGTCACCGAGGTGAGGACTGCGGCGGTGGCGGCCCCCGCCAGGGCCAGCTTCACGGGCGTCGCGCCTTCGCGCCCGAGCGAGCCGACCCCGTACACGAGGAGGGCGGCGAGCAGCGCGCCGAGGAAGCCGAACCAGATGAACTGGGTCGCGACCGTGAACCCGAACAGGGTGATCGAGCAGACGACGGCGACGGACGCGCCCGCGTTGATGCCGAGGAGCTGGGGGTCGGCGAGGGGGTTGCGGGCGACGCCCTGCATCACCGTGCCCGCGAGGCCGAGTGCGGCACCGGCGAGCAGCCCGGCGACGGTGCGCGGGATGCGGACCTCCTGGACGATGAGCTGGCCCTTGACCGAGGTGTCCGGGTCGAGGACCCCGTCCACGACATCGCGGAAGGGCACGTCGCCGGAGCCGATGGCGAGGCTGGCGACGACGGTGAGGAAGAGCACGGCGAGGGCGGCGAGCAGCCCGAGGGCGAGCACAGGGCGGCTGCGCTTGCGCCGCGCTTCCTTGCCGCCGCCCGGCTGCTTCTCCTTCTCCAGGAGGGCCGGGCCGCTCACGACCCGGCCACCGGGGCGGCCGGAATGCGGTGGTGCACTGTTCGTTCCTCAACCCTTGCTCGTCGGCGCTGGGGCTTCCCTCGGGCACGGGTGGCGCCCTCGTCGGCCGGTCCACCCCGGACGGGGAGCACAAGGGGGCCCAAAGTAAGGTCACCCTAACAGCGCCTGTTCGACCGTGCGCTGCCGCACCCCACGAGCTCCGGAGCACTTCCTTGTCGTACGCCGCCGACCCCGTCGCCCCCGCCACCGGCCCGTTGGCCGGGGCCGTGCCCCTGGCCTCGGCGAACGAGCTGCGCGAACTGCTGGGCACCCCGCACCCGATCGTCATCGACAAGGTCCACGACCGGCTCACCGAGGACGACCTGGACCTGCTGGCCCGCTCGCCGCTGTGCACCATGGCCACGTCGGACGCGGCCGGCAACTGCGACGCCACCCCGCGCGGCGACGCCCCCGGCTTCACCCACGTCCTGGACCCGGGCACCATCGCCCTGCCCGACCGCCCGGGAAACCGCCGCGCGGACAGCTTCCACAACATCCTGGCGAACCCGCGCGTGGGCCTGCTCTACCTGATACCGGGCGCGATGGACGTCCTGCGCATCAACGGCCGGGCCCGCATCGTCACCGACGCCCCGTTCTTCGACGCGATGACGCTGAAGGGCCAGCGCCCGAAGCTCGCCCTGGTCGTCGAGATCGACGAGATCTTCCGCCACTGCCCGGCGTCGCTGAAGCGGTCGGGAGTGTGGGCGCCTCAGACGTGGGCGGGGGCTGACGTGGAAAGGGAAGCGGAAGCGACGGTGTGACCGGCGGGCGATTCGCTTTACCGAAACCCACGGCGAGCGCGGTCGGCGCGGCGGAGGACACGCCACGGCCCGGGGCCTGGCTCGTCGCTGCTCACGGAGGGTCATGGTCCGGCAGCGGGGTGCGGGGGCGGAGCGAGTTCGATCACGAAGTCCTGGTCGGTGGCGCCTGAGCAACGCCCCTGGACGGCTTCGGCTCCGTCCTCGGTGTCCTGGTGGCGCGGGCTCAAGCACCAACCGGTGATGACCGGGCGGATACGGAAGTGGGTGGCGGGCGCACCGAGGTGCTCGATGCGGAACTGTTGGGCCCGATCATGATCGGCACAGTCGTCGCGGGGCTGCAGCAGGTCTCTCCCCGGCCCCTTCGACAGGACGGTGAGGCAGCCGATGCCGTACTTGCCGTGGTGCCACTGGATCTGCACGGTGTCCCTGCCCGGCGGTTCCAGGAAGACCAGAGGCAGGGCGGCGTTCGCACAGGGCCGTTGGGCGGCGACGGCCGTCCGGTACCGGCCGGTGCGGTCCCTGCCTTCGGTGAGGCACAACTCGGGTGCCCGGGCAGGGTGGATCTGCGCCCAACTGCCCACAGCCGGCATGCGCAGACCGGTCACCGGCATCTCAGGCAGGGCCGCTGGTGTCGACGCATCGCGCGTCAGGCCGCTGACACCGAGTGTGCCCGCGATCCCGAGGGCTGTGGCACCGAGCAGGCCGGCCACCCGGTGCCCCAGGGAGAGGCCGGCCGGAGCAGGCGCGCCGGGGGCTGGAGGGTCGGGGGCTGGAGGGTCGGGGGCTGGAGGGTCGGGATCACGGTCGCGCGCTTCACCGTTCACCACGGGTTCGTCGGCTGCGATGCGACGGCGCGCCTCGCGCCACTGATCTACGTCTTCGGGGCCCAGACCGCACGCGCGGGTGCAGGCGTCGACGAATCCTTCGCGGGGCAGAGTGAACCGGCCGAGCGTGGTCGCGATCGTGCTGGCCGGGAGTGTGTCGGTCTGCGCGGTGGCCTTGCCCTCAAGCTGCCGGTAGGTCAGTCCTGACCAGATCCGCAGCGCCCGCAAAGCCGCGGTGAACTCGGCAGGGGTCCGAGCCTCTGCGGGCCGCGGTGATTTCTCAGGCAGCTCGGCGAGACCGCCCCCCTTCTGGTTCATTGCTTCAGCATGACCTCGCCGACGCTGACCTGGCACTTCTGAAACCGGCCATGTTCGAGGGTGTTCGGAACGCCTGTGAGCTCCGTTCCGAACAGACACGAACGCTGGATCTCCTTGTCAGCCCGGTGACCGCACGGCCATTCTCGAAATCGCCCGGATTCGGCTGAACTCTCCTGCCGAAGCCGTGGGAACAAGGGTGAGACCCGGATCTCGGTACACCATCCGACACATCATCTCGAAGGAGCATCATGCGCACTCGTACATGGATCGCCGCCCTCGCGGCCGGAGCCGCTCTCCTCGCCGGCGGGTCTGTCGCCACCGCCCAGGAGGCCCCCGTCTCCGAAGTCGGTACGAAGGGGACCACCGCCGTGCCGGGCTACGTGAAGTACGGCACCTTCTCGTACTCGACGTGCATATCGCTGCGCGATTCGTACGCCGGCGACGGGATCGGCGGCGGCAAGTACATCCTGTGGGTATGGCAGTGAATCGCTCCCGGTGAACCGGGTGCTCCTGGCGGACCGCTCCAGTTTCCGCCAGGAGCACTCCCGGCAGGGGAGGTGGGGGAAGCAGGACTAAGTCGCGGAGGAGTAATACACCGCCAGGCGTGCCTTTTCGACGGGCGTCATCCGCGTGAACCTTGCTCCACGAAGAGTGCTTGATACGGCTGTTGTGCGTTCCGGAACGGACCTTCATCAGCTCGTTGTGGCCGATCTCGGCCTTGTACTGGACCTCGTGCTCCGCGACGCCCGCAATGCCCTCCGCCTCGGAGGCGATCTTGTCATCGGGACCAGTCTTCGAGATCTCCCCAGGAAATTCCCCCGTGCCGTGTGGTTCGGCCTCCGCGCCGGTGGCAGGCCCGAATACCCGGCCTTTTTGGCGGCGAAGAATCAGCATGGGGGACGTCACGGAATGATCCTCGCGCCAACCCGGTCCCGTGACCGCGAACGGAGGGCCTGGGTCCGATTTCGGAGGGCTGCCGGAGGGACCGCGTGGCGCTCGTACCGGCCGCGATCCCCTCACCCCGGTCCCACGCGGAGAAGGCCCCAGACGGCCTGCCCCTCGCAGGTCGGTCCGCAGCCCGAGCCGTTCTATGGGTCGCTAGCATCCACGGCATGATCAGCGATTCCATAGCCGGGCTGCGCCTTCCGGGCCCGCCGACGACCGAGCACATCGACTTCGAAGCCCTCGATGGACATCGCTTCGCGGACGGCGAGGGATTCCCGGATTCCTATCGCGCGTTCGTTCGCCACGCGGGGTGGGGACGCACCTTCGGGATGTGGCTGGTCTACCCACCGGTCCGGTCGGGATACGCCGACGGCCTGCGCGGTCGGGGCGACCGGCTCACGGCGCGCTTGCGCGCAAGCTATCGAGAAGGCGAGACCGAGGAGTTCGGCTGGATGGTGGAGCCGGACGGCCACTGGTCCCTGGCCGCCACCCTGGAGGTCTTCGCGTGGAGTGAGAACGGCGACGCCCTGTTGTGGAACACCGCATCACGGGACGCGAAAGGGGAGTTCGCCGTCTGGGAGTCGCGTGGCTGCGCCTCCCTGCACCACCTCGGCGCAGACCTCCGTCAGGCGCTGCCGCTGATGCGCGCCCGCTCCGGCCACACCTTCGGGCCCCGCCCGTTCGCCGTGGAACCCCTCCCCGCCTGCCGCCTCTGAACGGCCCGAGGTCGATCGCGGTCACACGCTCCCGCCGTAGCCCAGCCCTTCGGCTCCGATGTGCCGCGGCGGGTGGGCCCCAGGTCGGGCCCGGGGCCCACCCGCCGTCGTCCCGCTACCGCCCGGCCGGGACCGGCTCGCGCCGCATGACCCACAGCGCCGGACCGCCCCCCGGGAGCTGAACTTCCGCCAGAACCGTGAAGCCGAAGTGCTCGTAGAAGGGCAGGTTGTCCGGCTTGGAGGACTCCAGGTAGACCGGCAGGCCCGCCGCGTCCGCCTTGGCCAGCCCGGAGCGCAGCAGGGCCGCCCCGTGCCCCTCTCCCCGGGCGGCCGGGTCCGCGCCGACGACCGCGAGGTACCAGTGCGGCTCCTTGGGGCCCTGCTCGGCGGCGGCCTGGACGGCCTCCCGGAACAGGGGCGCCCGGTCGCCCAGGATCTCCTCAAGCTCCGCGACGGTCTCCGCGTCGGGAACGGCCTTCTCCTGCCCCTCCGGCGCCACCCAGAACGCGGCCGCCGACCCGGTGCGCTCGCACACCCCGTGGCGGCCGTACTGCCGGGTGAAGATCGTGGCGAAGTAGCGGACCAGATCAGGCTCGCGCGAGGCTCCGCCGGGGAAGAACCAGTCCATCATCGGGTCACCCGCGAAGGCCCGGGCCAGGGTCCGGCTGATCGAGGCGGCATCGTCGAGCGTGGCCGGCTGAGGCGTGTTCGTTATCGACATACAGGTCATTCTGCATCGTGATGATCTTGAACGGTGAAAGGGGTGGCGAGAACCGCAGCGGGCCAGTTGGATCCCGCCAGGACTGTCGGCGAGGAAGTGCGGTCCTACGGGCAGCAGCGTGCACAGTGACCCGATCAGCACCATCAGCGCCGCAGCACGGCCGGCATCCGCGCGCGGACCGCGGTGGTGGGCGCAGGAGCAGCGATACGGGCTCGCGGGCGGTGAAGGCGCTGAACACGTTGGCGGCCGTGGCGGTGTCACCGGTGACGGCCGCGGTGCCCGAGGCGATGAGATGCTCCAGCCTCGCGGCGGCGGCGGCCAGAGCGACGAGGTGTCCGCGGGCGAGGGCGACCGTGGCCGCCGGGCTGTCCTCCGAGGTGGCGGGGCGGGTGCGAGGTTGCGGGCTTCCTTGTCGGCTCGCTCGGCGGTGACCAGGTCGCGGGACAGTTCGATGGCCCACTCCGGGGGTCGTCGTCGTTCAGGGCGGTGGCGGCGGCATCCAGCACCTGCTGATGGCCGCCCATGAAGGCGATGGTGCGGCGGGCCCGCTCGGCGGCAGGGGTGGGAGCCAGGTCGGCGGCGTGGCCGGTGAACCAACCGAGGTAGCCGGTGAACTGCCGGGCGGCCTTACCGGCCACCGTGGTACATCTGCCGGGTGAACGGGTCGTGTCCAGGTACGACGGCAGTTCCGCCAGCCGGGTACGCAGTTCCTCCGGGTCGGCGCCGGACAGTATCGTGCGTCGCTCCTGGTCGTGGCTGTACTGCTAGTCTTCTGAGTCAGGAATTCTGTTCAGATATGAGGCGAGGCGTTCGAGGATCTCGTCCGCGGTCTTGGTCCAGACGTAGGGCTTGGGGTCT